>NZ_JBEZYA010000004.1:0-194028 GCF_040638295.1 Actinoplanes sp. NPDC026619
GGCGCGATGACCGCGAGCGGCGCCTCGCCGTGCCGCCCGTACAGCGCCATGTTGAGGTCGGCCTGTTCGGTCTTGGTCGGCATGCCGGTGGACGGACCGGCGCGCTGCACGTCGACGATCACCAGCGGCAACTCGAGCGCGATCGCCAGCGAGATCGTCTCGCCCTTGAGCGCCACACCGGGGCCGGAGGTGGTGGTGACGCCGAGCGCCCCACCGTACGCCGCGCCCAGCGCCGCACCGATCGCCGCGATCTCGTCTTCCGCCTGCATCGTGGTGATGCCGAACCGCTTGTGCTTGGACAGCTCGTGCAGGATGTCCGACGCCGGGGTGATCGGGTAGGCGCCGAGGAACACCGGCAGCTTCGACCGGACACCGGCGGCCACCAGACCGAGTGCGAGCGCCTGGTTACCGGTGATGTTCCGGTAGGTGCCCGGCCGCATCTTGGCCGGTTTCACCTCGTACCGGATCGAGAAGTCCTCGGTGGTCTCGCCGAAGTTCCAGCCGGCCTGGAAGGCCGCCTTGTTCGCGGCGACAAGGTCGGGGCGCTTGGCGAACTTGCGCTCCAAAAACCGCAGGGTCGACTCGAACGGGCGAGAATACATCCAGCTCAGAAGACCCAGCGCAAACATGTTCTTGGCCCGCTCGGCGTCCTTCTTCGCGACACCGAGCTCGGCGAGCGCGCCGACGGTCATCGAGGTCAGAGCGACCGGGTGCACGGAGTAATCGGCCAGCGAGCCGTCCTCGAGCGGGCTTGCCGCGTATCCGACCTTCTGCAGGTTGCGCTTGGTGAACTCGTCGGTGTTGACGATGATGTCGGCGCCGGAGGGCAGGTCGGCAAGGTTGGCCTTGAGCGCGGCCGGGTTCATCGCGACCAGCACGTGCGGCGAGTCGCCGGGTGTGAGGATGTCGTAGTCGGCGAAGTGCACCTGGAAGCTCGACACGCCGGGCAGGGTTCCTGCTGGGGCGCGGATCTCGGCCGGGAAGTTGGGCAGCGTAGAGATGTCGTTGCCGAGCTGCGCGGTCTCGGATGTGAACCGGTCACCCGTCAGCTGCATGCCGTCGCCCGAGTCACCCGCGAACCGGATGACCACCCGGTCCAGCTGTTCGACTCGTTTCGCTCCAGCGGCCACGTTCCAACCTCCAAGGGGCGCCGGTCAAGCGGGGAAGCACATCGATGAGCCGGCCCGCAATCGTCACTTCCAGCCTACGTCGGCGCTCCTTACCGACAGCGGCTCGCCGTTGACCACAGTAGCCAGGCAAGGCATGCCTGTTCCATTCGAGTCCACTCCTCGGTCAACTAGGCTGTCGGATCGTGGACGGGTATCTCGGTTCGTACGCCACGCTGGGCTTGGTCATCGGAGCCGGCGTGCTCGTCTTCGTGGGTGCGTTCGGTGCCAACCGCCTCCTGCGACCGGCCAATCCTGCCGAACCGCCCGGGAAGTACATCTCCTACGAAAGTGGTATCGATCCGGTCGGCGGCGACTGGGCTCAGGCGCAGATCCGATACTACGTTTATGCGTACCTTTATGTGCTTTTCGCAGTAGAAGCCGTTTTTCTCTTCCCGTGGGCCGTGGTGTTCGACCGGCCGGGGTTCGGCGCCGCCACCGTCACCGAGATGGCGATCTTCGTAGCCGTGCTCGCGCTGGGCATCCTGTACGCCTGGCGCAAGAAGATCCTGACCTGGACCTGACCGCTCCGGGACGCTCATCCGGGGTGGCGGGCTCGCCAGGTTCGAGCGGGCATGCCAACATCGTCCGCATGGGTCAGCTTCTCCTGTTCATCGTCGTCGCCTTGGTGGTGGCCGCGATCGTCTTCGGCGTCACGGTGATGATGAGCGGAGGCGACTCCGCATTGACGCCCGTCGAACCCGATGGTCGTGCGGTGCCGCTGCCGACCGATCGCCCGCTCGGTGAGGACGACGTCTCGAGCACGATGTTCGACACCACCTGGCGTGGTTACCGGATGACGCAGGTCGACCAGGCGCTGCAGCGGGCCGCCTACGACATCGGTTACAAGGGCGAGCTGATCAGCGTGCTCGAGGCCGAGGTCACCGCTCTGCGCGAGGGCCGAACCGCCGACGCCGACGCGCTGCGCAAGGCCCGCGAGGCAGCCGTGGCGCCGGTCGCGGCCGCGCCCGCGGTCACCGACGGCCCGGTGATCGAGCTCGACACGGTCGTCCCGGCCGACGACGTGCCCGAGACCGCTGCGTCCGAGACCGCTGCGTCCGCGGCCAAGAAGTCCGAGCCTGCGGCGGAGCCTCGATGAGCGCTGCCGACGGGTTGGGCGCCGACGGGTTGGGCGCCGACGGATTGGGTGACGCCGCCAGCCCCGGCACCGGTGAGGTGACCGCCACCGTCATCGTCAACGCTCCCGCCGCGCGGGTCTTCGCCGCGTTCATGAACTGGGAGGGCCAGTCCAAGTGGATCCCGTTCACCAAGGTGCGGGTGGTGGACGGCGACGGCGGCGAGGGCAGCACCGTCGAGGCGATCACGGCGATCGGCCCCGCGTCGCTGCGTGACGAGATCCGGGTGGTCAAGGTCAACGCGCCGTACGAGGTGCGCGTCGTGCACTTCGGGACGGTGCTGCGCGGCCCCGGCTCGGTCCGCTGCACCGCCATGTCGGGCGACCGCACCCAGGTCGTCCTGCACGAGTGGTTCCACCTGCCGGCCGGCGCCGCCGGGAAGGTCGCCTGGCCGGTGCTCTGGCCCGGCTCGAAGCTGAGCTTCACGGCCGCGCTGAAGAAGTTCGCCAAGCTCGTCGAGCAGGGCCGCCTCTCCTGAAAGAACTGTCAGAGGGTGGCCCTACCGTGGTCGCCATGACAGACGAAACCGGGCTGGCCGTCGGCGCCGACGGCCGGGCACGCTGCTTCTGGGGTGGCAGCACCCCCGACTACGTGGGCTATCACGACACCGAGTGGGGTCAGCCGCTGCGCGGCGATGACGCGCTGTTCGAGCGGATGAGCCTCGAGGCGTTCCAGTCCGGGCTCTCCTGGATCACCATTCTGCGCAAACGCCCGGCGTTCCGGGCCGCGTTCGACGGCTTCCAGATCGACAAGGTGGCGGCCTTCTCAGAGGCCGACGCCACCCGCCTGATGGCCGATGCCGGCATCGTCCGCAACCGGATGAAGGTGGATGCCACCCTGCACAACGCCCGGGTCGCGGCCGACCTCCCCGACGGCCTGTCGGCGCTGCTCTGGTCGTTCGCCCCGCAGCCCAGGCCACCCCGCCCGGCCACCCGGGGCGACGTGCCGGCCATCACGCCCGAGTCGATCGCCCTGGCCAAGGCGCTCAAGAAACTCGGCTTCAAGTTCGTCGGCCCCACCACGGCCTACGCGTTGATGCAGGCCACCGGCATGGTCGACGACCACCTGGCGGGCTGTTGGGTTGCGCCGATCGAGGCGTGATGAGATGGAGCGCATGGCGCAGTGGGCGGTGATCATTCCGGCGGGGCAGTGGGCGACCGAGCGGCTCTTCCACAACGAGAGCGTGACGGTGGCCGGCGGCGCGGGTGCGGTGGCGCCCGACGATGAGGTGCTCCTGGTCGCCGACGACCACGTGGTGGCGCTGTGCCGGGCGGCCAAGACCGACGGTGCCGATCTGGTCCTGGCCTATCTGCGCCGGCAGTTCGACGAGCCGCTGCTGCCGGCCGCGGGGCTGGCCGCGGGGCTGGCCGCGGGGCTGGCCGCGGGGCTGGGCGCCGACCGGCCGGTCGAGGTCGATCCCGAGACGTTCCGCCGTCTCGCCTCGCAGTTGCGCGGCGAGAGCCCGGTCGGCCTGCCCAACTGGCTGGTCAGCGTCGCGCTGCCGATCGAGGCGGCCACTCCGGCCGAGGCGGTTCGCGAGTTCTGGTCGCACGTGCGTGAGCTGGGGCCGGCCGAGCTGCCGGCCTACGTCTGGCCCTCCGGCGACGAGCTGTCGATGCTGGCGTTCGTCCTCGGCGCCGAGGCCAACCAGGACCCGGAAGAGGAAGACGAAGACTGAGGCCCGGGAGGCATGCCACGGCCCCGCAGCGGGGCTACGGGGCCGTGGCGCGCGACACCGGCACGTCGGGCGAGGAACAACCGGCGCCGCGCATTCAGGGGGCCTCCGGCGTGAGCCGGGCCTTATCCGTCGAGACTCGCGGCGTTATCCGCCGAGGCTCGTGCCGCCGCGGCGTTATCCGCCGAGGCTCGTGGCCGCCGCCGCGATGGCCGACGCGAAGTAGCTGACCTGGGTGTAGACGCCCGGCTTGTTCGGACGGGCGCAGCCGTCGCCCCAGCTCACGATGCCGACCTGGACGAGGCCGCTGGCGCCGGTGCGGAACATCGGGCCGCCGGAGTCGCCCTGGCAGGTGTCGGTGCCACCGGCCGCGTAACCGGCACAGATCTCGTCGGTCGCGATGACCTCACCGCCGTACATCGAGGAGGAGTTGCAGGTGGTGTCGCTGACGAACGGCACCGTCGCCTTCAGCAGGTAGCGCTGCTGGCTGCCGCTCTCGGAGGCGGCGCCCCAGCCGGCGATCGTGAAGTTGCCGGTGTCGTACGTCGTGGTGGTGGCGAGCGGCAGGAAGGCGAGGCCGGTAACCGGGCTGGACAGCCGGATCAGCGCCCAGTCCTTGCCGCTGCCGGTGTAGCCGGGCGCCCGGTAGACGTAGTTCGACTTCCGGGTGATCTTGCTGGTCGAGTTCAGGTCGACCACGCCGAGGGTGGCGGTGATCGAGGTGTTGGTGCCGGTCTTGGTGACACAGTGCGCCGCGGTCAGCACGATCGTCGAGCTGTACAGCGCACCGCCGCAGCCCATCGACAGGCGCACCATGAACGGGAATTCGCCCTGCGCCGCCCGGGTGCCGCCGACCACGTTCGTGGTGGGAACCACGCCGTCGCCGGAACCCACCGGAGCCGCCGAGGCGGGGGACGCGGTCGCGCCCATCGCCGCGGCGGTGAGCGTGGCAACTGCCACGCCCACCAGAATCCGCCACCTGGCCATCTAGGTCCTCCCAAAAGGGGAAACGCGCGCCCGGTAGGACGCGTCGGGAGGAAGCCTATGAATAGACAGTCGTAAATGTAACTATCTCAATATCGTCATAACACGGTCAGTTCCCCTGGAAGGCCGGCTTCTGCTTCGCCAGGAACGACGCGACCGCGGCCCTGTGGTCGGCCGTGCCACCGCAGATCGACTGGGCCTGCGCCTCGACGGCCAGCGCGTCGGACAGTGTGCCGGCGTCGCCGATGGACAGTTCCCGTTTGATCGCGCCGTAGGCCACGGTCGGCCCGGCGGCGAGCTTCGCGGCCAGCTCCTGGGCGACCGGCAGCACCTGGTCGTCCTCCTCGAGCAGCTGGGAGAGCAATCCGATCTCGTACGCCCGTGGCCCCTTGACCGGCTGCGCGAGCAGCAGCAGCTCGACCGCCCGGGCGTGCCCGACGATCCGCGGCAGCGACCAGGAGATGCCGGTGTCCCCGGCCAGCCCGACGTTGGCGAACGCCATCAGGAAGCCGGTGGACGGCCCGCCGATCCGGAAGTCGGCGAGCAGGGCCAGCGAGGCGCCGGCCCCGGCCGCCATCCCGCGGACCGCCGCGACCACCGGTTTCGGCATGCTGGCCAGCCGCTGCGCGATCGGGTTGTAGTGCGCCCGCACGGTGTCCAGGTCGGTGTGGCCGGACTCCAGCAGATCGGCGTGCTCGCGTAGGTCCTGCCCGACGCAGAAGCCGCGGCCCGCGCCGGCCAGCACGATCGCCCGGCAGCTGCGATCGCTCTCCAGCGAGGCGAGGGTGTCCCGCAGCGCCAACTTGAGGTCGACGTCGAGGGCGTTCATGGCGTCGGGCCGGTTGAGGGTCAGGGTGACGACCGCGTCAGTGCGGTCGACGAGCAGCGAGTCGGTCATACGTCTGAGAATCCCACACGGCCGCCGCGCGAGACCGATTGAAGACACCGTTCGACGTAGCGGTCGGCGGCCGGGCGCAGGCGGGTCGAGTGCCGGTCGAAGAAGCCGGCCGCGCTCACCCCGGGCCAGCGCGCCGGCAGCAGGGCCGGCGGCAGTTGCGGATCGCGGAACAGGAACGAGCGCCACGCGTGCACGAGCTGGAACCGGGCCGCGTACGCCTCCTCGTCGCTGCTGCGCACGTTCACCGTGGTGACCACCGGCCGCAGGTCGGCCACGAACGTCTCGTAGGAGCGGGCGAGCTTGGACAGGTCCCAGGCCTTGCCGACCACCTCGGCGGCGCCGGGGGAGCCGGCCGCGTGCGCGGCGCTGAACCGCTCATAGCCGACCCCGGCGTCGACCAGGACGGTGTCGACCTCCTCGGCGGCGCGCGGAGCGACCCAGGCATGATCTCCGAGTGAGCCGTAGCCGAGGTACGCCAGCCGGTTGGCCTCCCGCCTCGGCAGCGGCCCGTGAAGCAGGACCAGATCGAACCGCCCGTCCCATCCGGCCCGCCCGGTGCGGTAGATCCGGGCGGCGGCGTCGTCGAGTCGCCGTGCGGCTTTCGGGGTGAGCAGGTAGCCCGGCCCGGAGACCAGACGCATCGGATGCAGCCAACCCTGGCGCACCATCCGGGACACCGCGGTGCGGACCGCGGGGGGTGCTATGCCGAGCGGCGCAAGCAGTCTGACCAGGGCGGCGACCGGCGCGCGTCCCCCTCGCGGACGGAGGTAGTCGCCGTAGAGGTCGAAGAGTGCCGACCGCGCCTGCATGACAGCACATTGTGACAGCCCGAAAGGCGATATGCTAGACGCTGTCACATCCGCCCGGGCTGGGTTTGGGTTCGCCGGTGTTCATCAGGGAAAATGTTTGATCGGCACGGTGGGCCGGGTCGTGTGAGCACGCGCGATGGCCCTCGGCCGCCGGTCGGATATACGAGGTAACACGTCACGTGGGGCTGAGCACGTGACGTTGAGATGTGGCTGTGGGATAACCCACCGACACCCTGATGTGGGTCTGAGGGGAGACGAAATGGCGGCGATGAAGCCGCGGACGGGCGATGGTCCGCTGGAGGTCACCAAGGAGGGTCGGGGCATCGTGATGCGCGTCCCGCTGGAAGGTGGTGGCCGTCTCGTCGTTGAGATGACTCCGGACGAGGCCAACGCGCTTGGCGACGCGTTGAAATCGATCGCGGGCTGACGTTTCGGGCAGGCCCGCCGGTACGGTACCGCCCGTACCGGCGGGCTTTCCACGTCTTCGAGAAAGGTCACGCTCTCGTGTTTCCGCTTCTGCTGACCGACCAGCTCGACGACGAACGCACCTGGGTTTTCCCGATCGGCATCTCGGGCTCACTGTCGCACGACCTCGGCGAGATCGAGGCCGAAATCGCGGCGTTGGCCGAGGGCCTCGATAAAGCCGGAGAAATCCGGTTATTTCCGCGTCCGCTCCGGCGTCCGGCCAAGGCACTGCTGGTCGGCATCGGCGCGGGCGACGAGAGCGACTGGCGCGCGGCCGGCGCGGCGATCAGCCGGGCGGTGAGCGACAACGAGCCGTTGCAGATCATGCTCGGGGAGCAGGTCGCGATGAGGGCGCTCGCCGAGGGCCTCTGGCTGGGCGGCTATCGCTATCGCGACGCCCGCGAGGAACCCCGCTCCGCCGAGATCCAACTGATGACGACCACCCCGCAGGCGTACGCGGAGAGCCTGGCCCGAGCGCACACGACGGCCGTGGCCGCCTGGTTCGCGCGCGACCTGGCCAACGCCCCGGCCTCGCTCAAGAACCCGGACTGGCTGGCCGAGGAGATCGTCGGCGCGGCCGCGAAGCGCACGGGTGTGACCGTCCGCATCCGCACCGGCGCCGAGCTGGAGCGATTCGGTGGCCTGCGGGCCGTCGGCGCCGCCTCGAAGTTCCCGCCCTGCCTGGTCGAGATGAGCTGGCACCCGGCCGGCGCCACCACTCACGTGGCCCTGGTCGGCAAGGGCATCACGTTCGACTCCGGCGGCATCTCGATCAAGACGCGGCCCGGCATGAAGAACATGAAGATCGACATGTCCGGCGCCGCCGCGGTCGCGGCGGCCACGCTGGGCGCCGCCGACCTAAACCTTCCGGTACGCGTGACCGCACTGCTCCCGCTGGCCGAGAACGCGGTCGGCGCCGCCGCGTACCGGCCCGGTGACGTGCTCACCCACTACGACGGCAGCACCACCGAGACGACCAACTCCGACGCCGAGGGCCGGCTGGTGCTCGCCGACGCGCTCGGCTACGCGGCCGCGGAGCTGTCCGCCGACGTGATCGTCGACGTGGCCACGCTGACCGGTGCCGCCGAGATCGCCCTGGGCACCCGCATCGCCGCCCTGTTCAGCCACGACGACGAGCTGGCCGGCGCGCTGACCGAGGCGGGCCGCAGTGCCGGCGAGGCGATGTGGCGGCTGCCGCTGCCCGACGACTACCGCGAATACCTGCGCAGCGAGGTCGCCGACCGGCACAGCTCCCCGACCCGGGGCGCCGGCGCGGTGGCCGCCGCGCTCTATCTGAGCGAGTTCCTCGGCGACCAGGCCGCGAACTGGGCGCACATCGACATGGCCGGGCCGAGCTGGGCCGCCGAGACCGACCTCGAGATCACCCGGGGCGCGACCGGGTGGGGAGCGCGCACCCTGCTGCGTTACCTGGAGGGTCTCAGCGCTTGACCGCGGCCAGCAGGCCCGCCCCGGACGGGATGATCGCCGGGATCCATTCCTCCGACTCACGGACCACACGCACCGTCTCCCGGATGGTCAGCGTGTCGACGTCGCGGGCCGCCGGGTCGCTGATCCGGCCGCCGGCCATCGCGCCGTTGACCACCAGCACCCCGCCCGGGCGCAGCAACCGCAGGGCGGCCTCCGCGCAGGCGGTGAACTCGGTCGCGTCGGCGTCGACGAAGACCAGGTCGTAGACGCCGTCGGCGAGCCGGGGCAGCACGTCCAGCGCGCGGCCGGTGATGATCCGGGTGCGCGAGGAGACGAAACCGGCCTCCACGAAGATCCGGCGGGCTATCCGCTGGTGCTCGTTCTCCACGTCGATGGTGGTGAGCACGCCGTCGGTGCGCATGCCGCGCAGCAGCCAGACGCCACTGACGCCGGTGCCGGTGCCGATCTCGACCACCGCCTTGGCGTTGCCCGCGGCCGCGAGCAGTCGCAGCACGGAGCCCGCGGCCGGGGTGACGCAGTCCAGGCCGAGCTCGTGGGCGAGGCTGCGCGCGGTCTGCAGCACGATGTCCTCGCTGGCGTAGGCCTCGGCGAAGGCGAGCGAGGCGGCCTGGGTCGTCGGCGGGCGGGCTGAGGGGACGATGACGACCTCCGGGCGGCGAGGGGATGCACGTGCGGAACTTGCGTACATCGGATATGAGAGTAGAGCGATGCTTTACCGGGCCGGGGCCGGGTGGTGTCCACGATCCGTGTCATTCTGGAGGGGGAGCCGGGCTCCTGAGGGACCGTGAGGGAGGCACCGACGTGACCGACGGCTGGAACGCGCGCTCCGCTCCGCCGCCTGCCGCTGGTCAGCCCGTGCCGCCGCAGGGCCCGTCGCCCTGGTGGTCGGACGCGCTGGCCGATCCGTGGCGCGACCCGTACACACCGGCCCACGTGGTGGTGCCGACCGCGAGGGAGAGCAGCGGCCCCGCGCCCGAGCCGGTCACCGACCCCGACGCGCCGCGCCGCTCGCTCACCCCGATCCTGCTGATCTGCCTGCTCACGGCCCTGCTGGCGGGTGGCCTCGGCGGCACGCTGGGCTTCGTCTTCGCGGTGCGCGGCGGCCTGGCCACCAACTCCGGCGGCAATCTGGGCGCGGCCCCGACCGATGCGCCGGCCGCGGTCAACCGGGCCCCCGACTCGAACGCCGGCATCGTCAGCAAGGTGCTGCCGAGCGTCGTCACGGTGCGGGTCACCGGCGCGATCGGCTCCGGCTTCATCGTCTCCACCGACGGTTACGTGGTCACCAACGACCACGTGGTGGAGGGCGGCGGCGAGACCATGTCGGTGTCGTTCAGCGACGGCTCGACCGCCTCGGCCAAGCTGGTCGGCCGCGACCCGGAGTCCGACATCGCGGTGATCAAGGTCGCAAAGAGCGGCCTCCCGGCGGTCGCTCTCGGCGACTCCGACCAGATCGCGGCCGGCGACCCGGTGTTCGCCTTCGGTTCGCCGCTGGCCCTGGTCAACACCGTGACCGCGGGCATCGTCAGCGCGCTCGACCGCACCATCCAGGCCGGCGACCCGGGCGGCACCACCCGCTATTACGCGGCCATCCAGACCGACGCCGCGGTCAACCAGGGCAACTCCGGCGGCCCGCTGGTCAACGCGGCCGGCCAGGTCATCGGGGTCAACTCGGTAATTCGTTCGGTCAGCGGCACCGAGACCGAGGCCGGCAACATCGGCCTCGCCTTCGCGATCCCGATCAACCAGGCCAAGCGGATCGCCGGCGACATCATCGACCACGGCAAGGCCCGCCGCACGGTGATCGGCGCCGAGGTCGTCACCGGCACCTCCACCGCCGGCGCCCGCCTGCGCTCGGTCGACCCGGCCGGTCCGGCCGGCGCCGCCGGGCTCAAGGCCAACGACGTGATCATCAAGCTCGACAACCACGTGCTCGAAGACGGCACCGATCTGATCGCCCTGGTCCGCAAGTACGCGCCGGGCACGGTCATCCCGGTGGAATACCGCCGCGGCACCAAGACCCAAACTGCCTCCGTCACACTGGTCGCCGACTCGAACTAGGCCGTAGTGTGGTGCCCGGAAATGACTTGGAGGCCGCCTCATGTTCGAGAACCTGAACTGGTGGGAGATCGGCGCGCTGCTGCTGCTCGCGCTGTTGATCTTCGGTGAGCGCCTGCCCAAGGTGATCGGTGACGGCATGCGCATGCTGCGTGGCCTGCGCGCGATGGCGCAAAATGCGACCACCGACCTCAACCGCGAACTCGGCACCGACCTCCAGCTGCAAGACCTGCACCCGAAGGCGTTCATCCGCAAGCACATCCTCAGCGAGGAAGACGAGGCGGCGCTGCGCAAGCCGCTTCAGGGCCTCTTCGAGGACGTGAAGAGCGACCTCAACGGCGTGAAGAACGATCTTTCCGAGGTCGCCGCGGCCGCGGACATCAAGAAGCCCGCCACTCCGTCGGCGTCCAGCGCCGTGGAGAAGCGGGCTTCCTTCGATCTCGACGCGACCTAGCCGCGCTTGGCGGTGACCATCAGGCCGAGCGGCTTGCCCACCAGGGAGTCCCGCCGCACGGCCAGCCGGTCGGCCACCGCGTCCAGCGCGATCGCGGCCGGGGCGTCCGGCGCGGCCAGCACGATCGGGGTGCCGGCGTCGCCGGCCTCGCGCACCCGGGTGTCCAGCGGGATCTGGCCGATCAGCGGCACCGAAGCGCCCACGGTCTTGGTCAGCGAGTCGGCCACGGACTGGCCGCCGCCGGAGCCGAAGACCTCCATCCGGGAGCCGTCCGGCAACTCGAGCCAGGACATGTTCTCCACCACGCCGACCAGGCGCTGGTGGGTCTGCAGCGCGATCGCCCCGGCCCGCTCGGCCACCTCGGCGGCGGCTTCCTGCGGGGTGGTGACGACCAGGATCTCCGCGTTCGGCAGGAGCTGGGCCAGCGAGATGGCCACGTCGCCGGTGCCCGGCGGCAGGTCGAGCAGCAGCACGTCGAGGTCGCCCCAGTAGACGTCGGCCAGGAACTGCTGCAGCGCGCGGTGCAGCATCGGCCCGCGCCAGACCACGGCGGCGTTGCCGGACGTGAACATGCCGATCGAGATCACCTTCACGCCGTGTGACTGCGGCGGCATGATCATTTCTTCGACCCGGGTGGGCCGGCCCTCGACGCCGAGCATCCGGGGCACCGAGTGGCCGTAGATGTCCGCGTCGACCACGCCGACCGACAGACCCCGCTTGGCCAGGGCGGCGGCCAGGTTGACGGTGACGCTCGACTTGCCGACGCCGCCCTTGCCGCTGGCCACCGCGTACACCCTCGTGCGGGAGCCGGGCTGGGCGAACGGAATGACTGGTTCGGCAGTGGCCGAACCACCGCGCAGCGTGGTTTGCAGCGCCTTGCGCTGCTCCTCGGACATCACCCCGAAGTCGACCGACACCGAGGTGATGCCGGGAATCGTGGTCAGGGCGGCGGTGATGTCGTTGTTGAGCTTGTCGCGCAGCGGGCAGCCGGCCACGGTGAGGAGCAACTCGACCTTGACGGTGCCATCGGCGAAAGTGAAGCCCTTGACCATGCCGAGGTCGGTGATCGGGCGGCGGATCTCGGGGTCGTCGACGGTCGCCAGAGCGGCCTGGATCGCGTCCTCGAGCGTCGGTGCAGGAGCGGACATGTGGTCGATGCTACTGCTCGGTCAGGACCGCTCCGGATCCCACTCCTTGCGATCCTCCTCCCATTCCGATCGGGCCCGCTTCTCCCGGCGGTGGGCGGCTTCGTCCAGCTCATCGGCCAGGCGCGCCAGCTCGCTGCGAAGGAAGTCGCGCGTCGCCACCTCACCCAGAGCGATCCGCAGCGAAGCGATCTCCCGGGCCAGGTATTCGGTGTCCGCCTTCTGCATCGCGGCCCGGCGCCGGTCCTCCTCCATCGTGAGGCGGTCGCGGTCGGCCTGCCGGTTCTGCGCGAGCAGGATCAGCGGCGCGGCGTAGGAGGCCTGCAACGACAAGATCAAGGTCAGGAACGTGAAGGTGTACGGGTCGAATTGCGCGGACGCCGGCGCCAGGGTGTTCCACAGGAACCAGGCCGCGATCACCAGCGTCATCCAGACGATGAACTGGGCCGTGCCCATGTAGCGGGCGATGTTCTCCGACCACTGCCCGAACGCCTCCGGGTTGAAGCGCGGCAGACGCACCCGGCCCGGCTCCACCGGCTGGTCGAGGCGGTCCCGGCGCGGCTCGGTGCTCATAGCTCGACCCCGTCCTCGGCCTCGGCGGCCTCAGCGGCGGCGTCCCGGTCACGCCAGTCGCGCGGCAGCGAGTGGTCGAGCACGTCATCGACCGTCACCGCGCCGAGCAGCCGGCGGGTGTTGTCCACCACCGGCATGGCCACCAGGTCGTACGTCGCCATCCGCTTGGTTATCTCGTCGAGCGTGATGGCCGGGCGCAGCGGTTCCAGGTCGTTGTCGACGATGCCGCCCAGGATCG
The DNA here is from genome assembly GCF_040638295.1 of Actinoplanes sp. NPDC026619. NCBI lineage: Bacteria > Bacillati > Actinomycetota > Actinomycetes > Micromonosporales > Micromonosporaceae > Actinoplanes > Actinoplanes sp. NPDC026619. The sequence continues at coordinate 13,051 of NZ_JBEZYA010000004.1, forward strand.
AGGCCGGTGGTTCGCGCAGCAGCCGCTGGAAATGCACCATGCCCAGGTATTTACCCGTCGGCGTGGCCGAGGGCGCACGCGCCACGAAAACCTGCGCGGCCACCACCGGCGAGAGGTCCGGCTCGCGGATGCGGGCGAGGGCCTCGGCCACCGTCGCGTCCGGCGTCATGATCACCGGCTCCGAAGTCATCACCGCGCCGGCCGTGCCCGGCTGGTAGCTCATCAACTGCCGGACCGGGGCGGCCTCCTCGGGCTCCATCAGGTCCAGCAGCATGGTCTGCTCGGTCTTCGGCAACTCGGCGAGCAGGTCGGCGGCGTCGTCCGGGTCCATCCGCTCGAGCACGTCGGCGGCCCGCTCCCGGTCCAGCCGGGACAGGATCTCCACCTGGTCGTGCTCGGGCAGTTCCTCCAGCACGTCGGCCAGCTTGCGGTCGCTCAGCGCCGCGGCCACCTCGTTGCGGCGGGCATCCGGCAGGTCCTGCAGGGCGTTCGCCATGTCGGCCGGGCGCATCGGCTCCAGCAGCGCCAGCAGGTTGGACGTGCCCTGGGTGTCGGTCGGCCCGAACAGGTTGCGGATCCGCTCGTACTCCGCCTGGTAGACGTGCCCGCGCCGGGTGAGCCGCCCGGTGTGCTCGCGCACCGCGACCCGGGTGACCAGCCATTCGTTGTTCCGGTTCAGATCCATGCCGATGTCCACGACGTTGCCCACGCTGCCCGGCCCGTCACCGGTCTCCGGCGTCACCGTGACCCGGCGGTCCAGCAGGTCCTCCACCACGAACAACTCGTTCGGCCGCTTCTCGAAGCGCCGCAGGTTGAGCGTGCCGGTGCTCAGCACGACCGCCTCGGAATCCATCGAGGTGACCCGCCCGATCGGCAGGAAGATCCGCCGGCGCAGCGCCATCTCGGCGACCAGCCCAACCACCTGCGGCGGCCGGTTGGTGGTGCGCAGCCGCACCACGGCATCGCGAACCCGGCCCACCCGATCGCCATTGGGGTCGAAAACACCCAGGCCGGCAAGCCGGGCCAGATAAACCCTCGTCCCCATGGTCACAGGCTCAGCCTAGGTTAGGGTCCGGACATGTCCACCGTGGCGTACGAGATCGTCGACGTGTTCACCGACCGCCCGTTCGCGGGGAACCCGCTGGCCGTGGTCTACGGCGCGGCCGATCTCGGCAGCGACCAGATGCATGCCCTGGCCCGCGAGTTCAACCTGGCGGAGACCGTGTTCGTGCTCCCGCCGACCCAGCCTGGGGCCACCTACCGGGCTCGGATCTTCACGCCCGAGTCGGAGCTGCCGTTCGCCGGTCATCCGAGTGTCGGCGTGGCAGTCAGTCTGATGCGCCGGGGGGATATCCCGGTTGGGGCGGTGGTGCAGGAGTGTGGCGCCGGGCTGCTGCCGATCGAGGTGCATGCGGCGGGCTCCGCGACGCTGACCGGGGCCTCGCCCACGCTGGGCGAGCCGCTCGATTCGGGACCGCTGCTGGCTATGGCCGGGCTGGGCGGGGATGAGCTTGCTGCCCCACGTTCCGCGGGGTGCGGCTTGAGCTGGACATTCGTTCCGGTACGCCGGGAGCAGTTGCCGTTGATCCAGATCGACAACGCCGCCGCCGCAAGGCTGGACGTGACCGACGTCTGCTTCTTTTCATGGTCGCCGGAGTCGCGCGAGGCCCACTCCCGCGTTCTGATCCCGGGAAGCGCTGTCCCGGAGGATCCCGCCACCGGTTCGGCGGCGTTGGGCCTCGGCGTCTGGCTGGTCGCGGCGGGCTGGCTCCCGCCGTCCGAGGTCTCGGCCTACCGCATTCACCAGGGCCATGAGATGGGCCGCCCATCCTTGCTGGAGTGCACGGTCACCGCCGAGTCCGGTCGTGCCGTCTCCGCCACCGTGGCCGGCCACGTCTGCCCGATCGCCCGGGGCGAGATCGCCGTCCCACCGTTCGTAGGCTAGGCGCCGCGGACCCGGTGCAGCTTGAACGGCTTGCGGGTCTCGTTGCGCGCCGGCGTATCTCTCGGCGTGGCCGTACTGGAGTCGGCCGGCAGGTTAGGCGCGGTGACCGGGGCGTCCTGGTCGGCCGGGGTGAGACGGACGATCGCGCAGCCCGCGCCGGCCCAGCGCGCCACCAGCGCGTCGAATGTGCCCGAAGCGTTGAGTCGCTTCTGGGCCAGCTGGGGCGCGACCGTGTCCCACTCCTCGGTGCCCGGCTGCAGGGGGGTCACTGCCATGTCGCTGACCACGATCAGGCCGCCGTTGTCGCCGCGCAGGCGGACCGTGGCCGTTGTGGCCTCGGCCAGGCCTGGCGCGTGCTGCTCGCCTGGGCCGCTCACCACCAGCAGGGAGCCCTCCAAGGGCATGCACCACAGGGCCAGCGCCGGCCCGTCTCCGACGGAGACCCAGGCCAGCGCTGCCTTCTTTAGCGCCTCATCCAAGACCGCTGACGTCACCGCGCCAGGTTAGCGGTTGCCATCGCCGATGGAGCGAAAATCAGGCTGTCGACCAGGCCGACCAGCTCGGTCAGGGACCGTACTGTTCGGCCGGCGAAGTTGGTGTCGGAGTCGAAGACCAGGTGGTTTGCCAGGTCGGGGGCGGTTAGGCGCACCGGGGTCATGCCTACTGCGGCTGCGCCGCTCAGCTCGTGGCTGCCGCCGTCGCCTACGTAGAGGCATTCGGTGGGAAGCAGCCCTAGCTTGTTGCAGGCGGCCAGGTAGATGCGGGGGTCCGGCTTGCAGACGCCCTCGCGTACGGAATAGATCTTGGCGTCTAGCAGCGGCGCGACCGGCAGGCTCGGCAGGAAGGCCGGGAGTTCGTGGGTGCAGTCGCTGATCAGCGCGGTCGCCAGGCCGCGCCGCCGGATGGCGGTGAGCGCGGTGACGGCGTCGGAGCGCAGCCGCGTGTCGGCCTTCAGCGCGCTGACCCGGGCCGGGACGCCGGCCCGCACCTGGGCCGCGCGGGGCCGCCCACCGGCCTGCTCGATGACCCACCGTAGGGTGGCTTCCGCGTTGCCGTACCGGCCCCGGGCCCGCGCCCGGAAGGTGCGGTCGAGCACGCCGAGCACCGCTTCCGGATCAGCACCGAGGGACCGGGCGATCTCTGCGTGCTGGGGTCCGCGCTGGACGGCGCGAGTCAGCGTGCCAAAAAAGTCAAACACGACCGCACGGTATGCGGGCATGGTAAATCAGCCTCCCAGGCATTGGGTGGTTCAAAAGGGTCAGGACACCGCGGCGACTGTAGTCGCACCGTCACTTTCCGTTCAATAGCAAAAGATGAATGTGCTGAACAACTCTGCAAGAAGCGACGGCCGGGGATGAATGCGCGCTCACCGCACGTACTGACCGCGATTTCCCTGGTCGTGGCCGTGTTGGCGGTCTCCTCGTCGGCCCCGCTCATCGCGTTCGCCGCGGCGCCGGCTCTGGCTATCGCCTTCTGGCGAAACGGACTCGCCGCCGTCGCCCTGACTCCGGTCACGCTCGGCCCGCGCCGTACCGAACTGGCCGGCGCCTCCCGCCGCGCCCTGATCTTCTGCGTCCTGGCCGGGGTCGCCCTCGCCGCGCACTTCGCCACCTGGATGCCGAGCGTCAAGCTGGGCTCGGTGGCCACGGCGACGGCGCTGGTCGCCACCCAGCCGGTGTGGCAGGGCCTGATCGCCGCCGGGCAGGGCCGCCGCCCGTCCGCCGCGGGCTGGCTCGGCATCGCGTTCGCCGTGGCCGGCGCGGCCTGGGCCACCGGGGTCGACGTCGGTGTCTCCGGGCAGGCGGTGCTGGCCGACGTGCTGGCCGTGCTGGGCGCGATCGCCGCCGCGGTCTACACCGCCCTCGGCGAGCAGGCCCGCGCGACGCTGAGCACGACCACCTACACCTGGATCTGTTACGGCACCTGCGGCGTACTCCTGCTACTGGTCTGTGTGGTCGGTGGGGTGCACCTGACCGGTTACGACGGGCGGACCTGGGCGGCGATCCTGGCCCTGGTGGCCGGCGCTCAGCTGCTGGGCCATTCGATGTTCAACTACGCCCTGCAGCGTACGTCGGCGACCACCGTCAGCGTCCTGATCCTGCTGGAAGTCCCCGGCGCGGCCCTGCTGGCCTGGCTCTGGCTGGACCAGCGGCCCCGCCTGGCCACCCTGCCCGGCCTGGCCCTTCTCCTGGCCGGCGTGCTGGTCGTCATCCTCGGTGCCACCCGAGCCAACCGCTCCGCCGTCGACCCGGTTCTGACCGATTAGTCCGGTCTGCGGAGTCGCTCGTTGAACTCACCGGGGCGCTGGTTGGCGGCGGCCGTCGTGGGCGGGTAGAGAAGGGGCATGCGATGTATCGCGATCGATTCCGGATCTGGCCGGGGCTGGCGCTCGGAGTGCTCCTCGTGATCGGTGGATGCGGCGACCCGCGCGACTCCGAGATCGTCGACTCGCCCGGTCTGACCGGCGGTTGGAGCACGGCCGGGTGCGGGGTCGAGCGGACGCCGGAGCGGGTGGCCGTCGGCGGTGTCAGCATGCCGACGACCCCGCCGAAGCTTGCGGCGGTGATGGGCCGGATCGAGCAGACCGGCCGGTCGGAGTTCGCCGACAGCTTCGCCGGCCTGGAGGTCGACCAGGAGATGGTGCAGGCGATCGTCTATCGAGTGCCGTCGGCCGCGTTCGACGACTTCATCCGCAAAGAGGCTGAGGACACCTGCGTCCTCGTCCGCGACGCCGCCCACTCGGCCACCGCGCTGGCCGTCTGGCACGACCGCGTCCTGGCCGACCTGCCCTACTGGAACCACGAGGACGTGCCGATCATGACCATCGGCGCCCGGCACGACGGCACCGGCGTGGAGATCGGCACCCGCGACGTGCTCAAGGCCCGAACCGCCCTGCTGGCCCGGTACGGTTCCCGGGCCCCGCTCGTCTTCGTCCCGGCCGACCCGGTCCGTCCGATGCCGGACGTCACCAGCCGCATCGCACCGCCACCCGGCGCCTGATCCTCGATCAGGAGAAATCGCCGCCGGAAGCGGCGTAGATGATCACGCCGACCACCCCGAGGATCAGCAACCCGCCGACGCACCAGCCGACGATGATGCCGGCCAGGGCCATGCCGGCGCCGTTGTTGCCGTTGCGCGCGATCCGGCTGCGGGCCACGTGGCCGAGGATCGCGCCGACGATGCCGAGCAGGCCGCCCAACCCGTAGAAACAGATGCCGAAGACCGCGGCGCAGGACACCACCAGCGACGCGATGGCGAGACCCTCGGTCTCGCGCGGCGGCTGATAGCCGTAGGGATAGGCCACCGGCGGCTGGTAGTAGGCGGGCGCGGCGTACGGGTCCGGCGGCGGCGTCGGCGGCTGGTAGGGCTGATACGGCTGGTACGGGTCGGGTGGCGGCGGCTGATACGGGTCGGTCATGGGGTCCCTCCGGACGGGTTCCTGCCGAGGTCACTGTAAACAAGCAGGTCGCGTACGTCGCTGCTGCGCCACGGGGGCGCGATGTTTGCCCTGGCTCAACGGACGGGGCAGGATCGCTCGCATGGTCTTCGACGCCCGCTCCTCCAGCGGCAGCCGCTCCCGCCGCGACGCCACCCGCCCCGCCGCCGGGCGCCGGCCGCGCAGCAGCGCCACCGAGACGACCGACTTGCCGGCCGAGTCGTCCCTCCTGCCGGCCGAGTCGTCCCTGACCGAGGGCGCCGAACCGGACGAAGCGCCGGTGACGCTGCGGCTCGACGGGAAGGTCGCGCTGGTCACGGGCGCAGGAAGCCCCGACGGCATCGGGTACGCGACGGCTCGCCGCCTGCGTGACCTCGGTGCCCGGGTGGCGATCGTGTCGACCACCCGGCGCATCCACGACCGGGCCGCCGAGCTCGGTGTCACCGGCTTCGTGGCCGACCTGACCGACGAGGCCGAGGTCGGCGCGCTCGCCGACGCGGTCACCGACCAGCTCGGCGACGTCGAGGTGCTGGTCAACAACGCCGGTCTGGCGAGCCGGGCCTCGCCCGAGGTGCTGCGGCCGGTGTCGCAGCTCACCTACGACGAGTGGAAGCAGGAGATCGACCGCAACCTCAGCACCGCGTTCCTGTGCAGCCGGGCCTTCCAGAGCTCGATGGCGGAGGGCGGCTGGGGCCGGATCGTCAACCTCGCGGCCACCGCCGGCGCGGTCAACGCGCTGCCGACCGAGGCCGCCTACGCGGCGGCGAAGGCCGGCGTGGTCGGGCTGACCCGGGCGCTCGCGATGGAACTGGTCGCCGACGGCGTGAACGTCAACTGCGTGGCGCCGGGCACGATCTACACCGCGGCGTCCACGGTGACCGAGATCAAACAAGGATTGGGTACGCCGATCGGCCGCCCCGGAACGCCGGACGAGGTCGCCGCCGCAATCGCGTTCCTCTGCTCGCCGGCCGCGTCCTACATCACCGGCCAGATGCTCGTGGTGGACGGTGGCAACAGCGTGCGCGAGGCGGAGTTCCGCTGACCCGCTGATCCCGCGTTTCGCTGATCCCCGGAGAGCCGGGTGACACCCGGCTCTCCGAAACGGATCGTCACGTGCTGGTGGCGCCGCTGCCGACCGCGAAGGCAATGAGGACGATGTAACCGGCGCAGACGAGCGCCATCAGGCTGGTGAAGATGTAACCCAGCCAGAGGCCGGCCGTGGCCAGGCCCTCGCCCTGCTCCCCGCTCTGCCGGATCTGCTTCTTCGCCACGTGGCCGAGAATGATCGAGACCGGCGCGAAGATGAACGCGAACACCAGCGCCAGGATCGCCATCGTGTTCGTGCCGGCGACCGGCACGTAGACGGGCTGGCCGTAAGGGCCCGGCTGACCGTAAGGGCCCGGCTGACCGTAAGGGCCCGGCTGACCATAGGCGGGCGGCTGGGCACCGTAGGGCTGCGCCTGGTCGTACGGACCCGGCTGACCGTAGGGGGTCGCCGGCTGGCCGTAGGGCTGTCCGCTCGTCGGCGGCGCCGGCGGGTATCCGGGCTGCCCGCTGACCGGTGGTTCCGGCACCGCGTTGTACGGCGTCGTGGGGTCGTTCTGCTGCCCGTACGGCTGGGCAGGCTGATATGGATCCGGCGTACCACCGGATGGCGGGTAACTCACAGGTCCTCCTACGTTTCCCGGCACCGTACTAGGCCCGGTGGTGGGCAGGGGCCCCCGATCAGGTCAACTTGCTGAGATTTCCCACCGCTCGCTCGACGGCCAGGCAGCGGTCCTCCACATAGTCGATGCCTGCCTCCTCGGCGAGACGCCGCGCCTCGGCCGAGACGATGCCGCTCTGCAGCCAGACCGCCGGCGCCTTGATCGCGATCGCCTGCCGGACCACCTCGACCGCGTCCTGGGCCGGCCGGAACACGTCGACCAGGTCGACCGGCTCGCCGATGTCGGCCAGCGTGGGCACCGTCTTCACCCCGAAGACCTCGTCGACGAACGGGTTGACCGGAATGATCCGCCAGCCGTGCCGGAGCATCTGCCGCGGCACCGTGTGCGACGGCTTTGACGGGTCACGCGAGGCGCCGACCACCGCGATGACAGTGGCCTCGGCCAGGATCTGCTGTGCATCCCTCATATTTCGACTGTAGTCACTTCAGCAGCCGTCACAGCAGGGTCAGCTGGCTTGGTGCGGCGGTGGCCGGGGGCTCGTCGACGGCCCGGATCTGGGCCGGGCCGGGGCGGTGCAGGCCGTGCCGGCGGGCCGCCATCCGCACCCGGGCGCCGATCTCGTGCTGGTAGGCCTGCGGGAGGTAGGAGCCGGAGCCGTAGAGGTCGCGGTAGCGCGGGGCCAGCTCCGGGTGGTTGCGGGTGAGCCACGACGCGAACCACTCCCGCGCGCCGGGGCGCAAATGCAGCGGGATCGGCGTGACGCTGGTGGCGCCGGCCGCGGCGATGGCGGCCACGGTCTGGTCGATCGACTCGTCGCTGTCGGTCAGGCCGGGCAGGATCGGGGCCATCAGCACGCCGACCGGGAAGCCGGCGTCGGTGAGCCGGCGCACCACCTCGAGCCGTCGCCGCGGGCTCGGCGCGCCGGACTCGACCGCGCGCCAGATCGTCTCGTCGACGAACCCGATCGAGACCGCGAGGCTGATCCGGGTCACCTCGGCCGCCTGCTCGAGCAACTGGAGGTCGCGCAGGATGAGCGTGCCCTTGGTCAGGATCGAGAACGGGTTGGCGTGGTCGCGCAGGGCGGCCAGGATCTCCGGCATCAACCGGTAACGACCCTCGGCCCGCTGGTAGACGTCGACGTTGGTGCCCATCGCGATCGCGGCGCCCGACCAGCGGGGCGCGGCCAGCTCGCGGCGGATCAGCTCGCCCGCGTTGACCTTGACGACGATCTTGGTGTCGAAGTCGTGCCCGGCGTCGAGGTCGAGGTAGGTGTGCGTGTTGCGGGCGAAGCAGTTGTGGCTGACCACCCCGTCGGCGATGAAGTCGCCGGTGCCGGTGCTGATGTCGAACAGCGGCAGGGTGAGCCCGAGCTCGGCGATGTCGGCCACCGCCAGCTCGCGGCTCTTGCGCACGCCGACCCCGGAGGCGTCGAGCGGCGCGCCGGCCGCGCCGGTGAGATGGCGGAAGCGCAGCGCCGCCCACAGGTCGCGGTCGAGCTCCACGGTCGAGGAGCTGCCGGGCCGGGTGCGGACCGGCGCCCGGCTGGCCAGGCCGAGCTGGGTGAGCGCGTCGGTGACCCGGCTGAGGAACTGCTGGTCGCCGCTGGTGAAGGTGATCGCGAGGCGGTCGGACCGGCCGGTGGAGCCGAACGCGCCGGCCAGGAAGCCCCGGAGCCAGCCGCCGCTGGGCAGCTCGGGCCAGCGCAGCGCCTCGTGCAGCGGAATGTCTTCCAGGTAGGTGTCGGCGCGCACCCAGGCATCGCCCTCTCGGGCCGCGCGGCCGCCGGAAGCGTCGCCGCGCACCAGGCCGCACAGGAAGCCGGCCTGGTAGTCGGGGGACTCCTTGGGCGGCTCGGCGAAGTGGCCCACCCCGAACATCAGGTCACCGACGGCCAGCGCCGGAAGGTGCGGCTCGGCCGGGCTGACGTGCCGCCAGCCGCGGTCGGTGAGGAACCGGTGATCGCCGCTGGCGACCAGCCGGGTGCCGTCGGCCAGGGTGACCCGGAAGGCGGGCTTTCGCGTCTCCCAGTGGTCGAGCACGGTGGTGGGCACATAACGCCGGCAGGCGCCGGCGCCCATCGTGCCCATGATCGCGTCACCGGTGCGCAGCTCGGCGAGGGGACGGGTGGTGCCGTCGGCCATCAGGATCGGGGTGTCACCGGCCAGACAATACGAACAGGCGTGCGAGCAGCCGCGATAAGGGTTGATGGTCCACTGGAACGGCACCCGCGACTGGCCAGGCACCCGGTTGATCAGGCTTTTCGCCTCGATCTCGTAGAAGGTCATGCCGGCGAAGCCCGGGGTGTCGAAGGTGCGGACGGTGGCCCCGGGCAGCGCCAGCGGCAGGGGTGGAGCCGCCGGCGCTGCCCTGTCAAGGAGCGAGTCGCCGTCCGGGTTGCTGCCGGGCGAAGCCGACAGGTTGGACCATCGCATGGCGAGAATTCGAACACATGTTCGATCGCGTTGTCCAGTGGAGATCCGGCGTGTCGGGCAGTGCGTCCGGGAACGGCAGCGGCCCGCGGACCAAGTGGTCCACGGGCCGCGAAACTGCCGTCCGACGTCAGTGGCTGTGTGCCGCCAGCTGCTTGCGCACGTCGTCCATGTCGAGCTTCTCGACCTGCTCGATCAGGTTCTCCAGGGCGGACTCCGGAAGGGCGCCCGGCTGGGAGAAGACGATGACGCCGTCACGGACGGCCATGATCGTCGGGATCGAGCGGATGTCGAACTTCGCGGCGATCGCCTGCTCGGCCTCGGTGTCGACCTTGCCGAACGTGATCTCCGGGTGCTTCTCGGAGGACCGCTCGTAGGTCGGTGCGAAGCGGACGCACGGGCCGCACCAGCTGGCCCAGAAATCGACCAGGACGATGCCGTCCTTGCTGGTGGCTTCGTCGAAGTTGTCAGCGGTCAGCGCAACCGTCGCCATGATGTCTCCGTCCACGGGAAAATTGGCTTGCGTGCGATGAAACCCATCGTCCCCTAGTGCCATTCCCGTCCGTGCGGCGGCGACACGTGTCCTGCGGCACCTTTTCGGAACGCGGTGTTGACCCTAGACCACCGATCGTAACGATAAGTAAGGAGAGCGCTCCCAGTTATCAAACAAGTTGTGACGTCCGTTTTGCCGTCAGATACCGGACATGGCCCTGCGGGTTGGACGCACTCGCTGCCTGCCAGGGCATTTACGCCGACCGAGCGTAATAGTTAAGAATCCTAAATGTGACCTGGCTCACTATCGAAATACCTTCACATCGATACGGACGGTAAGGCAGACTTTCTTCCACAGAGCGTGGGCGGCGGGTGCCGGGGAGGGCCCCGCCGCTCATTGCGTCCCCAGGTCGGTAGGTAGCGTAACCGCCCATGACGGCCGGCGAGGACAACTCAACCGAGATCGGTGTCGGCCCCTGGGTGGGCGATTTGCCGGCCGATCCGCGTTACGACCCCGAGTTGCTCACTGAAGGTGATCGCCGCAACGTCGTGGATCGCTATCGGTATTGGCGGCGTGAGGCCGTCGTGGCCGATCTGGACGCGCGCCGGCACGATTTCCACGTCGCGATCGAGAACTGGCAGCACGACCTCAACATCGGCACCGTGGTGCGCAACGCCAACGCGTTCCTCGCCGCCGAGGTGCACATCGTCGGCCTGCGCAAATGGAACCGGCGCGGTGCCATGGTCACCGACCGCTACCAGCACGTCCGGCACCATCCGACGATCGAGGAGTTCGTCGCCTGGGCGGCCGGCGAGAGCCTGCCGGTGATCGGGATCGACAACCTCCCGGGCTCGCGGCCGATGGAGACGACCACGCTGCCCCGCCGCTGCGTGCTGCTCTTCGGCCAGGAAGGGCCCGGGCTGTCCGACCCGGCCCGCGCCGCGTGCAGCCAGCTCTTCTCGATCGCGCAGTACGGCTCGACCCGGTCGATCAACGCCGGAGTGGCCAGCGGGATCGCCATGCACGCCTGGATCCGCGCGCACGCGGGACGCCCGCCCGGGTGAATCCACCGGATGCATCCGGGTTCTGCCGATTCGCTTGACGGGGGACCCGCCGCACCTCACGGTTAGACGGTGGGTGTCACACTGAGTTGCCCCAGATGCGCTGCGCAGGTTCGGAAGCCGGACCTGATGCACAGTGACTGGCGTTGCGACAACTGCGGTGACGTTCCGCCGTTCCACGTGGCCGAGCACATCAGCGCCGAGATCGTCGACAGCATGCTGGGCCAGCCGTCGCCCGAGCGGGTGCCGTTCTGGTGCCCCTGGCCGCTGCCGCCCGGGTGGATGGTGACCGGGGCCGGCTGGGCCGGCGACGACCGCCGTGGCGTGCGGGCGAGCGCGATCTCGTGCAGCGGTCCCGAACCGCTCGGCGGCGGACCGGCCGATGTGGTCCTGATCGCCGAGCAGCCGGGTGTCGGTCTGGGCACCCGCTTCGCCGGCATCCCCGGCATCGACCCGGGTTATTTGATCGCCGAGGCCCTGGCCGACCCCAATGGACATGCCGGTCCACATGCCAAGATCAAGGCGGCCGGGCACCCCACTCCACTGTGGTGCGTCAAGTCCCCGGAAGATCGAAGCGCCTACGTGAGTGAGGCCAAAGGAATGTGGCTCTATGCGGTAGCGTGGCCGGCAAGCGCGGGCTACTTTCTCGCGGAGCATGTGGTGCTACATGATCTTGCCGAGGGTGTGCCGCCCGAGCTCGTGTACGGAGCGCCGTCCCCGTACCTGCATGGACGAGCCTGAAAAACGGGCTTTGACCTGCGGGTTCGGTATCGGCTTTTCGGTTACATTGTTCACACCGAGCGACGAAGCTGATACCGTCAGTACTGCCGCGGCGCTGACCGTCACCCGCACCTACAGGAGAAGGCCCGCCATGATCAAGAAGGTTCTAACCTGGCTTGGTATCGCGTTCTTGATCTTTTTCATTGCCTTCAACCCGAACTCGGCGGCAGATGTGTTCTCCTCCCTCGGAGGGACGATCGCCGATATTGCCCGGGGCTTCGGCCAGTTCTTCACCAACCTCGTCGCTTAGCATCACTACATGGGTGGTCCTGCTGAGCCGCACGAGCCTCGAGGCGAGGACGACGAAAACTTCGGTTTCCGTTACGAGGACGACGTCGATCCTGAGTACGCCAGGCGGCGTGCCTATTCGGACGGTCCCGGCTTCTCGCCGGACGCCGGTTATTCGCCGGACGCCGGCTATGCCGATCCGGGCGAGTACGAGCCGCCCATCATCACCGAGGAAGAGCTAGCCGGTCTGGGCCCCGAGGGCGGTGGAGGCGGACCCCGCCGCGTGCTTCCCCTCGAGGACGAGCCGACCACTCTGGTCGCGCGCTACCTCTTCCCGACCGAGCGATATCGCGGCGAGTGGAAGCGACACTGGATCCATCTCTCCACCCCGCTCGCCGTCGGCGCCGGCGCGACCCTCCTGCTCGGATACCTGGCCGGCTTTCTGACCCGGCAGAATGTCGACGGCCTGGTCACCGTGGCGGTGCTGATCTGGCTGGGCGTCATCGGCTGGGTGGCATGGAAAGTCTTCGACTGGTATTTCGACCGGTTCATCCTGACCAACAAGCGGGTCATGGTCGTCAACGGCATCATCACCCGCCGGGTCGCCATGATGCCCCTGCTGCGGGTGACCGACATGAAATACGAGCAGTCCGCCCTCGGCCGCATGCTCAGCTACGGCACGTTCGTCCTCGAGTCGGCCGGCCAGGACCAGGCGCTGCGCGAGGTCAAGCACCTGCCCAACCCCAACGAGCTCTACCTGAGAGTCGTCGAGGAGATGTACGAGCCGCAGGCCGTCGAGGCCCGTCTCGGCAAGGACGGCGACGGCGACGACGCCTGACGATCTTGTTGTGACGAAGGGATCTGGGTTCCGCCCGGTCGCGCCTTGTGCGCGGCCGGTAGCGTTTTCGGGTGACCAGAATCGACCTGCACTGCCATTCGACCGCGAGCGACGGCACGCTCACCCCCGCGCAACTGGTCACCGCGGGTGCGGCCGCCGGCCTCGACGTCATGGCGATCACCGATCACGACACCACCGGTGGCTGGGCCGCCGCTGCCGAGGCACGGCCGGGGGGGCTGACCCTGGTCCGCGGCGCCGAGCTCTCCTGCCGGTGGTACGGCGGCGAGGAATACCCGATCGCCCTGCACCTGCTCGCCTATCTCTTCGACCCGGCCGAGCCTCGGTTCGCCGCCGACCTGGCCGCCCTGCGCACCGATCGGGAGCAGCGCGCCGAGAAGATCGTGTCGAAGCTGCGTGCCGACGGCGTGCCGATCACCTGGGACGAGGTCTACGGCTACGCGGCCGGGGGTTCGGTCGGGCGGCCGCACATCGCCCAGGCGCTGATCCGGGCCGGCCTGGTGCGGACGACGAACGAGGCCTTCGCCTCACGCTGGCTGGGAGCGCGTTACTTCGTACCCAAGTCTGATCTTGATGTTTTTGAAGGGGTGCGTGCCGTGCGGGCGGCCGGTGGGGTTGCGGTGTTCGCGCATCCCCGGGCCACCGTGCGCGGTCGGGTGGTGCCGGACCGGCTGATCGCCGAGCTGGCCGACGCCGGCCTCTTCGGACTGGAGGCGGACCACGAGGACCACTCGCCGGAGGAGCGGGCGCACGTGCGGTCGCTGGCCGAAAGCCTGGGCCTGGTGGTCACCGGATCCTCCGATTTTCACGGTACGCACAAGACGGTCCGGCTCGGCGCGTTCACCACCGCTCCTGAGGCGTACGAGAAAATCGTGTCCGCCGCGACCGGAGTTCCGGTCCTGGGGTGACGCTCGACGCACCGGCCTGCGCGAGCGGGCCCGGGCCCCTACCTTGATCGGGTGAATCTGAAGTTCCTCGGTGAGGTCTACGTGACCCTGCTGGTCATCGTCGACCCGCCCGGCATGGTCCCGGTCTTCCTGGCCCTGACCGGCGCCATGCCGCCCCGGCAGCGAATGAAGGCCGGCACCCAGGCCGTGCTGCTCGCCCTCGGGGTGATCGTCGGCTTCGCGGTGGCCGGCCAGACGCTGCTCGACTACCTGCACGTCCAGCTCCCCGCGCTGCAGGGCGCCGGCGGTCTGCTGCTCGTCCTGGTCGCGCTCCAACTGCTCACCGGCAAGACCGACGAGGCCGAACAGCAGGGCCAGACCACCAACGTCGCCCTGGTCCCGATCGGTACGCCGTTGCTGGCCGGCCCGGGCGCGATCGTCGCCACCATGCTGTTCGTGCGCCGGGCCGACGGCGTCGCCGAGTACGCGGTGATCGGCATCGGCATCGTGCTCGTCATGCTCACCGTCTGGCTGGTCCTGCGCTTCTCCGGGGGAATCGTCAAGCTGCTGCGCCCGGCCGGCATCGAGGTGCTGACCCGCATCGCCGGCCTGTTGCTGGCCGCCATCGCCGTGCAGTTGATCGCCGACGCGATCGACTCATTCGTGAAGCTCTACGCCGCCGCGTTCCCGGCCTGAAATTTTGTCGGAGGGGGCTGGCAGGATTACCGCGTGGCTTCCACCAGACCCCGCACCGCGGTGCCCGAGCAGCTCGGCTTCGACGGCATGCCCGAGCGGCTGTTCGTCTGCACGCCGAGCAAGCTCGGCAGTTATGCCGACTGTCCCCGGCGCTACCGCTATTCCTACGTCGACCGCCCCACCCCGCCCAAGGGCCCGCCCTGGGCGCACAACTCGCTGGGCGCGAGCGTCCACACCGCGATGAAAAACTGGTTCGCCCTGCCGCTCGACCGGCGGGCGCCCGGTGCGCTGCCGACCCTGCTCAAGTCGACCTGGGTGCGCGAGGGTTATCGCGACGTCGACCAGGAGCGGCTCGCCTACCAGCAGGCGCTGCACTGGCTTGAGGCCTACGTGGCGACCCTCGACCCGCAGGAGGAGCCGCTCGGCGTCGAGCGGGTGGTGGCCACCAAGACGGCGGTGCTGGCGTTCAACGGTCGCGCCGACCGCATCGACGCCCGCGTCGGCGACAACGGGGCCGAGGCGGTCATCGTCGACTACAAGACCGGCCGGTCCGGCCTCGACTCCGGCGACGCCCGCGGCTCGATGGCGCTGGCACTCTACGCGTGGGCGGCCCAGCGCGTGTTCCGCCGCCCGTGTTATCGGGTGGAGCTGCACCACCTGCCGACCGGCACGGTGGCGGCCCACGATCACACCGAGGAGTCGCTGGCCCGGCAGGTCCGCCGCGCGGAAGACACCGCCCGCGACATCATGGCCGCCGAGAAGGCGGTTGCCGCCGGCGCCGACCCCGACGCAGAGTTCCCGACCAACCCGGGCTCGCTGTGCAGTTGGTGCGATTTCCGCAAGACCTGCCCGGCGGGCGCCGGAGTCCCGGCCAAGGACCAATGGGCGGCGGTGGAGCACCTGGGCGCGGCGTCCTGACGCCGCTGGGGCCGGGTCTCTGACGCCGTGGGGCGGCTTTCTGACACCGCCGGGGTGGCTGGGCGGCTTACTGATCAGGAGACGGCTGCCTCGGCTGCTCGGGCCAGGGCAGCCTCGCGGATGGGGGCCACGCGCAGGCTGCGCGGGATCGTGGCCAGCACCGTGGAGAGCAGGAAACGCAGGCCGCGGGCCGACAGGTCAGCGGTCAGGTCGGTGGTGGGCAGGCCGAAACCGCCGTAGAGGCGGCGGGCCCACGGCGGGAGCAGCGCCATCGCGGTGGCGGCGATGCCGAAATAGGCCCAACGGGTCGGCCCGAGCGTCAGGCCCAGCCGGAAGGCTCGGCCGCCCCAGCTCTCCGGCACCGACGGCACGGTCAGGAAGAGGGCGGTCTCGAGGCCGTCCCGGCTCAGCGCGAGCGTCGGCAGCATCTCGTCGTAGTAGGCGGAGACCTCGTCGGCGGTGGCCGGCACGGTGGCCGGGTCGAGGCCCATCAGCTCGGCCGCTCTCAGCTGCTCGGTGTAATAGCCGTCGATCTCGTCCGGGGTGAGGCGGACGCCGGCCCGGACCGCGGTGGAGAGGAACGACTCGACCTCGGCCACATGCACCCAGCGCAGCAGGTCGGGCTCGTCGATGCGGAAACGCTCACCGGTGCGCGGGTCGGCCGCGGTCATCCGGGCGTGCATGCGGCGCACCCGCAGCGAGGCCGCCTCGGCTTCCTCGGTGGTGCCCCAGACGACCGTGCCGACGTAGGCGGACGTGCGGGTGAGCCGGCCCCACGGATCGGCGCGGTAGCGGGAGTTCTGCGCGACGGCAGTCACCGCGCGCGGGTGCAGCGCCTGAAGGTAGAGGGAGCGGAGTCCGCCCAGCAGAAGGATCGGTTCCTGATGCAGTTTCCAGGTGACCGAGCCCGGTCCGAACAGCCCGACGTCGCCAGTCATGCGATCCAGACTGCCACGGAAAGCGGCGAAAGTTGAACCTGTTCAGAAACGGCCCCCGTCGGGGGAAACTCAGTCGGCCCGGCGTCGCGCCTGGCAGGCCGGGCAAAGGCCCCAGAACGTGACCTCGGCCTCGTCGACCTCGAAGCCGTGCTGGCTGCCCGGAGTGAGACAGGGCCGCTCGCCGACCGCGCAGTCGACGTCGGCGATGGCGCCGCAGCCGCGGCAGACGATGTGGTGATGGTTGTCGCCGGCCCGGGCCTCGAAGCGGGCCGGGCTGCCGGCCGGTTCGAGGCGGCGGGCCAGGCCGGCCCGGGACAGGGCGCCGAGCACGTCGTAGACGGCCTGGGTGGAGACCGAGTCGAGCCGGTCGCGGACCTGACGGGCGATTTCGTCGACCTCGAGGTGGCCACCCTCGGCGAGAACTTCCAGCACGGCGAGACGCGGCCGGGTGACCCGCAGGCCGTGTTCGCGTAGCAGTTCTTCACCGGTGGACATTCGTCCATGACAACACGCTCGAGCGGAAACCCCAACAGGCAGGCGATGAACCAGATCGGGCGTACGGGCGTAAGCGCACACAGCGGATGCTTGCGCCGTCACATACTTCTAAGCTGACGGTCGGTTCATGATCGAGGAGGCGCTTTGTTCGACCAGGTAAACGGCCTGCCGGTACACGCATTGGTGCTGCATGCGGCGGTCGTCTTCGTTCCGCTGCTGGCCCTCGGCGCCATCGTGTACGCGCTGGTCGCCAAATGGCGCCCGAAGATCGAGTGGGCGGTCGTGGCGCTTGCCGTCGTCGCGCCGATCACCACGTTCGTCACCCGGGAATCCGGCGAGAAGCTGTTCGACCGGCTGGCCGCTCAGGGCATGAAGGCCGGCCAGAATCTCAACGACCACATGCACTTCGGCAGCGTGACGTTCTGGTTCACGCTGGCGCTCGGCGTCGTCACCCTGGCTCAGGTGGTCCTCGTCCGGCGCGGCGCGCTCCCGAAGATCGTCGAGTGGGTCTTGTCCGCAGTGATGATCGTGCTGGCAGTGATCGCCGTCTACTACGTCTACCGCACCGGCGACTCCGGCGCGCACGCCGTGTGGGGCCAGTCTTAGCCCCGAGCCCGGCGCGCACCTCGGTGCCCGCCCGGCCGGTGTCGCGCCGGCCGCGCGGGTGCCGACCGGGGGCGCGCTGAGCGGTGGCGCGCCCGGTTGGCGGCGCGCGGTCAGAAAATGGCTCGGGCGCAGAGCAGGCACATGAGGATGACGGCGATCGCGCCGGCGACCAGGCCCACGCCGTAGGTCACCGTGCGGGCCGAGCCCTCGGCCTCGTCCATCGCGTCCATGTCCTGCGACGGCAGCGCGCGCGGCGGTGGCGGCTGAGCAATCGTCGGCGGCCGCCACGCCGCCACCGGTGGCGGCGCCTTGGGCGGCCCCGGATAGGCGTGCTCGTTCCTTGTCGTGGGCGCCGGAGGCGGGGCGGGCTGGGCGGACGACGGGTCCGGGCGCTGCCAGTACGCGTCGTCGTCCGGGACGCCGGTGGGGGAGCTCACGTTCACCGACGGTACAGCCGAAGGGGGAAGACGTCCGCAGCGGCGCGGCCTACCCTCGTAGCCGTGGACATTCTGGATGAGCCCGAGCGCGATAACGACGCTGAGCGCGAGGTCGATTTCGAGTCGGAGGAGGTCGCGATCCTGCCCGACCAGACTCGTGACGACACCGAGCTCGGCTGGGGTGAGCGCGGCGACAACAACGACGACCGGCTCCTGGAAGACCGCCCGCCCCACTGGGGCTGAGCCGCTGGACTGAGTCTGAGCCGCTGGGCTGAGTCTGAGCCGCTGGGCTGAGCCGCTGGGCTCAGTCGGGGCGGATCAGGATGGCGAAGCCGTGGCTGGATTTGGCCAGGGCCTGCTCGGCGTCGGCGCGGCCCAGCGCCAGCAGCAGGCTGCCGGTCGACGGGTCGCCGCTGACCTCGAGCACCAGCGCTGCCGTCGCCACCGGCGAGCCGGCGCCGCCGTTCTCGCCCACGCTGAGCAGGTCGACGCGGTCGCCTGGGCGCACGACGCCGAGCGCGGCCGGATCGGCCAATCGGATCGGCACACCGACGCTGCCTGACGGCACTGCCGGGCCCGCAGGCCCGGCCGGCTCCGGCCGGCCAGCCGGAGCCGCCAGGCCCGCCGAGACTGCCGGATCGACCGAGGATGCCGGATCGGCCGGGGCAATCGGTGACGGGCTGCCCCTCGGGGGCGTCGCGGCCGCACTTCGCGGGGGATCGGCCGCGACGCCGGCCCGAGGGTCCGCGCAGGAACGCGCGGGTGACCACGACACCGCGGCGGCGGTGACCAGCAGGGCCGCGACCGCTACGAGGCGTAGGAGCGTGCCGCGGGTCGGCTGGTGCCAGCGCACGGGATCGAGGCGCCCATCGCCACTTTCGTGGCCGGCCGTCCCGTGTGCCTTGGGCTGAGCTGACCCATAGCGGGCCGTACGGGGTCTGCTCATGTCCGTGCCCTCCCTCGCCGAGGCGCCGTGGTCGTTGGCGCCGCGGCAGACGTTAGGCGGGGCGGAGGATCGCTCGCTGGGGCGCTGTGGACAACCCCGAACTGTGGATAACTCCCACGGCCGCCCCGATCTTGATATGCGGAGAGCGCCACGTCACCCGAGCGGGCCGGACACGAACAAGCGCGCCAGGCCGGGTGGCCTGGCGCGCTGTAAGAGGTGCTGAAATCAGGAAGTTGATGCGGCCTTGGCACCGCTCGACGACGAGCCGTTCGACGAAGACGACGAGGACGACGCCGAAGAGGACGACGAGGACGACGACGGCGCGGAGCTGCTCGACGACGACTTGTCCGAGCTCGACGACGAGGACGAGGACGACGAGTCCGACTTCGTCGAGGAGTCGCCGGTGGTGGCCGGCTTCTCGGGGCTCACGGCGCCGGCGCGGGAGTCGTTGCGGTAGAAGCCGGAGCCCTTGAAGACGATGCCGACCGAGTTGAACACCTTGCGGAGCTTGCCGCTGCAGTTCGGGCACTCGGTCAGCGCCGGGTCGGAGAACGACTGGACCGCCTCGAGCTGGTGACCGCACTCGGTGCAGGCGTACTGATAAGTGGGCACGGCTCCTCCGGAAAAGGTCGGCTGCTGGCACTCGCCAACTCCGAGTGCCAATGTTGCGCCATCGGAGGTCATTTCGTCCACTCGGCGGCCGGATTGAGCGTGAAGCAGCCGCTGGGTGTGATCACCGCGTCCACCGGCTGGTCGTGCGGTTCGGCCGGCACCGCGTCGACGAGTTCGCCGTCGTGAAGCAGTGCCACGACCGGCGGGCGACCCGGCTCGGTCAGGCGGGCCAGGGCGCGGTCGTAGGAGCCGCCGCCCTTGCCGAGGCGCATCCCGCGGCGATCAACGGCCAGGGCCGGCACCAGTACAAGAGAGGCCGTGGCGATTGCGTGCACGCCCAGGCGAGGGCCGGACGGTTCGCGCAAGCCGCGGGGGCCGGGTGCGAGGGATGACGGGCCGTCATAGTGAACCCAGTCGAGATCACCGTCGGTCAGGAGCACCGGCAGGAGTACGCGGGCGTGCGTGGCGAGGACTGCGGGGAGATCGCCGCCGGGCTCGGTGCCGATCGGGACATACGCGGCGATAGTGGACGGGTGCTCACGGCGTACGCAAGCCAGAATTTGATCTTGAAGTTGGTGGTCGGCAGCCAGGCGGGCGGAAGATGGCCGGGCGCGGCGTGCTGTAATCAACTGACTCCGCAGCGCGATCTTGGCTGCTGGAGATCCTTCTCCGTCACCGGTTAAATCGGACATGCAACACCCCCTTTCGAAAAGCGGCAAACGGGGCACACTATGTCAGCATCGCCCCAAAGAGGACCACTCCCGGGAGGATGCGTGACGCTGCGCGGCCGGCTGACCACCGCGTTCCTGGTGGTGGTTTTCGGCCCGGTCCTGCTCGGGTCCATCTTCGTCGCGATGACCGTCAGCACGGTCAGCGCCGACCGCGCGGCCGAACGACTCGATCATGCCGTGACCACGGTCCGCACCGGCATCGGAGCGATCTGCCGGCAGCTGCAGGCCTCCGCCGACGCGGTCGCGGTGGTGCCCGCCGCCGAGCGCGAGGCCGTCGCCCGCCAGCTCGTCGTGCGTGGCCTGGCCAGCGACATCCGGGTCACCGAGGTCGCCGCGGCGATGCCGCTCAGCGCGGCCGAGACGACCACCGGGGACTGCGCGCGCCCGACCGGAGAACAGGCCACCGCCGTCTCCGCCACCGCCGTCGCCGGTTCGGCCGAGGTGATCGCGGTGCAGACGGTCGACGGCGACTTTCTCGCTCGCCTCGCCGCCACCAGCGGCGCGCGCATTACCTTCGGCGCCGAGCAGCGACCGGAAAGCCGCACGCTGAGCGCGGAGCCGGGCCAGCCGCTGCCCCTCACGCTGAGCGTGCACAAGAGCAATCCCACTTTCCTGTACGGCGTTCTCCTCGCCGTCGTGCTCGTCGCCGGCCTCGCCGCGATCCTGGTGGCGCGCTGGCTGGCCGCCTCCACCACCCGTCCGCTCGGCGACCTCGCGCGCGCCGCCGACCGGGTGGCCGGCGGCGACCTGGACACCCGGGTGCCGATCGTGCGCCCGGACGAGCTGGGCCGGCTCGCCGCCGCCTTCAACCGGATGACCCGCGAGCTCAAGGCGTATGTGCAGGCGCTCACCGCCAGCCGGGACCAGTTGCGCGGCCACCTGGCGATCCTCGGCGAGACGCTGTCCAGCACCCACGACGTCGACCGGATCCTCCAGGTGATCCTGCGGACCGCGCTCGCCGCCACCGGCGCCCGGGCCGGCGTGGTGCTGCTGATCGACGCGACCGGGGAACAGCTGATGGCGCGCTGCGCGCTCGGCCTGACCGGCAGCTGGGATGCGGCCGAGCTGCCCTCGCTGCGGGTCGGCTCGGGGGTCCTCGGCGGCGTGGCCGCGGCCGGCGAGGCCCGGCGGGGGCACGGCGAGGTGGGCTCGGTCGAGCCACCATGCCGTACGTACGTGGCCGTGCCGATCCGGTCGCCCGCCCCGGCCGATGACCCGTTCGCCCTGGACGACGGGGGGCCGGCCACGCTCGGTGTGCTGGCGCTCTACGACCGGGTCGGCGCCGACGACTTCGACGACTCCGACCTGCAGACCCTGCGCACCTTCGCCGGTCAGGCCGGGATTGCCGTGCACAACGTCCGGGTACACGAGGAGGCCCAGCGACTCTCGCTCACCGACCCGCTGACCGGCCTGTGGAATTACCGTTACTTGCGGGAGTCGTTGCGCCGGGAGGTGGAGCGGGCCAGCCGCTTCGGCCGGATGCTCGCCGTGCTCGTGCTCGACCTCGACCACTTCAAGGCGGTCAACGACACGTACGGGCACGCGGCCGGGGACGCGGTGCTCGCCGAGTTCGCCCGGCGCATCCGGGTCGGGTTGCGGGAGGTGGACGTGGCGTTCCGCCAGGGCGGGGAGGAGTTCGTGGTGCTGTTGCCGGAGACCGACGCGTACGGCGGGGCGATCGTGGCCGAGCGTCTCGGCGCGGCCGTGCGGGCCCGGCCGATGCCGATCGAGGGCCTCGGCGGCATCTCCGTGACCGTCTCGATCGGCGTAGCGGTCTTCCCCGAGCACGGCGCCGACGCGCAACGGGTGCTCCGGGCCGCCGATAACGCTCTGTACGCAGCAAAGAATGCGGGGCGTGACACCTACCGCCTCGCCGATGCGAAATTTGATCCCGCGCCCACCGCCACCGGTGGGCCGCAGCCGCCGCGCCAAGCTCGCGGCCGATAGTCTCGCTGAATACCCGGGCACGATCTAGCGAAGGTGTGACCTCGATGACCACGAACGCGCATGCGACCGGCCGCCGGGCGGTCAAGGCCGTCATTCCCGCGGCCGGGCTGGCCACCAGGTTCCTCCCAGCCACCAAGGCTGTGCCGAAGGAGCTCCTGCCGGTCGTCGACCGGCCCGTCCTGCAGTACATCGTCGAGGAAGCGGCCGCGGCCGGCATCACCGACGTGCTGCTCGTGACCGGCCGCGGCAAGACCTCCATGGTGGACCACTTCGACCGCCGGCCCGACGTCGAGCAGCGCCTCGAGGAGAAGGGCGACCTGGAGCGTCTCGCCCAGGTGCGCCGCACCAGCGAGCTCGCCGACATCTACACCTGCCGCCAGGGTGAGCCGCTCGGCCTCGGCCACGCGGTCGGCTGCGCCGCCTCGCACGTCGGCGACAACCCGTTCGCGGTGCTGCTCGGCGACGAGTTCGTCGAGCAGGACAAGCCGCTGCTGCCGGCCATGCTCGACCTGCAGGCGCGTACGGGCGGGATCGTGCTCGCCTTCATGGAGGTCAAGCCCTCCGAAACATCCAGGTACGGCATCGCCTCGGTGGAGCCGTCCGACCTCGGCGAGGACATCGTCAAGGTGACCGGGCTGGTCGAGAAGCCGTCGCCCGAGGAAGCGCCCAGCAACCTGGCCGTGCTCGGCCGCTACATCCTGCCCGGCTCCGTCTTCGACGCGATCGCCAACACCAAGCCCGGCAACGGCGGCGAGATCCAGCTCACCGACGCGATGTTCCAGCTGCTCCAGGACGGTGTGCCGGTGCACGGCATCATCTACCGGGGCCACCGTTACGACACCGGCATGCCGCTCGGTTACCTGCAGGCCGTGGTTCAGCTGGCCAGCGAGCGCGCGGACATCGGCGAGGAGTTCCGGACCTGGCTGGCCGAGTTCGTCGCCGGGGGTTCTGCCGCCGGAGGTTCTGCCGTCGGCGGTTCGAAGGGATGACGGCAACGGCCGATGCCGAGGCGGCCGCCAACGAGC
Organism: Actinoplanes sp. NPDC026619; assembly: GCF_040638295.1. Classification (NCBI taxonomy): domain Bacteria; kingdom Bacillati; phylum Actinomycetota; class Actinomycetes; order Micromonosporales; family Micromonosporaceae; genus Actinoplanes; species Actinoplanes sp. NPDC026619. Next base: position 36,184 of record NZ_JBEZYA010000004.1, read on the forward strand.
TGATGCCTCTCGCCGAATACCTGGGCAGCGTGCTGCGCAGGTTGCGGGCGCTGCCTCCGCTCGACCTCGACCTGACGCAGGCTCACGGCAACGTCCTGGCCGGCGACGTGCTCGCCCCGCACCCGTACCCGGCCTTCGACCAGGCCGCCATCGACGGATACGCGGCCCGGTGGGAAGACCTCGCGTCGGCCGGCCGGGTCGGCGCGCACCCGTCGTCGTTCGGCAAGGTCGACGGCCGGCCGGTTCGCCTCAACGTCGTCGGCGACCTCGGCGCGGCCAGCTGGCGCCCGGTCCGGCTCACCCCCGGCACCTGCTTCTCGGTGGCGGCCGGCGCGCCGCTGCCGATCGGCGCCGACGTGGTCGTGCCGGTGCACTGGACCGACCAGGGCATGGCCGCCGTCGAGATCCTGCACGCGCCGAAACGCGGCTCCGGCGTCCGGCGGGCCGGCGAGGAGATCGCGGCCGGCCAGGTGCTCGCGTCCACCGGCACATACGTGACGCCGGCCATGGTGGCCACCTTCGCCGCCTCCGGGATCGGGCACGTGATGGTGCGGCCCAGCCCGCGCGTCGTCGTGGTCGCCACCGGTGACGAGCTCGTCGACGTCGGCCGGCCCAGCCAGCCCGGGCAGGTCGTCGACGCCAACTCGCACGCCCTCACCGCCGCCGCGGTCGAGGCGGGCGCCCTGGCCTATCGGATCGGCATCTGCGACGACGACCCGGAAGGCCTGCGCGGCCTGCTCGAGGACCAGACGCTGCGGGCCGACCTGATCATCACGACCGGCGGCACCGGCACCGGACCCGGCGACATGCTGCGCCGCGTCCTGTCCCGCCGTGACCCCGGCCGGGGCGTCGTCGAGTTCACCGACGTGGCCCTCTGCCCCGGCGCCACCCTCGGCTTCGGCACCGTCGGCGGCGAGGAGGTGCCGGTCGTCTGCCTGCCCGGCGAGCCCGGCGCCGCCCTGATCGGCTTCGAGGTGCTCGCCCGGCCGGTCATCCAGCTGCTCGCCGGCGCCGAGCCGGTGTTCCGCCCCAGCGTCAAGGCGCACCTGCTGGAGACCGTCTCGTCCCCCGGCGGCCTGCGCGAGTTCCGGCCGGCACATGTGGCCGAGCGACGCGGCGGCGGCTACACCGTGCAACCACTCGCCGGTGGGCCTTACACTCTCTCCGGCCTGGCCGAGGCCAACGGCTTGCTGGTCCTCGGCGAACGGGTCACCACGGCGGCCGCCGGCTCGACCGTGGACGTCCTGTTGCTCGACCGGAGGCGATGATGCTCGTGGGGGCGGTTCCCGGATGGCCCGCCGTCCTGGCGGACGGTCCGATCCTGCTGCGGCCCTACAAGCGGGGCGACGGCCGGGCCTGGTCCGAAGTGCGGATCGCCAACCAGAAGTGGCTCGCCCCCTGGGAATCGGCGCCGCCCGGCCCGTGGTCCGAGATGAACTCGGTGCGCGCCTACCACTACGTCTACCAGGACATGAAGCGTGCGGCCCGGCGCGGTGAGAGCATGCCGTTCGCGGTCTGCCTGGACGGCCAGCTCGTCGGGCACCTCAACCTGGGCAATATCGTCCGGCGGGCGTTCAGCTCGGCGTACGCGGGTTACTGGGTCGACGCCCGGGTCGCCGGCCGGGGTGTCATCCCCACCGCGCTGGCCCTCGCCGTCGACCACGCCTTCGGCCCCGGCGGCCTGCACCGCATCGAGGTCAACATCCGCCCGGAAAACGTCCCGTCCCGCCGCGTCGTCGAGAAGCTCGGCTTCCGCGAAGAGGCGTACCACCAGCGCTACATGCACATCGACGGCGGCTGGCGTGACCATCTTGGATATGCCCTGACCAGCGAGGAAATTGCCGCCGAGGGCGGCCTGCTGGCCCGCTGGCGACGCGTACGCGCCTGATCGCCGATCTTCACAGCTTCAACTGACCGGCGCGGCGCACGCATTTCCGCAGCTCCCGCCCGTAGCCTCGGGTGGATTGGGACTTGCGGTCCGCCTCCGGGGGAGTGTAAAGCGGACCGCCCGTAGCTGACGGGAGGGGTGAGGGTGCCGACCTCGGTGCTCCTCGCCGTCCTCGCCGCGGCCGGACTGCTCGCACTCGCACCGGCACTCGTCCGCCGGTACGACGCGACCGAGCGTCTCGCCGCGGAGCGGGCGTCGTCGACGGCGCGGGTGCTGCAGCGCCGCCGCCGTCTCCGAACCGTGCCCGGACGACGACCGATCAACCCCGCCCGGGCCGTTACGGTTACGGTTCCGGCCCCGGCTTCTGAATCTTCGAAGCCCCAGCGCCGGCTGCGCCTGGTCACCGGCAAGCGCCCGGTCCGCCGCCCACCGCCGCGCCGGCACACCCCCGCGGTCATCCGCCGGCGCCGCGTTTTCGCGGCGCTGCTGCTTCTCAACGTCATCGAGCTGGTCGGCGTGGTCGCTGTCGGGCCCGGCTTCTGGATCGGCTTCGCGGCCACCGGCACGCTGCTCGCGCTCTACCTGGTGCACCTGCGCAACCGGGCGATCACCGACCGCCGTCGCCGGCGCGAGGAAGCCCGGGAAGCGGCCTGGCTGGCGGCCCGGCAGGCGGAGGTCCGCCGCGAGCAGGCCCGGCGGGCCGCGGCACGGCGCGAGGCACAGAAGCGCCTGGCGGCGCAGAAGGAGGCGGTACGCCGGGCGGCGATGGGCCTGGACCGCGATCCGGACGACCTGCCGGCGACGGGCTCGGTCTCGTATCGCCGAGCCGGCGGCCTGCGCGGCCGAGCGTACGAGGCGGGCGGCCGGCACCACACCGCGTGACTCGTGGTGGGTCGGTTCGCGACCCAGTAGGTCGACCTGTTAGCCTTGCTGCTGTTCGGCGGACGAAGTCCGACGGGTGGTAAGGGGCTGTGGCGCAGTCTGGTAGCGCACCTCGTTCGCATCGAGGGGGTCTGGGGTTCAAATCCCCACAGCTCCACACAAACTTGTAACGCCGTGTGTCCGCAGAAAGCGCGGACCCGCGGCGTTTGTCATTTCTGCTCCGGGGGCCGAGCCCCCGGAAGCCCCGCGATGGTTGTGCGGCTTGCGGCTTGCGGCTTCTTGCGCCTACTCCGTCCGTGGTGAGGTCGGCGTGGCGGGGAGCCGGGTCGGCTCCCCGCGGTGGGTCGCTTAGGCCGACTCCGTTGGGGTTGGTGACGTGGTGCCGGACGGGGGCGGGCCGCTTGGCGGGGGGCCACCTGGGCCGCCGGGGCCGCCCATGCCGCCGTCGGGGGCGCCGACTGCGGTGTCGGAGAGGTCCATGCCGATGGCGAAGCAGGCCGACCAGCCTTGGCCCTGGCGGGTGGGCTGCAGGAGCATCTGGTCGCCGACGGTGTTGTAGATGCCGTCGGTCGCGTTCGTGGTGTCGGGGGTGCCCTTCGCCGCGTACGGGTCGGTGGCCAGGAACGCGGCGTTGAACTCCTCGGTGAAGAACAACTGCGAGGTGAACTCGTACGGGTTCCCGTCGGTGCCGGTGGTTCGCACCTTGAGGTGGATGTGCACCGTGCGGCCCTGGTACCAGCCGGGCAGCACGGTGATGAACCGGACCTTCCCGTGGCGATCGCTCACCTGGTAGCCGCGCAGGAAGGTCTTGCCGACCGAGTCGTTCGCCGCCTCGTCGGAGTAGACCCCGGTCGCGTCGCAGTGCCAGATGTCCACCTGGGCGTCGGCGAGCGGCGCGCAGACCCCCTCGGTGATCTGCAGGATGCTCAGGTCCAGGGTGAGCTTGGTGCCGGCCGACACCGAGCCGTCCGAGGTGTCGATCCGGATGTCGGAGCGGTTCAGGCCCTCGTCGACGAAGTAGGGGCCCTCGGTCATCTCCGGCTTGGCCACGCAGTCGATGGTGGTTACCGGCGGACGGGCCGCGGCCTGGGCGGTGGCCCCCGCGCCCGCGGCCACGGCCAGGCCGGCGCCGGTGGCCAGGCTCAGGGTGACCAGTGCTTGCCTTCGGCTGAGCAGCCGGCCGACGGGTTCGTCGTCGTCATGCATCAGATTTCTCCTCTGTGGATGTCCAGGGATAGACGCCGGTAAATCTGTCAATGGAACCTGTCCGCAAGCTGTGGATGTGACGGCGGTCACAAAAGCAACCTTTCTCGGGGGCAAGGACCACCCACCACGACGTCCTTCGGCAAGCGCTTACCGCTCCCCCCTAGAGCAAGGAATCCCCGTGCAGAAGAGAAAGATCGTCCTCACGGCCGGCGTGGCCGCCGTCGTGGTCGGACTCGGCAGCCTGGCCACCGTGTCGTGGGCCGACGCCGATGCGGCCTCGGCCACCGGTTTCGCCGACAACTTCGAGGACGGCAACACCGCCGGCTGGAGCAAGTCGGGCGGCACCTGGTCGGTGGTCAGTGCCGGTTCACAGGTGTTGAAGCAGGCCAAGACCGGCGCCACCCTGGCCCGGGAGTTCGCCGGGCTGACCGACTGGACCGACTACACCGTGTCGGCCAAGGTCGAGCCGCTGTCGGTCGCCTCCGACGGGTACGCCGCCATCGTGGCCCGCTCGACCAGTGCGACCAGCTACTACCGCCTCGCGCTGACCGGGGCGAACAAGGTACGGCTCGAATCGGTCAAGTCCGGAACCGCGACGGTGCTGTCCGAAGCCGCGCTGACGGTGAGCGCCGGCACCTCGTACACCATCGGTCTGGCTGTTGACGGAAGCTCTTTGATCGGGTCGGTCAATGGGGCGCCGGTCGTCAGTGGGACGGCCACCGCCTTTGCGAAGGGGCGGATCGGGCTTCAGACGTACGATGCGACGGCGCAGTTCGACGATGTGAGCGTGACCGTCGGCAGCAGCTCGACCCCGACGACCTCGCCCACGGCGAGTCCGACGGCGAGTCCGACCGCGAGCCCGACCGTGGCCCCGACGACTGCCGCGCCCAGTGGCAGCTTCGAGACCAGCCCGATCGGCTTCGGCGCCGGGACGACCGGTGGCGCCGGCGGCACGACCGTGAAGATCACGTCGCTGGCCCAGCTGGTCGAGGAGGCCGCCTCGGACGGGCCGAAGATCCTGCAGCTCTCGACCGTGATCCAGGGCGGTGGCGATGACCAGGTCGTCGTCTCGTCGAACAAGACGATCGTGGGCACCACCGCGAACGCGGGCCTGACCGGCGGCGGCTTCTTCATCAAGAAGGCCAGCAACGTCATCATCCGGAACCTGAAGATCTCGTTCGCGCAGGCGCCGACCGACCTGATCGCGGCGCAGGTGTCCGACCACATCTGGATCGACCACAACGAGCTCTTCAACGACACCAGTCACGACAAGGACTTCTACGACGGCATGGTGGACCTCACGCACGCCACCGACTTCGTGACCGTGTCGTGGAACTACCTGCACGACCACTTCAAGGGCTCGCTGGTCGGGCACAGCGACAGCAACGCGGCCGAGGACACCGGGCACCTGCGGGTGACCTACAGCCACAACTGGTTCGACAACGTGGCGTCCCGCCTGCCGCGCATGCGGTTCGGCACCGCGCACATCTACGACAACCTGTTCAGCAACGCCTCGACCAGCGGCATCCACTGCCTGATGTCGGCGCAGTGCCTGGTGCAGAACAACGTGTTCGTCAACGTGAAGCTGCCGGTCTGGACCACCGAGGATTCCGATGAGGACGGATTCGCGAACATCAGCGGCAACGACTTCGGTGGCGAGGAGCCGGTGATCACGCAGACCGGGTCGTTCACGACTCCGCCGTACTCGTTCCCGCTTGGCGCGACCGCCGACGTCTCCGCCCTGGTGAAGGCAGGCGCCGGGGTCGGCAAGATCTAGAAAGAAAGATGGGGCGCGGGCCGGATGGCCCGCGCCCACATCAACAGCATCAACGTGTCGGATGTTGCGCCTGATATCTGGTGAAGTGGTGTTCTCCCAGGCAAGAACGTTGGCCTTCAAGGGAAAAGTCGGATTCGCTACTTTTGGGTGGTATCTCTTGAGCGAAGCCTCGGAGGTGTCCCATGCAAGCTCCCCTGCCCGACAACGAAACCGACCGCCTGGCCGCCCTCTACTCGCTCGACATCCTCGACAGCGGCCCGGAGCAGGATTTCGACGACATCGTGCAGCTCGCATCGAACGTGTGCGAGACGCCGATGTCGCTGGTCACCCTGGTCGACACGGACCGGCAATGGTTCAAGGCGCGGGTCGGTGCGGATCTCACCGAGACGTCTCGTGACCTCTCCTTCTGCGCGCACGCGATCCTCGGCCGGGATCTGCTGGTGGTGCCGGACGCGACCAAGGACGCCCGGTTCGCCGACAACCCGTGCGTCGACATGGAGGGCGGCATCCGGTTCTACGCCGGGTCGCCGCTGGTCACCACGGACGGGTACGCGCTCGGCACGCTCTGCGTGGTCGACAAGGAGCCGCGCAGCCTGGACATCGAGCAGCTCCAGGCGCTGCGGGCGCTGGCCCGGCAGGTCACCTCACAGATGGAGCTGCGCCGGCACGCGATCGCGCTGGCCAACACCACCGCCCGGCTGCAGGAGCTGGAGCGGCGCAAGGACGACCTCGCCGAGCTGGTCGGCGGTGACCTGCGGGCGCCGTTGCGGCTGATGTCGACGTACCTGGAGAAGCTCGGCACCACCGGCTATCACGACGTCGACATGGCCGAGCTGGTCGGCCGGGCCACATCCGGGCACATCCGGGGCTTCCTCGACCTGCTGCACCACCTGACCACCATGGCGGAAGCCGGTTTCGGCAGCGAGAGCCTGCACATGCGGCAGATCGACCTGACCCGGGTCACCCAGCGGGCGGTCGAGGCGGTGCGGCCGATCGCGACCACCAAGCAGATCTGGATCCTCAACCAGGCCGGCGGTCCGGCGCTGCCGATCATCGCCGACCCGGTGCGTCTCGAGCAGGTGCTCACCCACCTGCTGTTCGCGGCGGTGAAGTACACCCCGACCGGCGGCCGGGTGCGCGTCGGCACCGAGATCGAGTCGGGCCCGACCGTCCGTCTCGACGACATGGACATGCCCGACGGCATTCGGCCCGACCTGTTCCCGCACCTCTACTACGGCGCGATCTCGAACTCGTCGGAGATCTCCGGCCCGGACCGCGGTCTCGCGGTGGCGAAGAAGATCCTGGACGCGCATCACGCCACGGTGGCGCTCTCCGACCGGCCGGGCGACGGCACCTCGCTGCACGTCATGTTCCCGTTCGCCCAGGCGCAGACGACGGAGCAGATCGCCGAGCTGATCGCGGCTTAGCTCACCGCGCCGAGAGGCGTGGCTTAGCGAACCGGCCCGCGCCCCGACCGGCTGCAGTTCGGGCGGGGCACGGGCCGGCGCATCACCCGGTGTAGACCGGGCCGGATCCGCCACCCGGGGGCGAGCCGGCTGACGGTAGGTCCTCGGGATCGCGGGTCTGGCTGGGCACCGCCGGCCGGGCCACCGCGCGGCCCGCCGCCGGATGATCGAGCGGCCGCGCCGCATCGTGTGTGGACGGCACCGTGTCGAGCGGTGGCGCGACCGGCGCCTGCGGCATGTCCAGCATCTCCGAGCGCTGCACCAGGCCGGCCCGGTGCAGCTTGTGCCAGCGCAGCCGGCCGCCGGTCATGGCGGTGGTGAACGACTGCATCAGCACCAGGTACATCAGCTGCCGGTAGGCGAACTGCTGGAGCGGCAGCCGCCACAGCGGCACCATCGACTCCCGGTCGAAGCGGAACGCCACCGCCGCGGTGAACAGCTGCAGCATGAGCATGCCGAACCAGGCGATCAGGGTCTCCTGCAGCTCCCAGAAGACCAGGCCGTAGAGCAGCATGATGTCGACGACCGGGGCGAGCATCGGCAGCGCCACCCCGAACAGCGCCAGGAACGGCAGCCCCACCCGGCCGAAGCGACCGGACGGGCCGGAGTCCCGCAGCGCCCGGCGGTGCTTCCACATCGCCTGCATGGTGCCGTAGCTCCACCGGTAGCGCTGCCGGTACAACTGCTCGAGCGTGGTCGGCGCTTCGGTCCAGGCCTTGGCCCGCTCCTCGTAGACCACCCGCCACCCGGCCCGGCAGAGCGCCATCGTGACGTCGGTGTCCTCGGCCAGCGTCTCGTCGCTGATCCCGCCGACCTGGGCGAGCGCCTCCCGGCGGAACGCGCCGATCGCGCCCGGCACGGTCGGCATGCAGTTGAGCACCTCGTACAGGCGGCGATCGAGGTTGAATCCGATCACGTACTCGATGTGCTGCCAGGCGGCGACCATCTTCTCCCGGTTGCCGACCTTGACGTTGCCGGCGACCGCGCCGACGGTGGGGTCGGCGAACGCCTGCACCAGGTTCCGGATTGAGTCCTTCTCGAAGATCGTGTCGCCGTCCACGGTGACGATCAGGTCGTGCTTGGCCAGCGCGATGCCGGTGTTCAGGGCGTTCGACTTGCCGCCGTTGGGCACCCGGACCACGCGCACGCCGGGCATCCCCATCCGTTCCACGATCGCAGCGGTGCCGTCGGTCGACCCGTCGTCGACCACCACCACCTCGATCGTCGGATAGTCGCCGCCGGCCAGCGAGCGCACGGCCGCCTCGATGCCCTCTTTCTCGTTGTAGGCCGGCACGATCACCGACACCGGGTCGGTCACCGGCGGACCCCAGCTCCAGTCCGGCTTGCGGCGTTGCCGGGCGTGCCGGGTGGCGAGCAGCAGAAGCAGCAGGGTACGGCCGATGGTGAGGAACCCGACCACCAGGAACAGTCCCGCGATCAGCCAGAGCATCCCGTCGGCGGCCCGGACCGTCCAGATCACCGCGGAGCCGCGCCAGACGTCGGCGGTCGGCGCCTCGGGGTTCTCCGGCAGCGCCGGCACAGCCTTCTTGCTCACCGCGATGCTCTGGTTCAGGCCCTCGGTCACGGTGGTGAAGCGGTAGCCGCGCTCCTTCATCTTCGGGATGAACCGGCGCAGCGCGGCCACGGTCTGCGCGCGGTCGCCGCCGGCGTCGTGGAAGAGGACGACCGCCGAGGTGTCGCCGGCCGGGGTCGCGTTGCGTTCGATCTGCGCCACGCCGGGCAGCTGCCAGTCCTCGCTGTCCAGGTCGTTGACGACGACCAGGTAGCCCTCCTGGCCGGCGTCCTTGACCAGCTTCCAGTTCGTGTCGTCGATCGCGTTGGCCTTCGACGAGTACGGGAAGCGGGCCAGGTTGGTGTGCACGCCGGTGGCCCGGGCGATCGCCACCTGGGTCTGGGACAGCTCGAGGGTGCGCCGCCAGGGCGCGAGCAATTGCAGGTTCGGGTGGGTGAACGTGTGCAGGCCGAGCTCGTTGCCGCCGTCGGTGATCTTCTTGGTGAGCGCCGGGTGCCGGGCCACCTCGGAGCCGACGACGAAGAACGTGCCGTGCGCGTCGTTCTCCTTCAGCACGTCGAGGATCTTCGGGGTCCACGTCGGATCGGGACCGTCATCGAAGGTGAGCGCGATGGTGTGCTCCGGCATCCGGCTGCTGCTCTCCTGGCCGCCGGTGGTGTTGATGATCGGTCCGCCCCCGCGGATCGCCAGCGGCACGCCGTCCTGGTCGCCCACCTCGGTCTCGACGTGGTCGGCCTTGAACTCGGAGTTGATGTAGGCCTGCACGACCAGGACTCCGACGAAGAGGACGAGCAGCAGCGAGCCGATCAGCACGCGAGGCTTCGGCAGCAGACGGCGGCGAACCGGGCCGCGGGGGCGGACCGGGCTCATGCCTCGGCCTCGGCCTCGGGCACCGGGCTGCTGGCGGTCTTGGTCGGTTCAGCCGTCGCCGGCGCGATCTTGGACGGTTCCGGCTTCGTGGTCTCGACGGTCTGCGGCGTCTCGGTCTCGGGCGCCTTGGTCGCGGCGGGCGGGGCCACCGCCGAGGACGGCGCGGACGTCGGGGCCTCTGACTCCACCGATCCACCGCCCTGGCCGCCGGTGCCCGTCGACGGCACGGCCACCGGCGGGACCGGTGCCACGACCACCGGCGGCGCCGAGCTCGGCGGTGTGCTGGTCGGCCCGGTCGACGCCGGTGTCGTGGTCGACTCGGTCGGCTTCGTGGTGGTCACCTTCGGCGTCGGCGTGGTCGGCTTCTTGGCCGGCGCCGGCTTCGTCGTGACCTTGGTCGACTCGAGGCGGGGCGAGACCGTGCGCGGTGCCGAGGTGCGGCGCACCGAATCGGCCAGGAACACCGGGGTCGGTTTCTTGGACGGGGTCGGCGCCGGGGTGGGGCTCGGCTTGGGCGTCGGCTTGTCGTCGTTGTCCGACTCGGGCTCGAGGCCGGGCAGCGGCAGCACGGCGCTGGATCGCACCGGTCCGCCGGCCAGGCTGACGCTGATCAGGCCGCCGTAGAGCATGACCAGCGCACCGAACGCGTACGCCAAGCGCCGCAGCAGTCGGCTGCGGCGCCCAGTGCTGTCCACGAACACCGGCGCCGGCGCCGCCACGGAGATCACCTCGGTGTCGGGAATGTCGGCCACAGCGATTTGCGGGTTTTCTGGTTCCTGCGAAGTCACGCGGCGAGCTTAAGAACATCCACAGAGATCTTGTGAGCACTCACTCGGCTGGGTGACGGATGATCGCCGCCACTAAATCAACCGAAATGATGAGTGCAAGCGTTTGACCAGATGGGTGCCGCTGTGTGCCACCGAATGGGTGACCGCGCTGAGCAGGAAGAGAATGGTCAGCACGAGGAGGTTACGTCAATTAGGCGAACATTTACGTGTCGTATCAACGACACTTTCCCCGGCAATTCCGCGAATGGAATTCACGTGGCGTAAAGCCCGACTAATACAACATTGCACCTTATGTCCGATGTGGCAATCAGCCTTGATCGAAATTTGAAACTTCGGAGGCGAGCCGTTGTGTCCGACATCGGAGGTCGTTAAGCTTCATCTTGCGCGCCCCTATCGCCCGCTTCCCCCGTGGCAGGCGATCGGGGCGCGCCCTATTCTGTGCCAGCCTTTTGGGGAGCCCTCCGCTAGCTCCTTCAAATCCAGCGGCCGCCCAGCCACATCCGAGACGACCAGCTGTCGTAGGTCATCAGCTGCGCCACGAAGATCGGATGGAAGTAGGCAAAGCAGAGCGCCACCAGGATCACGTAGGCGCCGGCGACCACCGTGCCGATCATCTGCCGGTCGGATCTGGCCTTGCCCGTCACGATGCCGGACGGTGGCGTCATGATCGCCCCGAGCACGTAGACGACCGCCAGGATCAGGAACGGCAGCGCGGGCAGCAGGTAGAACGAGAACATCGTGCGGCCGTCCTTGACCGCGTAGTAGAACCACGGCAGCATCCCAGCCGCCGTCGGCACGAGGATCGCCCAGGCCCGCCAGTCACGCCGCGAGATGCCGAACCAGACCAGCGCGAACAGCGCCGGCAGGAACGACCACCACAGCACCGGGGTGCCCAGCAGCAGGATCTCCCGGGCGCAGCTGGGCGTGCCGCAGTTGCCGCCGTTGTTCCAGTAGAACGCGACCGGCCGGCCCAGCAGCAGCCACTGCCACGGCCACGACTGGTAGACGTGCCGCTCGGTCAGGCCGCTGTGAAACTTGTACGCCTCTTCGTGGTAGTGCATCAGGTTGAGCAGCGCGCCCAGGATCGGCGGCTCGCTCAGCCCGTTCGCCTGGCGGTAGTGCCGGAAGTAGCCGGTGTTCGTGACAAACCAGCCGGTCCAGGTGGCCAGGTAGAAGATGATGCTGAGCGCAAAGCTGAGGACCAGCCAGCCCAGGTCGCTGAAGACGCCGCCGACGAACGGCTGGCGGATGCCGGCCGACCGGCGCGCCTGCACCCGCCACACCCACACCAGAACGGCGAGGAACGGCGCGAAGAACAGCGCGCTCCACTTGACGCCGCAGGCCAGCCCGAACAGCGCGCCCGACGTGAGCAGCCACCACGGCACCACCCGGGGGATCCGCGGGGTGGTTTCCGGGTCGTACCCGCCCTCCAGCGCGCGCAGCAGCCGGCGCCGGTAATGATCGCGGTCGAGCACCATCGCGGCGAAGGTGAGCAGCACGAAGAAGCCGAGGAAGATGTCGAGCAGTGAGGTGCGCGACAGCACCAGCTGGAAACCGTCGAGTGCCATCAGCAGACCGGCCGTGCCGGCCAGCAGCACCGAGTGGAACAGCCGGTAGGCGACCCGGATCAGGACCAGGATCATCAGCGTGCCGCAGACCGCGGCGGTGAAGCGCCAGCCCAGCTCGTGGTTGCCGAAGATCTTCTCGCCGAGCGCGATCATCCATTTGCCGAGCGGCGGATGCACCACATACGCCGGGCCGTTGCTCTTCTCGTCCCACTCGACGCCGTGCTGGAGCATGTCCCAGGCGTCGGTCGGGTAATAGACCTCGTCGAAAATGTAACCCTTCGGGCTGCTCAGACCCTGGAATCGCAGAATGCCGGCGATCACCGTCACGACGGCGGTCACGATCCACGAATGCGGGTTCAGCCAGTTTTCCAGGGTCGATAACCGACGTCGGACGATCTCGGGAACGCCGCGGGCGTCGGTGGGCTCCGCTGCCGCAGGCGGCTCCGGAGTGAGTTCAGTCTCAGCTGTCGCCGTCGTCACTCCGCGATCCTAGGACGTCGGCCTCAAAAGCGGTGCATGTGATGCACTGTCGCGGTGACTGCTGACGAGAAGGGTCGCGTCGTTCTGGTCGGCGCCCCGCTGGGCAACATCGGCGATGCCTCCACCCGGCTGCGCGAAGTGCTGGCGAAAGCGGACGTGGTCGCGGCCGAGGACACCCGGCGACTGGCCCGGCTGGCCCGCGATCTGGGCGTGACGGTCACCGGACGGGTGGTGTCCTATTTCGAGGGCAACGACGAACGGCGTACCCCCGAGCTTGTCGAGGCCCTGGCCGGCGGTGCGACCGTCGCGGTGGTCACCGACGGCGGCATGCCGAGCGTCTCCGACCCCGGCTACCGGCTGGTCAAGGCCGCGCTCGACGCCGGCTTCCCGGTCACCGCGGCGCCCGGCCCGAGCGCGGTGACCACCGCCCTTGCGGTGTCCGGGCTGCCCAGCGACCGCTTCGTCTTCGAGGGCTTCCTCCCGCGTACCGGATCGCATCGCCGCTCGCGCCTGCGCGACCTGATCGCCGAGCCCCGCACCCTGGTGTTCTTCGAGGCGCCGCACCGCATCGCGGACACCCTCGCCGACCTGGCGGCGGCGTTCGGCGCGGACCGCCCGGCCGCCGTCTGCCGGGAGCTGACCAAGACTTACGAGGAGATCCGCCGGGGCACGCTCACCGAACTGGCCGCCTGGGCCACGGAAAACGCCCCCCGCGGCGAGATCACGCTGGTCGTGGCGGGCGCGCCGGCCGGGCCGCCGGAGCGGCCCGCCGACGACGAACTGCGCGAGGCGGTGGCCGAGCGGGAGAAGACCGGCACGTCCCGCCGGGACGCGATCCAGGCGGTGGCCGACGAGTACGGCCTGAAAAAACGCGATGTCTACAGCTTGGTGCACCGCTGACGCTTCTTCAGATGTACGCCGTCGGCCGCGGCCGTGGCGCACAGTGCGACTCGACCCCGGCCCTCGGGCCGCTCGGCCGACTCAGAACGCCCCGATCAGGAAGCCGAGCAGCAACAGCAGAGGCCCGCCCAGACTCGCCAGCACGGCGCCACGCCGGGCGCGCCCGGTCTCCAGCCGCCGGGCGCCGGTCACCCCCGCGATCACGTAACCGCACAGCAGCACCAGCGCGAACCCGAGCAGCCAGCGCAACTGCAGCAGCGGGCTGGTGTCGCCGAGGTACGAGCGCGGGCTGTCCGGGCTGACCATCCGGGCCGGGTTGACCGTGCCCGGCACCCGCTGACCCGGTCCGACCCCGAGCAGCGTCACCTTGCTGATCGTGAAACTCCCGTCGGCCGCCGAGAACCGGCCGGTGCAGTGCTGGGTCACACCGGAGCTGGTGCAGTGCGTGGTCGTCGCGTACCCGCGGTCGCCGTGCCCCATGGCCAGCCAGAACGGCTCGGCGCTGACCCAGGAGAAGAACGCGGCGAGCAGGCCGAGCGCGATCAGTGAGGACAGCGCGGCGACCGGGGGCTTGCGCTGGTCCGACCGGCGGCCACGGCGACCGGCGGCGTGGGCCGGCCGGTCGTCCGCCGGCTCCTCGAGCAACTGCTCGTGGTTGTGCTGCCAGAACGGCGAGTTCTCCAGCCGCTCCAGGCGGGCGTCGACCTCGGGGGATCCGGTCGGCGGCGGCAGCGGCTCGGTCGGGCGGTGCGTGCCGCCGCGACGGCTCTGCCGGGCGAGGCCGGGCAGTGGGCGTTCGACCGGCGCGGTGGGCTCGAGCGGAACGGTGGGACGGTTCCGCATGCTCGGTTCGGGCAGCACCATGACGTCCGGCTCGGTGTCGGGCAGGACGCCGAGCTCGGCCTTCATCTCGGCGACCACCTCGGGCGCGGTCTGCGGCGCCTTCCCGGGCGTCTCCACAGCCTGTGCTGCCGGGATCTCCACAGCCTGTGCTGCCGGGATCTCCACAGCCTGTGCTGCCGGGATCTCTTCGGCCTCGGCTACCGGGATTGCCTCCGCCGCCGGGATCTCGGTGATCGCCGGTTCCGGGGCCGTCACCGGCTCGGGCGACAGGACGGCCGACTTGTCGTCGGCGGCCACGGTCGCGGCGGTGTGCTTGGCGACGTGCCCGGACGGCGGTCGCAGCGGGTCGTAGCGGTACGCGTCGGCGTCGTCGTGGTGGCGTTCCACGATCGGCGGCTCGATGAGCTGCACGGCCGCGTCGCGAACGCCGGCGGCGTGGGCCTCGGCGGCCTCGCCGACGCGCTCGACCGGGGCCGGTGGCAGCAGCGTGCCGGTGCCACCCTGCGGCGCGGCCTCGGCGACCGGCTGGGCCGCCCGGCGGCGGGAGCTCCGGGGCCGGCTGGTGGGCGGGTCGGTGGCGGTTCGTTCGGTCTCCGTGCCCCACCAGGATGTGCCGGGGTCGGAGAACGACCACGGGTTGCCTTCGTTGGGGGGCTTCTCCCCAGGCTGCGGCGTATCTCCGATCATCCGCCCATTGGACTACGCGGCCGACCAAACGAGCATGCACCAAAGGGGCGTGTCGTGATTTATGCGTATCTCGCGGAGGGCGGAACCAATCCGTTCGCGGCGGCCACCGGCCGCTCACTACTCTTAAGAACCATGAGTCACGTTCTAGCCGCGGTTGCCTGGCCTTACGCCAACGGCCCGCGCCACATCGGTCATGTCTCCGGCTTCGGAGTGCCCTCCGACGTTTTCAGCCGGTACATGCGGATGGCCGGTCACGACGTGCTCATGGTCTCCGGCACCGACGAGCACGGCACCCCGATCCAGGTGCAGGCCGACGCCGAGGGCGTCACCGCCCGCGAGCTCGCCGACCGTTACAACCGGGTGATCGTCGAAGACCTGGCCGGCCTCGGCCTGACCTACGACCTGTTCACCCGCACCACGACGCGTAACCACTACGCCGTGGTGCAGGAGCTGTTCACGGTGCTGCACCGCAACGGCTACATCATCGCCCGCACCACGCTCGGCGCCCGGTCGCCCTCGACCGGCCGCACCCTGCCCGACCGCTACATCGAGGGCACCTGCCCGATCTGCGGCTACGGCAGCGCCCGCGGCGACCAGTGCGACAACTGCGGCAACCAGCTCGACCCGGAGCAGCTGATCAACCCGCGGTCGAAGATCAACGGCGAGGTGCCGGAGTTCGTCGAGACCGAGCACTTCTTCCTCGACCTGCCCTCCTTCGCCCAGGCCATCGGCCGCTGGCTCGACCAGCGGGAAAACTGGCGGCCCAACGTCCTGAAGTTCTCTCGCAACCTGCTCGACGACCTGCACCCCCGGGCGATCACCCGCGACCTCGAGTGGGGCGTGCCGATCCCGCTCGACGGCTGGCGCGACCGCAACGACAAGCGCATCTACGTCTGGTTCGACGCGGTGATCGGTTACCTCTCCGCCTCGATCGAGTGGGCCCGTCGCACCGGCGACCCGGAGGCGTGGCGGCAGTGGTGGTCGGCCGACGGCCTCGGCAAGGACGCCCAGTCGTATTACTTCATGGGCAAGGACAACATCGTCTTCCACTCGGTGATCTGGCCGGCGCTGCTGCTGGGTTACTCGGGCGAGGGCGACAAGGGTGGCGACGCGGGTGACCTGGGCAAGCTCAACCTGCCGACCGAGGTGGTCTCCAGCGAATACCTGACGATGGAGGGCAAGAAGTTCTCCTCGTCCCGCAAGGTGGTCATCTTCGTGCGCGACTTCCTGGAGCGGTACGACGCGGACGCTCTGCGCTACTTCATCGCGGCGGCCGGACCGGAATCCACCGACACCGACTTCACGTGGGCCGAGTTCGTTCGGCGTAACAATGACGAGTTGGTCGCCGGGTGGGGCAATCTGGTCAACCGGTCTATCTCGATGGCGGCCAAGAACTTCGGGGTCATCCCTACGCCGGGTGAGCTGACCGCTGAGGACGAGGCTCTGCTTGCGTTTGCTCGGGAGGGCTTCACCACGGTGGGTGAGCTGATCGGCAAGCATCGGCAGAAGGCTGCTATCGGCGAGGCTATGCGGGTGGTGGCTGAGGCCAACAAGTACCTGTCTGACCAGGCTCCCTGGAAGCTCAAGTCTGAGGAGGAGAAGCCTCGGCAAGGGACTGTGCTGCATGTGGCGCTGCAGGTGGTCAGTGACGCTAATACGCTTCTTACGCCGTTCTTGCCGCACTCGGCGCAGAAGGTTTTTGAGCTTTTGGGCGGGGTGGGGGTGCACGCTCCGATGCCTCGGATCGAGCAGGTTGAGGACCTGGATGGCGGGCCGGACTATCCCGTGCTGACCGGGGATTACACGGTCGGGGCTCGTTGGGAATCGGTGCCATTGGTTGCGGGGACGGCGCTTGCTGCGCCTAAGCCGGTTTTCCGGAAGCTTGAGCCCTCGGTGATTGAGGAAGAGTTGGCTCGCCTCGAGGGGTAGTGGTTGGGCTTGGCGGTGTGCTCACTTGGTGCGGGGCTGGGGTGGGTGCTGAGCTGAATGGCTTCGCTGCGCTCAGCGGGCGATTGCCCCTGGGGAGTTGATGAGGAGGCAGCCGATTTCCCAATGCCGCACACCCCGCGGCGTCGGGAAATCGACTGCCTCCTCATCAACGGGGCAATCGCGGGTAGTTCCGTGAGTCGGGGCCTCTGGAAAACGTAGACACCAGGGCGGTCCAACATCTGGGGGCAGTTTCCTACGTGGGGCGTCCCGGAAAACGTAGACACCAGGGCGGTCCAACGTCTGGGGGCAGTTTCCTACGTGGGGCGTCCCGGAAAACGTAGACACCAGGGCGGCCCAGGACCTTGGGGCAGTTCCCTGCGTTGGTGCACCCGTTGAACATGGGCGCCAGGGCGGGCCAAGACCTTGCCTATAGCGCGTATGGGATGTCGGCTATGTGATGGTCTTGCAGCTCGTTTACGGGGGACCACGTTTCGTAGATGCCTCGTTCGTAGCAGCGGGCGCCTGTTGCTGCCAGGGCGTCGCCGTCTGGGCGGACCAGGCGTAGGCGGGCCCAGCTTTCGTCTCGCTGTAGGACCCAGCATGGGGTGTTGCGCCATAGGGCCTGTTCGGCCCGACGGCTCAGGGTTGTTACCGGGTAGCGGGCGGCTCTTGTTAGGGCGCGTACTCGGAACTCGTCTGGCGGGTCCGCTACCGCCTCGTACTCCTTGCCTTTGATTTGGCCTATCAGTTTTGCGGAGCCCTGGGTTGTGCAGGGGACGTATTCCTGGTCGGGGTTTACGCCTGGGAGGTTGTCCAACAGGGCGCGCCAGCGGGGGCCGGCCAGGCGTAGCCAGCCGTGCTGCTCCGGCTGGTAGGTGTAGAGGATGATCTCCTCGCCGCCGGACACGTAGGCGATCAGCTGGGCGTTTGCTGGGATGGGCAGGTCGGCGAAGCCCGCCGTCACGTACTCGGGGACCAGGTCGTCGGTGCTTGGGCTGAAGCCGGTGCCGAGGACCATGGCGCCTACCCGGGAGTGGGCCGGGAGCCGGGCCAGGCCGGGCTGCCAGGGGTCGGCCGGCACCTCGTAGTCGGCCGGGTCGACGGCTCGCCAGCGCAGGGCGTACGCCACCTCGGTCGACTCGTTTGCGCCGTCGGTCACCAGCATCGACAGCTCGCGCGGGTCGTGCAGGTGGGCGATGTCGCAGGAGCGAAAACAGAAGCCGTACGGCGACCAGCCGCCCAGATGGCCGGCGACCTGCGCCGGGGAGAGCACCTTCGTCATCCGGGTGCCGCGGCGGATCGCCGCGGTGGCCCGGATCCGGTGCAGCATCACGTCGTCCCGGTAGGCCGCGGACTGGCTCATCCGCTGCACCTGGGCCCAGCCGAGATCGCGGCGCAGAGGCGCCGAAAGGGGCGGCTCGAGAGGGTCAGCGCCGACGGCGCTGTCCTCGCCGGTCAAGGTCACGCCGCGGAAGCTAAGCGACAACAATGGATATCAGGTGAACAAAGGGTTGCCTGACGGCGTAAGTGCACAATGTCTCACATGCCTTCGACACCGTCTCAGCCCCGGAAAGACAAGGAACGGCGCCGGCGCGGGGAGTTCCCGGCCGCACCCGAGCCGCTGTCCGTTCCGGTCTTCGACAGCCATACCCACCTGGACCTGACGATTCAGGAGGCGGGGGTGCCCGGCGGCGAGGGCGGCGAGCCGGTCGAGGCGCTGATCGGCGCCGCCGCGAAGTCCGGTATCGATCGGCTCGTTCAGGTCGGCGTGGATGTCCCGTCGTCGCGCTGGGGGGCCGAGCTGGCGGCCCGGCACGAGTCGGTTCTGGCCGCCGTCGCGATTCACCCGAACGAGGCGCCCGTGCTGTCCGATCTGGACGAGTCGCTGCGCGCGATCGAGGCCCTCGCCGCCGAGCCCCGAGTGCGGGGCATCGGCGAGACCGGCCTCGACACGTTCCGCACCGGCGAGGAGGGCCGGGCCGCGCAGGAGGCGAGCTTCCGGGCGCACATCGCGATCGCCAAGCGCTACGGCAAGGTGCTGATCATCCACGACCGGGAGACGCACCGCGACGTGCTGCGGGTGCTCGACGAGGAGGGCGCGCCGGACTCCGTGGTGATGCACTGCTTCTCCGGCGACCCGGACTTCGCCGCCGAGTGCGTCCTGCGCGGTTACCACCTGAGCTTCGCCGGCACGGTCACCTTCGCCAGCGCCGGCGCTCTGCGCGCGGCAGCCGAGATCACCCCGGCTGAGCAGATCATGGTGGAGACCGACGCCCCCTATCTGACGCCGGTCCCGCATCGTGGCCGCCCGAACGCGTCCTACCTCATCCCGCTGACCGTCCGTGCCCTGGCCGAGGCCCGCAACGAGGACGTGGACGCGCTGTGCGCCGCGATCTCGGCCAACGGCGAGCGGGTCTTCGGCCCGTGGAGCTAGTCCAGCATCCGGGTGGCCACGCCCAGTTGTTCGCCGAGGCTGCGCACGGTCTCGGCGAACGACGCCGGAGCCGCGCTCAGCGGCCCGCGTGCGACCCAGCGCACCGCCCAGCCGTTCTTCTCCGCCACGTTGAAGACGCGGTGCACCACCCGGCTGCCGCGCGGATCTGGCTCGACTGAGGTGACCCCGCGGTACCACCACTCGCCCTGCCGGCTCACCGACCGCGCCTGCCGGTCGACGGTCACGGTGAGGTGGCTGCCGCGGTCGATGAGGACGAACTCGTCACCTTCGCCACCGGTCACCACCGGCGACCGGCCGCCTGGGCGGACGTCCAGCAGGATCTCCGCCACCCGCTCGGGCGGCGCTTCCACCAGGGCGGTGAGCTCCAGCAACTCGGTCATGACTGCTTTCTACCCCGTCGCGTCCAGGCCGTGCCGCCCCCGCCCGTAGGCTCTTTCCTCATGGCTGACGCACTTCTCGGCCCGGCGGAGATCCGGGAGCTCGCGGCGCGCCTCGGCGTGGCCCCGACCAAGAAGCTCGGCCAGAACTTTCTGCACGACCCGAACACGATCCGGCGCATCGTCGCCGCGGCCGGTCTGCGCCCCGACGACGTGGCCCTCGAGGTCGGCCCCGGGCTCGGTTCGCTCACCCTCGGCCTGGTCGGCGCGGTCGCCCACGTGCACGCCGTGGAGATCGACCCCAAGCTGGCCGAGGCCCTGCCGGCGACGGTCACCGCCGCCAACCTCACGGTGCACCCGGCCGACGCGATGCGGGTGCACGCCGCCGACTTCGACCCGGCGCCCACGATGCTGGTCGCCAACCTGCCCTACAACGTCGCCGTCCCGGTGGTGCTGAGCCTGCTCGCCGAGCTCCCCACCCTGCGCGGCGGCCTGGTGATGGTGCAGAAAGAGGTCGCCGACCGGCTCACCGCCGGTCCGGGCTCCAAGGTGTACGGCGTTCCGTCGGTCAAGCTGGCCTGGTACGCCGAGTCCCGGCCGGCCGGAAAGGTCCCGCCCGCGGTGTTCTGGCCGGTGCCCAACGTGGACTCCGGCCTGGTCGCGTTCAGCCGCCGGCGTCCACCTGCGGGGGATATCGACAGATCTCAAGTCTTCGCGGTGGTGGATGCGGCGTTCGCGCAGCGGCGCAAGACCCTGCGTGCGGCGCTGTCCGGCTGGGCCGGCGGCCCGGACCGGGCCGAGAAAGTGCTGGTCGCGGCGGGAATCAGTCCACAGGAACGCGGCGAGCAGCTGACCGTGGAGCAATTCGCGGCGATAGCGGCCGCGGCAAAACTGTCGGGCGTCGGCGGTAAGCTCAGCGCGTCCGGCAGACACCCCGAGGAGGTGGACTCATGACGACCGAAACAACCGAGTTCGTCACGTGGACGCCCGCGTGGGCCGGCGCCTCCGATGAGCAGGAGATCGCCCAGTGACGGAGGCGTGGGGGCCGGACGATGACGAGCCTCGCCGGCACCATGGTCCGGTTCGGGTCCGCGTGCCGGCAAAGATCAACCTGCATCTCGGGGTCGGGCCGCTGCGAGCCGACGGCTATCACGAGCTGAACACCGTCTATCACGCGATCAGCCTGTTCGATGAGCTGACCGCCCGGCCGGGAGACACGCTCGCGCTGACCATGGAGGGCGAGGGGGCCGGATCGCTCGCGCTCGACGAGAGCAACCTGATCATCCGGGCCGCCCGGGCACTCGCCGCGCGGGCCCGAGTGCCCGCGCACGCTCGGCTGCACCTGCGCAAGTCGATCCCGCTCGCGGCCGGGCTGGCCGGTGGCAGCGCCGATGCGGCGGCCACCCTGCTCGCCTGTGACCTGCTGTGGGGCACCGGGATGACCCGCGAGGAGCTCGCCGAGATCGGCGCCACGCTCGGCTCCGACGTGCCGTTCCTGCTGCACGGCGGCACCGCGCTGGGCACCGGTCACGGTGAGTCGGTCAGCCCGATCCTGGCCCGGCCGACCACGTGGCACTGGGTGCTGGCGCTGGCCGACGGCGGCCTGTCCACGCCCGAGGTCTACGGCAAGCTCGACGCCCTGCGCGCGAGCCCGATCCCGCCCAAGGCCATCGCCGGCGCCGACGACCTGATGACCGCGCTGCGCCAGCGTGCCCCGGCGGTGCTCGGCGCCGCCCTCGGCAACGACCTGCAGCCGGCCGCGATCGCGCTGCGGCCCGAGTTGACCGGCGTGCTCGAGGCCGGTCAGGCCGCGGGCTCGCTGGCGGCCCTGGTCTCCGGGTCCGGGCCGACCTGCGTGTTCCTCGCCGCCGACGCCAAGGACGCGGAGCGGATCGCCGGCGCGCTCGAGGCCGCGGGGGTGTGCCGGGAGGCAGTCACCGCGCGCGGGCCGATGCCGGGCGCGCGGGTAACCTAGTCCGCATCGTGGCAAACATCATCAACTTGGACCGGGTCAACAAGGGCTATGGCGCCGCCGGTCAACTGCTCACCGACGTCTCACTGGGGCTCGACGACGATGCCCGGGTCGGCATCGTCGGCCTCAACGGCGCCGGCAAGTCCACCCTCCTTCGGATGCTCGCCAAGAGCGAGGAACCCGACTCCGGCCGGGTCACCCACCGTCGTGACCTGCGGGTCGCCTCCCTTCCGCAAAACCTGACGCTGGCCGCCGACGCGACCGTGCGCGATGTCGTGCTCGGCACCGGCTGGCTGGCCGAGGGCATGGGCGCCGAGCACGAGTGGGCCGGCGACGCCGGTGTGCGCACCATCCTCGAGGGGCTCGGCATGGGCTACCTCGGGCTGGAGACCCCGGTCGGGCCGATGTCCGGTGGCGAGCGCCGCCGGGTCGCGCTGGCCGCCCTGCTGGTCCGCGAGAGCGACCTGCTGATCCTCGACGAGCCCACCAACCACCTCGACGTGGCCGGTGTCGACTGGCTCGCGCGTTACCTGCTGACCCGCCGGGGCTCGCTCGTCGTGGTCACCCACGACCGCTGGTTCCTCGACGCGGTCTGCACCGCCACCTGGGAAGTCGTCGACGAGCAGGTGCATGCGTACGAGGGCGGTTACGCGGCCTGGATCCTCTCCCGCGCCGAGCGGCAGCGGGTCGCGGCCACGGTCGAGGCCCGCCGGCAAAACCTGCTCCGCAAGGAGATCGCCTGGCTGCGGCGCGGCCCGCCGGCCCGCACCTCAAAACCGCAGTTCCGGATCGACGCCGCCAACGCCCTGATCGCCGACGTGCCGCCGGTGCGCGACACGGTCAGCCTGCAGCGGCTGGCCGTCACCCGGCTCGGCAAGCAGGTCTACGACCTGGAAGACGTCACGCTGGTGGCCGGCACCAAGCCGATCTTGGGCGGGCTCACCTGGCAGGTCGGCCCGGGCGACCGGATCGCGATCCTGGGTGCCAACGGGGCCGGCAAGACCACCCTGCTGCGGCTGCTGGCCGGCCTCACCAAGCCGGACGGCGGCCGCCTGGTCACCGGTTCCACCGTGCGGGCCGCGTTCCTGTCCCAGGAGCTCCGCGAGCTGCCCGGCGACCTGCGCCTGCTGGAAGCGGTCGAAGAGGTCGCCAAGCGGGTCCGGCTGGGCGATCGAGAGCTGTCCGCCGGTCAGCTGGCCGAGGTGTTCGGCTTCACCGACAAGCGGATCTGGACGCCGGTCAGCGACCTGTCCGGTGGTGAGCGGCGGCGCCTGCAGATGTTGCGGCTGCTCGCGGCCGAGCCCAACGTGCTGCTGCTCGACGAGCCGACCAACGACCTCGACACCGACACGCTGGCCGCGCTGGAAGACCTGCTCGACTCGTGGCCGGGCACCATGATCGTGGCCAGCCACGACCGTTACCTGGTCGAGCGGGTCACCGAGACGGCGTACGGGATGTTCGGCGACGGGCGCCTGGTGCACCTGCCCGGCGGCGTCGACGAATACCTGTCCCGGGCGGCCGGCCGCATTTCCCTCGGCGTACCGGAAACGCAAGCGCAAGCCGCGTCGAGGGGGAGTGGCCTCTCGGCGGGTGAGGAGCGGCAGGCTCGCAAGGATCTTGCTCGTCTCGAGCGTCAGGTCGTCAAGCTCGACGAGCGGATTCTCAAGATCAACGAGTCGCTGGCCGAGCACGGATCCGACTACCAGAAGATTGTTGAGCTGGAATCCCAGCTCAAGGCGGCGCAGGAGGAGCGCGGGCAGGTCGAGGAGGCCTGGCTCGAGCTGGCGGAGCAGGTGCCGGAAAGCTAACCGGGGGGTGTGCCTGCGCCGTCTGACCGAGATAGGCGAGAATCGGCGTGGACAACATCTGACCTTGGAGACGGACACCATGGCGCACAATCCGGTCAACCACCCGCTGCGGCCGATCTATCGTGTCGTCGGTTTCATCGCCGGCGCCTACCTGGTCGTGTTCGGGATCGTCGGCCTGATCCAGACGTCCGGCGACGACTTCACCGGTAAGTCCGAGCACCTCGTGCTCGGGCAGGGCGCCAACCTGCTGCTGTCGATCATCTCGCTGGCCGTCGGCGCCATCGTGCTGATCATCACCGCGGTCGGGCGCAATCTCGACACGGTCGGCGACCAATACCTCGGCTACGGGCTGCTGGCGCTCGGCACCTACGGGCTCGCCTTCAGCCGCACCGACGCCAACGTGTTCGGGCAGAACATCGCGACCGTGATCGTGACCTACCTGGTGGGTCTCGCCCTCATCACGGTCAGCCTCTACAGCAAGGTCGCGCCGCCCGCGCAGGCCGGCGCACCCCGACAGGTAAGGGAGGGCCGCACGGCCTGATGGCGCATTACCCCCTCAATCACCACCTGCGTCAGACCTATCGCTTTTTCGTCGGCTTGTCCGGCCTCTACCTTGCTCTGTTCGGCCTCATCGGACTCGGCAAGACCTGGGGAGACGAGTTCTTCCACCGGGGCGCCGACTGGGTGCTCGGGCTGCGGACCAACCCCGCCGCATCCTGGCTCTACACGATCGTCGGTGTCCTGTTGCTGCTCGCCGTGCTGGTCGGCGGCAACCTCTACCACCATGTCGCGCTGGTCCTCGGCTGGGGACTCTGCGGGCTCGCGATGCTGGTCATGGCGTTCATCCAGACCGACGCCAACGTCCTGAACGCGTCAATGATCAACGTGATCGTGACCATCGTCCTCGGCGTGGTCGCGCTCGTCGGTGGTCTCTACGGCAAGGTCGGAAGCCGCGATGCCGCCCGTGCCGAAGAGGCCGCGGCCCACCCGCGCTAACGGGTCTTGCGGGTCAGCAACGTCGGTTTCGGTTCGAGATGGGACAGGCCGTTCCACGCCAGATTTACCAGGTGGGCGGCCACCATCTCCTTCTTCGGCTTGCGGGCCTCGCGCCACCACTGACCGACCAGCGCCACCATGCCGACCAGCGCCTGCGAATACAACTCGGCGAACTTCGGGTCGATGCCGCGGCTCTTGAACTCGCCGCCCAGGATGTGCTCCACCTGGTGCGCCACGTCGTTCATCACGCTGGAGAAGTTGCCCGCCGGAGAGAGCACCGGCGACTCGCGCACCAGCACCTGGAAGCCGTGCGGTTCGTCCTCGATGTAGTCGAGCAGCGCCAGCGCGGCCTGCTCGAGCAGCTCGCGCGGATGGCCGGCGGTCAGTGCCGCGGCGATCCGGTCCAGAAGCGAGCGCACCTCGCGGTCGACGACGACCGCGTAGAGGCCTTCCTTGCCGCCGAAGTGCTCGTAGACCACCGGTTTGGACACCTTGGCCCGGGCGGCGACCTCTTCCACACTGGTCGCGTCGAAGCCTCGCTCGGCGAACAGCTGACGCCCGGTCGCGATCAGCTGCTCGCGCCGCTGGGCGGCCGACATGCGCACTCGGGGAGGGTTCGCGGCCGGCCGCTGTCGACGCGCACGAGGCTGGTCGTCGCTGCTACCGCCAGAGTCCGTCACCCGGCCATCCTGCCAGGTGTGCCCGATTTCCCGTGCCCCCGTGCCAGCCGTCACGCCTTGATCATCTTCGCTGCCAGGCGTTCTTTGCTGGGCCACTTCACATTCCACGCCCAGCCGGCCTTCTCGAAGAGCCAGATCAGCCGGGCCGAGCTGTCGAGCTGACCGCGCAGCACGCCGTGCCGGGCGCAGGTCGGGTCGGCGTGGTGCAGGTTGTGCCAGGACTCGCCGAACGAGATGATCGCCAGCGGCCAGAAGTTCGAGGCCTTGTCGCCGTTGCGCACCTCGAACGGGCGCTCGCCGTAGACGTGACAGACCGAGTTGATCGACCAGGTCACGTGGTGCAGCAGGCCGATGCGGATGATGCCGGCCCAGAAGAAGGCGGTCAGCGCGCCCGTCCACGACCAGGTCACCAGGCCGCCGATCAGCGCCGGGCACAGGGTCGAGAAGAGCACGATGGCCGGGAACAGATTGTCGACCAGCCGGATGTCCTTGTCCTCCAGCAGGTCCGGGGCGAAGCGCGCCCGGTTGGACCGCTCCCGGCTGAACATCCAGCCCAGGTGCGCGTGCCAGAGACCCTTGGTCAGCGCCCAGTAGCCGGTGCCGTAGCGCCACGGCGAGTGCGGGTCGCCCTCCTGGTCGCTGAACATGTGGTGGCGGCGGTGGTCGGCCACCCACTGGATGATCTCGCCCTCGATGGCCACCGAGCCGGCCAGCGCGAGGACGATCCGCAGCCATCGCTTGGCCTTGAACGAGCCGTGCGTGAAGTAGCGGTGGAAGCCCACCGTGATGCCGAGGCCGGACACGACGTAGAAGACGGCGGCGATGGCGATGTCGGTCCAGGAGAGCCAGCCGCCCCACGCGACCGGGACCGCGGCCAGCACCGCGAGGAACGGGACGATGACGAACGCGTACAGAACGAGCAGGACGCCTCGTGCCTGCGGGCCCTCGGTCAGCGGCTTGGGGCCGGTGGTCGTGGCGGCCTCGACGGCGGAAGTCATTGACACCTCATCACGGCTACGGGGGGAGATCAACTGGTTACGCCTACGTCACCGTAACTTACGGGACCGTAGACTTTGACGGCTTGATTTCGAGCGGATCGGTGCGACGCACAACTGGTCCGTGGCTCGGCGAGATGTCGGGGATCATTGCCGAAGGCGCGTGCCGCTATCATGTGAGCGGTGGACATGGACCATTGAGATATGTCCGCTTTGGTCCCGGATCGTCTAATGGCAGGACAGCGGCTTTTGGTGCCGCTTATAGGGGTTCGAATCCTCTTCCGGGAGCAGGATGCTCTGCGGCTGTGTCGGCGTCGCATCTCAGTGCCTACTGCGAGCAATGGAGTCATCGCGTGAGCCAGGCCCCTCGTCGTACCGTCGTCGTCCTCGCCGCGGGAGAGGGCAAGCGGATGAAATCCGCGACCCCCAAGGTGCTGCACGAGCTGCTCGGCCGCACGCTGCTCGGGCACGTGCTGGTGGCGGCCGCGCCGGCCGAGGCGCAGCGGACGATCGTGGTGGTCGGGCACCAGGCCGACCTGGTCCGCGAGCACCTGGCAGCGGTCGCGCCGGCCGCGGTGCCGGTGCTCCAGGCCGAGCAGAACGGCACCGGCCACGCCGTGCGGATCGCGCTCGAGGCGGCTCCGGAAGCGTCCGGCACGGTGGTGGTGCTCAGCGGGGACGCTCCGTTGCTGCGGGCCGAGACGGTGACCGCGCTGATCGAGGCGCACGAGGCGGGCAAGCGCGCGGCGACCGTGCTGGCGGCCGCGGTGGACGACCCGACCGGCCTGGGCCGGATCGTGCGAGGCCCGGACGGCGGGCTGGCCCGGATCGTCGAGGAGCGCGACGCGTCGCCCGAGGTGCGCGCGATCCGCGAGATCAACGGCGGGATCTACGCGTTCGACCTGGCCCAGCTGCGCGACGCGCTGGGCAAGCTGTCCACCGACAACGACCAGGGCGAGGAATACCTGACCGACGTGTTCGCCCTGCTCGTCGAGGTGGGCAGCCCGGTCGGCGTGTTCGTCGCGCCGGACGCGGCCGAGACGCTCGGGGCCAACGACCGGGCGCAGCTGGCGGGCCTGCGGGCGATGCTGCGCGACCGGGTCAACACGGCCTGGATGCGTTCCGGCGTCTCGATTCTCGACCCGGCGACCACCTGGATCGACGTGACCGTGACGATCGAGCCGGACGCGGTGA
Source organism: Actinoplanes sp. NPDC026619 (assembly GCF_040638295.1). NCBI lineage: Bacteria > Bacillati > Actinomycetota > Actinomycetes > Micromonosporales > Micromonosporaceae > Actinoplanes > Actinoplanes sp. NPDC026619. The sequence goes on from NZ_JBEZYA010000004.1 coordinate 63,479, forward strand.
TCGACCAGAACTCACAGCTGCGCGGGGCCACGAGCGTGGCCACCGGTGCGGTGGTGGGGCCGGACACGACGCTGATCGACACCACGGTCGGAGCCGGCGCGACGGTGCTGCGCACGCACTCGATCGGCGCCGAGATCGGGCCGGAGGCGACCGTCGGGCCGTTCTCGTTCCTGCGGCCGGGCACCCGGATGGGCCGCAAGTCGAAGGTGGGCGGTTTCGTCGAGGCCAAGAACGCCGAGCTCGGCGAGGGCGCGAAGGTCCCGCACCTGACGTACGTGGGTGACGCGACCATCGGCGCCAGGGCCAACATCGGAGCCGGCACGATCTTCGCCAACTACGACGGCGTCAACAAGCACCACACCACGGTGGGTGAGGCCGCGTTCGTCGGGTCGGACACCGTGCTGATCGCCCCGGTCGAGATCGGCCCGGGGGCGTACGTGGCCGCCGGCAGCGCCATCGCCAAGGAGGTGCCCTCGGGCAGCCTCGGCGTGACCCGGGCGCAGCAGCGAAACGTGGAGGGCTGGACCGCCCGGCGCCGCGCCGGCACGGTCTCGGCCGAGGCCGCCGAGCGTGCTGCCGGGCAGCCGAAGGACGAGTAGCGTCCCCTGAGGGGGTGAGGCATCCCACCCGCCGGGCTCGGGGCATGTCACGAAGGTGGCCCCGGGAGATACTTCAGGTGACTAACCCCCTCGATCCAACGGGAGCAGCGAGCCGATGGGCAGCATCGTCGCGGAGAACCGTAAGAGCCTGATGCTTTTCTCCGGCCGGGGGTTCCCCGAGCTGGCTGAGGAGATCGGCCAGGTGCTGGGCGTGGCGCCGACGCCGTCCGACTCGTACGAGTTCGCGAACGGCGAGATCTTCGTTCGTTTCAAGGACTCGGTGCGCGGTTCGGACGCCTTCGTCGTGCAGTCGATGACCGAGGGGGTGAACCGGTGGGTCATGGAGACGCTGATCATGATCGACGCGTTGAAGCGTGGGTCGGCCAAGCGGATCACCGTGGTCCTGCCGTTCTACCCGTACGCGCGTCAGGACAAGAAGCACCGGGGCCGGGAGCCGATCTCCGCGCGCCTGGTGGCCGACCTGCTCAAGACCGCGGGCGCCAACCGCATCCTGACCGTGGACCTGCACACCGCGCAGATCCAGGGCTTCTTCGACGGCCCGGTGGACCATCTGTTCGCGATGGACATCCTGGCCGAGCACGTGGAAAAGAAGTTCGCCGGCCGGCCGCTCACGGTGGTGGCGCCCGACTCGGGCCGGGTGCGGGTCGCCGAGCGGTGGACCGACCGGCTGGGCGGCTGCCCGCTGGCGTTCATCCACAAGACCCGTGACCCGCTGAAGCCCAACCAGGTGGTGGCCAACCGGGTGGTCGGCGAGGTCGAGGGCCGGGTGTGCCTGATCGTCGACGACATGATCGACACCGGTGGCACGATCACCAAGGCCGCCGACATCCTGTTCGACGAGGGTGCGGCCGACGTGATCGTGGCCTCGACGCACGCTCTGTTGAGTGACCCGGCCACCGAAAGGCTGAAGAACAGCCGGATCAGCGAGCTGGTGGTGTGCAACACACTGCCGCTGCCGCCGGAGAAGCGACTCGACAAGATCACCGTGTTGTCGATCGCTCCGTTGCTGGCCCGGGCCATCCGTGAGGTGTTCGACGACGGTTCGGTGACCACGCTGTTCGGTGGTCTCAGCTGATTTTCAGCGCCGCGTGCCCCGATTTCGGCCTGCGCCTGGGCAGAAGGTAAGCTAATACGGTTGCCACGGCGAGGGTGCCCCGCGGTCTGCTGAGCTTCGCAGCCGCTCGGAGGCACCGTGATCGACGCGGTGCTCCGGGCCTGTGCCCAGCGCGCCCCCTTGCCCGGCACCGCAGCACGCCACTGCTGGTACGCCCGCCGACTTACGCAGCCCGATCGAAGAGTTTCAGGAGTTTCCCCGTGTCCGAGGTAAAGATCAGCGCCGAGCCCCGCACCGAGTTCGGCAAGGGTGGTGCCCGCCGCACGCGCCGGGCCGGTTTGGTGCCCGCCGTGCTTTACGGCCACGGCGAGGCCCCGCAGCACATCGCTCTTCCGGCCCGTGAGTTCGCCGCCGCCATCCGGCACGGCGGTCTCAACCAGGTCTTCACGATCGACATCAATGGCGCGTCGGGCACCACGCTCGCGCTCCCCAAGGCGATTCAGCGTGACCCGATCAAGGACACGTACGAGCACATCGACCTGATCATCGTCAAGCGCGGTGAGAAGGTCCAGGTCGACGTCCCGGTGACGCTGGTCGGCGAGGCCGCCCGCAACACCCTGATCGTCAGCGAGTCGACCACGCTCGCCGTGGTCGCCGAGGCCATGCACCTGCCGAGCAGCCTCGAGGTTTCGATCGAGGGCCTGGAGGCGGGCGCTCAGGTGACCGCCGGCGACGTGATCCTGCCGCAGGGCACCGAGCTGGCCGTCGAGCCCGACTACGTGCTGGCGATCGTGTCCCAGGCGCAGACCGCCGAGCAGCTCGAGGGCGGCGAGGCCGAGGGCGAGACCGCCGAGACCACCGAGGCTTCGACCGAGGCGTAAGTCACCGCACGGCGGTGTCGAAGCAGTGATCAGGGAAAGTGCCGGATGGCACTTTCCCTGACGTGCGTCTGGAGGCAGAGCAGTGAGCGACGAGCCGTGGCTGGTGGTCGGCCTGGGCAACCCCGGCAAGGAGTACGCCGGTAACCGGCACAACGCCGGATTCATGGTGGCCGATCTGCTCGCCTCCCGGGTGGGCGCGAAGTTCGGGCGGTCGAAGCGGGCGCACGCCGACATGGCGGAGGGGCGCCTAGGGTTTGGCGGCCCCAAGCTGGTGCTGGTCAAACCTCTGACCTTCATGAACCTGTCCGGCGCCCCGGTCGTGTCGCTGGCCCAGTTCTTCAAGGTGCCCGTGTCGAACGTGATTGCCGTGCATGATGAGCTTGACGTGCCGTTCGGGGAGGTGCGTGCCAAGCGGGGCGGTGGTGAGGGCGGACACAACGGGTTGCGGTCGATGTCCAAGTCACTGTCGAGCAAGGAGTACGCACGAGTCCGTTTCGGGGTCGGGCGGCCACCCGGGCGGCAGGATCCAGCCGACTACGTGCTGTCCGACTTCAGCGGCACGGAGCGCAAGGAGCTGGAGTTTCTCATCGACCGGGCGGCCGACGTCGTGGAGGCGATCGTGCTCGAGGGCGTCGAGTGGGCGCAGAACAAATACCATGGCGGTTGATCGGCCGGGGTCTAAACGGATGGATCGTATGAGCGGTTTTGTCCGTCTTGTTGTCCCGTGACGCCTGCCGCCGTCCGACCGTTGGTCACACGTACGCACCGCTCGGTGCGATTGGCCGGCGTGACGGGGGAGGTGCGGGGTGCAGGAGCAGGAGTCGGTATTGAGCGAACCGACCGTTCTCCTGCCGGAGTTGCTTCCGGCCGCGGGCAAAACGGCGAACCATCCGCCGGCGAACAGCGGTCCACGACCGCATCGGCCGGTGAGTCGCAAGACCACGGTCCGGAACAAGAAGATCCCGGCGCCGGTGGTGCCGATGAGCACGCCGCCGGCCGGATCCGGCACCCGGCCGAGGCTGAAGCCCGACAATGCGCCCCCGCGGGCGGCGCAGGGGCCGGCCGAGCGGAACCAGGCGGCCGAACGACACGACTCCGACCGGCGCAACCGGTCGATGGCGGCGCGGCCGATGGCCCGCCCGTTCCTGCGGGCGCGCGGCCGGCATGCGGCCATGTCCCGCCGGCAGCGCTGGGAGGGCCGCTACGTGCGGTCGCTGGTGCTGGCCGACCTGGTGGCGGGCAGCGCGGCGGGCGCCGTGACGTTCGGGCTGCGCTTCGGCGACGACGTCACCACGTACAACCGCAGCTACATGATCATTTCGGCGTTGCTGCCGGTTCTGTTGCTGGCCGTGCTCGCGGTTTCCCGGGCGTACGAGCGGCGGTACCTGTTCGTCGGGACCGACGAGTACCAACGCGTGCTCCGGGGTGGGGTCGGGCTGATCGCGGGTGCGGCGCTGGTGTCGTACGCGCTCGATCTCGATCTTGCCCGAGGCTATGTCCTCGCCGCCCTGCCCACCGCGATCTGCACCTCGGCGGTGTTGCGTTTCGCCCTGCGTAAGCGGCTGCACCTGGCCCGGGCCCGCGGGGAGAGCCTGCGCCGGGTGATCCTGGCCGGCCACGAGCTGTCGGTGATCGGGATGGCCCGCCAGCTGCGTCGCGAGCGTTACCACGGCCTGGAGGTGGTGGGCGCGTGCCTGCCGCCGGGGCACGACGGCGTCGGCGTGACCGGGATGACGGTGTACGGCACGTTCGACGACGTGGCCGGCGCGGTGGAGCAGGCGGACGCGGACACCGTGGTGGTGCTCAGCTGCCCGGAGCTGGACGGCGAGGCGTTGCGCCGGATGGCCTGGCGGCTCGAGCGCGACGAGGTCGACCTGGTGGTGGCGAGCGCGCTGGCCGATGTGGCCGGTGCCCGCACCACGATCCGGCCGTTCGACGGGCTGCCCATGCTGCACGTCGAACACCCCCGCCTGCACGGCGGATCGCGGCTGGTCAAGGACGTGTTCGACCGGCTCGGCGCGCTGGCGCTGCTGGCCGCGTTCGGCCCGCTGCTGCTGGGCGTCGCACTGTGTGTGCGGGTGACCTCACGAGGGCCGGTACTCTTTCGTCAGGTACGGGTCGGCCGCGACGGGCGTCCGTTCCGCATTTTCAAGTTCCGGAGTATGTACGTGGACGCCGAGGCCCGGCTGGCCGAGCTGCGGCACCTCAACGAGCACGACGGTGTGCTCTTCAAAATCCGCGATGATCCGCGGGTCACCCGGGTGGGCCGCTGGTTGCGCCGGTTCTCGCTGGACGAGCTGCCGCAGTTACTCAACGTGCTGCTCGGCCAGATGTCGTTGGTGGGGCCGCGCCCTCCGCTGCCGGCGGAGGTGGCTGTTTACGCCGACGATGTGCGGCGCCGTCTGGCCGTCAAACCGGGCATGACGGGCCTATGGCAGGTTTCCGGACGATCGGACCTGCCATGGGAGGAAGCCGTCCGCTTGGACCTGCGCTATGTGGAGAACTGGTCCCTGAGCTTGGACTTGGTGATCCTTTTGCGGACGATGACCGCCGTGGTGCGTTCGTCCGGAGCGTACTAGTGAGGAGCCACAGGCCAATGACAGAGACGTCGGAGCGCATCACCAACCAACGGGAAGGCGAGCCGGGCGGGACACCCCCGGTCATCGACTCGGCCTTCGCCCGCTGGCTCGCCGACCGGGCCGGGCAGGTGCTGCTCGATGTCCGTGCGGAGATGGGTTTCGCGGACGGCAAGGCGCTCAAGACCGCCGGTGACCGGGCCGCCCATGATCTGCTGCGCACCGAGCTGGCCCGCTGGCGGCCGGCCGACGCGGTGCTCTCCGAGGAGGACGACCACTCCCGGGTCGCCTGGCAGGACGGTGAGCCCAGCTCGGTCCGGCCGGAGCGGCTCGGCTCGAACCGGGTCTGGATCGTCGACCCGGTCGACGGCACCCGCGAGTTCTCCGAGGAGGGCCGCACCGACTGGGCCGTGCACGTCGCTCTCTGGAGTGCCGACTCCGGCAACCCGAGTCATCTGGCGGCCGGCGCGATCGCGATGCCGGCCCGGCACCGGACGCTGGCTACCGACTATCCGCCCGCGTATCCACCGCTGCCGATCGATAACGGCGATGGCAGATCGATCAGGATCGCTGCCTCAAGGACCCGCCCGCCGGCCTTCGTGACCGCTCTGGCCGAAGAAATCGGTGCCGAGTTGGTTCCCATGGGATCGGCCGGTGTGAAGATCGCCGCGGTGATAAACGGCGAGGCAGATGCCTATGTGCACGCCGGTGGGCAATACGAGTGGGACTCCGCCGCGCCGGTCGCTGTGGCTTTGGCCACCGGCCTGCACGCTAGCCGAATCGACGGTTCTGCGCTGAAATACAACGAGGCCGATCCCAAGCTGCCGGACCTGGTGGTCTGTCGGAAGGATCTCGCTCCGCGGTTGCTTGCAGCGTTGCAACGTCACCTTCCGTAACAACGACCGTAAGTAGCCCCCCGGAAAGGTCGGGAAACACCGATGAGTCAGCCGAAGCCATACCGTGTCTCGCATCTGGATGCTCTCGAAGCCGAGAGCATTTTTGTCATGCGTGAGGTGATGGCCGAGTTCGAGCGCCCGGTTCTGCTGTTCTCCGGTGGCAAGGACTCGATCGTGATGCTGCGGCTGGCGGAGAAGGCGTTCGCGCCCGCGCGGGTCCCGTTCCCGGTCATGCACATCGACACCGGGCACAACTTCCCGGAGGTCATGGATTACCGCGACTCCCGGGTCGCCACGCTCGGCCTGAACCTGGTGGTGGCCAGCGTGCAGGAAGCGATCGACACCGGCCTGGTGCGCGAGCTGCCGGACGGCACCCGCAACCGGATCCAGACGCCGGTGCTGCTGAACGCGGTGGAGAAGTACCGCTTCGACGCGTTGTTCGGCGGTGCCCGGCGCGACGAGGAGAAGGCCCGGGCCAAGGAACGGATGTTCTCGTTCCGTGACGAGTTCGGTCAGTGGGACCCGAAGAACCAGCGCCCCGAGCTGTGGGGGCTCTACAACAGCCGGCACCACCCGGGTGAGTCGATCCGGGTGTTCCCGCTGTCCAACTGGACCGAGCTGGACGTCTGGCACTACATCGCCCGGGAGCGGATCCCGCTGCCGAGCATCTACTACGCGCACGACCGCGAGGTGGTCGAGCGCGACGGCATGTTCTACGCGGTGAACGAATTCATCCAGGTGCGCGATGGCGAGGCCGCGCAGGTGCGAAGGGTTCGTTACCGGACAGTCGGGGACGCGTCGCAGACCGCGGCCGTGCTTTCCGACGCCGACACCGTGGAAAAGGTGATCGACGAGGTCGCCGCGACCCGGATCACCGAGCGGGGCGCAACCCGCGGCGACGACAAGGTCTCCGAGGCAGCGATGGAAGACCGTAAGCGAGAGGGCTACTTCTGATGAGCCAGGCACTGCTGGAGGCCGAAAGCGCCCCGGCGCAGCGCATGGATCTGCTCCGCTTCGCCACCGCGGGCAGCGTCGACGACGGGAAGTCGACGCTGATCGGGCGGTTGCTCTACGACACCAAGTCGATCTTCGCCGACCAGCTGGACGCGGTCGAGGCGGTCAGCGCCGCGCGCGGCGACGAATACACCAACCTCGCGTTGCTCACCGACGGCCTGCGGGCCGAGCGCGAGCAGGGCATCACGATCGACGTCGCGTACCGCTACTTCGCCACCCCGCGCCGCAAGTTCATCATCGCCGACACCCCCGGGCACATTCAGTACACCCGGAACATGGTCACCGGCGCCTCCACCGCTGACCTGGCGCTGATCCTGGTCGACGCGCGTAAGGGCCTGGTCGAGCAGTCCCGCCGGCACGCCTTCTTGACGAGTCTGCTGCGGGTGCCGCACCTGGTGCTCTGCGTCAACAAGATGGACCTGGTCGACTGGGACAAATCGGTCTACGACAAGATCGCCGACGAGTTCACCTCGTTCGCGGCCAAGCTCGAGATCACCGACCTGACGATCATCCCGGTCTCCGCGCTCAACGGCGACAACATCGCCTCCCGCTCGGAGAACAGCCCCTGGTACGAAGGCCCGTCGCTGCTGCACCACCTGGAGCACGTGCACATCGCCTCCGACCGCAACCTGGTCGACGTGCGTTTCCCGGTGCAATACGTGATCCGCCCGCAGTCCACCACGGTCACCGACTACCGCGGTTACGCCGGCCAGGTCGCCTCGGGCGTGCTCAAGCCCGGCGACGACGTGCTGGTGCTGCCGTCCGGCCTGACCAGCAAGATCGCCGGCATCGACACCGCCGACGGCCCGGTCACCGAGGCGTTCCCGCCGATGTCGGTCACCGTCCGGCTCACCGACGAGATCGACATCTCCCGTGGCGACATGATCTGCCGGCCGCACAACGCGCCGGCTGTGGCCCAGGACGTCGAGGCCATGATCTGCTGGATGGACGAGACCGCCTCGCTTCGCGTCGGCGTCAAATACACCATCAAGCACACCACGCGTACGGCCCGGACGGTCATCCGTGGCCTGCAGTACCGCCTCGACGTGAACACCCTGCACCGCGACGAGAGCGCCGGCGAGCTCAAGCTCAACGAGATCGGCCGGGTCAAGCTGCGCACCACCGTGCCGCTGCTCGCCGACGAGTACCGGCGCAACCGCACCACCGGTGGTTTCATCCTCATCGACGAGAGCACGAACCGCACGGTCGGCGCCGGCATGATCATCGAGGCGCAATAGCCGGCTGCAACGTGGCCCACACGACCTTTCCGGTCTTCGTGGGCAGGGCGCCCCAGGCGTCCGCGGTAGCTGTCACCACACGCAGGCCCCGCCCCCGGTCGTCCAACGGCCGGCCCGGGCGGGGCCGCGCTGGTTTCCGCATCATCGGCAACGTGGGGTCGCTGTCCGACACGGTCAGGTGAACTCCGGCGTCACGCCGGCTCACCGACACCGTGATCGTCGAACCGGTGTGCTCGATCGCGTTGGTCACCAGCTCGGACATCACCAGCCGGGCCGGGTGCAGCAGATCGGCCAGCTCCCACGACAGGCACGCCTGAGTGACCAGGTCGCGGGCCAGGCTAGGCGAGTCCGGCTCGGGCTGCAGGGTCAGCGTGTTCCGATCGCTGCAGGGAAGCCGCCCGGCGATCGCCACCCGCGCCTGGCGCAGCTTCGCGTAGACCGGCAGGTAACCACGGGTGCCGAGGCGCTGCATCCGGTCGGCCAGTGGCATCTCCGGCGGGATGCACAGTGCCAGCTGCACGATCGGCTGCAGGACCGCCGCGGACTGTTGCGCGGTCGTCCAGGTGGTCGTGCTGCCGCACCATCGGTCGTCCAATGCGGACAGATCGAGGATCATCGCCTCCGGATGCCCGGACAGGCATTCGTTCAGCGCGGTGTTGGTCACCTGCCGCAGCGACTGGTCCCAGACGCCACGTACGGACATGAGGGCCACGGCCGCGCCGAGATCACCCTCGACCAGAACCGAGGATTCCTCGGCCGATGGACACGCTGTGCTTACGGACATGACGCCACGGTAATCGCGAGCCGAGATTCATCAGCACGCCCTTAGCTCCCATGGGTGATCGGATTTAAGTACTGCAACGTTGTAACGTGCAAAGCCGTGCCGACCCGACTGAAGGATGTGGCCGCCCGGGCCGGGGTGTCGATCAAGACGGTGTCCAATGTCGTCAATGGGTTCGTCCACGTTGCTCCGGACACCCGCGCCCGAGTCCAGGCCGCCATCGACGCGCTCGGTTACGTGCCGAACCCGGCCGCCCGCCGGCTGCGCGGTGGCGGTTCCGGTGTAATCGCACTGGCCGTGCCCGACCTGCGCTCGCCCTACTTCGCCGAGTTGGCCGGGCTGATCGTGCGGGCCGCCGAGTGGCGCGGCTGGACCGTGCTGATCGAGCAGACCGACGGCCGCGACCTGGGTGCCGGCCTGCGCCGGCACTCCATCGACGGGCTCATCCTCAGCCCGGTCGGCATCGACTCCACCGCGGTGTGCGCCGACGGATTGCCGACCGTCCTGCTCGGCGAGCGGACGGTGGACGGGCCGGCCGATCACGTGGCGGTCGACGGCGCCGCGGCTGCGGCCGACGCGACCCGGCATCTGCTGCGGCTCGGTCACCGGCGGGTCGCCGCGATCGGAGCGCCGGACCACCCCTCGACGGTCATCCGGGCGCAACGGCTGGCCGGCTTCTGCGCCGCGCTCGCCGACTCCGGCTTTCCCGCCGACCCGGCGCTCATCGTGCCGGTGTCCGGGATGCACCTCGCCGACGGCGCCGCCGCCATGGCACAGCTGCTCGACCAGGCCGGCCAGCCGCCGGACGCGGTCTTCTGCTTCACCGATCCGCTGGCGCTCGGCGCGATCCGGACGTGCGCCGAGCGCGGCCTCGACGTGCCCGGCGACATCGCGATCATCGGGTTCGACGGGATCGAGGAGGGTCGGTTCAGCACGCCGTCGCTCAGCACGATCGCGCCGGACACCGAGCGGATCGCCCAGTTCGCCGTCGACCTGCTCGCCGAGCGGCTCGGCGGGGGTCCGGCTGCCACCGCGCCACCCCGCGAGATCTGCGTCGATCATCGCCTGGTGGCGCGGGAGAGCACCCTGGGCCGCTCGTACTAGGACGCGTCCGGGTCTTTCCGGGTGGCATCCTCGATTGCGTGGCTGACCGCCCCGGTGAGGTCGCCGGCGGGCACCGCAATGCTCTCGCCGTCGACCTCGCGAGCCGGAGTGTGCTCCGGCTCCGGCTCCGGTGCCGTGGCAGCACCACTGAAACCGAACTCGTTCGGCTGGTCGCTTTCCCGCGTTTCGTTGGTCATGCCCGCGGATTACCCGGCGACATGAGTTCTAAAGCCGGGTGGCGCCCGGTCCGGCGGTGGCGATCCAGCAGGTCGGCGCGGTGAAAGAGGCTCCCGCGTACGCCGCCTCGACCGCCGCGACGGTCTCGTCCGCCCGGGCCGCGTCGATCAGCGCGAGCACGCAGCCGCCGAAGCCGCCGCCGGTCATCCGGGCGCCGTACGCCCCGGCCGACAGCGCCGACTCGACCGCGATGTCGACCTGCGGCACGGTGATCTCGAAGTCGTCCCGCATGGAAGCGTGCGAGGCGGTCAGCAGCGGGCCGATGTCGCGGGTGCGGCCGGCGCGCAGCAGCTCGACGGTGTCGAGCACGCGCTGGTTCTCGGTGACGATGTGCCGCACCCGGCGGCGCATCACGTCGTCGTCGAGCTTGCCGAGCGCGTCGGCCAGGCCGTCGACCGAGATGTCGCGCAGCGCCGGCACGCCGAGGATGTGTGCCGCTTCCTCGCACGACTTGCGGCGGGCGCCGTACTCACCGTCGACGTGCTGGTGCGGGGCGTTGCTGTTGATCACCAGGATGGCGAGGCCCTCGGCCGCCAGGTCGAACGGGATCTGGTCGACCTCGTACGTCCGGCAGTCCAGGAACAGCGCTCGGCCTTCCTGGCAGCGGATCGAGGCCGACTGGTCGAGGATGCCGGTAGGCGCACCGACATAGACGTTCTCCGCCCGCTGGGCCAGCGCCGGGCGCCGCTCCAGCGGGATGTCCAGGTCGCCCAGGTCGATCAGTGCGGTCAGCACCGACGACTCGAGGGCCGCCGACGAGGAGAGGCCGGAGCCGACCGGCACCTCGGAGTCGATGGCGATCCGGGCGCCGGGCACGTCGAAGCCGGCGTCGCGCAGCGACCAGACGATGCCGGCGACATAGCCCGCCCAGCCGCTCACGTCGCCCGGCTCGGTCGGCCCGAAAGAGACCGGCTCGTCCTCGACCGTCGAGCAGACCGTCCACTCCCCGGCCGGGGCCGGGCTGACCGCCGCGATCGTGCGCTGCGGCAGGGCGAAGGGCAGCACGAAGCCGTCGTTGTAATCGGTGTGCTCGCCGATCAGGTTGACCCGGCCGGGAGCGGCCCAGAAGCCGGCCGGCTCGCTGTCGAACTGCTTGCGGAAGAGGTCTGCGGCGGTCATGCGACGTGCGCCTGGTAGAACGTCCAGGCGTCGGCGATCATGGCCTGCAGGGTGTTTTTCTCCGGCACCCAGCCGAGCTCGTCGCGGGCCTTGGCGGACGACGCGACCAGGGTGGCCGGGTCGCCCTCGCGGCGCGGGGCGGTCTCGGCCGGCAGGGCCGCGCCGGTGACCTCGCGGGCCGCCTCGACGACCTGCTTGTTGGAGAAGCCGTTGCCGTTGCCCAGGTTGTAGATGCGGTGCTCGCCCGGGGTGGCCGCGTCCAGCGCGAGCAGGTGCGCGCGGGCCAGGTCCTGCACGTGGATGTAGTCACGCACGCAGGTGCCGTCGACGGTCGGGTAGTCGTCGCCGAACAGCTGCAGCTTCTCCCGCTTGCCCGCCGCCACCTGCAGGGCGATCGGGATCAGATGGGTCTCCGGGTTATGCCGCTCGCCGATCTCGTAGCCGCCCTGGATGTACGCCCCGGCCACGTTGAAGTAGCGCAGCGACACGGCGGCCAGCTTGTGCGCGTACGTCTCCGAGGTCAGCGCGTGGTCGAAGGTCAGCTTGGTGGCGCCGTAGGTGTTGGTCGGCGCCTTGGCGGCCGACTCGGTGATCGGCAGCTCGACCGGGTTGCCGTAGACCGCCGCGGTGGACGAGAAGATGAACCGCGGCACCCGGGCCGCACGCACCGCGTCCAGCAGGGCGAGGGACTTCACGACGTTGTCGTGCCAGTACAGTTCCGGCTTGACCATCGACTCGCCGGCCGCGATCAGCCCGGCGAAGTGCAGCACGGCGTCGAAGCCGGAGTCGGGGGTGAGCACGTCGGCCGCGTCGCGGATGTCCTTCTCGATGAAGGTGGCGTCAGGTGCGACGGCCTCGCGGAACCCGGTGCTCAGGTTGTCGAGCACGGTGACCTCGTGGCCGGCATCGAGCAACAGACGGCTGGTGACGCTGCCGACGTAGCCGGCACCCCCGGTGACGAGCAATTTCACGACGGTTAACCCCTTAGTCGGCTCTTTCTGCCAAGTCTAGGCGGCCCCGAGTTTCTCTCAGAACCGCTCACAAGTCAACATAGTCGAACAGGGCTAGTACGTGTTCGCGAGTCGCCCGCACGCCTGACAGAATGGCCGCTATGTCAGACGCCGCCCACCGCCCTCGGGTCCTTTCCGGTATCCAGCCGACCGCCGATTCGTTCCACCTCGGCAACTACCTCGGCGCGGTGCGGAACTGGGTGGCGATGCAGGAGACGCACGACGCCTATTACTGCGTGGTCGACCTGCACGCGATCACCATGGGGCACGACCCGATCGCGTTGCGCAACCGCACCCGCATCTCGGCGGCCCAGCTGCTCGCCCTCGGGCTCGACCCGGAGCGCTGCACGCTCTTCGTCCAGTCGCACGTGCCCGAGCACGCCCAGCTCGGCTGGGTGCTGAGCTGCATCACCGGCTTCGGCGAGGCCGGCCGCATGGTCCAGTTCAAGGACAAGTCGGCCAAGGCCGCCGACACCACCACGGTCGGGCTCTTCACCTACCCGATCCTGCAGGCCGCCGACATCCTGCTCTACCAGGCCGACCAGGTCCCGGTCGGGGAAGACCAGCGGCAGCACCTCGAGCTGACCCGCGACCTGGCCCAGCGGTTCAACACCCGGTTCGGCCCGACCTTCACGATCCCCGCGCCCTACATCCTGCGCGACACCGCGAAGATCACCGACCTGCAGGACCCGACGGCCAAGATGAGCAAGTCGGCCTCCTCGCCGAACGGCATCATCGAGCTGCTCGAGGAGCCGGCCCGGTCGGCCAAGAAGATCAAGTCCGCGGTCACCGACACCGGGCGCGAGATCCTCTACGACGAGGAGAATAAGCCGGGCGTCAGCAATCTGCTGACCATCTACGCGGCGCTGACCATGCGGACCATAGACGAACTGCTCGAGCAGTACGACGGCAAGGGCTACGGCGACCTCAAGAAGGACCTGGCCGAGATCGTCGTCGAGTTCGTGAAGCCGCTCCAGGAACGCACTCGTGCCTACTTGGAAGACCCGGGTTACCTCGACAAGGTTCTCGCCATCGGCGCCGACAAGGCTCGCGCCGTCGCGTCGGTGACGCTCGCCGAGGCGTACCAGAATGTGGGTTTCCTCAGCCCGGCCCGCGAGCTCTGAGGCGGTGAGGATCGGCGTCGCGATCGACATCCCGGCACCCTGGGGTGAGCAGCTGACCCGGCGCCGGGCCGAGGCCGGTGACCCGCAGGCGGCCTACACGCCCGCGCACGTCACGCTGCTCGGCCCCACCGAGATCGCCGACGACGCGCTCGGCGCGGTGGAGAAGCACCTGGAAAAGGTCGCGGAGGCCCAGGAGCCGTTCACCATCCAGCTGCGCGGCACCGGCACGTTCCGGCCGATCACCGAGGTGGTGTTCGTGACGCTCGCGATCGGCATCAGCGAGTGCGAGTTGCTCGCCGAGGCGATCACCTCCTCGGACGACATCGACCGCGGGTCCCGCTTCCCGTACCACCCGCACGTCACGGTCGCCCAGGACGTCTCGTCCGAGCAGCTCGACAAGGTTTTCGACGATCTCGCCGGCTTTACGGCGAAGTTCCACGTCGCCTCGTTCACGCTGTTCTCGCACGGTGGCGAGGGCCCCTGGCGCAGACGCCGCGATTTCCCCCTGGGTGTCTGAGTTTCCGGCGCCGTGATTTCGGTTACGGTGCGCCCGTGAACCCGATCGATCGGGCGTATGACGCCGCCGAGGCGCAGATCATGCGCTGGCGCGTCCGGTCGCGCTATTTCGATCACCTCAGCCGGGCCCTGCTTCGTTTCTGGGACGCGCAGGGTGGCCGACTGGCCGCCGCGATCGCCTATTACGGCTTCTTCGCGATCTTCGCGCTGCTCCTGATCGGTTACTCGATCTTCGGCATCCTGCTGACCAGCAACGTCGAGCTGTTGAACATCGTCACCGAGTTCCTCGCGCAGAACCTGCCGTTCCTCGACATCCAGGCGATCCTCTCCAGCGGCAAGACCGTCGGCATCGTCGGCATCGTCGGCCTGACCTTCACCGGCATCGGCTGGGTGGAGGCGATCCGGTCGTCACAGCGACTGATCTGGAAGATTCCAGAGCAGCCCGGCTACATCGGCGTACGGCAGGCGCTGGATCTTCTTGTTCTGATCGGGCTCATCGTTCTGCTCGCGCTCTCTCAGCTTGCCGTCTACGGCCTGGAGAAGGTGACGGACTGGCTCGCCGACGGCTTCGTGCAGTCGGCGGTGAGCTGGGTGCTGACCATCTCGGTCAACATGCTGCTCGCCGCGGCGTTGCTGGCGGCCGTGCCACGGCTGCGGATGACGGTGCGCCGGATCGCCCCGCCGGTGCTGCAGGTCGGCTTCGGCATCACGCTGCTCAACACCGTGGGCAAGTCGTTCGTCAGCCTGGTCGAGCGAAACCCGGCGTACGGCCTGGTGGGTTCGGCGGTGGGGGTTCTGGTTTATCTATACGTCTTCAACCAGTTGCTGCTCTTCGGGGCGGCCTGGGCGGCGACCAGTCCACACGGTCGCGTCGTCGACATGTCAGCTGACGATAAAACTGCCCCGGTGGGGCAAAATACCTGGATTCGGCACAGCCGCCCGGAATGATGTGCCCGTGGGTACTCTCGTGACGCTTGACCTACCGGCTGATTCACCGGTGGCGGACCTTCCCTGGGTCATCACGATCGGTTCGCTGGGCGACGAGGAGGACTGGGAGCCGGTCGTCTGCGGACCTTACGAACGGGCGCACGCCCTCGCTCTAGCCCAGGCCGTGGTGGCCGACGAGGAGCTGATGGCGGTGGTCGAGCCGCTGCTGCCGCGGGTCGACGCCGAGGCGATCCGGGACGAGATCGAGCTGGCGCGAGCGGGCGTCGAGGCACCGGCCGAAGCAGAGGACGACGACTACGAGCCCCGGCGGGTGCGGCCGGGCCGGGCACCCACCGAGGCGGAGGTGCGGGCGGGCTGGGCGCGCATCGCCGCCCGGTTAGCGCCGGTCGAGTAGCCCGCGCACCCCGGCCAGATAGGTCTCCCGGTCCGGGGCGCCGGTCAGCAGCCGCTGCAGCGCGTAGCCGGGCAGCAGCGAATAGAACGCGGCCGTCACGCCCTCGACGTTGGTGTCCGGCGGCAGCTCGCCGCTCTCGATCGAATGCTCGACCAACGCCTGGAAGCCGAGCCGCATCCCGGTGTACCGCTCGCGGACGATCTCGCCGATGGCCGGGTCGAGCGTCGCCTCGGCCCAGATCTGCAGGGCGATCGGCAGGTTGCCGGCCGGGCCGAGCTGCTCGTCGACGGCGTCGAGGATCCGCTCGAGCGAGTCGATCAGCGGCAGCCGCTCGGCCGCCACCGCCTCGATGTGCCGCTGGAGCGCGCCGGCCACGGTGGTCGCGATAGCGTTGATGATCTCGTTCTTGGACTTGAAGTAGCGGTAGACGGCGCCCACCGACAGGCCGGCCTCCTGGATGAGGTCCTGCATCGAGGTGTTGTGCAGGCCCTTGCTGAGGAAGCAGGTGCGGGCCGCGGCCAGGATCTGCTCGCGGCGGGCGGTGAGATGCTCCTCGGAGACGCGTGGCATTCTCCGAGTGTAAAACGAACGCTCACTTTGCCGAAGAATCCGCGGTTGACATCCGCGCCCGGCCGAAAGATTAACGGCATGTTACGCAATCGCCGGTCAATTCGCGCTTAGATCCGCCTAAACCGGCGTTCAACCTGATCGCCGGTTGCGGCGAGATAACGGTGCGCCAACAGTCCGGGGCAAACCTCATCTGACCCCGTGGCCTGCGGCTACGCTCCCCAACTTGAAGACTCACCGACGGGTGTCGGTGTGCATTGGAAGGAGGGCGTTTTGCGCCCAGTACGTGGGAAGCGGATCCTTGCGGTTCTCGCGGCCGGTGGGCTTGCCCTCACCGCCGCCGCCTGTGGTGACGCCCCGGATGAGACTCCCAGCGGCAGCAGCTCTGCCAGCACCGCTGCGGCATATAAGGCCTGCATGGTCACCGACACCGGCGGCATCGACGACAAGTCGTTCAACGCTTCCGCGTGGGCCGGTCTGCAGGCTGCGAAGACGCAGGCCAGCAACGTCGACCCGAAGTACGTCGCGTCGACCGCCGAGGCTGACTACGAGCCCAACCTGCGCGGCTTCGTGACCCAGAAGTGCAACTTCATCCTCTCGGTCGGCGGCCTCATGGGCACCGCCACCCAGAAGGTGTCGGACGCCAACAAGGACTCGCAGTTCGCCATCGTGGACAGCGGCAGCACCGGGACCAACGTTTTCCCGATGCAGTTCGCCACCCACCAGGCCTCGTTCCTCGCCGGCTACCTCGCCGCGGGTTACTCGAAGTCGGGCAAGGTCGCCACGTTCGGCGGCATGAAGATCCCGCCGGTGACCATCTTCATGGACGGCTTCGCCGACGGCGTCGCGTACTACAACAAGGTGAAGAGCAAGAACGTCACCGTGCTCGGCTGGGACAAGACCAAGCAGGCCGGCAGCTTCACCGACGACTTCGCCAGCGCGGCCAAGGGCAAGGCGCTCGCCAACACGTTCGTCTCGCAGGGCGCCGACGTGATCCTGCCGGTCGCCGGTGGCACCGGCCTCGGTGCGGCCGAGGTCGCCCAGGGCTCCAGCGGCAAGGTCTCGATCATCTGGGTCGACCAGGACGGTTGCACCAGCGCGGCGCAGTACTGCGGCGTCTTCCTGACCACCGTCGTCAAGAACATCAAGGACGCGGTCGAGAAGGCCGTCGTCTCCGGCGCCACCGGCACGCCGCTCGCGGCGTCCCCGGGCTACCTGGGCACGCTGGAGAACAGCGGCGTCGAGCTGGCCGAGTACCACGAGTTCGACAGCAAGATCGACGCGGGCCTCAAGTCCGAGGTCGAGAAGCTGAAGGCCGACGTCATCTCGGGTGCCGTCAAGGTCGAGTCGGCTAACGCCCCTAAGTAAGCAGGTAGGTAACATCCTGGCCGCCGCCGATCGCGAGAATCTCTCGCGGTCGAGCGGCGGTTCCCATGTCGGCCAACCCCCAATGTCAGCCGAGCGGTAGGAGATTCCGCTGAGACTCGAATTGCGCGGCATCACCAAGCGCTTCGGCGACCTGGTGGCCAACGACCACATCGACATCACGGTCGAGCCCGGCGAGGTGCATGCCCTGCTCGGCGAGAACGGCGCCGGCAAGTCGACGCTGATGAACCAGTTGTACGGCCTGCTCCAGCCGGACGAGGGCGAGATCGTGGTGAACGGAGAGGCGAAGGTCTTCCGGAGCCCCCGTGACGCCATCGCCGCCGGCATCGGCATGGTCCACCAGCACTTTATGCTGGTCCCAGTCTTCACCGTGGCGGAAAACATCGCGCTCGGCGCGGAAGACGTGCGGGGCGGCCCGCTCGGCATCCTCGACCGCCGCCGCAACCGCCGCGACGTGCTGGAGACCTCGAAGAAATACGGCCTGCCGGTCGATCCCGACGCCCTGGTGGAGGACCTGCCGGTCGGCGCACAGCAGCGGGTCGAGATCGTCAAGGCGCTGACCCGCGACGTCGACCTGCTCATCCTGGACGAGCCGACCGCGGTGCTCACCCCGCAGGAGACCGACGAGCTGCTGGCGGTCATGCGCAGCCTCGCCGAGGGCGGCAAGTCGATCGTCTTCATCACCCACAAGCTGCGCGAGGTCAAGGCGGTCGCCGACCGGATCACCGTGATCCGCCGAGGCCGGACCGTCGGCACCGCCAGCCCGGACACCTCCGAGGACGAGCTGGCCGCGCTCATGGTCGGCCGTTCGGTGAGCCTGGAAGTCAGCAAGACCCAGGCCGAGCCCGGCCGGGACGTCCTGTCGATCAGCGGCCTGGTGGTCGACGACGACCGCGGCGTCCGCGCCGTCGACGGGGTCGACCTGACCGTCCGGGCCGGCGAGGTGCTCGGCATCGCGGGCGTCCAGGGCAACGGTCAGACCGAGCTGGTCGAGGCCATCATGGGCCTGCGCGCGCTGCGGACCGGCTCGATGGCGCTCGACGGCGAGAGCCTGGCCGGGATGAGCACCAAGAAGATCCTCCGCTCCGGGGTCGGCTACGTCCCCGAGGACCGCAGCCTCGACGGTGTGGTCAAGGAGTTCTCGGTCGCCGAGAACCTGGTGCTCGACATGTACGACCGGCCGCCGTTCGGCAACGCCCTCCGGCTCAACACCAAGGCGATCAACGAGGCGGCCGCCGAGCGGGTCACCCAGTTCGACATCCGCGCCTCGTCGGCGACGGCGACGGTCGGCACGCTCTCCGGCGGTAACCAGCAGAAGGTGGTCGTGGCCCGGGAGATGTCCCGGCCGCTACGCCTGTTGATCGCCAGCCAGCCCACCCGCGGCGTGGACGTCGGCTCGATCGAGTTCATTCACAGCCAGATCATCCATGAACGGGACAACGGCACCGCCGTACTCGTGGTGTCCAGCGAGCTCGACGAGGTGGTCGGTCTCGCCGACCGGATCGCGGTGATGTACCGCGGCCGGATCCTCGCCATCGTCTCGCCCGACATGCCCCGCGAGGAGATCGGCCTGCTGATGGCCGGCATCACCGGCGCAGAGGCGGAACCGGAAGAGGAAGAAGCAGAGTGACTACTGACGTCGAGGCGCCCCCACCCGCCAAGGAGTCGCCGGAGAAGAAGGAGGACGGCTTCCTCACTCTCTTCCTGAAGAACCTCTGGTCGGCCAACACCGTCACGGTCACGATCCTGTCGATCTTCCTGGCGCTGGTCGTCGGCGCCGTGCTGATCGTGATCTCCGACTCCGAGGTGCTGTCGAAGTTCTCCTACTTCACCTCCCGGCCCAGCGACGCGCTGCAGTCGAGCTGGGACCTGATCAGCGGCGCGTACGCCGACCTGTTCAAGGGCGCCATCTTCGACCCCGCCTCGTTCCAGGCCTGGTTCAACGGCACCGGCACCTGGCAGGCCGCGTTCGGGCCGGTCTCCGAGACCCTCACCTACGCGGCCCCGCTGGTCTTCACCGGCCTGGCGGTGGCGATCGCCTTCCGCGGTGGCCTGTTCAACATCGGTGGCCAGGGCCAGGCGGTCATGGGCTGTGTGTTCGCCGGGGTGGCCGGCTTCGCCTTCCACCTGCCGCCCGGCCTGCACCTGATCGTGGCGCTGCTGTTCGGCCTGATCGGCGGCGCGCTCTGGGGTTTCCTGCCCGGCTTCCTCAAGGCCCGCACCGGCGCCCACGAGGTCATCACCAGCATCATGCTCAACTACACGGCCACGCTGTTCCTCGGCTGGCTGATCCTGCAGAAGGGCGTGCAGGACCCGGAGCGCAGCGACGCGATCAGCAAGACCATCGCGCACTCGGCCGAGCTGCCGGCGATGCCCGATCCGCTGCGGGTGCACCTCGGCATCGTGATCGCGGTCGGGGCGACGGCCGGCGTCGCCTGGCTGATCAACCGGTCGTCGTTCGGCTTCGAGCTGCGCGCGGTCGGCGTCAACCCGCCCGCGGCCAAGACCGCCGGGATGAGCGTCGCCAAGACGTACACCATGCTGATGGTGGTGGCCGGCGGCCTCGCCGGCCTCGGCGGCGCCACTCAGGTGCTCGGCACCGCGGACAAGCTCACCGCCCAGGTGGCCGGCAACATCGGCTTCGACGGCCTGCTGGTCGCGCTGCTCGGCCGGAACAAACCGTGGGGCACGCTGTTCGCCGCGATTCTCTATGGCGCCCTGCGCGCCGGCGGCAACCTGATGCAGGTCGACGTCGGCATCTCGCTCGAACTGGTCACCGTGCTGCAGGCCCTGATCGTCATCTTCATCGCCGCACCGGCCCTGGTAAAGGCGATCTTCCAGCTCCGCGCCGCCCGTTCCGCACGGCTCGGCGCCTCGATGGCAAAGGGCTGGTGAGCCGCGTGTCGACGGCGACAGTGGAAAATCTGACGGGAGTCGACGCCCCCGACCGGTTCTGGAACCGGGAACGGCGGCTCGGCGCCGGTGTCACGGTCATCGGCCTGATCGCGGCGGTCATCTTCGGCCCGCTCGCCGAGTCGAAGACCGCGCGGTTCACGCTCAGCACCGACGCGACCGGCGCCGCCCTGTCCATCAACGGGCAGTTCGGCACGATCCTGTTCGGGGTGATCGCGCTGGTGCTCGGCGCGGTCATGCTGACCGGCCGGGCCAAGCGCTGGCAGACCCTGCTGCTCTGCCTGGGCATCGCGGCCTTCGTGCTGTCGTTCCTGTGCTGGCAGGTGGCCGGCAAGTTCATGCCGCTGGTCGACACGCTCAGCGGCAGCGTGGAATACGCCCTGCCGCTCATCCTGGGCGCCCTGGCCGGTGTGCTCGGCGAGCGCTCCGGCGTGGTCAACGTGGCGATCGAGGGCCAGTTCCTGATGGGCGCGTTCGGCGCGGCCTTGGTCGGCACCCTCGCCACCAGCGTCTGGGCCGGCCTGATCAGCGCCATGATCGGCGGCCTGATCATCGCCGCGATGCTGGCCGTGCTGGCCATCAAGTTCCTGGTCGACCAGGTCGTGGTCGGCACCGTGCTCAACCTGTTCGCGCTCGGCGTCACCGGCTTCCTCTACGAGCGGCTGATGCAGCCCAACGCCCTGAAATACAACCAGCCGCCGCAGATGCCGCGCTGGGAGATCCCGGGCCTGGCCGACATCCCGGTGATCGGGCCGGTACTGTTCCACACCCAGGTGCTGACCTGGATCGCGCTGATCCTGGTCGTCGTCATCCACTTCGCGCTGAAGAACACGCGGTGGGGCCTGCGCACCCGCGCGGTCGGCGAGCACCCGACCGCGGCCGACACGGTCGGTGTCCGGGTGCGCGGCCTGCGCTACGTGAACGTGATGGTCGGCGGCCTGATCGCCGGGGCCGGTGGGGCGTACTTCACGCTCGTCTCGACCGGCGCGTTCAACAAGAACATGACCGCGGGCGCCGGCTTCATCGCGCTGGCCGCCCTGATCTTCGGCCGGTGGACGCCGTTCGGGGCGCTCGGCGCGGCCCTGTTCTTCGGGTTCGCGCAGAAGCTCGCCTACTTCCTGAGTGTGGCCGGCAGCCCGGTGCCCAACCAGTTCCTCAACATGCTGCCGTACATCGCCACCATCGTGGCCGTGGCCGGTCTCGTCGGCCGGGTGCGGGCGCCGGCCGCCGATGGCCAGCCATACGTCAAGAGCTGACGGGTTCACCTGGCAGAATTTGCCGCATGGAGATCGACTGGGCTGGACTGCGGGCCGCCGCCATCGAGGCGATGCGGCACGCGTACGCGCCCTACTCCGACTTTCCGGTCGGAGTGGCGGCGTTGGTGGACGACGGCCGGGTCGTCGTCGGGTGCAACGTGGAGAACGCGTCCTACGGCGTCGGGCTCTGTGCCGAGTGCGGGCTGGTCAGCTCGCTTCATGCAACCGGCGGCGGGCGGCTGGTGGCGGTCTCCTGCGTGGATGCCAACGGCAACCCGCTGATGCCGTGCGGGCGCTGCCGGCAGTTGCTCTACGAGCACGGCGGGGGCGAGTGCCTGGTCGAGGCGCTGCCCCGGCCGCTGAAGATGAGCGAGCTGCTGCCGAACGCGTTCGGGCCGGACGACCTCGACAAGGTCAACGGGCCGGCCGGCGGCAACGAGGTGCCGACCGCGCTGGCCAAGTGGCGCGGCCGGGGCACGGTGTTCGTGCACCCCGACCTGTCCGGCGGTGAGACGGTCTGGACCGCCTACTGGGAGCGGTCCGGGGGCAGCCCTTCGGAGAGCGACGTCGCGAAAGGCGTCCTCGAGGAGGGACCGAACTTTCCCACCACCGCCAAGGCGGTCGAGTGGGGCCGGGTCCGCACGCCACGGATCGTGGTGGTGGATGCCGACGGCGGCCTGGCCTGGGCCGGCGAGGGAGAGCCACCGGAGGGCATCCCCGTCCGGTGGGAAGGGGAAAAATGAGCTTCGCTGCGGTGGACATCATCCGGACCAAACGGGACGGCCACGTCCTTTCCGATGACCAGATCGACTGGGTGGTCGACGCGTACACCAAGGGTGTGGTCGCCGACGAGCAGATGTCGGCGCTGGCCATGGCGATCCTGCTGCGCGGCATGACGCCGGCCGAGATCGCCCGCTGGACCGCCGCGATGATCGCCAGCGGGGAGCGGCTGGACCTGTCCGGCGTCAGCCGGCCGACCGCCGACAAACACTCCACCGGCGGTGTCGGCGACAAGATCACGCTGCCGCTGACCCCGCTCGTGGCGGCCTGCGGGGCGGCCGTGCCGCAGCTCTCCGGCCGCGGCCTCGGCCACACCGGCGGCACCCTCGACAAGCTCGAGTCGATCGCCGGCTGGCAGGCCACGATCAGCAACGACGCGTTCAAGCGGCAGCTCGACGACGTCGGCGCGGTCATCTGCGCGGCCGGCGACGGCCTGGCCCCGGCCGACCGCAAGCTCTACGCGCTGCGCGACGTCACCGGCACGGTCGAGGCCATCCCGCTGATCGCCAGCTCGATCATGAGCAAGAAGATCGCCGAAGGCACCGGCGCCCTGGTCCTGGACGTCAAGGTCGGCTCGGGTGCCTTCATGAAGGATCTGGCGACCGCCCGCGAGCTGGCGAGCACCATGGTGCGGCTCGGTAAGGACAGCGGGGTCAACACGATCGCGCTGCTCACCGACATGAACACCCCGCTCGGCCTGGCCGTCGGCAACGCCCTCGAGGTGGCCGAGTCGGTCGAGGTGCTGGCCGGCGGCGGACCGGCCGACGTGGTCGAGCTGACCCTCGCGCTGGCCCGGGAGATGCTCGCCGCGGCCGGGGTGGATGCCGACCCGGCGAAGGTGCTGGAGAGCGGCGCGGCCATGGACACCTGGCGGCGGATGATCCAGGCACAGGGTGGCGATCCGGACGCTTCGTTGCCGGTGGCGCGGGAGACGGAGATCCTGCGAGCGACCCAGGACGGCGTCGTGACGGCCGTCGACGCGTACGGGATCGGCATTGCCGCCTGGCGTCTCGGCGCCGGCCGGGCCCGCAAGGAGGACCCGGTCAGCTTCGGCGCCGGCGTGCTTCTGGCGGTGAAGCCGGGGGACCGGGTCAGTGCCGGGGACGTGCTGCTGGAGTTGCGTACCGATGAATCCGCGCGGATCGATGCCGCGCGCGCCGAAGCGGCGGCAGCGATAACCGTCGGTGCGACCGCGCCCGCACTTACCCCACTCGTGCTCGACCGCATAGCCTGACGCACCATGACGAAGGCCGCCCCCGACCCGCGCGCGGTCCGCGAGGCCAGTCTCGACGAGATCGAGCGACTGGGCCTGCCGCTGCCACCGCCCGGCTTCCCGCTGATCTGGGAGCCGGGCGACACGGTCGAACTGCGCCCGACCGTGGAGATCGAGGCCCGCTGCGCGGTGCTTCACGTGGTCGTGGCGCGATGTTTCGGGATGCCCACCGAGATCGCCATGGGCTGGCTGCTCGGATCGCACCTGGTCGATCTCGTGACCCCGCCGGAGTGGCAGTTCGTGATCGGCGCCGACGGCGATCACCGGTCGTTCGTGCTGCACCACGATGCGGTGTTCGCGCTGGCGTGGTTGCTGGGCCTGACCCGGCACCTGGACCCGACCGCGCCACCCGAGGGCCGGCTGATGTCCCAGATGCCCGACCTGCCATCTGGTGAGACTTTCGGCAGCTGGCGCTCACGGTCGCTGATGTCACCCCGCGACCCGATCGAGGCAGCTGTCCTGCTCGATCTCTACTACTGCCTGGACTGGGCGTTCCAGGAGGCCGAGCGGGTCGGCGCCGACCTACCCGGCGAGCTCGACAGCAACGCGATCGGCCAGCGGCGGTGGGCCCTCGAGTGGGCGGTGATCTTCACCGGCCCCTATCACGACAAACCGCCCGAGTGGGAAGAGGTCGACCTCTCGGTGTGAGGGTGATAGGCGGTGACCTGCACCGCAGCTGTCACCATCACGTCGGTCGTCGGCAGGCCGGCTACCGGCACGTGGCGCGCGCTCGGCGTCATCCCGATCAGCGTGCGCGCCTCGCCCGCGGTCAGTCGCAGCTCCCGCTCGTGCGTCTCGGCGACCCCCGCGGTGAAGTGCTCGTCGAGCGCCTCCCGCACCCGGGCCTGCTTGTCCGGATCGACCCGGATCAGACCGTGCGCGGCGATCAGCTCGCGCAGATGCTCCGGGGCCGGCGTAACCACCAGCAGAATCCCGTCCGGGCGCAGGATCCGCCGGAACTCAGGACCATTGCGCGGCGCGAACACATTGATGACCATGCTGGCCGCCCCATCGATGATCGGCAGCGGCCGCCACACATCGGCGAGGACCGCGGCGGCGCGCGGATGGGCGCGGGCCGCGCGGCGCAGCGCCGGCTTGGCCACATCCAGGCCGAGGCCGATGGCCTCCGGCGCCGCGTCGAGCACCCGGGCCAGGTAACTGCCGGTGCCCACCCCGGCATCAACCACCAAACCACCGATTGCGTACGCCGTGAGCGCCCCGGCAATGAAGTCGTAGTGCCCGGCGGCGAGAAAATCGGCCCGGTCGGCGACCATCTCGGCGGTGTCCCCGACGTGGGGCAGCCGGCCCGCGCTCAGGTCCGCGTAGCCCTGCCTGGCCATGTCGAAGCTGTGCCCGCGAGCACAATGCAGAGCTTGTCCGGCCCGGTGCAGCGACTCTTGGCAATTGGGGCACCGCAGGTACGGCAATGCTCCGTCGATCATTCGTTTCCGCCCTCTAGGCTTCTCTGATGGTCGCCATCTCACACTCCGACATCGTCAAGGCGCCGAAGGCGCTGCTCCACGACCACCTGGACGGTGGGCTGCGCCCCGAGACCATCCTCGAACTCGCCGAGGGGATCGGGCACCAGCTTCCGGCCGGCGATCCGGGGGCGCTGGGCGCCTGGTTCGTCGCCGCGGCCGATTCGGGCTCGCTGGAACGCTACCTGGAGACGTTCGCGCACACGGTGGCGGTGATGCAGACCGAGGCGAGCCTGCACCGGGTGGCCAAGGAGTGCGCGCTCGACCTGGCCGCCGACGGCGTCGTCTACGCCGAGGTGCGTTACGCGCCGGAACAGCACCTGGAACAGGGGCTCGACCTCGACCAGGTGGTTGAGGCGGTGAATGCCGGATTTGTCGAAGGATGCGAGGAAGCGGCGGCATTGGGCCGTCCGATCCGCGTCGGGGTCCTGCTGACCGCGATGCGGCACGCGGCCCGGTCGCAGGAGATCGCCGAGCTCTCGGTGCGTTACCGCGACGCGGGCGTGGTCGGCTTCGACATCGCCGGCGCCGAGGCCGGTTTCCCGCCCACCCGCCACCTGGACGCGTTCGAGTACCTCCAGCGGGAGAACTTCCACTTCACCATCCACGCCGGCGAGGCGTTCGGCCTGCCGTCGATCTGGCAGGCGATCCAGTGGTGCGGCGCCGACCGGCTGGGTCATGGCGTGCGACTGGTCGACGACATCACGGGTGGCTCGGTTCTGGGGCGGCTTGCGGCCTATGTTCGCGACAAGCGGATTCCGCTCGAGTTGTGCCCTTCGTCCAATGTGCAGACCGGGGCGGCGGCCTCGATCGCCGAGCACCCGATCGGGCTGTTGCACGATCTGCGGTTCCGGGTCACGGTCAACACCGACAACCGGCTGATGAGCGGCACCTCGATGTCGCGGGAGATGGCCCTGCTCAGCGAGGCGTTCGGCTGGGGCTGGGCGGAGCTGCAGTGGCTGACCATCAACGCGATGAAGTCGGCTTTCATCCCGTACGACGAGCGGCTCGAGATCATCACTGAGGTGATCAAACCGGCGTATGCCAAGTTGATGGGATGAGTGTCGATCGGCAAGGACCACCGCACCTACGGGTGGTGGCTTTGCCGGGTTTGATGAGGGCCCTCATCCGTTCGGTCAGAATGGTCCCTACAAACATTGCGAAATCGGGCATCTCACCTTGCCCTGGGGCCCTGACCGCGACATCGTCTGTCCTGCCGCGATCCACTACGATCGGGCTCGATCAGCCGGCGCCACCCCCACGCCGAACTGATCGGCATGAGTGACTCTGAGAAACCTTAAACAACACAGGCAGTCATAACGAACCGGCGATGTCCAACTCCGACGGAGCAACATCGCGTCACACAACCGGTCCGTGGCCGCCTGCTCTTTCTCTTTGACACTCGTCGTGATGGAATCTCGGGGGCCCGACGCGGTAGTCGGCCGTGTGCGGTGCCCGGCGACCCGTAAAGCCGGGCCCGAATCAGGAGGACGGTGACGTGAGCAAGCGCCCCAAGACGGCGACCGGCGTCATGTCGCGTCTCCGTCGGCCGGCCGATCGGCTGCGAGATCTGCCGATCTGGTCGAAGCTCGGCCTGATCATGCTGGTTCCTACCCTGGCGACGATCATTGTCGGCGTCAGTGGCCTGGTGGACCACATTGATACAGCGAGTAACGCGGAGCGCGCTCGGAACCTTTCAGTGCTGTCGGAGGCCGCTGGTGGCCTCGTCGACCGCCTGCAGAACGAACGTGCCTACGGCGTCATCCTCACCACGAGCCCGCGGCAGAGCCAGGTCCGGGACGCGGCGCTCAAGGCGTACAGCGGCGAGCACGCGCAGGTCGATCAGGCCAAGGTTCCGTATTCGCAGCAGAAGGCCGCGCTCGACGACGTGCCACCCAAGGTGAGCACGCTGTTGCTGCGGCTCGACCGCAACCTCGAAGACCTTCCGTCCAAGCGCAGCCAGATCGCCAACGGCAAGCTCGGTGTCGACGAGGTCGACGACACCTACGGCAAGCTGATCAACGACCTGCTCTCGGTTCGTGACGTCTCGGCCCAGCTGGCCAGCGACACCGAGCTGAGCGACCACCTGCGGACAGTCGCCGCGGTCGCCCGGGCCAAGGACTACATCGCCCAGCAGCGCGACGTCGGCCACGAGGTGCTCGGCGCCGGCGACTTCACCGCCCCGCTGCGGCGCGCGTTCCTGCTGACCGACACCGGTTTCGAGATCGCCCAGGGCACCGTCGAGTCGGTCGGCACCGACACCGAGATCCAGCTCTTCGAGCGCACCGCGAACGTCAACGACGGTCGCGCCGCCACCAACCTCACCGGTCAGCTCCGTGCCCTGCAGGGTGCGAACACCAAGAACATCCCGTTCGACTCCCAGCAGTGGGAGACGGCGATGATCGGTTACAACAACCTGTTCCGGCAGGTGGAGCAGAAGCTCGACGCCGACATCGTGGTCGAGGCCACCGACATCCGTAACGACGTCAACCGGCGAGTCTTCATCGAGACCAGCGTGCTGCTCGCGATGCTGCTGCTGGCCATCCTGTTCGCCTGGCTGGTCGCCCGGTCGATGGCCCGCTCGCTGCGCGAACTGCGCCAGGGTGCGCTCTCGGTCGCTCAGTTCGGCCTGCCGCACGCCGTCTCGCGACTGCGTGATCCGGCGCTGGCCACCTCGATGACCCCGGCCCAGGTGGCCGACCAGATCGCCGAGCCACTACCGGTGCGAAGCCGGGACGAGTTCGGCCAGGTGACCGAGGCGTTCAACGCGGTCCACCTCGAGGCGGTCCGCACCGCGGCCGAGCAGGCCGCACTGCGTGCCTCCGTGGCAACGATGTTCGTCAACCTGGCTCGCCGTTCGCAGATCCTGGTCGACCGGCTCATCGGCCACCTCGACCGGCTGGAGCGCGGCGAGGAAGACCCGGACCGGCTGGCCGAGCTCTTCCAGCTCGACCACCTCGCCACCCGGATGCGGCGTAACGACGAAAACCTCCTGGTTCTCGCCGGCGCCGACTCGACCCGTGTGCAGCGCGAGCCGGCCGCCCTGATCGACGTGCTCCGCGCCGCGCAGTCCGAGGTCGAGCACTACACCCGCATCGAGTTCGGCATGATCGACCGGGACATCGAGGTGGCGGCGCACGCCGTCAACGACATGGTCCACCTGGTCGCCGAGCTCTTCGACAACGCGACCGCGTTCTCCCCGCCCAACTCGACGGTCACCGTCGAGGCGCGGAAGCTGGGCGACAGCGCGCTGCTCTCGGTCGAGGACCACGGCATCGGCATCAGCCGGGAACAGCTGCGTGACCTCAACGAGCGGCTCGCCAACCCGCCCATGGTCGACGTGGCCGTCTCCCGCATGATGGGCCTGGTCGTGGTCGCCCGGCTGGCAAGCCGGCACGCCGTCAAGGTCGAGCTGCGCCCGGCCGACTCCGAGCGCGGCACGGTGGCCGAGGTCGGCCTGCCGCTGTCGGTTCTGGTCGGCGGCCAGCAGAACGGCCGGCCGCTGCCGTCCAACGGCTACGAGAGCCTGCAGCAGGGCTCCGGCGGGCGTTCGGGCATGCCCGAGCCGCTGGCCCTGGAGAGCGGCCGGGGCGGTTACCCCGGTGGCCGTCCATTCGACCCGAACCCGCCGATGTCCAACGGTGGCATGCTCGGCACCGGTGCCCGGGGGGTCCCGGCCTGGTCCGACCTCACCGGTGCGCCCGGTTCCAACGGCTCCAACGGCTTCGGCACCAACGGTTCCAACGGCAGTGGTGGCGGCGGCTCCAACGGCTTCTACGGCCCGCGCAGCAACGAGATGATCCCGCCGCTGCCGTCCGGCCCGATGGGTCCGCAGGGCTTCGCCGGTCCCGACGGTCTGCCTCAGCGTCGCAACGGCGAGCAGCCGGGCGGCGACGGTTACGGCAACGGCCCATCCATCCCGCGGCAGTTGCCGGCCAACCCGGAGAACCAGGGTCGCGGCGGGTTCGTCCCGCCGGTGTCGGCCCCGCCGGTGCCGCCGGTCTCGGCGCCCCCGATGCCGTCCGGCCCGCCCTACGGCGCCCGGCCCAGCTCGGTGCCGCCGGCGAACGAGCGGCCCGTCTCCGGTCCGCCCGCGAACCCGCCGGTCTGGCCGCCGGTCGCCGAGCGCGACCCGAACGTCGGACCGCACGTTCCGGAGAGCCTCGCCGCGGCGCTCGACATGACCGCCGAGATCCCGCGCTACCGGCCCGAGCGTTCCGACCCGCAGGTCGAGCGCCCGACCAACCCGCAGACCGCGCCGATCCCGTCGTCCGCCCCGCCGGCTCGCCCGGTGTCGGGGACCCCGGTCTCCGCGATGCCCACCTCGGGTGGCCCGCAGACGGAAGCCCAGCAACGGGCAGCCGCCGCGGCCCGGGCGGCGCACCAGGCAGCCGAGGTTCAGGCCGCCGAGGCGCAGGCCACCGCGGCTCAGCAGATCGCGGCGGCGCAGGCCGCGGCGCGTCAGCGGGACAACCAGGGTCAGTTCGCCGACGAGACGATGGAACTGCCGATCTTCCGCGAGCTCGAGTCGGCGTGGTTCACCACGACCACGCCGTCCCGGCCCGGAGAGGGCAAGCCCAACGGCGCCGAGGACGCGATCACCTCGCAGCGGATCCCGACCGGCGACCCCGCTCGCGCGGTGCCGCAGCAGGCCGGTTCGCCCGAGTCGCGAGACCTCGACCCGACGCCGGTGGGCGTTGGAGCCGCGAACGGCTACGGTTCGAACGGCAACGGCGCAAACGGCAACGTGGCTAGCAGCCCGTGGCAGACCGCCGCCGATGAGGGTTGGCAGGCCGCAGCCGCGGCCGCCGAGCGTTCGATCGATACCACCACCACGGCTGGGCTGCCCAAGCGCACACCGATGGCGCAGCTCGTCCCCGGCGGTGTCGACCGTGGCGGAGATCCCGCTCAGAAGCGCACGCCCGAGGGGGTTCGCGGTCTCTTGTCCGCTTACCACCGCGGTGTGCAGCGCGGTCGCACCAAGGAACAATCGACCAACCCGGAGGGAACTCCGGGAGGGCAGCAGTCCTCGCAGGCTGGCAAGGAGCATGAGGCATGACATCTACGCAGGATCTCGGTTGGCTTCTGGCCAACTTCGCCGACCGCGTTCCCGGAGTCGCACATGCGATCGCGGTCTCCGCCGACGGTCTGCTCCTGGCAGCCTCGCGGGACCTTCCGCGTGACCGTGCCGACCAGCTGGCGGCTATCGCCTCCGGCCTGGTCAGCCTCACTCAGGGCGCCGCTCGGTGCTTCGAGGGTGGCGCGGTGCTGCAGACGGTCGTCGAGATGGACAACGGGTTCCTCTTCCTGATGTCGATCTCCGACGGCTCGTCGTTCGCGGTGCTCGCAGCGCGCAGCTGCGACGTCGGTCAGGTGGGCTACGAAATGGCCCTCCTCGTCGACCGCGTCGGCGAAGCCCTTACCCCCGCGCCGCGTTCCGCGGCCGGCGTTCTGGGCTGAACGGGCAAACCGTCGGCACCGTTGGTGTCGGCTACTGTCCAAAACATTGACAACACGAGACACTTCTAGGGTTCGAGGAAGGGGTGAGCGGTGACGATGCCAGAACGCGATGAGCCGACCGGCGCGTTGGTCAGGCCGTACGCCGTGACCCGCGGTCGGACCCGGCCAAAACTTGAGATAGCGCTGGAAGCGCTGGTCGAGACAACCGTGCGCGGGCGATCAGGAATGATCCGCGGCGGGCAGGGTGGAAGCGAGCATCAGTACATAGCGGCTATGTGCGACGGCGGCCGTGTGCAGTCGCTCGCAGAAATCGCTGCACGCATGCAACTGCCGCTCGGTGTGGCTCGAGTGATCGTCGCGGACATGGCCACTGACGGCCTGGTCGCGGTGTATGAGCCCACCTCATTGGACGACGAGACCGACGCGGTAGGCACGGAACTGCTGGAAAGGGTGCTGAGTGGACTTCGCAGGCTCTGACATGTCGCACCGTCCCGCTGCTGGGGGACGCGTTACATCGGCGAAGATTGTCATCGCCGGTGGGTTCGGCGTCGGCAAGACGACGCTGGTCGGGTCGGTTTCCGAGATCACCCCGCTGACCACCGAGGCCATCATGACCTCGGCCGGCGTGGGTGTCGACGACAACCGGCAGGTGCCCGGGAAGGTGACGACCACCGTCGCCATGGACTTCGGCCGCATCAGCATCGACCGTGACCTGATCCTTTACCTGTTCGGCACCCCGGGCCAGACGCGTTTCTGGTTCATGTGGGACGAACTGGTGCGGGGCGCGATCGGTGCTGTGGTCATGGTCGATACGCGCCGGCTGGCTGACTGCTTCGCGGCCATCGACTTCTTCGAGCACCGTCGCCTTCCCTACCTGGTGGCGATCAACTGCTTCGACGGCATGCAGTACCACAACGCGCAGGACGTTCGCGACGCGCTCGCGATCGCGAGCGACGTGCCCGTGGTGAGCTGCGACGCCCGGAACCGCGAGTCGACGAAGAACGTCCTCATCTCGCTGGTCGAGTATGTGTTGACGATGCGTCGCACGCGCGCAGTCGCTCCGGCGTAACGCCTCGTAGAAGCCCCGCTCCGCTAGGTCGGAGCGGGGATTCTGCATGTCCGCGAACGGGTGGGGCGGTCGAAAGAATTGCCCGGACCATTCTGAACGACTTTTAATGCCGTTACCGCCTGCGATAGATCAGCGTCTAATCAAAGGGCAGATCGAGCCGCGGGTTTCCTATACAGTCCCGGCTGTCTCAACGTTTCCGATCGCCTTATCGCCAAGCGTTCGAAACTGATCTGAACAACATCTGTGGTTTACGCGATAGATGTATTTACATACTTTGACTACGTGCTCCACGCGGCTAACGTGGCGCTGCCGGAAAGGCAATTCGCCTATTCCGGTCCACGGGGGAACAGGCGGCGATCGCGAGCGTCGACCCGAACTACGACCAGGCCTCGGATCAGTGCACCGCCAAGTCCCGGAAGAAGCTGCCGCCGACCGCCGAGAAGCTGTACTACAGCTACTTCGACCTGGGCAACGCACTCAGCGAGCCGTTCCTCGTGACGGTGTTCCAGCGCGTCGGGCAGCCCAAGTGGCGCACGCTTCTGAGCTGCCTGGCCGGCAAGGGATATCGCACCAGCGAAGAGGACAACTTCTTCCGGATTCCCGATCCGGGGCTGTTCGGGGTGACCATCGGCGACTCCGAGCCCGATGCGGGTAAGGCGTCGGCCGTGGTCGCGGTCGCGGACAAGGACCAGGCGCCGCTGCTCCGGATCGGCTTGACGGCCACCGCCGTCGACGACCTGACCGGCGAGAAGGCAGCGGCGACGATCGCCGCGGTCGGCGACCAGCCGGTCGCTGCGACTCGACGTGCAGGTGGCCGCCAGCGCGACGAAGGTGCTGGCGGTGCCGGTGACGGCGCTCTACTCCCGGCCGGACGGAACGACCTTCGTCACCACCGTGTCGGAGCACGACAAGACCGCCGATGTCACCGTGACGACCGGGCAGATCGCCGGCGGCTGGGTCGAGATCCGCGATCCGGAACTCGCCGAGGGCGTCCGGGTCGTGGTCGGCGAGCAAACGGCCGGCTGAGCCGATGCTGAGCATGCGCCAGATAGCGCGCACCTACGACGACGGTCAGCCGGTGCACGCCCTGCACCCGACCGACCTGCACGTCGCCGCCGGCGACCACGTCTCGATCACCGGGCCGTCCGGGTCCGGCAAGTCCACCCTGCTGAACCTCTTCGGCCTGCTGGACGCGCCGTCGACCGGCTCCTATCAGGTCGGTGGAGTGGACACGGTGACCTGCAAGCCGGCCATGCGTACGGCAATCCGGGGTCAGGTCTTCGGTTTCGTCTTTCAGTCCTTCCATCTGCTGCCCGGGCGCACCGCTCTGGAGAACGTCGAGATCGGCTTGCTTTACGGGCCGCACCGGCGACGGAAGCGCCGGCAGATGGCGACCGAGGCGCTCGAACGCATGGGCCTGACTCATCGGATGCAGGCCGACCCGCGCCAGCTCTCCGGCGGTGAAATGCAACGCGTGGCCATCGTCCGCGCGGTCGTCGCCCGGCCCCAGGTGCTGTTCTGCGACGAACCGACCGGGAACCTCGACAGCGCGAACACCCAGGTCGTGCTGGCCCAGTTGCGCCAGCTCAACCTCGATGGTCTGACCGTTGTCGTGGTCACCCACGATGCGACCGTGGCCGACACCGCCGGGCGACGGCTCCAGGTGGCCGATGGCGTGGTGCGGGAGATATGACGAAGTTCGATCAAGGCGATCTGCAGCTTCGCACCGCCCGGCTGCGCTGGGACGACCTCTTCTGGGAAGCCGCGCTGTCGGTGCTGCGCAACCCCGGTCGCTCGCTGGCCACCGTCATCGGCGCGGTCGTCGGTGCGGCGGCCTTCGTGGCCAGTCTCGGCCTGGGCACCACCCTCGACCATCAGGTGTCGTCGTCCTTCGACGTCCGCCGGGCGCACCTACGGCGATTTCCAGGAGCGCAACGCCACCCCGGTGGTGCTGCTCTCCGAGCCGATCGCCCAGCGGCTGCACATCAGTCGTTCCGGCGTCGGGGTCTTTCTGGAGGGCCACGCCTACACGGTGATGGGCATCTATCGCGATGTCGGCCGCCGGCCGGAGGCGATGGCCTCGGTGATCATGCCCTACTCGGTGGCCACAAACCTGCCGCACGCGGCGGGCAAGCCGGATGTGCTGATCGAGACGGCGCCCGGCACGGCCCAGCTGATCGGGCGACAGGCGCCGCTCGCCCTGCGCGGTCAGCGCCGTGGCCGGGCTGCTCGCCGGCCTCATCCCGGCCAGCCGGGCCGCCCGCATCCCGCCGGTCCGCGCCCTGCAACGCTGACCGGGCCGCAAGCGACTACGTGGCGATGGTGCCGGGCAGGGCGTCCAGATCGGAAATGACCAGATCCGGGGTGTACGGATCGGGGTCGCTGCGCAGGGCCGCAGCGCCCGGGTGGGCCTCATTGGTCACCAGGATCGGGCGCATGCCCGCCCGGTGGGCGCCGTCGTGCTCTCGGCTTCCGCCGTCGCCCACATACCAGCATTCCCGCTCGGGGACGCCGAGACGGGCGCTCACCGCCGCGTAGAGGCGCGGATCAGGTTTGCGGTACCCCTCGCGCCAGGAGAAGACCGCGACGTCGATTCTGGGCGCGTACGGCGTTTCCGGCCACGCCTCGCAGAGCTCGCTGGAACAGTCGCTGATCAGGCCGAGGCGGTAGCCGTCGGCGCGTAGGCGGTCCAGCAGTTCCAGCACGCCGGGGCGGGGCGGCCGGACCAGGGCCGCGCCGGCCCGCTGAGCGGCCACCGCAGCGTCCAGATCGGACTCGGCCGGGTCGGCGCCGCACTCCCGGGCTATCTGCCGCAGAGTCTCTCGCGTGCCGCCGTAACGACCGGTGATCCGCTCCGGGAAGCTGGCGCTCATCGCCTGCCAGAAGTGATCGGCGGGGATGCCCAGGGCGGCCGCGGTAGCGGTGAACGACTCGCGGCGGCCGGACTCCGCGGCCGGGTCGGTCAACGTGCCGAAGAAGTCGAAGACGATGGCGCGCACCCCCGCATGATCCCAGAGCCGGTAGCGTCGTTCGGCGTGCGCGCATTTCTGGGGACGGATGACGTCGAGGGCCTGATCGACCGGCCGGTGGCCGAGGTGTCGCGGCTGGCCGGTGGCACCAAGAAGGGTGTCTATCGGGTGCGGCTCGGCGGCGACAGCGGCACGGTGATCCTGTACCGGTGGACGGCGGCGGAGAACTACTGGCCGTCGGTGGCTACGGCGCCGGACGACCCGTTCGACGGAGAGGCGGGGATGGCCGAGTTCGAGGCCAACCACGCCGCGCTGCGGGGCGCCGGGGTTCGCGTACCGGAGCTGTTGGAGCTGAGCCACGACGGCGCTTTCGCCCTGGTGGAAGATGCCGGAAGCGAGTCGCTGGAGCGACTGATGGAGCGCGATCCGGTCGCGGCGGCCGCGCCGCTGACCGAGCTGGGCGCCGCGCTGCGGCGCATGCACGCCGACGTGACCGGGCACTACGGGCCGCTCACCCGCCCGGCCGGACCGCAGCGCCCGGCCGAGGACATGGTGGTGGATCGGGCGCTCCGGCATCTCGCGGCGGCGGCGGAGCAGGACACCCGCCTGGCGGCGGCGCGAGAGCGGATCGCCGACCGCCTGCACCGGTTGCGTGCGGCGGTTACGCCGCGGCGGGAGTTCGCGCTGGTGCACGGTGAGCTCGGCCCCGATCATGTGCTGGTCAACGAGGCCGGCGAGCCGGTGCTGATCGACTTCGAGGGTCTCGTCCGGTTCGACGCGGAGTGGGACCACGCCTGGACCGCGATGCGGTTCGAGGCCGACTATCCGCGCCTCGAGCCGCCGCCGCTCGACCCGGCGCGGCTCGACCTCTACACGTACGCCCAGGTGTTGTCCCTGATCGAGGGCCCGTTGCGGATCGCCGCCACCGACTTTCCGGACCGTCAGTGGATGCTGGATCTGGCGGAGTGGAACATCGCGAAGGTGCTACGGCAGTAGCGGCAGCTTGCCGACGATCTTGTCGAGTGGGTTGCGCGGGCCGACGATGCTGACCGCGTAGTAGTCCAGGCCGTCGGCGGGCGCCTCGCCGACCGCGGCCAGGTACTCGGTGTAGACGCGGGTCTGCTGGGCGGCGGCGGGCATGTCGGCCACGAAGAAGTCGGGGCGGGCGGCGGCCCGGGCCCGGATCGTGCGCAGCGTGGCGGCGTCGGCGGCGAGCACCGTGCAGCCGGCCCAGGGCAGGCCCGGGTGGGTGTTGCCGTCGGCGTCGACCGCGTCGTCGCCGAGCAGACCGGCCACGGCCTGGGCGGTGGCGGCGGCGGTGCAGATCGCGGCGTTGGCGGCGCGGCCGGCCGGGAGGGCGCTGTCGACCACCACGACCCACTTGAGCCGGGCGGCACGGGTCGGCGCGCTGGGGTCGATCTCTTCGGTGGCAAATCCGACGGTCATGCGTTCTCCCTAGGCATTCATTCGCTCGTTCCCAGAAATGCTAGGCAGGTGAATAAGATGGATGCAAAACATCCGTACTAATATCGGCAGGAGGCATCGGGTGGCTGACCTGGACGAACTTGATACGGCGATCCTGCGGGAACTGCAGTCGGATGCACGGAAGACCAACCGGGAGGTCGCGGCCGCGGTCGGGGTCTCGCCGACCACCGCGCTCGACCGGACGAGAGCGCTGCGGCGGCGCGGGGTGATCCGGGGCGCCATCCTCGACGTCGATCTGCCGGCCATCGGGCGGCCGGTGCAGGCGCTCATCGCGGTGCGGATCCGGCCGCCGTCGCGGCGCAACATCGAGGCGTTCCGGGAGTGGGTCAGCACCCTGCCGGACACGCTCGGGCTCTACGTCACGACCGGCACCGACGACTTCATCGTGCACGTTGCGGTCCCCGACAACGCGAGCCTGTACGAGTTCGTGATCGACCGACTGACCGAGCGCCCGGAGGTCGCCGACGTGCGCACGTCGATCGTCTACGAACACATCCGGAACCAGCGCATCCGCCCGGCCACCCCGCGGGGCCGCCCCGGGCGCAGCCCCATGGGCGACGGTGTCGAGTAAGGATGGTGGCCATGACGAAGCTGACGGGACGACAGGTGGCCGCCGAGGGATTGGCGGACTGGGCGCTTCTCTACAACCGGCTGCACACCCGGGTGCGCAGCGGCACGTTCGCCGCCGGGCTGGCCCTGGTCGACGCGATCGGCGCGGCCGCCGAGGAGGTCGATCACCACCCCGACCTCGACCTGCGCTACACCCACGTCGACGTGCGGCTCACCAGCCACGACACCGGTGGGGTCACCGAGCGGGACGTCGCGCTCGCCCGCACCGTCTCGGGCCTGATCGCCGACGCCGGGCTCGAGCACTCGTTCGCCGGCCTCACCTGGCTCGAACTCGGCCTGGACAGCCCCGACCACGCCGAGATCGCGCCGTTCTGGGAGGCGATCCTCGGGTTCGAGCGCCGCACCGGGGAGTACGACGAGGAGATCGTCGACCCGTCCGGCGCGCTGCCGACCATCTGGTTCCAGGAGTCCGGCCGCGACGAGCCGCGGCAGCGCTGGCACCCCGACCTGTGGATCGACCCGTCCGAGGTGCGGCGGCGGATCAACGACGCGGTGGCGGCCGGCGGCACCCTCGAGAGCGACGCCGAGGCGCCCAGCTTCTGGGTGCTGGCCGATCCGCAGGGCAACCGCGTCTGCCTGTGCACCTGGCAGGACCGAGTATGAGAAAGGGCGGCCGCGGTTCTCCGCGGCCGCCCTTCGCGTCCGAAATTAGCGGGAATAGTTGGCGCTGTCGCGGAACTCGTCCGCGCCTTCCCGATCGCGGGTGAAGTCCCAGCCGCCGGCCGACTCGCGGCCCGGCCGGCCACCCATCGCGAAACCGCCGATCTCCTGACCGCGGCGCCAACCGCGGAAGTAGCCGGTGGTGTGCGCGGCGATGCTCGCGGCGTCGCGGACGATCCGCAGCGGCCGCTCGTCACGCAGCGGCGAGCCGGGGACCAGGTTGGCCTGCGGAACACGCTTCGGCAGACCCGCCGATGTCTCGGCGGCGATCTCCGGGGTGGCGGCCCGCTCGGCGGCCTGCCAGCCGCTGTCGTTCGGGTTGGCCCAGTCCATCTCGGGCGACTGCTCGGCGTGACCGGTGAACCAGGCCGACCGGGCGGCCGCGAAGATCAGCAGATCGCCGTCGGCGCCGTCGGACGGAACCGGCGGCGTGGTGCTGCGGTCGAGCGCGGTGATCGTCGTGCCGGTGTTGAAGGAGCCGTTGCCGAGCCCGCCCATGCCCATGCCCATCCCGTTACGACGGGCGGCGGCGCCCTCGACCAGGCGCAGCGGTGGCGGCTCGGAGACGGCCGGCAGATCGGTGACCGTCGTGTCGAGGCTGTTGCCGATCCGCGGCTCCACCAGGCGCAGGGCCGGCGGCTCCTTCGGCATGTCCTGCCACGGCGGCTTGACCCGGCCGGTCTCGGCGGGCGGCCCGCTGATCGAGGCAGCCGGCGCGGCCGGCTCGTCACCGCTCGGGTTGAGCAGCGGCCAGTTGGCGCGGGAACCGGGCTCGACCGGCTCGGCACGCGGGGTCGGCATCGGCAGCGACGAGTAGTCGGTGGCGCTGCCGGGCGCCGGCGTGCTGCGGGCCGGACGCGGCGGGATGACCGTGCGTTGCCGCTCGGCGCGGGCGTTGTTGATCGCCGCGGTGGTGAGCGTCGCGCGGAATGGCTCGCCGCTCTCCGCCGGCGACACCGAAGCGGCCGGCGACTGCACGCGGAACGAGCCGGTGTCGGTGGGGCCAGCCGAGGCGGCCGGCGCCTGCGGGGGCCGAACCCGGAAGGAGCCGGTGTCCGAGGCCGCCGGGGCCTGCGGGGGCCGCGCCCGGAAGGAGCCGGTGTCCGAGGCGGCCGGAGCCTGCGGGGGCCGCGTGCGGAACGAGCCGGTGTCCGAGGCGGCGGGGGCCTGCGGGGGCCGCGTGCGGAACGAGCCGGTGTCCGAGGCGGCCGGAGCCTGCGGGGGCCGCGCCCGGAACGAGCCGGTGTCCGAGGCGGCGGGGGCCTGCGGGGGCCGCGCCCGGAACGAGCCGGTGTCCGAGGCGAACGAGCCGGTGTCCGAGGCGGCGGGGGCCTGCGGGGGCCGCGCCCGGAACGAGCCGGTGTCCGAGGCGGCGGGGGCCTGCGGGGGCCGCGCACCGGAAACAGGGCGCGTGCCGGGGGTGATCGGCGTCATGCCGGGCGGAGGCGGCGGCACCGACACCGGGCGGTTGCCGGGCGCCGGGGCACGGTTGGGGAACGCGGCCGCGGCGGCGGGCGCGGCCGGCGGCGGCGTGACCGGGCGCGGGGCCAGCGGTGGCGGGGCGACCGGGTTGGGCGCGACCGGCGGGGCGTTCATCGGTTGCGGGACGGCCGGGCCACCGGCCCCGATCGGGTCGCGCCGGCTGCGCCGGTTGGCGCCGGCGCCCGTGACGGCCTGCAGCGGCGCCTCGGCGCGGCGGCGGGCCGACGGGGTGCTGCGGGTGGCGATGGTGCCGATGAGGGCGGCGCAGGCGGCGTCACACGCGCGGACCGCGGCGATGGCCTTGCGGACGGTCTCGGCGGCGGCGGGCGCGAGCGACTTGTTGACCCCACCGCGGCGCGGCGACTCGCTGATCGCCACGTGCAGGGCGGTGACCGCCGCGATGATCTCGTCGTCGGTGCCGGCGCGGGCCCGGATCAGCTCGGCGGCGACCTGCTCGGCCACCCGCTCGGAGTCGCCCTGCGCGGTGAGCTGGCCCGGCTCGGGCAACGCGTCGAGCACGGCGAGGGCTAGCGGGTGCGAGGGGTCGGTGAAGGCGCGAAGTGCGGCCGGGTAGAGCTCGCGGAGGACCTCACGCAGCGCCACCCCGGCGGCGTGCCGGCCGCCGAGCAGGGCCACGTGGGCGGCCAGGACCGGC
Source organism: Actinoplanes sp. NPDC026619 (assembly GCF_040638295.1). Classification (NCBI taxonomy): domain Bacteria; kingdom Bacillati; phylum Actinomycetota; class Actinomycetes; order Micromonosporales; family Micromonosporaceae; genus Actinoplanes; species Actinoplanes sp. NPDC026619. The sequence goes on from NZ_JBEZYA010000004.1 coordinate 103,054, forward strand.
TTGTAGCTGACCAGCTCGCGCGGGGCGGCCTGGTTGGCCGCGGCGATGGCGCCGGCCTGCAGCGCCCGGGCGAGACCGACGGCCCGGCGCGCGGCCGGCGGGGCCGACATCTCCTCGGCGGAGTCGTCGTCGGCGAAGCGCTCGGCGAAGTCATCGGTGGTGTCGTCGTCCGTGACGACGAGGGGACGGCCGGCCGCGATCAACAGGGACGTCACCTGGTGATCGTCACTGTCGGCGGCGACCGCGGCGTCGGTGAACCCGCTCGTCCGCTCCACGAGAAGCATGCCCAGTTCGGCGTAGCCGTTCGGGTCGTCGCTGATCTCGTGGACACCGAGAAGCCGGCCTGCGTCGTCCACCACGGCGATGGTCAGGCGCGCAGCCGAGGCCGAACGCACCGTTTCATCAGCCGACGCCAGACCGCAGTACACGCGCACGAGCGCCACGGCGTCGTCCTCCTCCACGCTTCCGTATTTGGCCAAGCACTGATGGTCCCTGGTTAGGGGTCAGTCGCGCCAGTCCACAGCGGCAGAGATCTTGCCGATTACCGAGCGCCAGCCAAGACTTGCCTGTTGTGCCCCGATTTTCTTCAAACGGCGGCGGCCGAAGAATCCGCCCATGCCACCGTTTTCGGTCGATCGGAGTGAATTGTCCAGGTCATCGAGCGGCGAGCCGGGCGACAGGGCCAGGATCACCGGCTTGAGCCGGAGTGCGTGACCCAGGTCACGGGCCACCTCGCCGGCCGCGATGAGCAGCGGAAGGTCCCACGTGTCGTGCCCGCCGCGCAGGTTTTCCACCACGAGGTCGAGCTCGTAGCGGTCGTCCGCCTGCGGGTCGATGTCGGTCGACTGTACCTGCTCGGCCAGGGCCGACCAGGTGTCGAGTTGTGCGAGGTCGTGCGGAGCACCCGAACGAATGAAGGAGACCAGCGACTCCGGCGTCTTGAACGCGAGCAGCTTGCCCTTGTGGCTGAGGAACATCGGGACGTCCTCGTCGGCCGTCTCGTCGACCTCGTCCTCGAACTCTTCCGGGTCGGGCTCCTCGGACGCCGCCTTGGCGTCCTCGTCGACCGACTCGTCGACCTCGCCCTCGGCGAGCAGCGCCTGGAACTCCTCGTCGACGATGACTTCTTCCTCGTCGTCATCGTCCTTCGCGGCTTCTTCGGCGCGGCGCTTGCGCGCGTCGAAGATGTCTTCCTCCTCCGCCTCGATCTCGGTCGGAGTCAGCTCGGAGTTCTTCCGGAACGCCCGCAGGGTCAGCCCCACGCCGCCGGGCAGCGCGATCTCGACCGGCTCGATCCGGACCTCGTCCCAGAGGTCCTGCCCGGAGAGGCCCACTGCGGACTTCTCGGACTCGTCGGACTGGCTGGCCACGGTGACCTCCGGGATATTTCGGACGGTTGGACGGTGAGTCTGCCGACACACCCTAATGGGCGTGCCTGAGCGGCGGCCGACCGCCCTTAGAAACCCTTGGGATGCCAGACCGTCTTGGTTTCCAGGAACGCGGTCATCGGGGCCGTCCCGGGATCGCCGGAGAAGTCGCTGACGCCCGGCCGGCGGACCCGCTTCAGCGTGCCGGCGGCGGCGCGCTCCAACTCGGTCGCCAACGAAGCGTCGTCGATGCCGGTCAGGTCGAGGCCGTTCACGTCGTCGTGCGAGGCGAGCCAGGGCGCGGTCTCGGCGGCCTGGCCGGTCAGGATGTTCACCACGCCGCCGGGCACGTCGGAGGTCGCCAGCACCTCGGCGAGGGTGACCGCCACCTGCGGGCCGGCCGCCAGGACGACCACCGTGTTGCCGGTGACGATCGCTGGGGCGATGACGCTGACCAGGCCGAGAAGTGAGGGCGGGGCGACGACGCCGACCACGCCGGTGGGCTCGGGCGAGGAGAGATTGAAGAACGGCCCGGCCACCGGGTTGGCGCTGCCGGTCACCTGAGCGATCTTGTCGGACCAGCCCGCGTACCAGACCAGGCGGTCGACCGAGGCGTCCACTTCGTCGCCCGGCACGCCGAGCGACTTGAACTCGGCCCGGCGGGCCTCGACCATCTCGGCGACGCGATAAACGACCTGACCACGGTTGTACGCGGTGGCACTCGCCCACTTCGGCTGGGCCTTGCGGGCCGCGACCACCGCGTCCCGGGCGTCCTTGCGGGAGGCGAGGGCCACGTTGTCGCCGTCCACGAGATAGGTCCGTCCTGACTCGCTGCGGGGGAAGGCCCCGCCGATGTAGAGCTTGTAGGTCTTGCGCACAGAAAGGCGAGACTTAGGCAAGGTACGCCTCCAGGCCGTGGCGGCCGCCTTCGCGACCGTAACCGGACTCCTTGTAACCGCCGAACGGCGAGGTGGGGTCGAACTTGTTGAACGTGTTGGCCCAGACCACGCCGGCCCGTAACTTGTCGGCGACGGCGAGGATCCGCGAGCCCTTCTCCGACCAGATGCCGGCCGACAAGCCGTACGGCGTGTTGTTGGCCTTTTCGATCGCTTCGTCCGGGGTGCGGAAGCTCAGCACCGACAGGACCGGCCCGAAGATCTCCTCGCGGGCGATCCGGTGGGCCTGGGTCACGCCGGTGAAGATCGTCGGGGCGAACCAGAAGCCGCGATCGGGCAGCGAACATTCCGGCGACCAGCGTTCCGCGCCCTCTTCAGTTCCAATTTCCGACAATTCGGTAATCCGGGCGAGCTGGGCGGCGGAGTTGATCGCGCCGATGTCGGTGTTCTTGTCGAGCGGGTCGCCCACTCGCAGCGTGGCCATCCGCCGCTTGAGCGAGTCGAGCAGCTCATCGGCGATCGACTCCTGGACCAGCAGGCGCGAACCGGCGCAGCAGACGTGGCCCTGGTTGAAGAAGATGCCGTTGACGATGCCCTCGACCGCCTGGTCGATCGGCGCGTCGTCGAACACGATGTTCGCGGCCTTGCCACCCAGCTCCAGGGTGAGCCGCTTGCCGGTGCCGGCCACCGAGCGGGCGATCTGCCGGCCCACCTCGGTCGAGCCGGTGAAGGCGACCTTGTCGATGCCGGGGTGCTCGACCAGGTAACGCCCGGTGTCGCCGGCGCCGGTCACGATGTTGACCACGCCCGGCGGCAGGCCGGCCTGGCGGCAGACATCGGCGAAGAACAGCGCCGACAGCGGGGTGGTCTCGGCCGGCTTGAGCACCACCGTGTTGCCGGCGGCGAGCGCCGGGGCGATCTTCCAGGACAGCATGAGCAGCGGGAAGTTCCACGGGATGACCTGACCGGCCACGCCCAGTGGCTTCGGCGCGGGGCCGAAGCCGGCGTACGGCAATTTGTCGGCCCAGCCGGCGTAGTAGAAGAAGTGCGCGGCGACCAGCGGCAGGTCGACGTCGCGGGTCTCCTTGATCGGCTTGCCGTTGTCGAGCGACTCGAGGACGGCCAGCTCGCGGGAGCGCTCCTGGATGATCCGGGCGATCCGGAACAGGTATTTGGCCCGCTCGGCGCCGGGCAGAGCGGACCACGTCTCGAAGGCGCGGCGCGCGGCGGCCACCGCCCGGTCGACGTCTTCCGGTGAGCCCAGGGCGACCTCGGCGAGGACCTCCTCGGTGGCCGGGTTGATCGTTTTGAAGGTGTCCTTGCCGGGCGCGAACTCGCCGTCGATGAACAGACCGTAGGACGGCGCGATCGCAACGACCGAGCGGGATTCGGGTGCCGGTGCGTATTCGAACATCACTCAGTCCAGCGTGAAGTAGTCGGGGCCGGCGTAGTGGCCGGTGGTGAGCTTGGTGCGCTGCATCAGCAGGTCGTTGAGCAGCGACGAGGCGCCGAACCGGAACCAGTCGGGGCTCAGCCAGTCGTCACCGGCCGTCTCGTTGATCAGCACCAGGTATTTGATGGCGTCCTTGGTGGTGCGGATGCCGCCGGCCGGTTTCACCCCGACCTGCCGGCCGGTCTGCGCCTGGAAGTCGCGCACCGCCTCCAGCATGATCAGCGTGACCGGGAGGGTGGCCGCCACCGGGACCTTGCCGGTCGAGGTCTTGATGAAGTCGGCGCCGGCCAGCATCGCCAGCCAGGACGCGCGGCGGACGTTGTCGTACGTCCCGAGCTCGCCGGTCTCCAGGATGACCTTGAGGTGGGCGTCGCCGCACGCCTCCTTCACCGCGACGATCTCGTCGAAGACCTTGGGGTAGTCGCCGGACAGGAACGCGCCGCGGCTGATCACCATGTCGATCTCGTCGGCGCCGCCGGCGACCGCGTCACGGGTGTCGGCGAGCTTCACGTCGAGCGGCGCCTGCCCGGACGGGAAGGCGGTGGCCACGCTGGCCAGGTGGACTCCCGATCCCTTGAGCACCTCGAAAGCCGCCGGGACCATGGCCGGGTAGACGCAGATGGCGGCGACCGGCGGGCAGGTCGGGTCGGCCGGGTCGGGGCGCAGCGCCTTGGCGGACAGCGCGCGCACTTTGCCGGGGGTGTCCGCGCCCTCGAGCGTGGTGAGGTCGACCATCCGGATCGCCAGGTCGATCGCCTGAGCCTTGGCGGTCGTCTTCACCGATCGGGTGCCGAGCGCGGCCGCCCTGGCCTCGACGCCCACCTTGTCGACCCCGGGCAGCCCGTGCAGGCGCGACCGCAGGTCCGACATCACTGTCGCAGTCATGAAACGGATTCTACGCGGCCAGTTAACATTTGATCTTGACGGACCGGTAGGTTGTCGGCGTGGACGTACTCGTTGTAGATCACCCGCTGGCTCAGACCCGGCTCACCGCAATGCGTAACGCGGAGACCGACTCCGGCGTCTTCCGTGCCTCTCTGCGCGAGCTCACCACGATGGTCGTCTACGAGGCGGCGCGTTCCTTCGCCGTCGAGAAATACCCGATCAGCACGCCGGTGGCGCCCACCGACGGCACCCGGCTGGCCAATCCGCCGCTGATCGTCCCGGTGCTGCGGGCCGGCCTCGGCATGGCCGACTCCGCCCTTGCTCTGCTGCCCGAGTCGTCGATGGGCTTCGTCGGCCTGGCTCGTGACGAGAAGACGTTCGAGCCGCGCGCCTACATGGAGTCGCTGCCCGGCGACCTGTCCGGGCAGCCGGTGCTGGTCCTCGACCCGATGCTGGCCACCGGTGGCTCGCTGCTGCACTGCTGCAAGCTGCTGGTCGACCGGGGCTGCACCGACGTGATCATCTGTTGCGTGCTGGCCGCGCCGGAGGGCATCGCGCGGTTGACGGAGAGCGGCCTGCCGCTGCGCCTGGTGACCGCCTCGATCGACCAGGGGCTGAACGAGAAGGCGTACATCGTGCCCGGCCTCGGCGACGCCGGCGACCGTCAGTTCGGCGGCATGCGGCGGTTCTAGAGCTCGGTGTAGTTCCAGCTGAGCGCCTTGCCGTCGGCGAACGGCATGACCCCGTGGAACGGCCGCGGCGACTCGGCGAAGACCAGTGGCAGGAAGTGCTGGTCCGACTCCCACATCGGGATGTTTCCCGACAAAGCATCCGCGATCGGCATCCAGTGCAGACTGCCTTCGTCGTTCGACGACAGGGGCGTGCCGCTCCACGCCGTGATCCGGAACAGGAAGCCGAACCAGTTGCCGCCGTCCCGGCCGAAGCCCGGCCAGGAGATGGTGCCGGCGAAGTCGAGGGCGTCGCACTCGAGCCCGGCTTCCTCCCGGATCTCCCGGCGCATGCAGGAGGCGACGTCCTCGCCCGGCTCGAGCTTGCCGCCGAGACCGTTGTGGTAGCCGTAGTGGATGTCGTCCGGCCGGGCGTCCCGGCGGATCATCAGGATGTTCTTCCGGTCTTCCGAGAAGACGTAGCCGAGAGTCGCGAGGGTCGCCTGCATGGCAGCGTATTTTGCCTGATCTGAGCGGTTGAGCGACGAGGGGATGGTCTTTCGACCCGACCTGGCGATCGTGGCGCGTGACTCCTGCCACTATCGTTGCGTCCCATGACCTCCATTCCGCTCGCCGAGGAGCTGCTCCTCCTCGCCTATGACGACCGGACCGGCAAGGCGACCGGCTCCCGCATCGGGCTCGACCTCGGCATGGCCGCGGCTGTGCTGGTCGATCTGGCGCTTGCCGGGCGGGTCGCCTACTTCGACGGCTTTCTGAAGGTGACCGACCCGACCCCGATCGGTGACCCCATCGCCGACGCCGTGCTCGCCAAGGTCGCCGAGGACGAGCCGCACACCCCGGCCCAGTGGGTTCAGCGGCTGCGTCACCGCCTCCGCATCCATGTCCTGGAAGACCTGGTGAGCCGGGGCGTGGTGCAGGACGTGGACGAGACCCAGATGGGCGTCATCCACGTGCACCGCTACCCGACCACCGACCACGCCTACGAGACCGAGATCCGTAAGCGTCTCGCCGACGCGCTCATCAGGGACAGCATCTGCACCGAGCGCACCGCCGCGCTGGCCACCCTGCTCTGCGCCTGCCGCATGGAGCCGGCACTGCGGCTGCCGCCCGAGGAAAATGCCCGGGCGCACGAGCGCCTGGAGCAGATCGCCGCGGGCGCCGGCTTCTCCGGTTCCGCCAACCTGGAGGACTCGATCGTTCGCCCGGCGGTCGCCCTGGTGGTCGCCACCCTCGGCAAGGCCATCCAGGCCGCCCTCGGCACCCCCAAGCCCGCCCAGGCCTAAGCCACTCCGAGAGCCGCCGCCGTCTCGTCGCGCAAGGTGCGCAGAGCGGCGGCCGCCCGGGTGCGGGCCGCGGTCACGTCGCCGTCGGCGACCGGTTCCACCACCTCGAGGTACGCCTTGAGCTTCGGCTCGGTGCCCGACGGGCGGATCACCACGCGCACCGCGGCGGTCCGGAACGTCAGCACGTCGTTGTCCGGCATCAGGTCGTTCACCCCGGTCAGCGGCGCGCCGAGCAGCGTGGCCGGGGGGTTCGACCGGGCCCGGCCCATCGCCGCGCCGATCTCGGCCAGGTCGTCGACCCGCACCGACAGTTGGTCGGTGGCGTGCACGCCGAACTCGGCGGCCAGCTCGTCGAGCCGGTCGGCCGGCGTCTTTCCGTCGCGCTTGAGACCGGCGGCCAGCTCGGCCACGGTCAGCGCCGCGGTGATCCCGTCCTTGTCGCGCACCAGCGCCGGCGCCACGCAGTAGCCGAGCGCCTCCTCGTAGCCGAAGGCCAGGTCCTCGGCGGCCCGGACGATCCACTTGAAGCCGGTCAGGGTCTCGGCGTAGGGCACGCCGCGGGCTTCGCAGAGCCGGCCCAGCAGCTGCGACGAGACGATCGTGGTCGCGTACGTGCCGGGCACGCCCCGCCGGATCAGGTGGTCGGCGAGCAGCATGCCCAGCTCGTCCCCGCGCAGCGGCCGCCACCCGTCGCCGGCCGGGATCGCGACGGCGCAGCGGTCCGCGTCCGGGTCGTTGGCGATCGCCAGGTCCGCGCCCGACGAATGAGCCAGCGCGAGCAGATTGTCCATCGCGCCCGGTTCCTCGGGGTTGGGGAACGCGACGGTGGGGAAGTCCGGATCGGGGCTGAACTGGTTGGCGACGAACGCCGGCGCGGCGAACCCGGCCGCGGTGAACGCGCTGATCAGCGTCTCGCCGCCGACCCCGTGCAGCGGGGTGTAGGCGACCACGAGGTCACGCGGACCGTCCGGGTCGAGCACGGCAGCGGCGTTCGACACGTACCCAGCAATGATTTTCTCGTCGAGAACCGTGCCCGGCGCGCCCAGCCGGACCCCGTCGATCGGGCCGACCGCCCGGATGGCCGCCTCGATGCCGGCGTCGGCCGGCGGCACGATCTGCGCGCCGTCCCCGGCCGGACCGCCCAGCTGCTGCCCGAGGTAGACCTTGTAGCCGTTGTCCTGCGGCGGGTTGTGGCTGGCCGTGACCATCACCCCGGCCACCGCGTCGAGCGCGCGCACCGCGTAGGCGAGCACCGGGGTGGGCAGCGTCGACGGCATGAGCAGTGCCTCGCGCCCGGCGCCGGTGGCGACCTGAGCGGTGCGTTCGGCGAAGTCGCGGGAGCCGTGCCGGGCGTCGTACCCGATCACCAGCGGGCCGGTGCCGCCCTGCTCGGCCAGCCAGGCGATCAGCCCGGCCGCCGCCCGCGTGACGACCGCCAGGTTCATGCCGTTCGGGCCGGCGCGCAGCCGCCCGCGCAGCCCGGCCGTGCCGAAGGTGAGCGGGCCGGCGAACCGGTCGCGCAACTCGGCCGCGGTGCCCGGCAGTCCGTCGATCAGCGCACGGAGTTCGTCACGGGCGGCCCGGTCGGGGTCGTCGGCGAGCCATGCTTCAGCGATTGTTCTGAGTTCGTCAGCCACCAGGTGTTGATAGCACGCGGCCGAGGGTCAGGCGTCCTGGAGGGTGTAAGTCTTGATCATCTCATCGAAGATCGGCTTGCTGTCGGTGAACTGCGCCTCGGTCGAGGTCATGAAGAACGAGTACGCCTTGCCGCCGGTCACGACCGCGCCCCACAGGCCGTGCCGGCCGTCGTCGCCGCTGCCGCACTGGTATTCCAGGACCGCGCCGTCCTTGCCGGAGATCGTGGTCTTGTCCAGGCTGACCCGGGTGTACGGCTTCGGGCAGTTCGTCGACTTCGTCTTCAGCGTGTTTTCCGCGACGCCGAGGAACGAGCTGGGCGTGCCCGACGACTTCTCGACCAGGATGCGCACCTTGCGCTTGGCGTCCTTGGGGTCGGCGTAGTCGACGTAGCTGCCGGCGGCCTTGCGGGTCCAGCCCTTCGGCACCTGCACCGTGATGCCGCGGTCGTTGTATTCCTGCGTCTCGATCGCCGGAGCGGCCGGTTCACTGGCCTGCTCCTGCGCCTGCGGCGGCGGGGTCGTGCCGCCGGGCCCGCCGACCAGCGAGAAGATCACGATCAGCAGGATCAGGACGGCGAGACCGCCACCGCCGGCGATCAGCTGCTTGTTGCGCGGCCAGCCCTTGACCGTCTCGACCGCCCGGGCGGTGGTGTCCTTGGCGGTGCCGATCACCTTGTTGAGCTGGGCCTTGCGGGTGGTCACCACGGTGCCGGGCATCGGGTCGTGGGCGGCGCGGGCGCCGTTCCAGGCATCCCGCGGCGGGATCACGCTGGTCGGGTCGGCGCCACGGGCGGACGGCATCACGCCGGTCGGCGCGCCGACCATCTGCGTCTCGTCCGACTCGGGGGCGCGCCGGCGGCCGACGCCGGGGCTGTTGGCCTGCTGAAGATTGGCCAGGTGGTCGGTCAGCGACTGGCCGGGGGCGAGCATGGCCCGCCCGCCGATCTGGCTGGACGGCTGCGGCGGGATCGGCTGCGTCTCGGCCGGCGCGGCCGCCGGCCGCTGAGCCGGAACCACCGAATAGGGGTCGGTCGTCATGTGCGGCGGGGCCTTGCTGGCCAGCGGCCCGGCCAGCTGCTGACGCAGCATCGTCCGGGCGGTCTGCACATCCATCCGCCGGGCCGGGTCTTTCTCCAGCAGACCCAGCAGCACCGGAGCGAGCGAACCCGCCCGCACCGCCGGGGCCGGCGGGTCCTCGACCACGGCGTGCATGGTCTCGATCGGGTCGCCCTTGTCGAACGGCGGCCGGCCCTCGACCGCGGTGAACAGCGTCACACCCAGCGAGAACAGGTCGCTCGGCGGCCCGAAGTCGCTGCCCATGGCCCGCTCGGGGGAGATGAAGTGCGGTGAGCCGAGCACCATGCCGGGGGTGGTCAGCTGAATGTCGGTGGGCATCCGGGCCACGCCGAAGTCGGTCAGCACGCAGCGGCCGTCGGAGCAGATCAGCACGTTGGCCGGCTTGACGTCACGGTGCAGCACGCCGTGCGCGTGCGCCACCTCGAGGGCGCCGAGCAGCGCGATGCCGATCTTGGCGACGACGCGGGGCGAGACCGGCCCGTCCTCGATCACCATGTCGGCGAGGCTGCGCGCGTCGAGCAGCTCCATCACGATCCACGGCCGGCCGTTCTCGTGCACGACGTCGTAGACCTGGACCACGGCGGGGTGTTGCAGCGCGGCCGCGGCCCGGGCCTCGCGCATGGTCCGTTCGTACATCGAGTCGCGGTCGCTGGGCGCCAGGCCCGGCGGCAGCACGACCTCTTTGATCGCCACATCGCGGCGCAGCAGCGTGTCCGCCGCGCGCCAGACCGTGCCCATGCCACCGTGGCCCACCGCGGCACGGAGTGTGTACCGCCCGCCGATGAGCGTGCCCGGGGCTGCGCGTCCGCTGGTGGGAGCCGTATTGCCGCCACTCCACGTCGGAATCTGAGTCACTGAGGATGCCACCGAGGGGGTCTAGGGGGCCGTCGACCAACCCCGCTATCTTGCCTGTCGCGCACCCCTATTTGAAAGTCACGGGGCCGGTGTTTACCGGAAGTCGACCAACCGTGACCAAAAAACCGCACGGAGTTCCGATCTTCGGACGCTGTGTGCAAAACACCTCACGCTTGTGCACTGAACGAAGCCTTAGGATCACGCGTGTGGACGCGGAATCGGGTTTCGAGGTCAAGCCGGTGTACCGGCCGGAGGACGTCCCCCCGGACGCCCCGATCGGCGAGCCGGGTGAATACCCGTACACCCGGGGCGTCTACCCGACCATGTACACGAAACGCCCCTGGACCATGCGGCAATATGCCGGCTTCGGCACCGCGGCCGAGTCCAACGCCCGCTACCACCAACTGCTGAAGGCGGGCACGATGGGCCTGTCGGTGGCGTTCGACCTGCCCACCCAGATGGGTTACGACTCCGACGACGCGATCGCGCACGGCGAGGTCGGCAAGGTCGGGGTGGCGATCGACTCGCTCGACGACATGCGGCAGCTGTTCGCCGGCATCCCGCTCGACCAGGTCTCCACCTCGATGACGATCAATGCGCCGGGGTCGGTCCTGCTGCTGCTCTATCAGCTGGTGGCCGAGGAGCAGGGCGTGCCCGGGGCTGCGCTGCAGGGCACGATCCAGAACGACATTCTCAAGGAATACATCGCCCGCGGGACCTATATTTTCCCGCCGAAACCGTCGCTGCGGCTGGTGGCCGACACATTCGCGTATTGCCGGACCGAGATCCCGAAATGGAACACGATCTCCATCTCCGGCTATCACATGGCCGAGGCCGGCGCCTCGCCCGCGCAGGAGATCGCATTCACTCTGGCCGACGGCATCGAGTACGTCCGGGCCGCGCTCGCCGCCGGTCTGGCCGTCGACGATTTCGCGCCCCGGTTGTCGTTCTTCTTCGTCGCCCGCACCACGCTGCTGGAGGAGATCGCCAAGTTCCGCGCCGCCCGCCGGATGTGGGCCCGGATCATGCGCGACGAGTTCGGCGCGAGAGACCCGAAGTCGCTGATGCTGCGCTTCCACACACAGACCGCGGGCGTGCAGCTGACCGCCCAGCAGCCCGAGGTCAACCTGGTCCGGGTCGCAATCCAGGCGCTCGGCGCGATCGCCGGCGGCACCCAGTCGCTGCACACCAACGCCTACGACGAGGCGATCGCGCTGCCCACCGAGAAGTCGGCCCGGCTGGCCCTGCGCACCCAGCAGGTGCTGGCCTACGAGAGCGGCCTGACCGGCACGGTCGACCCGTTCGCCGGGTCCTATGCGATCGAGGCGATGACCGACGAGGTGGAGCGCGAGGCGACCGCCCTGATCGAGCGGGTCTTCTCGTACGGGTCGGTGGTGGACGCGATCGAGCAGGGCTTCCAGAAGGAGGAGATCGAGACCTCCGCCTACCGGATCGCCAACGAGATCGACGCCGGCGAGCGGGTCGTGGTGGGCGTCAATCGCTTCACCATCGACGATTCCGAGCGTTACGAGCCGCTGCGGGTCGACCCGGCGATCGAGGCCGGTCAGGTCGCCCGGCTGGCAAAACTGCGCGCCGATCGCGATTCGGTCGCGGTCGAGGCCGCCCTCGGGGATTTGGCGAAGGCCGCGCAGGGAACTGAGAACGTTCTACCTTTGATGAAAGACGCATTGCGACTGCGTGCCACTGTTGGCGAGGTATGCCACACGCTGCGTGGCGTGTGGGGGGTCTACCACCCGGTGGAGCGGTTCTGAATAGTCACCTCCCCGACGGTCACCCGTTGTAGGAGGCGAGAAGCACAATGCCTGGCCGGGACGATCCCCGGGGCGGCGAGCGTAGCTTTAATCAGGGCATACGTGACCCTGCGCGATCCATTGCGCACGGAATTGGCGTTGCACAGCGTTACGAATATGGGTTTAAGCTGTCGCGCGTTGCGAAAACCCGACAAACCTTCGAGAGCGATTCGGAAGCCGACGTGACTACTGCTCTGACACGGCCCTCTTCGGGTGTTCAGCAGGAGTGGCCCGGGCCGTTGCCCGGCGCCGAGCCCCTGCCCGGCCAGCTCGACCGCTGGCTCGCCCTGCACGGCACGGAGCTGGTAGCCATTCGTCGACGCATTCACGCTCACCCGGAGCGCTCGTTCCACGAGTTCGAGACGGCCGCCATGATCGCCCGCGAGCTGGCCGTGGCCGGTCTCTCGCCGCGCATGCTGCCCAAGGCCAACGGCGTCGTCTGCGACATCGGCGAGGGTGACCGGGTCATCGCGTTCCGCGCCGACCTCGACGCGCTGCCGCTGGCCGACCTCAAGGACGTGCCGTACAAGTCGACCGTCGACGGGGTGGCCCACGCCTGCGGGCACGACGTGCACACCACCGTGCTGCTCGGCCTCGGCCTGGCCCTCGCGCAGCTGGCCGAGCGGGGCGAACTGCCCGGCCGGGTCCGGCTGATCTTCCAGCCCGGCGAGGAGGCGATCCCGTCCGGCGCGCCGCAGGTCATCGCGGCCGGGGCGCTCAAGGACGTGTCCGCGATCTACGCGCTGCACTGCTACCCGCAGTTGCCGGCCGGCCTGGTCGGGGTCCGCTCCGGCCCGTTCACGGCCGCGGCCGACACGGTCAGCGTCAAGCTGACCGGCCCCGGCGGGCACACCGCCCGGCCGCACCTGACCGCCGACCTGGTGCACGCGCTGGGCCGGGTCATCGTGGACGTGCCGGCGCTGCTCGAGCGCCGGATCGACCCGCGCGCCGGGGTCTCGATGGTCTGGGGCTCGGTGCACGCGGGCAAGGCGTTCAACGCGATCCCCAGCGTCGGCGAGGCCTCCGGCACGGTGCGCATCCTCAACCGGGAGGCGTGGCGTGCGGCGCCGGAGCTGATCACCAAGCTGATCAAGGACGTGGTCGCGCCGACCGGCGCCGAGGTCGAGGTCACCTACCAGCGGGGTGTCCCGCCGGTGATCAACGACCGGATGGCGGCGGCGGTCATTGCCGGGGCGGCCGGCGCCGCGCTCGGCGCCGACCGGGTGGTCGAGGCCGAGATCAGCATGGGCGGCGAGGACTTCGCGTTCTATCTCGACCACGTGCCGGGCGCGATGATCCGGCTGGGCACCGGGGTGCCCGGCTCGGACGAGCGGCACGACCTGCACCAGGGTGACTTCGACGTGGACGAGAGCTGCATCGACCACGGCCTGCGGGTGTTCGTGCACACCGCGCTGGCGGCGCTGTCGACCGGCGCCTTCTGATCCGTTCGAGAACGCCCCGGCCACGACGTGGCCGGGGCGTTCCGCATTCTCAGTCCGTCGGCTTCTCGTCGGCGGCAGGTGAAGCGGGCGGGTGCGCCGGCAGCGGACCGCCGCCGGCCGGCACAAACGCCGGCTGCGGTGCCCGGTTGCGCTGCCAGCGCTTGTACGACCACCAGATCGCCCACACCGGTAGGCCGATCGCGATGATCCACGGCAGCAGCGCGCCCAGCACGGTCAGCAGCACCTTGAGCGAGGCCAGCAGCGCGTGCCACCCGGACGACAGGCCACCGATGAAGCCGGCCGGATCGTCGTCCTTCGGCTTCGGCCCCGGCGACTCGGGCCCGAGGAACGTCACGGTGATCGTGGACAGCGCGGTGAGATCGGCCAGCCGCCGCTTCTTGGCCTGCAACGACGCCAGGTCGGACTCCCGCGTGGCCACCTCCTTCTCGAGCATGACCAGGTCGTCGAGCGACTTGGCCTGGCCGAGCAGCTTGCGGCCGCTGGCCACCCGGGCGTCCTGCACCGCGATCCGGGCGTCCAGGTCGACGGTCTGCTCGGTGACGTCCTCGGTGTTGATCTCGCGGGACTCCTCGGTGCCCAGCTTGGACAGCCCGTCGACGGTGGTGGCGAACTTCTCGGCCGGCACCCGGAGGGTGAGCGTGGCGGTGCCCGAGCCGGTGTTGCTGCTGTTGCGGTTGTCGCCGCCGACGAAACCGCCGGCGGTCTGGGCGATGCCGGTGGACAACCCGGCTGCGGCGTTGATGTCCTTCACCCGCACCGCGATGGAGCCGCGATAGATGATCGATCGCTGGTCGACGCCGAGATCCGGCGCCTGAGCCGGAGTGTCCTTGCCCTGGGCCGGATCGGCCGCCTGGGCCTCGACCTGGGCGGGAGCGGCGGCCACTTTCTCGCCGCCGCCGTCGGCGGACATCCCGGCCGAACTGGCGGAGTCGTTCGAACTGTCGGCCCCGCAACCCGACAAAATGATTCCCGCGGCCAATGCCGTGGTAATGAGCAGAGCTGGTCGTGCACGCATGTCTTCTCCGATCCCCGTTGGAGGCGTGCCACCTGGGACGTGCGCACGCACATCCCGGTTCCGGCAGACTGCGTGTTGGGCGATTACGAATCGGCAGCGGAGGGGTCCCGTGCGCATCACGAAGTACACGCATTCCTGTCTGCGGATCGACGGCGGCGGAGTGCTGGTGGTCGATCCGGGCGAATTCAGCGAGCGGTCCGCGCTCGACGGCGCCGACGCGGTGCTGATCACCCACGAGCACATGGACCATCTGGATCTGGCGGCGATCGCCGACACCGCGGCGCGCAATCCGGCTCTGCGGGTCTTCGCGCACGCCGACGTGCTGCCCAAGCTCGCCGCCTTCGGCGACATCGCCACCGCGGTGGCCCCGGGAGAGGAATTCGAGGCGGCCGGTTATCGCGTACGGGCGTACGGCGGCCAGCACGCGGTGATTCATCCGGAGATCCCGCGGATCGCGAACCTGGGTTATCTGATCGCCGACGACGAGACGAACCTCTACACACCGGGCGACTCGTTCACCGTTCCGGAGGACACGGTCGTGGACACGCTCTTCGTTCCGTTGAATGCTCCCTGGATGAAGCTCATGGAATCGATCGACTTCGCCCGGGCGGTGAAGCCCGGCCGCGCCTTCGCGCTGCACGACTCACTGCTGACCGAGACCGGCGCGAAGATCTCCGACGGTCACCTGGCCCGGTTCTCCGGCACCAAATACGCGCACGTGGCGCCCGGGACCACGATCTGACGTGCCGAGCGTGACCGACGAACTGATCCAGCGGCTGTACGAAGAACCGCCGGACGGCTTCGTGGCGGCCCGCACCGCCGCGATCAACGAGGCCAAGGAGTCCGGCGACCGCGATGCGGCCAAGCGCCTGGCCGCCCTCAAGAAGCCGACCGTGGCCGCCTGGGTGGTCAACCTGCTGGCGCTGCGCCGCCCGGAGCTCATCGACGACCTGGTCGAGCTGTCCGCGGAGCTGCGCGAGGCGCAGCGCGGCCTCAAGGGCGACCAACTGCGGGAGTTGACCGCGCAACGGCGGCAGGTGGTGGCGGCGCTGGTCGATGCCGCCCGCCGGCTGGCGATGGAAGCCTCCGGGCCCGGGGCGAAGCTGCCGCTCGGCGAGGTGGAGGCGACGCTGACCGCGGCGCTGGCCGAGCCGACGGTCGCGGCCCAGGTGCGGACCGGCCGGCTGATCCGGGCCGCGTCCTACGCGGGTTTCGGCGAGGTGCCGCGGCCGCGGTTGCGGCTGGTGACCGATGAGGACGAATCCGCCGAAGGATCCGAAGGCCCGGACGACGCCGAGGTCGTCGACTTTCCGCAGCAGTCGGCGCGGGACGAGCGCCGTCGCCGTGAGTTCGAGCAGAAGCGCCGGGAGCTGCGCCGCGAGCTGGGCACCGCGCAGGCCGACGAGAAGCGCGCGGACGAGCGACTGGAGAAATCCGAGGCGGCCGAGCGGGATGCCGAGCACCTGGTCGAGGACCTCGACGCGGAGCTGGCCGAGCTGGAGCGGCGCCGCACCGAGGCACAGGCCGATGTGGCCCGGCGCAAGCAGGGCAGGCGTGCGGCTGAACGGGAAACCGCCGTAGCCCGGCGCCGCGTCGGCGACGTACAGGCTGCGCTTGAAGATCTTGAATCGGACGAGCCGGATTAATCCGGCTTGCGTGACCAGACAGGAGGAATATTTTCCAGATCGGGCGCGGGAGAGCACAATCGGCGCGTGACCCCCGAACAGGCTGCCGCCAACGCCAAAACGGGACTCGCAACGATCGTGGGCGCCTTTGCCGAGTCGCCACAGACGCTTCGCCGCGCGCGTCTGCTGGGCTTATCGGGTTGGGCTTATCACGTGTCCGCGAGGGCCGGTGCGCTCGGCGAAGTGAGACCCGAGACGGTGGCCGCGGCCATCGGCTTCATCGCCCCCGAGGCCGTCATCGACGGCTGGGAGGCGACCGCCAAGACGTCGGCGCCGATGGAAGTGGCCAACTGGCATCTGCATGAGCTGTGCAAGTGGGGCATCGAGCAGATCGGCGGCTTCCCCCGCATCGCCCGGCTGCTGGAGCTGGCCGGCCGGGTGGTGGACGCGGTCGAGCACGCCGGGCTGCCGTTGTTCGCTGCGTGGCGGGCCATGCCGGTGCCCGACCAGGCGCCGGGCGCCCGGGCCGCGGTGGCCCTGCACCTGTTGCACGAGCACCGGCTCGGGGTGCACCTGGTCGCGGTGCGGGCCAGCGGGCTCAGCCCGTTGCAGGCCATCATCGCGGGGCCGGAGGGGGAGACCGGCGCGGTCGCGTTCGGCTGGCAGCCGCCCTATCCGCCGGCCGGGCCGTTCGTGCGGCGGCTGCTGTGGGCCGACTCGGTCGGTGACGCGCTGGCCGGTCAGGCGTACCTGGCGCTCGACATCGGCGAGCGGATCGAGTTCGTCGGGCTGCTCGAGTCGCTGAGCCAGCGACTGGCGAGATGAGGACCGGATAGAAATCGGTCGACGGCGGTGGGTTCCGCCGTCATCATGCTGGCCATGACCACGCTGCCCGAGGGCTGGAGCACCCGCCGGCCGAAGCTCGACGACGCCGCCGAGATCCTGGCCCTGGTGCACGCGTGCGACATGGCGTCGATCGGCGAGCCCGATTACACCCTCGACGAGGTGCGCGAGATGCTCACCGAGCCGAACACGGACATGGCCCGTGACTGCTGGCTCGCGCTCGACGACGAGGGCCGCATCGTCGGCTGGGCCTACCCGCGCAACGCCAACGGCGGCAGCCGCGACTTCGCCGACGTCTACACCTGGCCGGAGCGCGGCACGCCGGCCCTGCGCCCGCTGCTCGCCCTGCTCATGGGGCGGATGTCCGAGCGGGCGGCCCGGTTCGGCCACGACCCGTACGAGGTGCGCGCCGGCGCCATCCCCACCGAGCAGGACCTCATCGACGCGCTGACCGAGGCCGGTTTCGTCTTCCTCAAGCAGCACGCGCGCATGCAGATGTCGCTCGACGGGGTGCCGCTGACCGCTCCCGAGCCGCCGCCCGGCGTGACCGTGCGCGAGGTGCGCGGCGACGACGAGGACGACATGCGGGCAGTCCACTCGGTGATCTTCCAGGCGTTCGCCGACACCGACCACACCAGCAACGACTACGACTCGTGGCGCACGCAACTGAGCAACGAGAAGTCGCTCTCGTTCGACGAGTGGTTCGCGGCCGAGGCCGACGGGCGGGTCGTCGGGGCGCTCCAGTCGTCCGATGCCGGTCTCGACGACAACGAGGGCTGGGTGAAACGGCTGGGGGTGCTCCGTCCGTACCGTAAGCGGGGTGTGGGTGAGGCCTTGTTGCGCCGGGCCTTCGCGGTCTATGCCGGCAAGGGCCGCACGAAGGCCGGTCTCGGTGTTGATCTTGCCAACCCGACCCAGGCCG
The DNA here is from genome assembly GCF_040638295.1 of Actinoplanes sp. NPDC026619. Taxonomy (NCBI): domain Bacteria; kingdom Bacillati; phylum Actinomycetota; class Actinomycetes; order Micromonosporales; family Micromonosporaceae; genus Actinoplanes; species Actinoplanes sp. NPDC026619. The sequence continues at coordinate 120,875 of NZ_JBEZYA010000004.1, forward strand.
CGAGGTTGTACTACGCGGTCGGCATGACCCCGCAGTACCGGGCGAACGTCTACCGCACCTACGTGCCGGCTCGCGCCCGCTGACTCAGACCTCCGGCGGGGCCGTGGCGCTCGGGCGGTTTCGCAGATCCCCGACGTAATCGTCCGGCGCGCCGGCCTTCTCGGCGGCATTGGCGATCTCGGAGATGTACCACGCGGTCGGCAGGCCGCCCTCGTAACCGTCGTAGACGTAGACCCACGCGCTGAACTCGCCCTCGAGCGTGGAAACACGCACGGTCAGCTTCTGGTACGCCCCCGCGGTCACTCCCTCGACCTCGTCGAGCTGCGCCGCGTCCCACGGGTGCACGTCGTAGAGCGACACGAAGACGCGGTCGCCGTCGGACTCGACGATCGTCGTGACCGCGCCTTCTCCGCCCATTTCCCCCTCACCGGCAAAGGTCAGGCGCCAGCCTTCTATCCACCCCACGCCCACCATGGGCGAGTGCGGACAGTAGGCCCGCATGCGGGCCGGGTCCAGGTTTGAGCCATACGCGGCGTAATGACGCACGGCGACGACGATAGCCGTATCGAGCGGTGGTGGAGAATACAGGGAGTGCGTGTCGGCACAAGAACCACTTAGAGCATGGAGGCGGAGCGTAGTGAGCCGGATCGTAATCATCGGTGGGGGACCGGGCGGCTATGAGGCAGCCCTGGTCGCCGCGCAGCTCGGCGCGGAGGTCACCCTCGTCGAAGCGGAAGGGCCCGGCGGCGCCTGCGTGCTCACCGACTGTGTGCCGTCCAAGACCTTTATCGCCAGCTCCGAGGTGATGACCGCTTATCGCAACAACGATCGGTTCGGCATCCGCTCGGCCGGCCTCGAGGGCGTCACCGTCGATGCGGTGGCGGTCAACGAGCGGGTCAAGAAGCTGGCGCTGGCGCAGTCCGGCGACATCCAGGCCAAGCTGGTCAAGGCCGGCGTCGACGTGATCCACGGCCGGGCGCTGCTCGGCGAGGACACCCTCGGTCACACCCATCAGGTGCTGGTGATTCCTGAGGGCGGCGAGATGTATTCGATCGAGGCGTCGACCGTGCTTCTCGCCACCGGGGCGACCCCGCGGGTGCTGGCCACCGCGAAGCCGGACGGCGTGCGCGTGCTCGACTGGCGTCAGGTCTACGACCTCACCGAGCTGCCCGAGCACCTGATCGTGGTGGGCTCCGGTGTGACCGGCGCCGAGTTCGCCAGCGCCTATCTGGCGATGGGCTCGAAGGTGACGCTGGTCTCCAGCCGCGAGCGGGTCATGCCGCACGAGGACGCCGACGCCGCGATGGCGATCGAGCGGGTCTTCCGCGAGCGCGGCATGACGATCCTCAACCAGTCCCGGGCCGACTCGGTGGTCAACACCGGCGACGGCGTGCTGGTCACGCTCTCCGACGGCCGCACCGTGGAGGGCTCGCACGCCCTGATGGCGGTCGGCGCGATCCCCAACACGGCCCAGCTGGGCCTGCGGGAGTACGGCGTGGACGTCGGCGACGGCGGCTACCTCACGGTCGACCGGGTGTCGCGCACCAACGTGCCCGGCATCTACGGCGCCGGCGACTGCACCGGCGTGCTGCCGCTGGCCAGCGTGGCCGCCATGCAGGGCCGGATCGCGATCTGGCACGCGATGGGTGAGGCGGTGGCGCCGCTGCGGTTGCGCACCGTCTCGGCGAACGTCTTCACCGACCCCGAGCTGGCCACCGTCGGCGTCTCGCAGAACGAGGTGGACTCCGGCCGGACCCCGGCGCGGCAGGTCATGCTGCCGCTGACCGGCAACGCCCGGGCCAAGATGTCCGATCTGCGGGACGGTTTCGTGAAGCTGTTCTGCCGGCCGGCCACCGGTCAGGTCATCGGCGGCGTGGTGGTGGCGCCGAAGGCGAGCGAGCTGATCCTGCCGATAACGATGGCGATCGAGAACAACCTGACGGTGGACCAGTTGGCCCACACGATCACTATCTACCCGTCGTTGTCGGGCTCGATTGCCGAGGCGGCACGCCAGTTGATGCAGCACGAGCTTCAGTGACGTCGTCGGCACCGGCCTGTTTGGCTTCCTCGGCCTCTTTCCGGCCCCCGAAAAGAGCCAGGATCCAGCCGGCCGTGCCGAAGACGACGGCGGCCGTGGCGGCAATCGCGAACAGCCGCCAGGCCGACTGGGTGATCGCGGTGCCGCCGATGTGACCGACCAGGCCGCCGTAACCGGCCCAGCACAGCGCGGCCAGGCCGTCGTAGAGCACAAAGAGCTTGATCGGGTAACCGGTGCGGCCGGCGTGGAAGCCGGCCGCCATCCGCCCGCCCGGCACGAACCGGCACAGCAGCAGCACCAGCGGCCCCGGCCGGCGCAGCCCACGGGTGAAGCGGGCGGCGGCCTTGCGCGTCTTGGACTGCGCGCGCGGGGTGTCGTCGTGCCGGGGGGAGTAGCGGGCGCGAAGCCGGGCGAGCCGGCCGCGGCCGACGTGACCGGTGGTGCGGCCGAGCAGGAAGGCGATCGAGTCGCCGGTGAACATGCCGAGCGCGCCGATCGCGATCACCGGGGCGAGGTCGAGGTTGCCGTAGACGGTGAGCGCGCCGGTGGTGATCATGATCGCCTGGATCGGCACCACCGGAACCACGGCGTCGACCGTCAGGAAGCCGAACAGCGCCAGATAGGCCCACACCGGGGTGGCCATCATGGTCAGCAGTTCGGTCATCGGTTCGGCCACCTCACGGCATCAGGGCTTGCCACATTGTCGATGGGCGTACCTGAGAATGCGCTGTGCTCCAGCATGCGCCCTGATCAGGGCCCCGGGACGGTGATACCTGACACGGTATTGTCGCCGCACGCGATACGATCCGGAGTCGGTCCGCGCCGGTTATTTCCCTTTATTTCATCCTCGCTGGTCCCACGGGTTTTTCGCATGCCCTCCTCCGGCGTACCGTGAGCGTTGCCGGAGACGCCGGGTCCCCCGTTCTCGGTGTACCGGCCCGGGCCGTCGGAAGGTCCCGTTCCGACGGCCCGCCCGCTAATGCGAACAGCTGCGTTTCGTTCGTTACTCGCACGCAACGAGCCGACCGTAGATTCCTGGCATGGCGGATCTTTTCGAGGAGTACCGCCTCGGCCCCGGCTGGGACGAGATGTTCAGCGAGCTAGGCATGCCCCGGGAAAGCTACGAGGCCCTGCACGCGACTCTCCAGCCGCTGTCGAGTGCGGAACTGGGCATTCGTGCCGAGGTGCTGGCCCGGGCATTCCTCGACCAGGGCATCACGTTCGCGCTTAAGGGCGTCGAGCGGCCGTTTCCGCTGGACATCGTGCCGCGCATCATCGCGGCGGCGGAGTGGCGGCAGGTCGAGATCGGGGTGGCCCAGCGCATCCGGGCGCTCGAGGCGTTCCTGGCTGACGTCTACGGCGCCGGCCAGGTGTTCGCCGACGGCGTGGTGCCGCGGCGGATCATCGCCACCAGCGCCCACTTCCTGCGCGCGGCGGCCGGCATCAACCCGCCCAACGGCGTTCGCATCCACGTCTCCGGGGTCGACCTGATCCGCGACGAGCAGGGCACCTTCCGGGTCCTGGAGGACAACGTGCGCATCCCGTCCGGGGTGAGCTACGTGATGGAAAATCGGCGGGCGATGGCCCAGGTGCTGCCCGAGGTCTTTGCCGCCACCCGCATCCTGCCGGTCGAGTCCTACCCGGCGATGCTGCTGCGGGCGCTGCGGGCGGCCGCGCCGATCGGGGTCAACGATCCGACCGTGGTGGTGCTCAGCCCGGGCGTCTACAACTCCGCCTACTTCGAGCACTCGCTGATCGCCCGGGAGATGGGCGTCGAGCTGGTCGAGGGGCGTGACCTGGTCTGCGTCGGCAACGACGTGGCGATGCGCACCACCGCCGGCGAGCAGCGGGTCGATGTCATCTACCGGCGCATCGACGACGACTTCCTCGACCCGGTGCACTTCCGGGCCGACTCGGTGATCGGGGTGGCCGGGCTGCTCAACGCGGCCCGGGCCGGGCGGGTCACGATCGCCAACGCGGTCGGTAACGGCGTCGCCGACGACAAGCTGCTCTACACCTACGTTCCCGACCTGATCCGTTACTACCTGAACGAGGAGCCGCTGCTCCCCAACGTCGACACCTACCGCCTCGACGAACCGGGGGTTCTCGACGACGTGCTGCCCCGCCTCGACGAGCTCGTGCTGAAGCCGGTCGACGGGGCCGGGGGCGCGGGGATCGTGATCGGTTCGCAGGCCTCGTCGACGGAGCTTTTCGACGTACGGGAAAAGATCGTGGCAAATCCCCGCGGATGGATCGCCCAGCGCGAGGTGAAGCTCTCCATGGTTCCCACCCTGATCGGGAACCGGCTCCGTGGGCGGCACGTCGACCTGCGGCCGTTCGCGGTCAACGACGGCGAGAAGATCTGGGTGCTGCCGGGCGGGCTGACCCGGGTGGCGCTGCCCGAGGGCGCGCTCGTGGTCAACTCCAGCCAGGGCGGCGGTTCCAAGGACACCTGGGTGCTCGCCGCCGAGGACGACCTGACCCCGTTCGAGGTGCCGCATCTGCCGGCCGCACCTTCGCCGTTGCCGCCGGCGGCTTCGCCGGATGTGGGCCCCGGTGCGTCCGGTTCGGAGGAGCAGCAGCAACAACAGCAACAGGGGAGGCTGGCGTGCTGAGCCGGATAGCCGAGTCGCTCTACTGGATCGGCCGTTATGTCGAGCGGGCCGAGGACACCGCCCGCATCCTCGACGTGCACCTGCAGCGGATGCTCGCCGACCCGTGGACCCGGGAAGACCAGGCCTGCCGGTCGCTGCTGGCTGTGATGGGCATGCCCACCACCGACGGCCCGTTCACCTCGGCCCAGATCGTCGGCCTGCTCGGCCTCGACGACCGCAACGCCTCCTCGGTGGTCGGCGCGCTCGCCGCCGCCCGGGAAAATGCCCGCGGCTCCCGGGAGACCGTCTCCTCGGAGATGTGGGAGTGCCTCAACTCCACCTGGCACGGCCTGCCCAACGCCCGGCGCCGGGTCGAGCAGCAGGGCGTGCACGCGTTCTTCCGGTGGGTGCGGGAGCGCTGCGCCGTGATGGCCGGGCTCACCGACGCCACCATGAGCCGCGACGAGGGCTGGCTGTTCCTGGTTCTCGGCCGCAGCGTCGAGCGGGCCGACATGACCGCCCGGCTGCTGCGCACCCACGAGCGGGCCGGCGGCAGCATCCCGACCTGGATGACCCTGCTGCGGTCCAGCGGGGCCTGGGAGACGTTCCTGCGCACCTATCGTGGTTCGCTCGACGACCGGCACGCGGCCGAGTTCCTGCTGCTCGACCGGTTGTTCCCGCGCTCGGTGTTCGCGGCGCTCTCCACCGCGGAGAGTTGCCTGGCCGAGCTCGAACCCGATCCGGGCCGGGCCGGTGTGGCCACCGACGCCCAGCGGATCGTCGGGCGGGCCCGCACCAACCTCGAGTTCCGTGGCGCGGACGAGCTGATCGGCGACCTGTCGCCGGTGCTGGCCAGCCTCGAGAAGACGTGTTCGCAGGTGAACGACGCGGTGTCACGTAGGTACTTCCGGCAGACGACCGCGGTCAACTGGGTGCGAGGGGCGGTGGCATGACCGCCTGCGCCGAGCGGCACCCAGCCGCAGCTGCCGACGGCCTCGCAGGCGAGGGCCAGAAGGGCATGCCTAAGGAGGGCTCAGCGTGACGGTGGATTCCTGGCGGCTTCGCATTCAGCACAAGACCGGCTTCGACTATGCGGGGCCGGCCTCGTCCTCGTACAACGAGGCCCGGATGTGGCCCCGCAACGACGCCCGGCAGGCGGTGCTCGACGCCCGGGTGGAGGTGTGGCCGCCGGCCCGCACTTACCGCTACGAGGATTACTGGGGCACGGTCGTCACCGCGTTCGACGTGCACGCGCCGCACGACGCGATGACCGTGACCGCGACCTCGACGGTGGAGACGCTGCCGCCCGGCGACCTCCTGGACGCGAGCGAAGGCTGCTCGTGGGAGGCGCTGACCCAACCGGAAAGCGTCGACCGGTGGTACGAGTTGATCCTGCCGACCAAACGCACCGGCCTCGACGACGAACTGAGCGGCATCGCGGCCGACATCAAGGCGGCCCACGCCACCCCGCACGCGGCGGCCCTGGCCGTCTGCGAGTTCGTGCGCGGCGAGGTCACCTATCAGCCCGGCGCGACCGGTGTGCAGAGTGACGCGATGCACGCCTGGCAACAGCGCAAGGGCGTCTGCCAGGACATCAGCCACCTGACCGTGGGCATGCTGCGCGAGATGGGCATGCCGGCCCGGTACGTCTCCGGTTACCTGCACCCGCGGCCGTCGGCCGCGATCGGCGAGTCGGTGGTCGGTCAATCGCACGCGTGGGTCGAGTGGTGGGTGGGCCGGTGGACGGCCTTCGACGCCACCAACGGCGTGCCGGTCGGCGAACGCCACGTCGTGGTCGGCCGCGGACGGGAGTACGGCGATGTGCCGCCCCTCAAAGGTGTCTACGCCGGACCGAAGAGCACCGGCCAGGGCGTCGAGGTAACGATCACTCGCCTACGCTGAGGGTCGTGCCCGAGCTGATTCCCCCCACCGTCGACGTCCACGCCTCCTACCTCATCGCGATGGATGAGCACATCGCCGAGGGGCGGGCGCAACCCGGCGACTCGAGCAACGTGGGGCAGTACATCCGGCAGTTCGGCAAGGTGTGGTCGTCGCTTCCGGAGTTCCAGCGGTTCGTCGACAGCCTGCGCGCGCAGGAGCGGGAAGACACCCCGAGGCCGGCGACGTATGTTCCGACGACGTCACTGTGGTGGGTCGACGGTGACGAATACCTCGGCCGGCTGGGCATCCGGCACCGGCTGGCGCCGGGCCGGATGGGCGAGCGCAACGGGCACATCGGTTATGACGTACGGCCGTCGGCGCGCCGGAAGGGTCATGCGACCGCGATGCTGGCCGCGTCCCTGCCGATCGCCGCCGCGCTGGGCCTGCCCCGGGTGCTGATCACCTGCGACGACACCAACGATGCCTCGCGCCGCACCATCGAGCGCAACGGCGGCGTCCTGCACGACAAGATGGACGAGAAGCTGAGGTACTGGCTGCCGACGGCATCTTGACGCCGTAAAGTTAGAATTGGATCATGGCTTATCACCATGGTGACCTGCGTCGGACCCTGCTCCAGGCGGCCGACGAGGCGATCACCGAGCACGGGGTGGCCGCCCTGAGCATGCGCGACCTGGCTCGCCGGGCGGGTGTCTCGCACGCGGCGCCGACCCACCACTTCGGAGACAAGGCCGGCCTGCTCACCGCGTTCGCCACGGCGGGCTTCGAGCAGCTCGCCAAGGCGCTGGCCACCTCGCGGCTGGCCAGCAACAGCTTCATCGAGCTGGGCGTCACCTACATCCGGTTCGCCACCACCCGGCGCTCGCTGTTCGAGGTCATGTTCCGTACCGATCTCTATCACGCCGACGACCCTGGCCTGCTGGCCGCGCGGGCGCAGGCGGCCGACGCGCTCTATGCCGCGGTGTCCGAGCTGCCCGGTGGGCTGCTCGCCGCGGACGCTCCGGACGGCCCGGTCCGCCCTGCCCGAGCGGGCACGGCCGAGGCGGCCCCGCCCGAGGTGCGCCGGGCTGGCCTGGCCGCCTGGTCGATGGCGCACGGCTTCGCCACGCTGTGGCTGAGCGGCGCCTTTCCCGACCGCGACCTGGACCCGGCCGAGGCGGCCCGGAGCCTGTTCGCCGAACTGACCCGCGACTACGCGCCTTAGCGCCGTAGCGCCGCCTGGTGGCGGTCAGTCGATCGAGCAGATCACCGCGCCGGCCGTGACTGTGCCGCCGACCTCCACCGACAGGCCCGAGACGGTGCCGGCCTTGTGCGCCTGCAGTGGCTGCTCCATCTTCATGGCCTCGACCACGACGATGGTGTCGCCCTCCTGCACCTCGTCGCCGTCGGCGACGGCGACCTTGACGATCGTGCCCTGCATGGGTGCGGTCAGCGCGGCACCACCGGCACCGGCCGCGGTGGCCGCGCCTGCCGCTCGGCGGCTCGGCGCACGCTGCGGTTGGGCCGCGGTCCCACCCGTACCCATCAAAAGGGTTTTGGGAAGGCTCACCTCGAGCCGTTTGCCGCCGACCTCGACCACCACGGTTTCCCGGTCGGCCGGCGCCGCGGTTGCCGCGGCCGCGCCGAACGGCTCGACGTCGTTCGCCCACTCCGTCTCGATCCAGCGGGTGTGGATCGTGAAGGGCTCGGCGGTGAAGGCCGGATCGCGCACCACGGCCCGGTGGAACGGCAGCACCGTCGCGATGCCCTCGACCACGGTCTCGTCGAGCACCCGGCGGGCCCGCTCGAGCGCCTCGGCCCGGGTCGCGCCGACCACAATGATCTTGGCGAGCATCGAGTCGAAGTTGCCGCCGATGACGCTGCCCGCCTCGACGCCCGAGTCGACCCGCACGCCCGGCCCGAGCGGCCAGGTCAGGGCCGTGACCGTGCCCGGCGCCGGCAGGAAGTTGCGGCCCGCGTCCTCGCCGTTGATGCGGAACTCGATGGCGTGCCCACGCGGAATCGGGTCCTCGGTGACGGCCAGCGGCGCGCCGTCGGCGATGTGGAACTGCTCGCGCACCAGGTCGAGACCGGCCGTCTCCTCGCTGACCGGATGCTCCACCTGGAGCCGGGTGTTGACCTCGAGGAAGGAGATCGTGCCGTCCTGGCCCACGAGGTATTCCACCGTGCCGGCGCCGTGGTAACCGGCCTCGCGGCAGATCGCCTTGGCACTCTCGTGAATCTGCGCCCGCTGCGCGTCGGTGAGGAACGGCGCGGGCGCCTCCTCCACCAGTTTCTGGTGGCGGCGCTGCAGCGAGCAGTCGCGGGTGCCGACCACCACGACGTTGCCGTGCGTGTCCGCCAGGACCTGCGCCTCGACGTGGCGTGGCCGGTCGAGATAGCGCTCGACGAAGCACTCGCCCCGCCCGAAAGCCGCGACCGCCTCGCGGGTGGCGCTCTCGAACAGGGCCGGGATCTCCTCGATCGTGCGCGCGACCTTGAGACCGCGGCCGCCGCCGCCGAACGCCGCCTTGATCGCCACCGGCAGGCCGTTCTCCCGCGCGAAGGAGATGATCTCCTCGGCGTCCTGGACCGGCTCGGCGGTGCCCGCGACCAGCGGGGCGCCGGCACGCTGGGCGATGTGCCGCGCGGTGACCTTGTCGCCGAGGTCGCGGATCGCCTGCGGGGTCGGGCCGATCCAGGTCAGCCCGGCGTCGAGCACGGCCTGGGCGAACTCGGCGTTCTCCGAGAGGAAGCCGTAGCCCGGGTGCACCGCGTCGGCGCCGCTGCGGGCCGCGACGTCGAGGAGCTTGTCGATGCGGAGGTAGGTGTCGGCGGCGGTCTCCCCGCCTAACGCGAACGCCTCGTCGGCGAGCCGGGCCGGGAGGCCGTCGCGATCGCTGTCGGCGTAGACGGCGACGCTGGCCAAGCCGGCGTCCTGGCAGGCCCGGATCACCCGGACGGCGATTTCGCCTCGGTTGGCGATCAATACCTTGCGCACAGGCAGAGCCTAACGAAAGTTAACGGCAGATCTACCCTGTGACTTGTGTCTGCGACGCGCATGATGATTCTCGGCCTGGTCCAGTGGATGCAGCCGGTGCACGGTTACGACGTGCGTCGTGAGTTGCTGAGCTGGAGCGCCGACAAGTGGGCCAACATCCAGCCGGGGTCGATCTATCACGCGTTGCGCAAGCTCACCGAGGAGGGCCTGCTCCGCGAGGTCTCCACCGAGCAGATCGCCGGGCGGCCGGCCCGCACCACCTACGAGATCACCGAGAAGGGTAAGGCCGAGTTCCAGACGCTGCTGCGCGGGAATTGGTGGAACGTGAGTGCGGGCCCCGACCCGTTCATGGCGGCCTTCGCGTTCCTGCCGGCCCTGTCGCGCGAGGAGGCCGCCGCGGCCCTGCGCAACCGGGCCATGCAGTTACGGGCGGGGGTCTTGCAGTTGGAGGCGGTGATGCAGGCCGAGTGGACCACGCAGAAACCGGTCTACGTCGGCTGGATGTGGGAGCTCTCGATCGTCCGGGCCGAGGCGGAGATCGCCTGGTGCGAGCGCACGGCCAAGAAGATCGAGTCCGGCGAGCGGTACCTGCCTGGCGTGCCGATCGAGAAAGAGTGGCCCGCCTCTTAATCAAGTTTGACTAGTAAAACTTGAATAACCTACGCTGCCCGCATGATAGAGACTCGCGGGTTGCGCAAGTCGTTCACGTCGCGCCAGGGGCGCGAGAAAAAGAAAATCGATGCGGTACGCGGTGTCGACCTCGACGTCGCCGAGGGTGAGATCTTCGGATTCCTCGGTCCGAACGGGGCCGGCAAGACCACCACGCTGCGGATGCTCGCCACCCTCATCGAGCCGGACGGCGGCTCGGCCACCATCGCAGGCGCCGACCTGCGCAGCGACCCGGGCGAGGTGCGCCGCCGGATCGGTTATGTCGCCCAGGGCGGCAGCACCTGGGACGGCTCCACCGCGCGCGAGGAACTGGTGCTCCAGGCACGGCTCTACGGCGCGTCGAAGGTCGCCGCCCAGGCCCGCACCACCGAGGTGCTCGACGCGTTCCAGCTGTCGGAGTATGCGGATCGCAAGTGCAGCACCTACTCCGGCGGCCAGCGCCGCCGGGTCGACATCGCGCTCGGCATCATCCACGCGCCCAAAGTGGTGTTCCTCGACGAGCCGACCGCCGGCCTCGACCCGCAGAGCCGGGCACACATGTGGGACGAGGTGCGCCGTCTGCGTGCGGAGGGCATGACGGTCTTCCTCACCACGCACTACCTCGACGAGGCCGACGCGCTCTGCGACCGGATCTCCATCATGGACAACGGCGAGATCGTCGCGTCCGGCACGCCCGCGGACTTGAAGCGAGAGATCTCCGGCGACGTGGTCCGGGTGGATCTGCCGCCGACCTCGGTTTCGGCCGCCGTGCAGGCGTTGGACTCCTACAAGATCGAGACGTACGACGACAACGTGCGGCTCTACGTGGAGGACGGCGCGGTGGCGATCCCGCAGATCCTGCGCGCCCTCGACGCCGCCGACGTGCCGCTGGCCGGGATCGAGCTGCACCGCCCCAGCCTCGACGACGTGTTCCTCACCAAGACCGGCCGATCCCTGCGGGAGAGCTGAGACATGAAGCTGCTTCGCGACACTTCACTGATCTTCCAGCGCCAGGCCCAACTGCTGCTTCGCAACCCGGTGTGGATCCTGGTCGGCGTCTTCCAGCCGGTCATGTACCTGCTGCTGTTCGCCCCGCTGCTCAAGCCCGCGCTCGGCGTGAGTTCCAACGCCGAGGCGTACGAAATCTTCGTCCCCGGTCTTCTGGTTCTGCTCGCCATCTTCGGCGGCCTGTTCCAGGGCTTCGGCCTGATCGCCGAACTGCGGGCCGGCGTGATCGAGCGCTCCCGGGTCACCCCGGTCAGCCGCCTCGCCCTGCTGCTCGGCCGCTCCCTGCGCGACGTCGTCTCGCTCATCGCCCAGGCCGTGATCATCACGCTCCTGGCCCTGATCTTCGACCTGCGCGTGTTCATCGGAAACCTGCTGCTGGCCTACCTCATGCTGGCGCTGATCTCACTCATGACCTCGGCGCTCAGCTACGGCATCGCACTCGTGGTCAAGAGCGAGGACGCCCTCGCCCCGCTGATGAACACGGTGGCCCAGCCGGTGCTGCTTCTCTCCGGCATCCTGCTGCCGCTGACGTTCGCCCCCGGCTGGCTGCAGGGCGTCGCCGACTGGAACCCGTTCTCCTGGGCGGTGAACGGCACGCGGGCACTGTTCCGGGGCGACCTGGGCGCCCCCGCCGTCTGGCAGGGCCTGCTGATCATGGCCGTGCTGGCCTTCCTCGCCGTCGCCTGGGCCGCGAGGGAGTTCTCCCGCAGCGTCCGCTGACCGCCCTGTGGTGGCGGGCCTGTCGGTTCAGGCCCGCCACAACGCGGTGATCGAGACGCCCATCTCGATGAGAAGCTTCCGCAGCAGCGGAAGGGAAAGCCCGATCACGTTGCCAGGATCGCCCTCGATCCGCTCGACGAACGCACCGCCGCGCCCGTCCAGCGTGAAGGACCCGGCCACGTTGAGCGGCTCGTCGGTGGCGACGTAGGCCGCGATCTCCTCGTCGGTGACATCGGCAAAATGCACCGTGGTCGTGCCGACCGCCTCGGCCTGCTTGCCGCTGACCAGCCCGGTCAGGTGGTGGCCGGTGTGCAGCACACCCGAGCGCCCGCGCATCATCGACCACCGCTTGGCGGCCTCGGTGGCGTTGGCCGGCTTCCCGAAGATCTCCCCCTCGAACGCCAGCACCGAATCGCACCCGAGCACCAGAATGCCCGGGTCGGCCGGCAGGTCGGCGGCGATCGCGCGAGCCTTCATGCGCGCCAGGGCCAGGCACAGGGAGTAGGCGTCCGCGGCTTCCACAGCGGACTCGTCAACGCCACTGACCAGCACCTCGGCGTCAATGCCGGCGGCGGAGAGCAGGGCACGCCGAGCCGGACTAGCCGACGCGAGGACCAGCCGATACACGATGTCGTTCTGCACGCCCCCGAGGTTACAAGCCCCACCGCCACCAAAGGTGCACAGAACGCCGCGTTTCAGCCCGAAGCCTGCCGAACTTCCACTCAGACCCCGCGCCGCCGCCGAACAACAAGCGCCGCGACAAGCCCGCCGGCGACGATCAGCCCAACCAGAACCCCACCAAGAACAAGCGGCGTGCTGCTGGAGGCAGGCTCACTGTCGGCCTGCGGAGCAGCGGTGGTCGCGGCCGGGTCGATATAACCCGGAGCGGTCGACGGAGTGGAGGACGCCGGAACCGATGTGGCGCCCCCTCCGGTCGTCGGCACGTCGGCGGTGAGCGCCTTGACGATGTTCAGCCGGCCGAATCCGCACTCGTCGTCGCGCCCCGGCGGCCCGATGTCGTCAGCGGTCGAGGTCAGCCGCTTGACGACATCTTCGGCCGACAGTTGCGGAAACTTGGCCCGCACAAGCGCGGCCGCACCGGAAACGATCGCCGTTGCACTCGACGTGCCATCGGACGAGGTGTATTTGTCCTGCGGCGAGGCTGAGACGATTTCGACGCCAGGGGCGCAGATCTGAATCTTGGCGTCGGGAAGCGAACCCGATGCATGTTTTCCGTCGCGTCCACTGGCGCCCACAGCCAGGACGCCGTCGATGGCGGCCGGATAGCCGATAACCGCATCGGTCGACGCGTTTCCCGCCGCGGCGACAACGACCACGTCTTTGTCGAGGGCGGCCGTGACTGCGTCCTCGAGGTCGAAGGCCGGGCCTGCCCCGACGGAGACGTTGATGACCTTGGCGCCTTGGCTGGTGGCCCAGGAAATGCCCTTGGCCAGCGCCACTGTCGTGCCGTCGAAGCTGATCTTCGTCTTCGTTATCCGAACAGGAAGGATCTTGGCGGAGGGAGCAATGCCCTGGACCCCGGTGTTCGAACCTCTGCCCTGCGCGGCGATAAGTGCCGCCATTTCGGTGCCGTGACCGACGGTGTCGTTCTGGCCGTTTCCGCCGGCCGCATCCGTCTCGTCGAGCCCCGGCAGAAGGTTGCTCTTGAGGTCCGGGTGTGGGTAGCTGCCGGAGTCGACGACGGCAACCGTGACCCCGTTGCCGGTCGTAATGGCGTGGGCCTCCGCGACGTGCAGGCTTTGCAGGTACCACTGCCGGTCACGAACGCTGTCAGCGAACGCGGGAGATGCTGGAATCACGGCGGCGGCAGTGAGAGCCAGAGCTCCTGCCGCCGCACCCAGCGCACGATGTCTGATCAACTGAGGCCGATCGCTGGTCCTGGGTCGATGCGTTGCTCGCGGGAAGGCAGCACAACGGGGTCGACACCCTCGGCGGTCTCCCACGGGTTGTCCGGATCCCAGTGCGTGCCGTCGGACTCCTCGCGGCGGCCCGACTTGCGGCCGCCGTTCGGCCCCCCGTAAAGGCCATTGCCGTGCTCGGCGCCCATCATGCCGCCGGATCCGGCGACACGCCCGGCTCCCGTGCCGCGCGAGGTTCCGTGCCCGCCCGCGCCCTCGCCGATGACGCCGCCAACCGGATTAACTCGCCGCGTGCCGGCGCGGCCGGCCCCCGGCTGGCCGAGCCCGCCCGGCGTGCCGCCGATGACGCCGTTGGTCGGTGCGCCGCGCATTCCCTCTGGCAGACCGCGCATTCCCTCCGGCAGGGAGCTGTTCGGACGGAGAACCCCTTCACGAGCGCCCGCACTGCCGCGCCCGATTCCGGTCGACCTGGGCAACGGACCCGAGGTCCCGGTGCTGGGAGCGAAGGCGGTCGTTGGCGTCAGGCCCGTGCTCGAGATCGGCCCACCCGTGCCGCCGGGAAGCGTCGGTGAGAGCGGGCTCAGGCCGGTGTTCGACGGTGTCGGGACCGGCGTCTGCGTTCCCCCCAGGACCAGGCCAGGTTGTGAGGTGGTCGGGGCCGGCGTGATGGGGCTCAGATTCCCGGTAAGACCGGGGACAGTCGTGGTGCCGGTCGAGCCGTTCGAGGTCGGAAAGCTGGCCGAGGGCCTGTTCGAGCTCGTGGACGTCGATTCGTCGCTAGCGAAAGCCGTGGTGATCGGCGGGATCGGGGGAGCGACGTATGGGTTGTCGTCCGACGGGTGCGGCTTGTCGTTCCGGAGAACGAGCGGAGAATAGAGGGCCGGCTTGACGATGCTGAGTTGAGCCTGCGCAAGCTCCGTGCTCACTCCGCTCAGCATCTTGGCCGCCTGCACCTGCAACTCGGCCTGCCGGCCCGGCGCAACCGGCGGCTGCTCCCCGCTCGGGCTCGGGCTCGGGGTGGGAGTCGAGCTGCTCTTGGCCTGTTGCTGCTGGGCCGTGAAGTTGGTCAGCAGGGTTTCGTTGCTCTTGTACTCCTGGTAGATCTTTTCCATCGCGACCTGAGCCTGGTAGATCGCCCCGGTCGCCGACGAGAAGGCCTGGTAGTTGGCGAGCGACGCCTCATAAGTCTCGGTGAGATGGGCGATCAGATTGTCCAGGCGATCCACGTATGCCTTGGACGCGGCGCTCTTGTCCGGTGGCCAGGCCGCCATGAGGTTGCTTTTGTAGCCCTCCACCTGGAAGCGGTGCTCCAGGATCAGATCCGCCGACTTCTTCCAACCATCGACGATTTCCCACTGCTTGTCGGTGTTGGGATTGCGGATGAGCTCCTGCATCTTGTCGATCGTCATCGACTCCCACGGGGTGCCGCCACCGCCACCGGGTGCATCGAGCATCAGAGATCGCCTCCGCCGTTGGTCGCCGAGCCGGGAACGTCGACGTTGCCGAACACGTCGTTGACGTCGGCGACCTTGGCCCGGGCGAAGGCGTCCGAGCCGTCGTACTTCTGGCTGATGTCCTCCGCCGCCACGGCGAAGTTTCGCGTGCCGTTCGCGAAGTTGTACACGTTCTGGTGGGCGACGTCCGCTGCCTCGTGGTGGGCGAACATGAAGGTCAGCAGCTCGATGAACTCGCTCGGCGGGTTCGGCAGCCGGGTCGACATCGCGGTCGTCACGGTGGAGAGGTGCGGAGCGTATTCGTCCTTCACGTTGGCCGACAGCTTTGAGGCGAAATGTTCCATTGCCTCGATGTCGGCCTCGATCTGGCCGAAGTCTGTGTAGCCGTAATCGCGCAGCCAAGCTGGCCCGCGGTCGTCCTCCGGAATCATGCGTGGCCTCCCCCGAACGAGCCTCTCGGACACCGGCGCAAACCGGCTAAACATCCATGAGAGTAGTCGTTCGCCGCCAGCTCCGGGGGCCCCACACTACCGCCTGTGGACGGTCGCTATCGGGGGAGCGATGAGTTGCGCCAGCCCGGCCGTGGCATCGACGGGCGTGCGGATCGGGCCCAGGTCGACGGGCGGGGGGTGGGGGCGGCCGCATTCGCCGAGGTGGATCTGGCGGCCATTACCACGACCAGGGCGGCCAGCTCCAGATCGGTCGGGTTGCCCCGGACGACGCTGACCAGGGGTTCCTCATCCATCGACCGAGCGTACGACGTTTCGAGGGATATTCGGTGACACGCATCCCACACTCGGCTGATCGATTCGCTGCCGCTGGACATGACCGGGTATTTTCCTCCTGATGTCTTCTTCTCCCCCAGCCGTAGTCGCTGACCGTTACCGGCTTGTCGCGCCGCTCGGTCAGGGCGGGATGGGTCGCGTCTGGCGGGCGACCGATGTCGTCCTGCACCGTGAGGTCGCCATCAAGGAGCTTGTCCCGCCGCCGGGGCTGACTCCGGGGGAGCGGCAGGAGATGCGCGAGCGCTCGCTGCGTGAGGCGCGTGCGATCGCCCGGCTCAACAACATCAACGTGGTCCGCGTCTTCGACGTGCTGCGGACGGACGCCGACCCGTGGATCGTCATGGAGTACGTGCCGTCCCGCTCGCTGCAGGACACGATCGCGGCCGACGGGCCGTTCTCGCCGGTTCGCACGGCCGAGATCGGGCTGGGTGTGCTGGGTGCCTTGCGCGCCGCCCACCGGGCCGGCGTGGTGCACCGGGACGTCAAACCGGGCAACGTGCTGATCGGTGCCGACGGGCGGGTCGTGCTGACCGACTTCGGCCTGGCCACCGTGCCGGGTGACCCCAACGTGACGCGGACGGGTCTGGTGCTGGGCTCGCCGGCGTATATTGCGCCGGAGCGGGCCCGGGACGGCACCGCGGGGCCGGCCGCTGACCTCTGGTCGCTCGGCGCCACTCTCTACGCCGCGGTGGAGGGCTCCTCGCCGTTCGCCCGGCCCTCGGCGATCGCCACGCTGGCCGCGCTGGCCACCGAAAACCCGCCGCCGGCTCGCAACGCGGGCCCGCTGAAGCCGGTGCTCAACGGCCTGCTCCGCAAGGACCCGACGCACCGGATCAACGCCGAGGAAGCGGAACGCCTGCTCAATCGGGCGACCGGCCGCCGTTCGAAGCTGACCTTCCCGATGAGCCCGACGATGCGTCGTCCGGGCGCGGGCCGGGACCGCTCCGGGCTGGTCGCGCCGACGGGTTCGACGCCGGTGGTGCCGGGTCCGCGTCCGCCGGTTGCGCCCGCCCGTCCGGTTGATCCGCCGGGTCGTCCGTCTGTGTCGGGTGGCCGCCCGGCGGCCGGCGAGGGCCGGCCGCCGATCTTTGTGCCGGGCAAGGCGCCGGTCGGGCGCTCCGACACGCCGACAAAGGTCGACGGGCCTAAGGCCAAGCCGCTCGACGCCACGCGCCTCGACACCCCTCCGGTCAAAGACGACAAAACCACCGCCATGGGTACGCGTGGCGGGTCCACAACCGCACCCGGGCAGCCCCCTGCTACTCGGCAGACCAGCGCGGCCCCGGCGGCTCCGTCGACGCGCACGGGTCGTGGCGAGCAGGGCGGCCTGACCGCGGCCGACGTCGCCGCGCACCGCCGGCGCCAGGCCGCGCCCGAGCACGAGCAGTCCCTGGCCGACGCGACCGCCCTGGTGAGTCCGGCCGCCCCGACCGCCGACCGGACGACGGTGGTGGCCCCGCCGGCCGACAAGACCACGGTCGTGGCCCCGCCGGCCGACAAGACCACGGTCGTGGCGCCGCCGGCGGACAAGACCACGGTCGTCGCCCCGCCGGCCGACCAGACCACGGTCGTGGCCGCCCCGGCGCAGGCCGATGCCACCACCATGGTCCCGCCGCCGCCCGCGGAAGCCACCACGGTGGTCCCGCCGACGAAGCCGGCCCCGCCGAGGCCGACTCCGAAGAAGAAGGGCCCGGCCAAGGCTCCCGCGACGAAGGCCGTCCCCCAGAAGGACGAAAAACCCGCCGCACCGGAGAAGACCGAGGAGCCCACGGCAGCCGAGCCCACGGCAGCCGGGGCCGCGGCCGCGGCGGCCGCCACCGCGGAACAGGCCGAGGCCGCTCCCGCCGACGTCAAGACCTCGGAACCTGAGGCTGCGGCGGAGTCCGCTCCCACCGACGTCAAGACGTCGGAACCCGAGGCCGAGCCGGTGGAAGCCGCCGAGGTCATCGAGCCGGCGGACAAGGTGGCCGAGCCGGAGCCGGTGGCCGCCGCCGCGGCGCCGACTCCCGCCGCGGAGCCGGCCGCAAAGGCGACAACCGACGAGAAGCCGGGCGAGGAAGTCGCCCCGGTCTCGCCGGTCCCGGCCATCAACCGATCCAACCGCCCGGCTTGGCAGCCGATGGAGCCGCGCCCGGCGCCAGGTGGCGTGACGGTCTTCGGCACCCGGCTGACCTACCGTCAGGCGGCGATCGCGGCGGGCATCGTCCTACTGGTCCTGGTCTTGGTGATCACCCTGATCGCGCAGGCGTTCGGCAGCGACGACAAGTCGACCGGCGCCCCGGGCCCGGCCGCGACCACGGCCACCGCGACGGCCCCGGCCACCCAGCCGAGTGCCGCCGTCTCGACGCAACCGAGTGCCGCTCCGTCATCGGCCACGCCGACGACCACGACGCCGTCGACCCCGGCGAGCAGCGCGCCCGCCGACCCCGGCGCGGTCACCCTGCCTAAGGGCTGGACGATGCGCACGTTCGGGGCCACCGGCAGTGCGCCCGCCTTCAAGATCGCGTTGCCGGCCGGCGCAAGTGTCAACGGTGGCGGCACCGAGATGCGGATCACCTACAACAACCGGCTGCTGATCCTGGGCCGCACCAAGTCGCCGCAGAAGGACGCCTACGCGGACTGGCAGAACCAGGAGAGTTCGCGCCGGGGGAGCTACCGCGACTACAACCGGATCAGCCTCAAGCCGGTGACCTGGCGCAACTACGAGTCGGTCGCCGACTGGGAGTTCACCTACACCACGGACAGCGGGAACCCGCAGCACGTGATCCGGCGGAACATCCGGGTGGACAGCAGCGCGGCGTTCTCCCTCAACTGGTACGTCTCGACCAGCGACTGGGCGGCCTCCCAGGCGGATCTAAAGCTGCTCTACCAGTCGTTCCAGCCGCAGTAGGATTTGTCAAGCACCGATGTGAGTGAATGCCGTCAAGTGGGTACTTGATCGGTTATCACTGATGGAGGTGCTGGTCATGAGCCGCCGACGGCACGGTAAGAAGCCGACAATCGCCCTTTGGATGCTGGTCGCAGTCGCCGATGTGGCGCTCCTGGTCGCCACCGGTGGCCTGGTCGCTCTGGTGCTGATCGCTGCCAGTCTGGCGATCATCGCGGGTGGTTTTGTGGCCGGGCGGCAGTTGCTGGCCCAGCAGAAGTCGAACCCCCTGGCAGTGGCCCAGAAGGAACGAGCGGACAGCGCCCGACGTCGCGCTTAGGGTGATCGGATACAGTCGCCCGCGTGTCGATCGACAGCGTGTCTGACCTCTGGGATCAATTGCTCGGCGCTCAGCCGGATCCCCCCGGCCTGCTCGTGCTGCTCACCGCGCTGGCCGGCGTGCTGGCGGTCGCCTTCCGCCCGGTGTGGCGGGTGGCCCGCAACGCGGTGACGATCGCCCACGAGGGTGGTCACGCGCTGATGGCTCTGTTGACGGGCCGGCGTCTGCGCGGCATCCGGCTGGAGTTCGACACGTCCGGCCTGACCTTGTCGTCGGGCAAGCCGACCGGCCCGGGCATGATGCTGACGCTGCTTGGCGGTTACATCGCGCCGTCGCTGATCGGCGTGCTCGGCGCCTGGCTGCTGGGTGGCAACCGGATCACGCTGCTGCTCTGGCTCGCGATCGTTCTGCTGCTGCTCATGCTGATCAACATCCGGAACGCGTTCGGGGTCGTCTCGGTGCTGATCACCGGCGCGATCGTGTTCATCGTGTCCTGGTTCGCCAGTCCCGAGGTGCAGGCCGTCTTCGCGTACGCCGGCGTCTGGTTCCTGCTTTTCGGCGGGGTTCGCCCGGTGTTCGAGCTGCAGAGCCTGCGCCGCCGCGGCCGCATGCGGGAGTCGGACGCCGACCAACTCGCGCACCTCACCCACGTACCGGCGCTGTTCTGGGTGGGTGTGTTCCTGATCGTCAACGTGGCCGCTCTGGTGATCGGCGGCTTCATGCTGGCCGGCCAATGGCTGCCGCAGTCGGCCTGACGACCGGCGAGCATCACCGGATCAGGTGATGGAGCGGTAACACCATCGTCGATACGTTCCGTGCATGGCGGATACCGGGATGGCGTGGACCACCGGCGTCGTGGCGTTCGTCGCCGCCGTCCCGCTGTGGAGGTACACGACCCACGCGATCACGATCGCCCATGAGGGCGGTCACGCGATGTTCGGCTCGCTGGCCGGGCTGTTCGTGAAGAAGATCCGGATCGATCGTGGCGGTGACGGCAGCACCGGCTTCAGCAAGGCGATCAAAGATCTGGGATTGCTGGAAACCCTGATGGCGGGCCTGTTCGGCTATCTCGGCCCGTCGTTGTTCGGCCTGGCCGGCGCCTGGATGCTGGTGCACAGCGTTTCGCCGCGTTCGATTCTGCTCATGACGCTGGTCCTGATGGCGCTGCTGCTGGTCATGGTGCGCAACGTGTTCGGCCTGTTCGTGGTGCCGCTGACCGGGGCGCTGATCTGGGTGGTGGCGATGCGGTCGAACGAGGAGGTGCAGCTGGTTTTCGCGTACATCTGGGTCTGGTTCTTGTTGATGGGCGGTGTTCGGCAGATCCCGGAGCTGTACAAGAGCTGGACGAGCGGCGGCGAACCCGACACCGGCGCTCTCTCCGGCAAGACGGGTCTGTCCACCGCGTTCTTCGTCGCGCTCTTCTGGCTGGGCTCGATGGCCGCTCTCGTCTATGGCGGAGTGCTCCTCCTGCGGCACGACGCCTGAGGACAGACGTCAGAGCGGGATGTTGCCGTGCTTCTTCGGCGGCAGGGTCTCCCGCTTGGTGCGCAGCGTCCGCAGCCCCCGGGTCACCTGCGCCCGGGTCTGCGACGGCGCGATCACCGCGTCGACGTAACCGCGCTCGGCCGCGATGTACGGGTTGGCCAGCGCGTCCTCGTACTCCTGAATAAGCTCGGCCCGGCGCTCGGCCGAGTCGATCTCCCCGCGGTAGAGGATGTTGACCGCGCCCTGGGCGCCCATCACCGCGATCTGCGCGGTCGGCCAGGCGAAGTTCAGGTCGGCGCCGAGGTGCTTGGAGCCCATGACGTCGTAGGCGCCGCCGTACGCCTTGCGCGTGATGACTGTGACCTTGGGCACCGTGGCCTCGGCGTATGCGTAAATCAGCTTGGCCCCGCGCCGGATGATGCCGTCCCATTCCTGGGAGGTGCCCGGCAGGAAGCCGGGGACGTCGACGAAGGTCAGCACCGGAACGTTGAAGGCGTCGCAGGTGCGCACGAAGCGGGCGGCTTTCTCGCTGGCCGCGATGTCGAGCGTGCCGGCGAAGTGCATCGGCTGATTGGCGACCACCCCGACCGGCCGGCCCTCGACGCGGCCGAAGCCGACCACGATGTTCTGCGCGTAGAGCGGCTGCACCTCGAGGAAGTCGTCGACGACGGTCTCCACCACGGTCTTGATGTCGTAGGGCTGGTTGGCCGAGTCGGGGATCAACGTGTCGAGTTCTTGGTCGGCGTCGTTCGGGGAAAGGTCCGAGAGCTCCTCGAACACCACCGGCTCGTCCAGGTTGTTCGACGGCAGATAGGACAGGAGCGCGCGCACGTAGTCGATCGCGTCGTCCTCGTCGGAGGCCAGATAGTGGGCGTTGCCGCTGCGCGAGTTGTGCGTGCGGGCGCCGCCCAGCTCCTCCATCCCGACCTCTTCGCCGGTGACGGTCTTGATCACGTCGGGGCCGGTGATGAACATGTGCGAGGTCTGGTCGACCATCACGGTGAAGTCGGTGATCGCCGGCGAGTAGACCGCGCCGCCCGCGCACGGGCCCATGATCAGCGAGATCTGCGGGATGACGCCGCTGGCCCGCACGTTGCGGAAGAAGATGTCGGCGTAGAGGCCGAGCGCGACCACACCCTCCTGGATGCGCGCCCCGCCGGAGTCGTTGATCCCGACGATCGGGCAGCCGATCTTCATGGCCAGGTCGAGCACCTTGACGATCTTCTCGCCGAAGACCTCGCCCAATGAGCCGCCGAAGACCGTGAAGTCCTGCGAGAACACGCACACCTGCCGGCCGTCGACAGTGCCGTAGCCGGTCACCACGCCATCGCCGTAGGGCCGGTTCTCCGCCAGCCCGAAATTCGTTGTGCGGTGCCGGGCCAGCCCGTCCAGCTCGACGAAGGATCCCTCGTCGAGCAGCAGTTCGATGCGCTCGCGGGCGGTTTTCTTGCCCCGGGCGTGCTGCTTCTCGACCGCGCGCGCGGAACCGGCGTGGACCGCCTCGTCGGTGCGGCGTTCGAGATCGGCGAGTTTCCCGGCCGTGGTGTGGATGTCGGCCTGGACCGTTTCCGGCTGCGTGGTCACGGTGCTCCTCACGGGCTGTGGCTACCGGCGAGTATTCCTTCGGTGATCGTAATGCGGGAGTGGGTGGGCGTCGCTTCGGGCGCGTTTCGCACCCAATGCCCGATTCGTTACTACCCGCGTGACGAACTGGATGACCGCGGCCGGGCTTGCCCTCATCGCCGGTGGCCTCGCCACATTGATCAGCTTCCGCGCCTATCTCTTCGGAGGGGACGGCGGCGGCGAACGTCGCTCCCGGCGACGAAAGGCGATCGAGGCACCCCGGCAACGTCCGGCCCTGGCGTCCGGCCGCCCACCGGTGGTTGACGAGCCCGCGGTAGCCGTCCAGGCACTTCCGGCCCTTCATGCCGGTCAGGTACTGCATGCCGGGCCAGTGGCTGAGGCCGACGCCGTGCTCGAGATCGGCTCGGACTTCGAGCCGGCGGCCGGGGCGGCCTTTGACGCCGACCCACCCTTCGGGGCCGGCCCGAGCGAATCGGTGGTCGAGGAGGAAGAGGCCGGGGAACCGCTCGCGAGATCCCGCCGGACCCGGCGAGGGCGGCGACGCGGAATGATCTCGCCTCCCGGCAGCAGGAATACGACGTACGTCGTGCCCAGCGCCCCCGATGAGGACGAGCGGGGCAGCCTCGCGTCGCTGGGGTTCGCCGCCGACGAGGAGAGGGATTTCGACCTTCCCGAGGCCGAGAACGAGCCGATCCAGGCCCCGGAGGCGCCGGCCACGCGACGCCGCCGAGGACGCCGGCTCCGGCCGGACCCGGAGGAGCCGATGCTGTTCGACCCTGCGGTGCGGCGGGCCGAAGAGGTGCGATTCGAGCACTCCGGCACCGATGATGCCCTTGACGCGTTGGCCGCGCTGGAGGAGCTCGACGCCCGGGAGGCTCGTGATCCGGGCCCGGCCTTCGACCCGTTCGCCACCGACGACGCCCTGGATCCGGCGGCCCCGTTCGACCCCGGGGCGTTCGAGCCGGGCACCTTCGAGCCGGTCGACGCTTTCGGCACGGGTGCCGGCAGCTTCGGCGCAGGCCCGGGGACATTCTTGCCGGGAGGCGACCGGGCGCGGCGCGGTCGGGTCAGCGCGGCCGAGGCCGACGAGGCCGGCGGCAAGGACGAGGGCCGGCCGCCGCGCGCTGACCGTTACGGCGACCGCGTCGCGGGGTGGGTCCGGCCCGAACACCGGGAGTCGGTGGAGGAGCCCCGCCCCGGCGAGTACTGGACCCCGATCCCGGTCGACCTGAACCCGGACCCGGAGCCGTCGGCCAAGGGATACGGCTGGCCGCTCCCGGTGGAGCGGCTCCCCGCCGTCCCCGACTACGAGCCGGCCACCGGCTTCAACCTCTCCCCGGTCCCGGCCGAGCCGACCGAGGTCGTCCAGATCTGGCCGATGAACGGCGAGCGAGCCAGCCGGATCCGCCTGCCCCGCTCGTGGAAGTCGCGCAACGACAAGGACGAGACGCCGGCCGAATGGCCACCCACCCCGGAACCGGCCACCCCGGAACCCGCGCGGCCCGTCGAGCGCCGCCGCCCGCGGCCGCGGCCCCGCCCGGCCATCTCGATGACCGAGCCGCCGGTGAACCCCGGTCCGGTGAACCCCAGCGCGGTGCACCCCAGCACGATGTACGTGAGCCGGCACGCCGCCGACCCGCCGCCGCGCTGATCCGCACCGGGTGGTGATCAGGTCGGTACTACAGTCGACGAATGCCCGCGTCCCCCTACACCGACCTGGACCGCCCGCCGCTCTCGCAGCGCTCGCTGGAGCGGGCCCTGGTCACGCCGGAGAGTCTGTGGACGCACATCGACGTTCGCGCCCAGACCGCCTCCACCAACGCCGATGCCGCCGCGGCCGCGCTGCGGGGTGATCCCGAGGGTCTGGTGGTGGTCGCCGAGCAGCAGACCGCCGGCCGGGGCCGCCGCGACCGGCAGTGGACGTCACCGCCGCGGGCCGGGCTCACGCTGAGTGTGCTGCTGCGCCCCGCCGCCGCCAAGCCCGAGGCGGACTGGCCGGCCCTTACGACCGGCGCGTTCGGCTGGCTGCCGCTCCTGGCTGGGGTGGCGCTGCTGGAGGCGGTGCAGCGGGTGGCCGAGGTGGACGCCGCCCTGAAGTGGCCGAACGATCTCCTGGTGGGTGACCGGAAATGCGCCGGCATCCTGGCCGAGGTGGCCGGCGACGCCGTGGTGGTGGGGATCGGACTCAACGTGACCACCCGTGCCGACGAGCTGCCCGAGACGAACGGCCTGCCCGCGACCTCGCTGAAGGTGGCCGGCTCGGCCGCGGCCGACCGCGACCCGCTGCTGCGGGCCCTGCTGCGCGGCATCGCCGGGTGGTACGGCGGATGGCGCGAGGCGGGTGGCGACGCGGAGTTGTGCGGGCTGCTCGCGGCGTACCGGCGGGGGTGCTCGACGATCGGCCGCGAGGTGCGGGTGCTGCTGCCCGGCGGCGGTGAGCTGCGGGGCGAGGCGACCTCGGTGGACGGCGACGGCCAATTGGTGATCCGTACGGCTGACGGCGCCACCCATCGCGTCTCGGCGGGTGACGTGCTGCACGTACGCTGACCGCGTGGCGTTCCCGGACGAGGTACTCACCGACGAGGAGGAAGTCGTCCTCCACCTGCATCCGCACTGGAAGACGACGATCCGCCCCGGTGCGGTCGTGGTGTTGGCGGTGGTGACGGCGGCCCTGTCCTGGGTGATGCTGCCGCAGAACAACGGCGGCTATCTGGCCTTCGGCGTGGTCGCGCTGATCATGGGCTATTACGGCATCCGGTACGGGGTGGCCCCACTGGTGATCTGGCGCTGCACCCACTACGTGGTGACCACCCAACGGGTCCTGCTGCAGAACGGCGTGATCGCCCGGGAGCGGCGCGACCTGCCCCTCAACCGGATCGACAACCACCTGATGACACAGTCGTTCCTGGACCGGCTGTTCGGCTCGGGGACGCTGACCATCGACTCGATCGGCGACCAGGCGGCCGTGCTCGCCGCGATCCCGCAGGCGAACCACGTGCAGACGGCGCTCTACGAGGTGATCGAGCAGGATCGCCTGCACAACCCGGAGGATTACGAGGACGACGAGCCCGAGGAGGAGCCGGAGCTGCCGCCCCAGCGCAGACGCGGCGGGTTGTTCCGGCGCTAGCGGGTGGGCTCGGGCTCGGCCGCGCTCAGCTCGGCCAGGCCGGCCATCGCGTCGAGCTCGGCCAGGTCGGCCTCGTGGCCGTCGACCGGCGGCTTGAGGAAGACGAACGTGCGGTACGCCCAGAAGCGGAACACCGTGGCGATCACGATGCCGACCAGGGTCACCGCCATGAACGACAGCTCGTCGTGCTGCTCGGTGAGGCCGAAACCGTACTTGCCGATCGCCACCGCGCCGGACTGGATGACCATGCCGACCAGGTTGAAGCCGAAGAACAGCGCGTACTCCCGACGCAGCGCCGTGCGCGTGTGATGCCGGTAGGTCCAGTACCGATTCGCGAAGTACGCCAGCGTGGTGGTCACGACCGTCGCGACGATGCTCGCCTTGACCGCGCCGATGCCCAGGGCGGCCCAGGTGATCGCCATGTAGAGCAGCGTGTTTCCGGCACCGATGACGGCGAACGCGATGGCTTCAGGAGCAAGACGGCGCAAGCGTTCCGTCAGCGGACTTGCTGAGGGCATTTGGGCAACCTTACGAGGGAAGGGCGGTCACGCCGAGTCACGGATGGGAGAAGGCGACGCCACGTTAGTCGCGTGACGGCCGGGGGTCATCCCCGTGTCGGCTTGATCGGGGGGAGATGTGTCGCGGAACACGAACCGGCGGTAGGACCAGAAACGGAAGAGCGTGCCCACCGCGGTGCCGACCAACTGGCCGGAGATGTTGTCGGCCAGTGGCGTCTGCAGTGACGGCCAGATCTGGCCGAGGCCGTAGTGGCTGATCGCGAGGCAGGCCAGGCCGATGCCGAGGCCGATCGCGTTGAGCACGAAGAACATGGTGTATTGCCGGGCCATGTTGTCGTGGGCGCGGTGCCGCCAGGTCCAGAACCGGTTGCCGGTAAACGCGACCGTCGTCGCGAGCACGGTCGAGATCGTCTTGGCGGAGAGGGTCTCGAAGCCGGCGTGCAGCAGAACGTTGAAGATCGCGAGGTCGATGGCGAACGAAATAGCACCGACCGTGCCGAACTTGCTCAGCTCGTGAACTAGTGCCCGAAGCTTGGTCCGCAGACCGCGTGGCTGCGGTGTCGAGTTTTCGGGCACGTCCCGAGAGTACCGGCGGCAGTCACGGACCGCTGTTTTCGTTGGCGAGTCTTAACCGGTGGAGCCCGCGTGGTGACGCTGGCGATACGGACGGTGACGGAGGCTGTCGATTTCGCTGATTTCGGCGACTCGTCCCCGGCATTCGCCGCACCAGCCGAGGTGGCTGCGCATCCGGTTGGCGTCCCGCGGCGCGAGCCGGCCACGCAGATGACCGCCGAGCCGGTCGCCGGCCCAGCGGCACTCCGGATGCTCGGCAACCGTCACGTGCTGCTGGAGATAGAGGCTGCGCAAGCCTTCCCGGGCCCGATGGGCGAGCACCGCCACCGCGTTCGGCGTCATGCCGAGCATGCCGGCCACCTCGGCGGGCGTGTTTCCCTCGACCGCGGTCTGCCAGAGCACGTCGCGCCAGCGTTCGGGCAACTGTTTGAAGGCCGCCGCCGCGTACGCCCGCTCGAGCCGGTCCAGCGCCGGGTCGGTGAACGGCTGCCCCTCGTCGTAGCGGGTCAGGTCGTCGGTGAACTCGAGCCGCCGGTCGCGCCGGGCCCGGTGATAGCAGACGTGCCGCATGGTCGTGTTCAGGTAGGCGCGGAACGCGACGAGCGGTCCACGACCGGCCCGCAGCGATGCGAACACCTTGGCGAACGTCTCGGCGACCAGATCGTCGGCGTCGGCCGGGTCGCGGGTGAGCCCGTACGCGAGCTGCCGGGCCGCGGCCCGGTGCCGTTTGTAGAGCGTCCCGTAGGCGGCAGTGTCGCCGGCGCGGACCGCGGTCAGCAGATCGGTGTCCGAGTCCGGTTCGGTGGCCGGCATCGTCATTCCTGCCTCCTGTAGCGGGAGTGGGAGGAAAGACCAGATACCCGCAGTTTAGGGGGTTTAGTCCGGTTTGCGGAAGCCATCCGAACGGCCCGGTGCCGGTTGGTCAAATTGGCGATGCTGCGCAGATCTGCGCTTTGCGGCGAAGGATCGATCGTCTGCAAGCAAAGCTTCCGTTGATTGTGCGGTTATCCACAGGAACAACCGATGAACAGCACCCTCAGCCCGCCTAATCTGAGGTGACTCCCGTGACCTGGCAGGTCATTGGTCAGTGCCGACCGAAGGAGATCGCCTTGTTTGACGACGCCCCCACCTCGCACCCGCGCCTGCTGGCCTGGATCGCTGAGGTAGCCGCCCTGACCACGCCCGACCGGATCGTCTGGTGCGACGGCTCGGAGTCCGAATGGGCCGGCATCACCGATGCCCTGGTCGAATCGGGCGCCCTGGTCCGCCTCGACCCGGCCAAGAAGCCCAACTCGTTCTGGGCCCGCACCGACCCCGGGGACGTGGCCCGCGTCGAGGAGCGCACCTACATCTGCGCGGTCGACGAGGCGGACGCCGGTCCCACCAACAACTGGATGGCGCCGGCCGAGATGAAGTCGACGATGACGGAGCTCTATCGGGGCTGCATGAAGGGCCGGACGATGTATGTCGTGCCGTTCTGCATGGGTCCGCTGGACGCGCCGACGCCGATGTTCGGGGTCGAGCTCACCGACAGCCCGTACGTCGTGGCCAGCATGCGCATCATGACTCGGATGGGGGCCGAGGTCCTGGAAGCGCTGGGCGACGAGACAGACTTCGTCCCGGCGCTGCACTCGGTCGGCGCGCCGCTTGCGCCCGGTCAGGAAGATGCCGCCTGGCCGTGCAACGAGACGAAGTACATCTCGCACTTCCCGGAGACCCGGGAGATCTGGTCGTTCGGCTCCGGTTACGGCGGCAACTCGCTGCTCGGCAAGAAGTGCTACGCGCTGCGCATCGCCAGTGTGGCCGCCCGCGATGAGGGCTGGCTCGCCGAGCACATGCTGATCATGAAGCTGACCTCGCCCGAGGGCCAGGTCCGGTACATCGCCGGCGCGTTCCCGTCGGCCTGCGGCAAGACCAACCTCGCCATGCTCGAGCCGACGCTGCCGGGCTGGAAGGTCGAGACGGTCGGCGACGACATCGCCTGGATGCGGTTCGGCGAGGACGGCCGGCTCTGGGCCACCAATCCCGAGTTCGGGCTGTTCGGCGTCGCGCCCGGCACCGACTTCCACACCAACCCGAACGCGATGCGCACGCTGGCCCGCGGCAACTCGGTCTTCACCAACGTGGCGCTGACCGACGACGGCGACATCTGGTGGGAGGGCATGGGTTCGCCGCCGGCTCATCTGACCGACTGGAAGAACCACGACTGGACCCCGGATTCGGAAAACCCGTCAAGCCACCCCAACAGCCGATTCTGTACGCCGATCGAGCAGTGCCCGATCCTCGCCGACGAATACCACGACCCGCGCGGGGTGCCGATCGACGCGATTCTCTTCGGCGGTCGCCGCAAGACCACGATTCCGCTGGTCTCCGAGGCCCGCGACTGGGTGCATGGCGTCTACCTGGGAGCCACCCTCTCCAGCGAGACCACGGCCGCGGCGGTCGGCCAGGTCGGGGTGGTGCGCCGCGACCCGATGGCCATGCTGCCGTTCATCGGTTACCACGCCGGCGACTACTTCCAGCACTGGATCGACATGGCCAAGGGTGCGTCCGGCGACGCCGCCAAGCTGCCCAAGGTCTTCTACGTCAACTGGTTCCGGCGCGGCGACGACGGCGGGTTCCTGTGGCCGGGCTTCGGCGAGAACAGCCGGGTCCTCAAGTGGATCGTCGAGCGCCTGGACGGCAAGGGCGAGGCGGTCGAGACCCCGATCGGCCACGTGCCGACCACGACCGCCCTGGACGTGACCGGTCTCGACATCACCGAGGACGACCTGGCCGCCGTGCTCAAGGTCGACCGCGACGAGTGGCTGGCCGAGATCCCCCAGGTGACGGAGTGGTTCACCAAGTTCGGCGACAAGCTCCCGGCAGTCCTCTGGGCCGAACTCGACGCCCTGCGCGCCCGCCTGGCCGACGCCTGACGGAAGGCGGCGGGTACGCACCAGGCGCACCCGCCGCACCGAGCGCAACCGAGGTCGGAAGCTCGCGTGGACGTGCGCCACGGAACGGGCCTGCCCGGCGCGGGACGTCTGTGCCCGTATATCTGAATGACCGCAACTCATCGCCTACCGTGACCAAAGGTTTAGCCCTCCGGACGACGCCGCTCCCTGATAAGGGGTCTAGGGTTGCGGGCGATGAGTCTCCGGTCGTTGGTCTATTCGTTCTATGAGCGGCGGCTGGCCGGAAAGCTGGCCGGCAAGCCGGTGCCGCAGCACGTCGGTGTGATGTGCGACGGCAATCGGCGCTGGGCCAAGGAAATGGGCTTCGTCGACCCGAACGACGGGCATCGCGTCGGCGCCGCCCGGATCAAGGAACTGCTCACCTGGTGTGATCAGGCCGGCATCAAGCACGTCACGCTCTATCTGCTCGCCACCGACAATCTGCGACGGCCGTCGGTCGAGCTCGACCCGCTCGTGAAGATCATCGCGGACCTCGCGACCGAGCTGGCCGAGGACGGAAATCCCTGGCGGCTGCGCATGGTCGGCGCGCTCGACGTGCTGCCGGCCGAGACCGCGACCACGCTGAAGGCCGCGCAGGAGAAGACCCGTGACCGCACCGTCGGTGTCGAGGTCAACATGGCGGTCGGTTACGGCGGCCGGCGCGAGATCGCCGACGCGGTGCGGTCGATGATGCAGGAGCACGCGGCCCGTGGGGGCACGCTCGAGGAGCTCGCCGAGGTCCTCGACGTCGAGCACATCGCCGAGCACCTCTACACCCGCGGGCAGCCCGACCCCGACCTGGTCATTCGCACCAGCGGGGAGCAGCGGCTCTCCGGTTTCCTGCTGTGGCAGTCGGCGCACTCGGAGTTCTACTTCCACGACGCCAACTGGCCCGATTTCCGGCGGATCGACTTCCTCCGGGCGCTGCGGTCCTACGCCAACCGCCAGCGCCGTTACGGAGCCTGACCTACCGGGCCTGGAGTCGCTGCAGGCCGTCGGTGAGGAACTGAGCCACCGCGTCGGGTGACTCGAGCGTGAGGTCGGCGGCGTTGGACACCTCGGCACCGGTCTCCGGGTTGGCGACCGCGACCGCGACACCGAAGAAGCCGGGGTCGACCGCCTCGCGGGCGCGCAACGCGTCGAACGCCTTGATGTCGGACATGTCGTCCCCGAAATACCACGCGCAACCCGCGTTGCGGACGCCCTCGGTGATGACCATGCCCTTGTCCTGGTCGACCGGCGGCTTCAGCTCGATCACCATGCGGCCGCCCTGGATCTTGAGCCCGTGCCGCTCGGCCTGCTCGTGACCCCAGCGCTCCACCTCGGGCGCGAGCTGCGGTGCGGTGCGGTAGTGCAGAGCCACCGAGAGCCGCTTGAACTCGACCAGGATCTGCCCGGGCAGCTCGGTGCGGGCGCGCTCGGCCAGGTCCTGCATGGCCGGGATCCACGGCAGGGCGGCCGGCTCGGTCACGATCTCGCCGTTGTGCCAGACCTCCAGGCCGTAGAGACCGTAGAGGTCGACCCGCTCGAGCGACGCGAACCGCGACCGCAGGAAGCTGACCGGCCGGGCGGAGACGATCGCCACCCGCCGGACGGCGCTCGCGAGCCGCTCGAGCACGCCGGGCACGGCGTCGACCGGCTGCGACGAGTCGGGGTCGTCGGTGACGTGCGAGAGCACGCCGTCGAAGTCGAAGAAGAAGCTGGTATCGGCCGCACGCCCGGCCGTGACGGCCCAGGCGTCGGCGGTGCTCAGCGGACGGTTCGGACGCGGAGTCTCAGCCACGTCGTCAGATTACCTGCCGTACGTCCGGTTGCGTGCCGGAGAATTTACCGCGAGCCCGGTTTTGCGTACTTCCGCGTTTCGTAGTTGACCGCTAGCGTTCTAGTCATGGCGCGGGGTCATCCCGAGCCAGACGGTAGGCCCGGACCTGCGACAAGTACGCCACGGGGCCCGCAATCCGACCCCGTGTATGTGACGGGCGGCCGGAGGTGCGGACCGCGGGCGTCGACGGGTTGCACGCCCGCCCCTGGAGCAGGCCTGTGACACCACGCCGATCTGACGCCGAGGGCACCAATTCCAGCAACCGCGCTGCCACGGGACGCACCTCCCGTGATCGTCACGCTGATGCGGAGCCGGCCCCAGCGGGCCGTGTTTTTGTTCTGGACACCTCGGTCCTGCTGTCCGACCCGGCGGCGTTCCGCCGGTTCACCGATCATGAGGTGATTGTTCCCCTCGTGGTCATTTCGGAGTTGGAGGGCAAGCGGCACCATCCTGAGCTGGGCTGGTTTGCGCGGCAGGCGCTGCGCATGCTGGACGAGTTGCGGATCAAGCACGGCCGGCTCGACCAGCCGGTGCTCTGCAACGACGAGGGCGGCACGCTGCGGGTCGAGCTCAACCACGCTGATCAGAGCGTGCTTCCACAGGGCTTCCGCAACGACTCGAACGACACCCGCATCCTCTCCGTGGCGCTGGGTCTGGCCGCCGAGGGGCGCGATGTCACCCTGGTCAGCAAGGACATGCCGCTGCGGGTGAAGGCAGCCGCGGTGGGTCTGACGGCGGATGAATACCGCCACGGTCAGGCCAGCGACCCGACCTGGACCGGCATGGCCGACCTCAAGCTCGGCGAGGAGCAGGTCGCCTCGCTGTACGCGGGCGAGGAGCTCGCGGTCGAGGAGGCGGAAAATCTGCCCTGTCACACCGGTCTGGTGATTCATTCCACACGTGGTTCGGCGCTCGCCCGGATCAACCCGGACAAGACGGTCCGGCTGGTGCGTGGTGACCGGGAGGCATTCGGCCTGCGCGGCCGGTCCGCCGAGCAGCGGGTGGCGCTGGACATCCTGTTGGACGAGTCGATCGGCATCGTCTCGCTGGGTGGCCGGGCCGGCACCGGCAAGTCCGCGCTGGCGCTGATGGCCGGCCTCGAAGCGACGATGGAGCGCAACCGCCACAAGAAGGTGATCGTCTTCCGCCCGCTGTACGCGGTCGGCGGCCAGGAGCTCGGCTACCTTCCCGGCAGCGAGAACGAGAAGATGTCGCCGTGGGCCCAGGCGGTCTTCGACACGCTCGGCTCGGTGGTGCACGCCAACGTCATGGAAGAGGTCATGGCGCGCGGCCTGCTCGAGGTGCTGCCGCTGACCCACATCCGCGGCCGGAGCCTGCACGACGCCTTCGTGATCGTGGACGAGGCGCAGTCGCTGGAACGCAACGTGCTGCTCACCGTTCTCTCCCGCATCGGTCAGGGCTCGCGGGTCGTGCTGACCCACGACGTCGCCCAGCGGGACAATCTGCGCGTCGGCCGGCACGACGGCGTAACTGCCGTGATCGAGGCTTTGAAGGGCCATCCGATCTTCGCCCACGTCACGCTGACACGGTCCGAACGGTCCCCGATCGCCGAGGTGGTCACCGATCTGCTGGAGGAAATTCCCCTTTGAGGTGACACTCGTGTCGGGGAACTATCGCCCGGTTTACGCGCAAATTTAGTGTGAGCAAAGTCACAAGAGCGCGCCACCGTTTCACATCCACTTCACTCTGCGCCATGGTGTTCGGCGAGCGCCATCGCGTGGTCATCTTCGTCGGAGATCGACGTCGGGCCACCATCCCGATCGATGCAGATCGAGATGTCGGCCCGAGTGGTCGCGGTGCTCGCGGCACGGCCAACCACCATTTCGGTGGCCGGACGTGCCGCGTCATTGCCCCCGACGAAGGGATACTTCGTGAATCGGCTTGCGAGCCGGGTCGGAGTGCGTGTCGCGTCGGTCGGCCTGCTGGTGGCGGGTCTGATCGCAGGTGTGTACCTCGGACAGGACCACGTGGTCCAGGCGCAGCAGCGGAGCTCCGAAGCGTCGAACGTCGTCCAGGTGGACGTGGACGACATGCAGCTGCTCAAGCAGCGGCAGAGCCAGCATGCCGCGGCCCGTGCGTACCAGCGCCAGGCTGAGGGTGACGCCGCCGAGAAGGCGGCCGCCGAGGCCAAGGCAGCAGCTTCCAAGGCGCACACGCTCGAGACCAAGGCCATCGCCGAGAAGAAGGCGGCAGCCGAGGCGACGGCCAAGAAGAAGGCCGAGGAGAGCGGCGGCCCGGTGGCCTACACCGGCGACATCCCGAGCTCCTGCAGCGAGTACAGCGGCACCCGCGGTGTCGGTTGTGCCCTGATGCTCGACGCCGGCTTCGGTCTCGACCAGTTCCCCTGCCTCGACAAGCTCTTCAAGAGGGAGAGCGGGTGGAACTACCGGGCGACGAACAGCAGCTCCGGCGCGTACGGCATCCCGCAGGCCCTGCCGGGCAGCAAGATGGCGTCGATCGCCTCGGACTGGAAGACCAACCCGGCCACGCAGATCAAGTGGGGCCTGAACTACATCGAGGGTCGTTACAACACCCCATGTGGCGCCTGGTCGCACTCGGAGAGCACGGGCTGGTACTGACCTGCTCATCTTCCGTACAAAGTAGACAAGTCTGACGAAACGGGCCGCGCGGCAAACCGCGCGGCCCGTTTCGCTGTGATCAAATGTCTGCATGTTCCGGAATGTCGCATCTCGACTGCTTGTTGGTGTCATCGTGACCGCGCTGGCCGCGGTCGCCGGTGTGGCCCACGCCGACAGCGACTCGCGACCGGTCACCGAGGTGGTGGGCGGTGTGCCCGCCCCGCCCGGGAAGTTCCCCTGGATGGTCCGGCTCTCGATGGGCTGCGGCGGCGCGCTGACCGCGCCCCGCGTGGTGCTCACCGCCGGGCACTGCGTGGACGGCACCGGCAGCACCGGGAAGATCAAGGTGATCGCGGGCTCGGTCGACCTCAAGTCCCCCGACGCGCTCGTCGCTCACTCGGTGAAGGTGTACCGGGCGCCCGGCTTCCGCGACGAGACGCGCGGCGACGACTGGGCGGTGATCCGGCTGGACCACGCGCTGGACGTGCCGGTGCTGCCGCTCAGCCGCACCGACGCCGACCAGGGCGAGTTCATCGTGATGGGGTGGGGGCAGATCCGCGAGGACTCGATGAAGCAGGAACGGCGGCTGCACTACGCGTCCGTGCCCACGGTCTCCGACGACAAGTGCGCCACGGAGTACAAGAAGGCCGGCGTGAAGCTGGTGGCCCGGGAGTCGATCTGTGCCGGCTCCAAGACCGCGGACACCTGCCAGGGCGATTCCGGTGGCCCGATGGTCGGCCGGGACGCGCACGGCGACTGGGTGCAGATCGGCATCGTGAGCTGGGGCCTGGGTTGTGCCCGCGACGGCTATCCGGGCGTTTACACCCAGGTCTCTACGTTCCGGGACGACATCCGCGCGGCCGCCCGCAAACTGGGCTGACTTCATTGGCGAGGGTTGCCGTCGCCTGGGACCATCGAACGATGAGTTACGGCGGCACCGACCCTCAGTCAGAAGCGGCGAAATTCGGGACCGATGCGTTCTACGCCTCGCTGGGGCGCGCTTTTGTGACGATGTGTGCCGTCATTCCGATTCTGTTCCTGATCGAGGCGATCGACCAGGGCATCGGCTCCGGCCAGCTCGACATGGCCGGCGGCATCATCCCGCACCGCCTCGACGGCCTCGACGGCATCCTGTTCAGCCCGTTCCTGCACGCCGGGTGGGACCACCTCTACGGCAACGCCGTGCCGCTGATCCTGGTCGGCACGTTCGCGCTGGCCGGCGGCGTGCGGCGGTTCATCTGGTCGACCTTCGTCATCATGCTGATCAGCGGCCTGGGCGTCTGGTTCGTCGGCGACCCGAACAGCGTGGTGGTCGGCGCGAGCGGCGTCATCTTCGGTTACCTCGGCCTGCTGGTGGCCCGCGGCCTGGTCGAGCGCAGCTGGTGGAACCTGGGAGTGTCCGCGTTCATCGGCTTGCTGTACTGGTACCAGCTCTACAACATCCTGCCGACCGACCAGCCGATCTCCTGGCAGGGTCACCTGCTCGGCCTGCTCGGCGGCGTGGTCGCGGCCATCCTGTTCCGCCGCAAGCGGCCGAAGCGCGTGAAGCTTCAGCCGTTCACGCCCAGCTCGACCACCACCACGCTGACCGACCTTTGAGGATGGTCAGCCCAGCTCCCGCAGCCGCGGCAGCAGCTCGAGCGCCTGGTCGAGGCCGCCCGCTCGGGGCATGAGGATCAGATCGGTGAAGCCCGCCGCGGCGAACCGCCCGGCCGCGCGCAGCGTGTCGTCCGGGCTCGCGCCGACCGGGAACTGCACGCCCCGGCGCAGGGTCGCGGGGTCGCGGCCGACGTCCGCGCAATGCCGGTCGAGCACCGCCATCAGCCGCACCAGATCGCCTGGCTCCTCGTCGAACGTCGCGGTGAGCCAGCCGTCGGCCCGCTCGGCGACCACCCGCATGCCGAATCGCTCACCGTTGCTCGCCAGCCACAACGGCAGCGGCCGCTGCACCGGCTTCGGGTCGGAGATCGCGCCGGCGAGCCGGTAATGCTTCCCCTCGAAGTCGGCCGCCGGGGTGTCCCAGAGAAGCCGCAGCACCTGTGCCGCCTCGCCGAGTCGCTCGATGCGCTCCCGGGCCGGCGTCTCCGGCAGGCCCACCATCGCATCGGCAACCGGATCGCCGCCGGCACCGAGGCCGACATCGAGCCGGCCGGCCGAGAGGTGGTCGATGGTCGACGCCATCTTGGCGAGCAGCGCCGGATGCCGGTAACCGTTTCCGGTGACCAGGGTGCCGAGCCGCACCCGTCGCGTGACCTGCGCCATCGCGGCCAGGATCGTCCACGCCTCGAAGAGGTCGCCGGTGCGGTCCCGGCCCATCGGGCGGAGGTGGTCGAAGACCCAGCAGCTGTCGAAGCCGCTCTGGTCCACGGCGATCCACAGCTCGCGGTAACGGTCGATGGTGAAGTGTTGCTGGGACGCTTTCCAGCCGAACGTCAGTCTCCCCATAGCCGCAGGCTAGCTGATTATCAGTCGGACTGACTATCCGCGCAGCGCGATATTCTGTGCGGGTGCTTCATGACCGGCTCGGCTATCTGCTGAAACACGTCCAGGCGTCGCTCACCGAGCGCACCGGGGCGGCGCTCACCCCGCTCGGCATCACCGGGCGGGAGTTGGCCGTGCTGACCGTTCTGGGCGGCCCGGAGCCGCTCGCGCAGCAGCAGGCCGCGAGCCGGCTCGGCGTCGACCGCACCACCATGGTCGACCTCGTCGACGCGCTCGAGCGCAAAGACCTGGTGGAGCGCCGGCCCGATCCGGCGGACCGCCGGCGCAACCTGGTGCACCTGACCGCGCATGGGCGGCAGGTGCTCGGCGACGGGTCGCGGGTGCACGCGGAAGCGGAGCGGCAGTCCCTGGCCGCTCTGGATCCTGATGAGATCGCGCAGCTCAAGGCGCTGCTGCGGCGCGCGCTGGGGGAGGGCGCGACCGCGCCCTCCCCGCCCGCGTAGGCCGGTCTAGAGAACCGGTTCGCCCATCGGGACGGTCGGCAGGTGGCCGTCGAAGTCGACCGCGGAATAGAGCGCGAGCTTCTCCAGGCGGTGGTACGAGTCGATCACCCGGATCGTCCCGCTCTTGGAACGCATCACGATCGACTGGGTGTGCGCGCCACCGGCGCGGTAACGGACACCCTTGAGCAGGTCGCCTGAGGTCACCCCGGTCGCTACGAAGAAGCAGTTGTCGCCGGTCACCAGGTCGTCGGTGGTCAGCACCCGGTCGAGGTCGTGCCCGCCGGCCAGCGCCTTCTCCCGCTCGGAGTCGTCGAGCGGCCACAGCTTCGCCTGGATCATGCCGCCGAGACACTTCAGCGCGCACGCGGCCGTGATGCCCTCGGGCGTGCCGCCGATGCCCATCAGCACGTCCACATCGGACTCCATCCGGGCCGCGGAGATCGCGCCGGCGATGTCGCCGTCCGAGATGAACTTGATGTTCGCGCCGGCCTGGCGTACTTCTTCGACCAGCGCGGCGTGCCGTGGCCGGTCGAGGATGCAGACCGTCACGTCGGAGATGCTCGAGCGCTTGGCCTTGGCGATGCGGCGCAGATTTTCAGTCGTGCCGGCGTTGATGTCGATCACGTCGGCGCAGTCCGGGCCGACCGCGATCTTCTCCATGTAGAAGACAGCGCTCGGGTCGAACATCGCGCCCCGCTCGGCGACCGCCAGCACCGCCACCGCGCCGGGCATGCCCTTGCTCATCAGGGTGGTGCCGTCGATCGGGTCGACCGCCACGTCGACCTCGGGGCCGGTGCCGTCGCCCACCCGCTCCCCGTTGAACAGCATCGGGGCTTCATCCTTCTCGCCCTCGCCGATCACCACGGTGCCGCGCATCTGGATCGAATTGATCAGCTTGCGCATCGCGTCGACGGCCGCGCCGTCACCGCCGTTCTTGTCGCCGCGACCCACCCACCGACCGGCCGCCATGGCGGCCGCCTCGGTGACTCGGACCAGGTCGAGGGCGATGTTGCGGTCGAGATCCTGGGGAAACCGGGCAGGCATGAAAACGCCTCCTCGCGACGTTGCGGGGCTGGTAATCATCCGATCCTCACATGTCCGGATGCGCAAAGTCCCGTTCCAGCGACATGGTTAACAATGGGTGCGTGGATCCCGCATCGCACGTCGAACCGGAAGTAGCGGACGAGCCCACGCGGCTGGGTCGCCGCGAGGAGCGCTCGCCGCGCGACATGATCATGTCGCTGGCCGTCCTGCTCGTTCCGATCGCACTGCTGCTGATCCTCTACCGCACGCTGCTCAGCGGCGACGCGCCGGTCACCATCGACCCCAGCGCCGCCATCCAGGAGGCCCAGCAGGCCGGCGCCTTCCCGGTCATCGCGCCGCAGGGCCTCGGCGACGACTGGCACCCCTCCAGCGCGAACTTCCGGCGGCAGTCCGACGGGGCCACGCTCCGGATCGGCTATGCCGACCCGGACAAGGACCCGATCCAGCTGGTGGAGAGCAGCGTGCCGGCCGCCTCGCTGCTGCCGGGCGAGCTCGGCGGCGACGCCAAGGCGCTCGGCAACTTCCGCACCGACGACGGGGTGTGGACCGTCTACGACGCCCGGCCGGGGGAGAAGGCGCTGGTGCTCGCCTCACCGAAGCGGACGATTGTGATCGTCGGTAAGACCGACATGACCAACCTTCAGGCTCTGGCGACGGCTCTGGGGTAGATCTACGCTGCCGCGACATGACGACGTTGCGGGCGGCTGCCGCCGCAGCTGCCCTCGTCCTGCTGCTGGGCGGTTGTAGCAAGGACACGAACAACGCCGAGGTGGTGAGCATCGCCAGCTCGGGGCCGCCGGCCGAGGCGATGGACGCCCTGGTCGCCGCCGCGACCGTGCTGCAGACCGGCAACTACACCTTCGTCGTCGCCTCGCCGGCCTTCACCGCCGAGGGCTTCGTGCACCTGCCCAGCGAAAGCGCCAAGGTCACCATCGACGCCCACGACGAGAAGTTCGAGATCGTGCTGGCCGAGCCGGACCGCTGGGTGCGGTCGTCGGCCGGCATCGTGCCGGGCGCCGGCGCGGACACCTGGTTCCACGTCGACTCCAGCGAGATCCAGGAGGGCGGCGACCTCGATCTCGAGCTCACCGACCCGGACGTGGTCGGCCTGGACGCGCTCTTCGCCGCCGTGACCGATGCGCAGGGCGACGCGAAGACCGTCACCGGCACCATCGACGGCGGCAAGGTGCAGTCGCCGAACGGGTTCCTCGACAACGCCACCATCAAGGCGATGGGCAAGGCCGCCTCGGCGCTCCCGTTCACCGCGAACCTGGACAGCAAGGGCCGTCTCGCCGAGCTGGACATCGACGCACCGGCGGCCGGCGACGCGCTGGCCGGCCGATGGGTCTTCACCGTCTCCGGTTACGACGAGCAGAAGCCCCAGACCAAGCCGGCCGGCCGGATCGAGGACCTGCCGGCCTCCGCTTACGCCAAGCTCAACGGCTAGCCGACCTCGCGGGCGGCCTTCGCCGCGTCGATGCGCTCGCGGGCGCCCTCGAGCCAGCGCTGGCACACGTCGGCCAGTTTCTCGCCGCGCTCCCACAGCGCCAGCGACTCCTCCAGCGAGCTGCCGCCCTGCTCGAGCCGCTCCACCACGCCGGCCAGCTCGGTGCGAGCCTGCTCGTAGCTCAGCGTGTCGTCACTCATCAGCTCTCCTCGACCTTCGCGTGCAGCTCGCCGTCGGCCAGCCGCACCCGCAGGATGTCGTCGGTCTTCACATCGCTCGCCGCCCGGACCACGTGGCCGTCGGCGCGCTGCACGATCGCGTAGCCCCGCTGCAGGGTGGCGGCCGGCGACAGCGCGCGCAGCCGGGCCACCGTATGCCGCAGGTCGTCGTCGGCGCGGCGCACGCGGTGCTCGAGGTTGCGCACGGCCCGGTCGCGCAGCGCGCTCACGTCGGCCGCGCGCTGATCGATCAGCAGCTCCGGCCGGGACAGCGAGGGCCGCGAGCGCCACGCCTCGATGCGGTGCTGCTCGCGGTCGATGAGGGTCAGCACCGCGCGGTCGAGCCGGCGCCGGGCCGACTCGATCAGTTGCCGCTCCTCGCCGAGGTCGGGCACGATCCGCTTGGCCGCGTCGGTCGGCGTCGAGGCGCGCAGGTCGGCGACGTAATCCAGCAGGGGGGCGTCGGTCTCGTGGCCGATCGCGCTGACCACCGGGGTGCGGGCGCCGAAGACCGCCCGGCACAGCGCCTCGTCGGAGAACGGCAGCAGATCCTCCACGCTGCCGCCGCCGCGGGCGATCACGATGACGTCGATGGTGTCGTCGTTGTCGAGCACCTTGAGCGCGTCGATGATCTGCGGAACCGCGGTCGGGCCCTGGACCGGCACGTTGATCACCCGGAAATCGACGGCCGGCCAGCGGCGTCGCGTGTTCATCAGGACGTCGCGCTCGGCCGCGCTGGCCCGGCCGGTGATCAGGCCGATCCGCTGCGGCAGGAACGGCAGCCGGCGCTTGCGCTCGCGGGCGAACAGACCCTCGGCGGCCAGCAGTTTTTTCACCCGCTCGAGGCGGGCCAGCAACTCGCCCAGGCCGACCTGGCGGATCTCGTCGGCACGCAGGCTGAGCGTGCCGCGGGCCGGATAGAACTCGGGCTTGGCGTGCAGCGTCACCCGGGCGCCCTCGGCCAGCTCGGGGGCGCCGGCGTCGAGCACGTCGCGGTGGGCGGTGACGGTGAGGCTGAGGTCGGCCGACGGGTCACGCAGGGTCAGGAACACCACGGCCGAGCCGGGGCGCCGGCTGATCTGGGCGACCTGGCCGTCGACCCACACCCAGCCGAGCTTCGCGATCCAGGCCCCGACCTTCTGGCTGACGACGCGCACCGGCCACGGCTCGTCGGCCGAGCTCCGCGGTGTTTCGGGGCTCTTCGGCGTCGGATCGGGGTCACTCACCCGGCCAGACTACGGAAGACCTCTGACATTCTCGCCGTCCACCGTCCCGGGCTGCGGTTCGGCGTGCCGGGCGGTGGCGGGCGGCTGAGCCGGGGCCGGCTCGGCGTGGCCGGCGGTCGCGGCCGGCTCCGCGTGCCGGCCGATCGTGGTCGGCTGCGGCGCCGGAACCGCAGCCGGTTGCCGCTCCGGCGCGGCCGCGGTGAACCCGAGCAGCGCGAACATCCCGATGCACGCCCAGAAGATCAGATCGATGACGATGTGCAGCCCGTCCAGGTGCCAGTGCCCGGACTTTTCCGCCAGCAGGATGAACGGAAACCCGTGCCGCTTGTCGTAGCCGCTCAGGCAGCAGACCGCCGCCGAGGTGCGCGGCAGTGCGCTGATCAGTAGGCCGGCCGCCGCGACCGCGCCGCCGACCAGCCAGGCGGCCGGCCCGGGCCGCTTGCGCAGCATCCCGGCCGACAGCAGGGTGCCGCCGCCGATCACGGCGACCACGTGAAAGACGAGGTAGCGGGCGTCGGCGAGGCCCATCGCCAGGTTCAGCACACCCAGCGCCAGCAGGGCCCAGCCGAACAGCAGCCGAGCCATGATCAGATAGGACGGCAGGCCCTGTTCATCCTCTTCGGCCCGGGCGTCGCGCATGCGACCGAGTATCGCCGCAAAAGCGGCCTAATTCGGCCGAATCAGGCCTGCGGCACCTACCGACCGCTCCGGCCACGCCGCACCAGCACACCGATCACCACGAGCAACATGCCTATGTACGCCCATAGCACCAGATTCGCGGTCAGCGAGACGAAGTCGACCGTCCAGTTCGCGGAATCGGCCAGCCCGCGTGCGGTCGCGGCGTCATCGGCCACGGCGTACCGCTGGATCCAGGTGAACGGCCAGCCCCGGTCGGCCGCGTAGGCGAACGATCCGCTGCGCTCGGTCAGGACGATCAGGCCGACCACCGTGCCGATCACTGCGAAGCCGATCATCACCAGTGCGGTGAGCCGGCGCGGAAGCCGGATCCGATGCGGCATGAGCAGCACCAGGCCGGCCACCGCCAGCACCAGGCCGACCACGAGGTCGGTCACCCCGTGCGTGGTGATCAGGATCCAGGTCAGGCCGCCCACCAGGGAGAACGCCCCCAGCAGCCAGCGGGCCAGCCGCCCCGCGGCCGTCCAGCGGCCGGCTTTCTCGTCAGTCAATACGTCGTCCGCCACCGGACGAGTATGGCTCTCTCATCGACGATCGTCCTCTCGCGCTGCTCCGGCCCCCGCTGTGGCGCCGGTCGCACGCCGGTCTTTGGGTGGAAGACCCACGTACCATGGCCGGGTGACCGAAGCTCGTAAGCGTGTATTGCTGGCCAAGCCGCGCGGCTATTGCGCCGGCGTCGACCGGGCGGTGCAGACCGTCGAGGAAGCGCTGAAGCTCTACGGCGCCCCGGTCTACGTGCGCAAGCAGATCGTGCACAACAAACACGTGGTGAGCACGCTCGAGGCGGCCGGCGCGATCTTCGTGGAGGAGAACGAGGAGGTCCCCGAGGGGTCCACCGTCGTCTTCTCGGCGCACGGCGTCGCCCCCGAGGTGCACGAGCAGGCCAAGGCGCGCAACCTCAAGGCGATCGACGCCACCTGCCCGCTGGTCACCAAGGTCCATCACGAGGCCAAGCGGTTCGCCGCCGACGACTACGACATCCTGCTCATCGGCCACGAGGGCCACGAGGAGGTGGTCGGCACGGCCGGCGAGGCGCCCGCGCACATCCAGCTGGTCGACGGCCCCGACTCGGTCGACAAGGTCGTCGTGCGCGACCCGGCCAAGGTCGTCTGGCTGTCGCAGACCACGCTCTCGGTCGACGAGACGATGGAGACGGTGGCCCGGCTCAAGACCAAGCTGCCGCTGCTGATGTCGCCGCCGAGCGACGACATCTGTTACGCCACGTCGAACCGCCAGCACGTGATCAAGGAGATCGCCCCGGACTGCGACGTCGTCATAGTGGTGGGTTCGAAGAACTCGTCGAATTCGGTGCGCCTGGTCGAGGTGGCGGTCGACGCCGGCGCCCGAGCCGGCCACCTGGTCGACTACGCCTCCGAGATCCAGGACGAGTGGCTGGCCGGCGCCACCACCGTCGGTGTGTCCTCCGGCGCCAGCGTGCCGGAAGACCTGGTCATGGACGTGCTGGGGCACCTGGCGTCGCGCGGTTTCGGCGAGGTCACCGAGTACACCACCGCTGAGGAGCGGCTCACCTTCTCGCTGCCGCAGGAGCTGCGCCGCGACATGAAGGCCGCAGCCGCCGCCGCTAAGGCTTGATCTGCTCGAACAGCTCCGGGGACTGCGGCTGGCGCGGCGCGATCTCGACCTGCGGCGGGGTGGGCAGCTCCTGACGCGAGACGCCCATCTCGGCCAGCTTGCGGGCACTGACCAGCACGCGTGACTCCAAAGAGCCAACCGCCCGGTTGTACGCCGTGACCGCCCCGCCCAGCGCCGAGCCCAGCTTGCCGACGTGGTCGCCGAGCGTGGTGAGCCGCCCGTAGAGCTCCCGCGCCAGGGCGTGCACCTCGACCGCGTTGCGGGCCAGCTCCTCCTGCCGCCACGAATAGGCCACCGTGCGCAGCATCGCCACCAGCGTGGCCGGAGTGGCCAGCACGACGTTGCGGCGGAACGCGTGCTCCATCAGCGTCGGGTCCTGCTGCAGCGCCGCGTCGAGGAACGGGTCGGCCGGCACGAACAGCACCACGAAGTCGGGGGACTGGTCGAACGCGGTCCAATATTCCTTGCTCGCCAGCGCGTCGACATGCCCGCGCAGATGCCGGGCGTGCTGAGCGAGGTGCGTGTCACGGGTGCGCTCGTCGCGCGCCTCGGCGGCGGTCAGATAGGCATCCAGCGGGGCCTTGGCGTCGACCACCACGCTGCGGCCACCGTGCAGCGTGACCACCAGGTCGGGCCGCACACCGGCCTGGTCGGTGACGCCGGTGACCTGCTCGGCGAAGTCGCAGTGCTCCAGCATGCCGGCTGCCTCGACCACCCGGCGCAACTGGTGCTCACCCCAGCGGCCCCGAACCTGCGGCGCCCGCAACGCCGCCACCAGCTGTTTCGTCTCGGTGCGCAGCTCGCCGGAGACCTGGCCCATGGCCCGCACCTGCTCGCGCAGCTCGGCATAGGCGTCGATCCGGTCGCGCTCGAGCTCACCGACCCGGCGCTCATAACGGCGCAGCGTCTCGTGCAGCGGCGCCACGGCCAGCGCCACCGACTCCTGCGACTGCGCCGCCGACTCGTAGGACAGCGCGCGCAACGACTGCTCGAGCCGCTCCTCCCCGTCGCGGTGGGCCTGCACGGTGGCCTCGAGCCGCGCGATGTCGGCCGCCGCCCGCATGCGCGCCGCCAGCCACCCGAGGGCGACACCGACCGCCAGACAGATGAGCACTACAGCCAGCGTTGCGACGGTCACCATCGAAGACTGCCAGACCGGTACGACAAGAACCGCGAGGGTACCTTTGGAACATGAGTGTGTTGCTGATCCTGGGCATCGTCATCGTCGTCCTCCTCGTTGTCCTGCTCGCCCGCCGCAACGGTGCCGCGTCGCAGGCCACCCGGCTCGAGGACGCCCGGGCCGACGCACAGCGGTGGTATGAGCGGCTCGGCGGCCAGGTGATGAACCTGCACGCCGACGACGCGGCCGCCCGGCAGGCGCTGGCCGATGCGAGCGAGCGTTACAACGCGGCCGGCGGTCAGTTGCAGCAGGCCAACACCGTCAA
Organism: Actinoplanes sp. NPDC026619; assembly: GCF_040638295.1. Taxonomy (NCBI): domain Bacteria; kingdom Bacillati; phylum Actinomycetota; class Actinomycetes; order Micromonosporales; family Micromonosporaceae; genus Actinoplanes; species Actinoplanes sp. NPDC026619. Next base: position 165,346 of record NZ_JBEZYA010000004.1, read on the forward strand.
CCAGTTCGCGCTCGCCCGGGAGTCGGCGCTGGAGGGTTTGCAATACGTGCGGGCCGCCCGCGTCGCGATGGGCCTCGACCCCGGCCCTGAGCTGCCGCCGCTGGCCAGTGCGCAGGGCGTCGGGCAGCTGACCCAGGAGCGCGAGGTCAACGTGCAGGGGCACAGCTACAAGGCCGGCCCGCAGCCCGGTGCCGACACCCCGTATTACTACCCGGGTGGCCGCGTGCAGGGCCGCCCGGTCCCGGCGGGGTGGTATTCGACGCCCGTCTGGAAGACCGCGCTCGGCGCCGGCGCCGGTGTCCTCGGCGGCATGCTGATCTTCGACGCGCTGTTCTCACCGGGCTTCGGCGACATGGGTTACGGCGACGGATACCAGGACGGTTTCCAGGACGCCGGCCAGGACCTCGCCGGTGACAACGACTTCAGCGGCTTCGACGGTGGCGGCGGCTTCGACGGTGGCGGCGGTTTCGACGGCGGCGGCGGTTTCGACGGCGGCGACTTCTAGCCGCGCTCAGCCCCTGGTCGCACCTGGCGCTGGCCTGGCGGCCGCACCTAGCGGGGTCCCGGCGGCCGCGATGGCTGCGGCACGGGGCCGGTGCCGGCCCGGACTGCCGGGCTAAGCGACCGGCTTGGTGGGCATGTGCCGGGCCAGTTCGCGCCGCAGGGCGCGCGGGCCCGGCCACACCTCGCTCAGATCGGCGGTGAAGGCCGGCCCGTCGCCGGTGTCGGTCATCGCCGGGGCGCCCGGGCCCTCGTCGTCGACCGGGTGCACCCGGTCGAGGTCGATCGGGGTGACCTCGAGCACGGCCCGGATGCCCTGCCGGCGCACGACCACGGTCTCGATGTCCGGCCAGGTGAGCAAGATCGGGTCGCTGTCCTGCGCGGCGACCTCGAGGCCGCCCGAGGAGATCCGCACCCAGGTGGTCAGGGAGCCGCGGGTCGACCAGGCGTAACCGCCGGCGGCCAGCGCGCTGATCACGCCGGCCTCGGTGAACGTCTGCCACCACGGGTTGCCGGTGCCGCCGACGGCGAGCGCCACGATCGGCGACACCGCCCCGAAGGACACCATCAGCAGCAGGAAGATGGCGATGAACGTTCGCCACGGTGAGGACCGGAAGAGCACGGCGTCGGTGGCCGGGGCCTCGACCTGCTCGGGCGCGATCGACATGCCTTTCATGCTGCCCCGCGGCGCCGCCCGGGTTCCGGTGTTTGCCGGAACCCGGGCGGGTGCCTCAGAACGCGCAGGCGATGACCAGCTCGGGCGTGCGGTCGGGCAGGCGGTCGAGCTTGCCGATCCGGCCTGCGGAGCGCAGGTCGCCCTCGATCAGGGCGAGCCGGTCGAGCATCGCCGCCGGGCCGAGCGCCTCGGCCAGTGGCACCTCGGCCTTCATCGACAGCTTCCGGTCGGACTTGGCCCGCCGGACCTGCCGTAGCGCCTCGCCGGCCAGGTCGAGCAGGCCGGCATCGCCCTCGGGCGCGACCCGGGTCAGCTCGTACTTCGTCGGCCAGGTCGCGCTGTGCACCGAGCCGTACCGCCACCACGACCAGACCTCCTCGGTGACGTACGGCAGGAACGGGGCGAACAGCCGCAGCAGCACCGAGAGGCCGGCGGCCAGGGCGGCCCGCGCCGAGTCGGAGGCGGGGCCTTCCGCGTACGCCCGTTCCTTGACCAGTTCGATGTAGTCGTCGCAGAACGTCCAGAAGAAGCTCTCGGTGACCTGGAGCGCCTCGGTGTGGTCGTACCGGTCGAAGGCCTCGGTGGCCGCCGTGACCACGTCGGCCAGCCGGTTCAGCATCGCCTTGTCGAGGTGCTCGGTGACCGGCTGACGCAGTGCTGCGGCCGCGCCCAGGCCGAGCGCGAACTTCGACGCGTTCAGCAGTTTGGTCGCGAGTCGCCGGCCGACCTTGATCTGCGCCGGGTCGAAGGCCAGGTCGGCGCCGGGCCGGCCGTTCGCCGCCCAGTAGCGGACCGCGTCCGAGCCGTTCTGCTCGAGCAGGGCCAGCGGCGTGACGACGTTGCCCTTGGACTTGGCCATCTTCTTGCGGTCGGGGTCGAGGATCCAGCCGGAGAGGATCGCGTGGTGCCAGGGCAGCACGTCGCTTTCCTGGTCGGCGCGCAGGACCGTGCAGAACAGCCAGGTCCGGATGATCTCATGGGCCTGGGGCCGGTGATCCATCGGGAAGACCCGGCGGAACAGGTCTTCGTCGTCGTGCCAGCCGCCGACGATCTGCGGCGTGAGCGACGACGTGGCCCACGTGTCCATGACGTCCGGGTCGGCGGTGAATCCGCCGGGGACGCCCCGCTGCGACTCGTCGAACCCCGGCGGACACTCCGACGACGGGTCAACCGGCAACGACGATTCGTCCGGTATGAGAAGCTGGGCGTAGTCCGGTTCGCCAGCGTTGTCGAGCCGGTACCAAATCGGGACGGGCACGCCGAAGAACCGCTGCCGGCTGATCAGCCAATCCCCGGTCAGGCCGGTCACCCAGTGGTCGTAGCGGTGTCGCATGTGCTCGGGGAACCAACGCAGCTCCCGGCCGCGGGCCAGCATGCGATCGCGAAGCTCGGCATCGCGCCCGCCGTTGCGGATGAACCACTGCCGGCTCGTGACGATCTCGAGCGGTGAGTCGCCCTTCTCGTAGAACTTCACCGGGTGCGTGATCGGCGTGGGCTCGCCGAGCAGGTCGCCCGCCTCGGTCAGCAGCCGGACGATCTCTCGCCGGGCCGCGTTGACCGACAGGCCGGCGAACGGCTGATAGGCCGCCGCCGGGACCCCGGCCGGGCGGTCCGGCAGGAACCGGCCGTCGCGGCCCAGCACGACCCGGGTCTCCAGCTGCAGATCGCGCCACCAGGTGACGTCGGTCAGGTCGCCGAACGTGCAGACCATCACGATGCCGGTGCCCTTGTCGGGCGCGGCCAGCGGATGCTCGTAGACCGGGACCTCGACACCGAAGAACGGCGTGCGGACCGTCTTGCCGAGCAGGTGCTGGTAGCGCTCGTCGCCCGGGTGGAAGACCAGCGCGACGCAGGCCGGCAGCAGCTCCGGCCGGGTGGTGTCGATCTCGACCGGGCCGTCCGCGCTGTGGAAACGCAGCCGATGGTAGGCGCCCGGCCGTTCCCGGTCCTCCAGCTCGGCCTGGGCGACGGCGGTGCGGAACCCGACGTCCCACAGTGTCGGCGCCTCGGCCGTGTACGCCTCATTGCGCGCCAGATTGTTCAGGAACGCCCGCTGCGAGACCGCCCGTGCCCGGACGCCGATCGTCGTATAGGTCAGGTTCCAGTCGACGGACAGGCCGAGCCGCCGCCACAACTCCTCGAACGCCTTCTCGTCCTCGGTGGTCAGCCGGCCGCACAGCTCGACGAAGTTGCGCCGTGAGATCGAGACGGTTTCCTTGCCAACCCTCGCCGGCGGCTGCCACTCCGGGTCGTAGGGCAGCGTCGGATCGCACCGGACACCGTAGACGTTCTGCACCCGGCGCTCGGTGGGCAGCCCGTTGTCGTCCCAGCCCATCGGGTAGAAGACGGTCTTGCCGCGCATCCGCTGGAACCGCGCGACCGTGTCGGTGTGCGTGTACGAGAAGACGTGCCCCATGTGCAGCTCGCCCGATACGGTCGGCGGAGGGGTGTCGATCGCGTATACGTCCGAGCGCTCCTTCGAGCGGTCGAACGCATACGTGCCTTCCTCCTGCCAGCGGCGCGCCCACTTCTCCTCGAGCCCGTCAAGCGACGGTCGCTCGGGGAGACCGGCGCGCGCGGTCGTTCCCGTATCAGTCATGACTGAATGCTACGGCCGCGGTGGTCGCCGGTCGTCCGATAATCACTCGGCCGCCTCGTAGTCGAGCAGCCACCGCTTCACCGGCAGGCCCCACCGGTAACCGCCGAGCGAACCGTCCAGCCGCAGCACGCGGTGGCACGGCGTGAACAGCGCGACCGGGTTGCGGGCGCAGGCTCCCGCGGCCGCCCGGATCGCCGCGGGCCGGCCGGACAGCAGGGCAAACTCGCTGTAGGTCACCGGGCTGCCCGGTTTGATCTCACGCATCACCTGCCATGCGTGCCGGGTGAACTCGCCCCCGGTGTACTGCTCCACCACGACCCGGTCGAGGGCGCCGAGGTCACCGTCGAGATAGGACCGCACGTGCCCGGTGGCTGGTCCGATGTCGTCGTCGGGCCGCGTGGCCTCGCGGAGCGTGGGGTGGATCAGCGGCAGCAGCTCGCCCAGGTCACCGGTGAAACCGGCCGCGCGGACCCCGCCGGTGTCACCGACCACGATCGTGAGCGGGCCGACCGGGCTGTCGATGGTCTGGTATCTCAACATGTCGTCCTCCAGGGGGTTCGGGAACAAGCCTGGACTTCCAGGCTTTGGCGCGTGCAAATTTCTTCGCGGCCTGTGGATAACTCTCGTCACGACGCTCGCCACAGGCGGATCAGGGCGTAGGAACGCCACGGCCGCCAGCGCTCGGCGTGCTTCTCCAGCGCCTTCGGAGCGGACGGCAGCCCCAGCGCGGCCGCCCCGCGCCGCACCGCGAGGTCGGTCGGCAGGAACACGTCCGGGTCGCCGATCGCCCGCATCGCCACATATCCGGCGGTCCATGCGCCGATCCCGGGCAGCTCCATCAGCCGCGCGACCGATTCCTCCCGGTCCGCGCCCGGCTCCAGGTCGATCTTGCCGGCCGCGACCGCCTCGGCGAGCTGCCGGACCGTCTGCCGCCGGCTCGCCGGCATCCCGAACGCGGAGTCGGGCAGCTCCGCCACGACCGCCGCGGCCGGGAATCCGACCAGGTCAGGCCCGGCCGCCTTGAGCATCCGGATCAGCGTCGTCCGAGCCCCGGCCACGCTCACCTGCTGTCCCACCACCGCGCGCACGGCCATCTCGAAACCATCGACGGCTCGGGGAACGCGTACACCCGGCTCGGCAGCAATCGCCGCGCTCAGCGCGACGTCCGCGCCCAGCGTGGCATCGACCGCATCGGGATCCGCATCCAGATCGAAGAGCCGCCGGCAGCGGGCCACCGCCGGCGCGAGGTCACGCACGTCGCCCAGCCGCAGCGTCGCGGAAACCCATCGGTCGGCCGGGGTCAGCGCGACGGTCGCGCTTCCGTGCGGCAGATTCAGACCGCGGCGGTACGTGTCACCCGACCGTTCCTCCACCCCGGGCAGCGCCCGCACCTCGAGAAAATCGAGCAGCGCCGGAATGTGCAGCGGCGACCGATAGGCCAGTCGCAGGTTGATCGTGCCGGCCTCGGTGCGCGCGACCGGACGGCGCTCGCGCAACTGGCTCGGGGCCTGCGCGTACACCTCTTGGATGGTGTCGTTGAATTGCCGCACGCTGCCGAAACCCGCCGCGAACGCGATGTCCGCGAGGCCGAGGTCGGTCGTCTCGATGAGGATCCGCGCGGTCTGCGCCCGCTGGGCCCGGGCCAGCGCGAGCGGACCGGCCCCCAATTCCGCGGTGAGCATCCGGTTGAGGTGCCGTTCGGTGTAGCCGAGGCGGGTGGCCAGGCCCGGCACGCCCTCACGGTCGACGACGCCGTCGCCGATCAACCGCATCGCGCGGCCGACCAGATCGGCCCGCATGTCCCATTCGGGGGAGCCGGGCGCGGCGTCCGGCCGGCAGCGCTTGCAGGCGCGGAAGCCGGCGCGCTGTGCGGCAGCCGCGCTCGGGAAGAACGTGACGTTCGCCCGTTTCGGCGTCATCGCCGGGCAGGACGGCCGGCAATAGATCCCGGTGCTGGTCACGGCGGTGTAGAACCAGCCGTCGAAGCGCTGGTCCCGGCTGTCCACGGCTCGGTAACACCGTTCGAAGTCCAGTTCCATGCCGTTGAGTCTGCCGGTTTTACCGCGGCGATTGCTGGCGGGAATCGGACATGGCCCTTGCCGGGCGGCCCGGTTCGGGCAGGTGCGTAAACTGGGCTTCCGTGAGCCTCACCATCGGAATCGTCGGCCTGCCGAACGTTGGCAAGAGCACCCTGTTCAATGCCCTGACCAAGAACGACGTGCTCGCGGCGAACTATCCGTTCGCCACGATCGAGCCCAACGTCGGCGTGGTCGGGCTGCCCGACGACCGGCTGGCTCAGCTCGCTTCACTTTTCGGCAGCGAGAAGATCCTCCCCGCGCCGGTGAGCTTCGTCGACATCGCCGGCCTCGTGCGCGGCGCGTCGAAGGGCCAGGGCCGAGGCAACGCGTTCCTCGCGAACATCCGCGACGCGTCCGCGATCTGCCAGGTCGTGCGCGCGTTCAGCGACCCGAACGTGCTGCACGTCGACGGCAAGATCTCGCCCGCCGACGACATCGAGACGATCAACACCGAGCTCATCCTCGCCGACCTGCAGACGGTCGAGAAGGCGCTGCCGCGCCTGCAGAAAGAGGCAAAGCTCAAGAAGGACCGCCTGCCCGCGGTGGCTGCCGCCGAGGCCGCGTTCGAGCTGCTCAACAACGGCACCACCCTCTATCAGGGCGCCGGCCCGGCCGGCATCGACCTGGACCTGCTGGGCGAGCTGCACCTGCTCACCACCAAGCCGTTCCTGTACGTCTTCAACGTCGACGAAGCCGAGCTGGGCAACGCGGCGTTCCTCGACGAGCTGCGCGCGCTGGTGGCCCCGGCCGAAGCCGTGTTCATGGACGCGAAGATCGAGTCCGAGCTGATCGAGCTGGACGAGGCCGACGCCCTGGAACTGCTGCAGTCCACCGGCCAGTCCGAACCCGGGCTGAACCGCCTGATCAGCGTCGGCTTCGAGACGCTCGGCCTGCAGACCTACCTGACCGCCGGCCCGAAGGAGTCCCGTGCCTGGGTCGTCCCGGTCGGCGCAACCGCCCCCGAGGCCGCCGGCGTCATCCACAGCGACTTCCAGCGCGGCTTCATCAAGGCCGAGATCGTCAGCTTCGACGACCTGATGGCGGCCGGCTCGATGTCCGCCGCCAAGGCCGCCGGCAAGGTCCGCATGGAGGGCAAGGACTACATCATGAAAGACGGCGACGTGGTCGAGTTCCGTAGCGGAATAACCGCTAGCGCGAAGAAGTAGGGCAGCGTGGCGAAGCTGGACACCGCTTGGGCGATCAGCGAGATCGAGGCGTTCCTGTACGTAACGGAGAGCATCGCGTCAGACGAGCCAGGCGTCATTGGTTTTTGGATGCGTGGACCGCACACAGAGGCGTCTGAGCGAGCCCACGTCGTTGAGCAGATTCTGGACCGGGCGTTGCCCGGCTGGAGAAAAGGCCGTCCGGCCAAGGACGACGACTACGACTGGTTGCGTGACCAAGCGTCCCGAGGCAGAGCTGCGTTGCAGCGTTCGACGGAGCTTGCCGAGAAGTTGGGGGACAACGCCCCGGACATGGGGGCTGGGAACCTCCACCCGTGGGCGTGGGAGAGTGGCCGGTCCTTCTGGAACAACGGCCACTACCACCAAGCCGTCATGCAGGCCGCGATACGCGTCAACTCTGAAACCCAGGCCAAGCTCGGGCGAGTCGATGTCTCGGAGAACAAGTTGTTCAACGAGGCGTTCTCGTTGGACGAGCCGAAACCCGGCGCGCCCCGGCTTCGGCTGATGGACGACGACGGCAGCGACACCTACAAGAGTCTCCACCGTGGGGCTCGGGCGTTTGCTGAGGGCTTGTACGCCGCTATCCGGAACCCCGGTATGCATACGCCGCCACCGGCGGGCGGGGGCGAGGAACAGCTTGCCCTTGAGCAGATGGCGGCTTTCAGCCTCCTCGCCCGGTGGGTTGATCAGGCAACCATCAAGAAGGTCTGAACGTCATGGTGACGAGCCTGTGACCGACTACCTGCCTCAAATCCTTACCGTCGTCGGCACCCTTGGTGGTTCCCTCGGTGGCGTGGCCCTGACACAACGGCACCAGCGCCAGACGGTGCGCATGGAACGGGCCGAGAAGCGGCGGGCCGAGCTGCGAACTCATATCGTTGAGTTCTTGTTCAACGCTGATGAGTGGGCTTCTCACATGGACCTCGTCATCGTGGTGATGTGGAAGGCCACCGACCGGGACACGGTGGAACTGAGCAACAGCGAGATGACCAAGCGGGCTGGGGAACTCCGGTACGCGGTCACCAAGGAGCTGAAACACCTCCTCGGACTCGTCGGTGACTCGCACCTTCAGCAGGCGGTGCACGTCTTCCACGACCTGTGGCTCAACGTGTCGGATCAGATGATGGGTCCTGTCACCGACAAGAAGCGTAAGTCCGACTTCACAGCCGTCGAGGAATCCATGAAGTACCTAGGACGCCTCCGCCGCGCGACGACTGAGATCCGGAACGCGGCGCTGCCCCTGTTACGGGTCACCGTCGAAGATCCGCAACCAGTCCGGTGGTGGCAGATCCGACGTCGGAGAGCGGCACGGCGGCACGGACTGGATAAATCCCTCTCAGGGCCGTAACCGTGGGGCTCGCTCATCGTTTTCGATGCGGCTCCGCTAACCCCTGGCGGACCGTATCGAAGGAACGGTATGGCGAACGAACCGAGCGTGGAAGAGCTGGCCGAGGCCGAGAACCGCTTCCTGGCGGAGGCGAAAGTCCAGGTGCTAAAGAGGATCATCAACATCGCGGCCAAGGGCGGCCACGGCGGAGTCCTCGAATTGGCGGAGGCGTATGCAATCCTCCACACAAGGCAGCCATCTGGCCGGATCGCGGCGTCGAAGCCCTAGACGGTCCGGTGGGGCGATGGCGCGTTGTCATCGCCCCAAGCTGTCTTTGGCCATTGGCCGCGCTACGAGGAAACCGGTTTCCGATCCTCTGAACGGCTCCGCCGGGCCAGTGGTAGGTGGCGCTCGGCCCATCGGGCCACCCGGCCGGGCGGCGGCCTCATTGGGATGGCGATCAGGTCGATCAGGTCGCGCGCCTGCTTCATGGCTTCGCCGTGATCCTGTTCGTTTCGTAGCAGAACGTCGTAAATCTCGCTTCGATCTTGCGTGTACTCCCGGAATGTGGTCTTGGCGACCGTACGGCTCACCTTGCTTATCGCATCGCAGAGTTCCGGCCAGTAGGGGGAGTCCCGCCGGACGAGCCGGATTCTGCGTTTAAGAAGATTCGCCCGAACGACGTGCCGCCATAGTTCATCTCGGTCTCTGTCGAACGCCGCTGAGGTTCGCGCCAGGGCGTCTTCGTGCTGGTCGGATGGGTCTTCACGACGAAGGGTATAAAACTGCGAAACAGCAACGGTCGCCTTGAAGTAGGCGGGCGGAATCTCCTCTCGGAGGATGTTCGTCAATTCGTTGAGATCGTCTTCCCAGCGCTCCATCCTGCGGTTTCGCTGCTGCACCCAGGGGATGATCATAATTTGTACGAGGGCCGTCACGGCAAGGGTGATGAGTCCACCGAGGAGGAGATTCACGCCTTCAAAGTGACAGGTGTCCGCCAGGCTATCGGCGCACGGGTGCGTCCCTGAAGTGTGGCCAGGTCGTAATCGTGTGGGGGGTGAAGGTCAGCGGGTCCAGTGAAGGAAGCGCTCGAACAGCTCCACGACCGGACCGGGAGGGATCTCTAGGGCCGCCTCCTCCAGTCGGGTCCACATGAGCTTGCGGATCTCGATCAAGGGCATCTCGGTGGCCAGCTCCTCGCGGGCCGGATCGCACGGCCAGGGCTTGCCACAGGCCCGGCAGTTCCAGCTCGGCCGCTCCTGGACGTGCTCCACGTTCAACCCTTCTTCATCGGCAAGAGCGCGTAACCGCCCTCGACCGGGTGCACGAAGAAGGAGCGCATGGTCCGGTGCTGCGGCCCCTCGGGCTCGACACACAGGCCGTGGATGATCAGCCAGTCATCCCAGCCGGACATCCCGCCGGGCTCGGCGTGGTCGAACTCCACCACGAAGTCGTACGGGCCGTCCGGCCAGCGGATGGTCACGCGCTCGCGGCGCGCGTGCAGCTTCTCCAAATCCCGGGCCTTGCTCACGCAGGCCGCCGCCGGGAGCGTGCGGCCTGGCCGGGAGTCATCAACGGCGCGCCCCTGGCCGGCGCGGCGGAGCGCACCACTGGTAAGAGCGTCGTGGCCTGCTCCAGCACCCGGCGCCGGGCGGCCTCCTGTTCGACCTCCTGGGCCGCTGCCGCCGCATTGAGCGCGGCCTGTTGCCGCCGTTCGGCCCACCTGGTCAGGAGCCACTTCCGCCGCCGGTGATGCGTCACCGTTCCGCCCTCCTCGTTCGACTGGAGGACCCGGCGGTCAGCACTGGGGGTTGCTGATCACCGCGCCCGTAGGTCGGACGTTACGGTCGGTGATCGGCGGCGCTGGTGCGACTACGCACCAAGGGGTTTAGTCGGTGACGCCCATGCGCTCGGCGATGCCCTGAATGGACGAGGCGCGGCGGGCATTGCGCAGCAATACGCGGGCGGTCTCCCGGGCGGCAGCCGAGGATCGGGCGTGCTGGGGTGCCACACGCTCGGCGGTCGCCAGCATCCTGACCGCCTCGTCGTTGCGCTTCACGTCAGCCAATGCGCGGGCCAAGTCGGTGTAGAGGTTCACCTGGCGGATCGGGGGCAGGGTGGCCACGTCCAGGCCGGTGGCGGTCTCTACGGCCTCCCCGGGCCGCCCGGTGTCGATCTGGTGGGCGACCGTCCACAAGCCGACGTTGCGCGCCCCCCACTGGAGATCCCACGCGTCGGTCTCCCCGGTGCGCTCGGCCAGCTTGGCGGCCTCGGTCAGATGTCCCGTGGCGGCGGTCTCGTTGCGCATCCCGGTGGCGTGGTGGGCTCGCGCCAGGTGGGTGAACCCGAGCACGTCCAAGGCGGCGGGGGAGTCGGTGTGCCGCTCCAGCTCGTCGGCCGCCCGATCCACCGTGGAGAAGGCGGGACCGAACGCGCCGGTGTTCGCGGACACCCGGCCCCGGTTGATCGCGGCCACGGCCAGGGCCGCCGGGTCGCCCAGCCGCTGGGCGGCCTCTATGCACCGCTGCGCGGCCAGCCACGCGTACGCCGGGTGACCGAGGCTAAGTAGGGCGCCCATGCCGACCCCGTAGACCTGGACGGCGGCGGTCAGCGCGGTGGCCGAGTCTGGACCGTGGGCGGCCGTGTGCAGCACCGGCACCAGGCCGACCAGGCGGCCGAGGGCGCCCGCGTAGTCGGTGCGCGCGTAGAGGTCTCGGATCAGCTCGGACTCGCGCCACAGGTCGCCGGTGGGCTCGCTCCCGGCCGAGGGCGGCTCGTCCAAGGGGAGCGCCATCATGGTTTGCCACAGCCGCTCGGCCGCGATGTGCGCGGCCTCTAGCTGCCGGTCGGCAGGGGCGAACGGCTGACCGGTCACGTCGATGATCGAGCATTCCAGCGCCGCCGCGATGTCCGCGACCATGTACCGGTCGGTGCGCAGCTCCCCGCGCTCGATCCGGGACCACGTCGTGTGTGCGATCCCGGCCCGGCTGGCCGCATGGCGGATGCTCCAGCCGCGCAGCTCACGGCGCGTCTGGATGCGCTCCCCGATGGACGGGTCGATGGGTACGGATCGGCGCGGCATGTCGGCTCCCCTGGTCGCCGGTGGGGACCTTGCAGGCGCAACGGTAGCGCTCGACCAGGGGAGTTGACAGGTACGGGCAGGTAGCCGGACATGACGCTTAAACGTCAAGAGTGAGGCGTCCGGGCGCTATCGGGAACGGCGCCGAGCCGCACGGCGGGCCATGCGACGGCTGTGCACCCGGAAGGCGTGCCGCTCACGGGCGCGCCACCTGTGGGTCGGCCACGCGTCCCCAAGGCGGCTCATGCCGTCACCCCGGCCAGGCGTCGCTCCAGCTCGTCCAGGCGCGCCTCCTGGCGCTCCTCGTCGGTCAGCGGCGTCTCGGGGAGGTCGGCCACGTACGCCCAGGGCTGGCGCTCGGGGGCCTCCGCGGTCACCTTGCAGTCATGCCGGCTGTAGCTCGGCATGTCCTGGGCCAGCGGCAACGGCCAGGTGATCGCGCGGGCCGGGAGGATGTCGCGCGCCTCGGCCAGCATGAGGTCCCGGGCCATCTGCCACAGGTGCCGGTTCCCCGGGATCTGGGAGCGCTCGACCAGCGTGGAGCACGCCCCGCACACCGGGCGCCCCTGGTGCTGGCGCCAGGCGTCCACCAGCTCGTGGGACCGGCCGCACACGGCGCACGGCCAGCCGCTGGCGTGGGGGACGGGGACGGTCAGTTCCCGGTGGCGCTGGTCCACGGCCGCGCTCAGCTCCGCCAGCTCGGCCCGGGGGATGTGCCTCCAGTGAGCCCGGCCCCGGTCGGCTGGCGAGGCCGTCTCCTGCTCCTGATAGGCCAGCGGCACGCCGAGCGTGCGGGCCACGTCCGCGTGCGCCTGGGTGACGCGGACCGGGCGCGCGTCGGGGTCGAGCGCGAGCGCTAGCAGCGCCGCGCCGCTCCCGGCCTGGTGGCACACACCGTGATACCGCCAGCTCCGCACGGTGCGGTGATACGGGAACTGGCCGACCTGGCGTGTGGTCTGGACGGCCTCGGGGTCGTCGGTGCGTACCTGGCCGCCGCATGTGCCGCATGCCGAGGCGACGGCCTGGCCGCCCTGGGCGAGCAGGCGCACGAGGTCGGCGCGCGGGTCGGTCGTCTTGGCCTGGGGCCGGGTCTTGGTGGTCTTGCGGAGCATGGTCTGTCCTCCGTGGTCTGGTTCGTCTGGTGATCAGGGGAGCCGGAACGGAATCCGGATAGGGCCGACCGGGGTCAGCGAGCGCTTGCGGGCGCGCTCGGCCGCCGCACCCAGGGAGGCGATGAGCGCCCCGTCCTCGGCGGTCTGGCGCCGCCGGATGGCCACGTTTAACGAGGCGGTCAGCGCGCGGGTCTCGGCGGCTCGGCGGGCGGATGCCGCGCGGTCGGCGGTAGCCAGCACGGTCCGCAGCTCGGCACGCGCCCGGCCCGCCTGGCGGCTCAGCGCGCCGTCGATGGCCTGGCCGATCCGGGCCTGGAGCGGCATGGTCCGGGCGCGGAACTCGGCGGGCCGGGCGCCGAGCACGCGCCGCAACAGCTCGGCCCGCTCGTCGTGCGCCGAGGCGGTCAGGCTGGGGGAGCCGAGCGCACGCCAGAGCAGGATGGCGCGCTTCCGGGAGTCGGCGCCGGGCGGGAACCAGCTTGTTCGCAAGCTCTCGACACGGTCCTGAGTGATGGTCATGGCGCGTCCTCAGAAGGTCCGGTAGTTGGACTGGAATGCGGGCTCGGCCCGGCGGGAGCCGAGGCCCAGCGTCGTTGTGTGATGGCGGCGCGGCCGGTCGTCGGACTCGACCAGCTCCGCCTCCACGGTCTCGATCTCCTCGGCCTCGTCGCCTGAGCCGGCCTGACTGTGAAGTGTCAAGACGGCGGGCTCGGCGGGCGGGGGAGCGGGCTCCGGCTCGGGCTCAGCGACTGGAGCGGGCGGGAGAGCAGCGACCGGAGCGCCCGGCAGATCGGGCGCCGGGCGGCCGTCCGCGACCGCGTCCGCCACCCGGGCCAGCCAGGCGGTCACGTCCCCGGCGGAGAGGCCGAGCCGGGGCGCGAGCGCGGCGGCCTGGGCGTGGGCCACGAGCGCGAGGAGCGGCGGGCCGTCCGGACGCGGGGGCGTGCCCGGGTCGTTCAGGTCCACCGAACCCAGCACGGCCGTCACGGCCTCGGTCACGGCCGGGCCGATGGGGAGGCCGAACCAATCCATCAGGAGCACGACCAGCCGGTCGGACATGAGGTCCCCCCAGCGGCTGGCGCTCTGGGTGGCGATGTCCAGGGCCTTGGTCGCCACGGCGCTGGCGCCCATCGCGTGTGCCGACCGGCCCAGCGCGGCCACGCGCTCGATGTCCTCGGGCCGGGTGATCTGACCGGCGGCCACCTCGGCCTTGGCGTACGCGGCGAGCACGTCCACCGTGTCGATGGCGTCCAGGATCACCTCCCAGATCGGGCGGCGCGGACTGTTCGCCATCATCTGGGCGAGCGTAAGCACGGCCCCCGCTTGCTCCTCGGCGGCGGCCTTCCCGGCGCGGCCCGCGAGTCCGCCGTGGAGCTTGCACTGGAGCCGCCCGGGGATCGCCCAGCGCTCGCAACGCTGGCCGGTGCGCTTGGCCTTGGCCGAGCACTTCACCGGGGGCGGGTTCGCCTGGCGGTCGGCCACGGTCAGCTCCCCAGCGGGTCGAACGTCGCGCGCCCGGCCAGGCAGTCGAACGAGGCGGCCCAGGCGCGCTCAGCGACCAGGAGACGGAGGTTGGTCCGGGTGTCGAACGCGGGAAGGAGCTGGACCTCCTGGGCACGCCAGAGGGTCGTCTGGCCGGTCACGATGACCTCACCCATGGGGTACGCGCCGAACGCCCAGACTGAGCCCAGCGGGGTGACCTTGCGGGGGCCGTCCTGGAGCACCAGGCCCGCCTCGGTGGCGAACGCGGCCACCTCGATGGGGGCGTGGATCGTGGCCGCGTAGCCGTAGCCCTGGTCCGTGTAGGCGTAGCGCTCCAGCGCGCCGATCACGTCGGTGATGAGGTCCGGGTCGTAGCCGCCGGGGACGGCCTCGGCCTCGTCGTCCAGGTTCTGGATGCCGAGCGGGTTTCCGTCCAGGTCCAGGCCGGACCAGAGGGCGGCCTCCACGGTGGCCTGTTCGCTGGCCTCCAGGCGGCGCGTGACCTTGGCGCGGAGCTGGGCCTCGGTGTAACCGACCTGGGTGCACTCCAGGGTGGAGAGCGCCAGGAACACGCCGGTCTGGACCTCGGGGTTGTCGGGGTCGTGCGGCTTGTCCGGCGCCGGGTTGTCCTGGTCGTAGCAGTGCACGCCGTAGGCGTACGCGCCGCCGCAAGTCGTTGGTACGTAGCGAATCCCGCCCCCTTCACCGTGCGGGGCGGGGAGGTCGAGCGGGCCGCTGGCGGCCGTGAAGAGGCCGTACCGCGACCGGAGCGGTTCCGGTGGCGCGACCTGGAGGCCGGGTATCAGGGCCATCTCGCGTGTCCTCTTTCGGGTGAATTGCAATACACCATAATCCGCCTTTTGTTGTAACCATTTCTCGATAGGAGATGTGGGGTATCAGGCGCGGACGACTGGTGCTCGTTTCGTCGTGGGCGATTCCGGCCGGACCGAATCCAGGCACCGGGTTACGTGATCAATGGTCGGCCTTTGATGAGATTCTGGCCAGAGGGCATCTCGGCGGCCCGGCGGACATCTCGGCTGGGGAGCGACGGGGTGGGGCCACCCGCATGGGTGGCAGACCTACGCCCACGGCGGAATCTTCGGGATCATCACGCCACAGTGCCGAGGCTGGGGCCATGACTGTTCAATTGCTGCCGGTAAGCCGGAGCACCGAAAGCCCCGCCGACCTGGCCTCGGCCGTTGATATAGATCTCTACCGAGGCAAACACGACCTTGGGAAGCGCCTCGTCGTGGTGGCCGCCTACCGGACGGGCAGCGTATGGACACCTTTCCCGTGGAAGTGGTTCAGTGCGGACGAGAACAGCGTCTTCCTGGAGGTGCCACAGGGGACGGACCTGCATGAGGTCCTGATTATCGCCTGAGCCCGGACACAGATCAGCCCCGGCTGTCCGGAGGAGAGTGGACGGCTGGGGCTGATCTGCTATGTCTGGACTCAAGGCAACAATACGCCAGGTCAGGGCCGTGGTTGACGGCGCTCGAGTCGGCACTTTGCAGGCGGGCCGGCTGCGGGAGCCAGGGTCAGGGGCGGGCGGCCATCAGGGCGAGCGCGGGCAAGGTCTACAGGCCCAGGAGCCGGGCCAGCTCGGGCCAGATCGGCGGAGTCATGCCGTCCTCTCGCACGTCCGGCAACTCCAGTCGGGATCGTGGCTGTCCTCGTCCGGGCACCGGTCCACCACCGAGGCGGGGACGGGGGCGGGACGGACCGGCGCCGCAGAGGCGGAGGTGTCGGAGGTGTCGGAGGGGTGGCTCCCTGCCTCATCGCCCTTGTATTCACGTAGGGCCTTATCCGGGGCCGCCTCAGAGAGGCGAGTATCCGCGTTCAAGAAGATAGAGGCAGAGGGGGACACCTCCGACACCTCCGACACCTCCGACACCTCCCGAGTCACGGTCCAGACAACG
The DNA here is from genome assembly GCF_040638295.1 of Actinoplanes sp. NPDC026619. NCBI lineage: Bacteria > Bacillati > Actinomycetota > Actinomycetes > Micromonosporales > Micromonosporaceae > Actinoplanes > Actinoplanes sp. NPDC026619. Next base: position 181,303 of record NZ_JBEZYA010000004.1, read on the forward strand.
GTCTTGGCGTGGCCGCCTCTCCTGGTGAGCCGGAACCCGCCCTGGATGCGCTCCTTCATCCGGCCGTACGCCTTGCCCAGCTCCACCGTGTACTTCTTGTCGGTGGCGTCCTCCAGGCCGAGGAGAGCGTGATACCCCGCCGGATCGGTGAGGGCCTTCATCCGCACGTCGGAGGTCCGGAACTGCTCCTCCCCGAACGTCTCGTGGAGCCACGCCAGGTGGCTGATCACGAACTGGCTCTCCTCGTTAGCCTCCTCGCGCCAGGCGTTGAGGTTGCCCAGGAACCCGGGCACCTCGGCGCGCTCGATGATCCCGCCCACCACGCGCTCCCACCCGATGAACGACCCGAACGTCAGACTCCGGGACGGGGAGGGCTCACCGGCGACGAACCAGGCACGCACCAGGACCAGAACCGCGCGAACCAGCGCCGCGCGATTGGCCCGGGTCCAGTCCTCCAGCTCCAGACCCGAGACGCCCGGGTGCCGGAAGGTGTGGGCCGCCCGGTTCTGCGGGTTGGCGTAGCCCGGCCAGAGGGCAATCCGGTACACCCGACGGGTGAGGTCCCCACGGACCTGGACCTGGTTGCCCATGCTCAGCCAGGTGACCCGGTTCGGGAACTCGGCCATCGTGCTGACGCCCAGGATGCGGTCCTGCCACGTCTTGGCGGTCAGCGCCTGGGCCAGCGACCGGCCGCCGATCGTGTGCGCCTCATCGAACACGAACATCTCCGAGCCGGTCCGGAACGCGCTGGTGATCTGCTTCCTCTGCTCCGCCTCGTCCTCCACGAAGTTGAGGGGGCTGGTCGCCTCCCCGGTCGCCAGGATGGCGATGCAGTCGGCCAGCTTGTTCTTGCCCACGCCCATCTGGAGGCCGTCGATCACCGCGAGCGGCACCTGATCGAAGTGGCCCCGGACGAACGGGGTCAGCAGGAGCGCCAGGGCGTTGGCCCGGTCGGCCACCGTGGGGAACGGCATGTCCCCCAGCCACTCGGTCAGGATCAGCTCCCGGGCGGCGGCCACGTCCTCGGCCGTGGGCTTCTCGGGGACATCGAGCCCGCCAAGGCCGCCCTCCACACTGAGGATCGTCCGGGACGCCTCGTCATAGCCGGGCTCCTGGCAGATCGAGCCGTCCGGCCGGACGAACGGGCACCGGCGGATCTGCTCCAGCGGCGCGAACTCCCCGGCCCGAGCCAGGACGGCCTTCATCGAGTTCTCGTCGGCCCAGCCGGGGACGTACTCACCGTCCCGGTTGTCCGCGACCATCAGCGCGGCCTCGGCGGCCACGCCGTTGAAGGTGCCCCGGTCGAGCGGCACCATCGAGCGCCCCTCCAGCCGGGAGATCACCCCGCCGTGGTTGAACAGCTCGGACCCGGAGAACTTCGCCGTCATGGCTTTGGTCAGCTCGTTCATCACCTGGAGCCGGTCCTGGTTGGTGACGACTACGGCGCGGCCGTCACCGGCCTGCGGCGGCGCGGCGGGGGCCTTCTTCTTGGCCCTGGGCCGAGCCGGCGCGGGCTTGCCCTGGGCGCGCTCGATGATCCGAGCGAGGAACGATGCGCGCCGCGCCTCGTCGCGGGTGGCCAGCACGTCGTCCAGGCCGTCCTTCTCCCCGGCGCCGGTGATCTGGGCGAAGGAGACCTTGGAGGCGCCCTCGTCCATCAGCGCGCCGCCGAGCTTCACCCCCGCGTCGTAGACCTCGGGGTTGGAGCTGGCGTCCGCGTCCAGCAGGACGACCACCTCCCCGTCCTCGGCCACGGCCAGGTCCGGGATCGGAAGGCCCTCGCTCGACCACATCCGGCACCCGCCGATGCCGTAGACCGCCACGCCCTCGGGGGCGTACTTGGCGGCCACGAGGCATTGCTTGGTGCCCTCCACGATGAGCACCCGGCCCGGGTTCTCCAGCGGGCGGACCGCCCACAGGACGGGCTCATAGCCCATCTTCTTGGAGCGGAACATGTACTTCTTGGGCCGCCCCTGGTCGTCCAGGCCCGGCTCGTCGGCCTTCATCTGCCACTCTGTCCGGCCGCTCGGGCTGGTCCAGGGGAAGGCGATGTACGGGACGCGGTTGAAGTTCGGCCACGGGTCCGGGAGGTCGGCCGCGTCGGCCTGGTCCACGATCGACCGGACGCCCAGCTTCTCGGCCAGGTCGGGGTCCACGGCGTGGGCGGTCAGGAACGCCCGGTGCTCGGGGGTCAGCTCAGCCACGGTCCCCACCCCCGATCAGCGCCTCGGCCAGGCCCTGGCGGAGCGAGTCGGTCCGGACCGGGCACACCGTCCAGTGGTCCACGTCCCAGCTCCCCGGCTGGCCGCAGTCCTCGCACCGGTCGCACGGCCCCATCACCAGCGCCGCGCTCACGGTCTCGACCTCGCGGCAACGGGTATCCTTGGAGGCGGTCTGGTGTGTCGTTTGGGGCGCCTCCCGGTTGGTCAGCCGGGGGGCGTTCGTCTTGTCAACCATCGGCCCGCTGACCCCCGTCCGTGGAGGCCAGCAGCGCGCGGAGCTGGGCGCGATTGGCGGGGGTCAACTCGGGGGCGCGCTTCACCAGCGCCCGGATGTAAGCGTCCGTAGAGTGCCGGGCACGCGCCCCGGCCTTGCCGCGAGCGCTCAGGTACTGCGGGTCGTCCAGTGACCCCGTCACCACGGGGTTCTGTCGGGACACGGAAACTCCTCGTGCGAGAAGGTTCCGTACCCGGGCGGGCTTCCCATACCGCCGAGCCGGGGCGCTGGCGTTAGGCCAGCGGCGGGCCAGCTCTTACGTGGCTGGCCGCCGTGCGTGCCCTCGATGAGGTGCCGGGATCGTCGCGCTTGGGGGCGCTCACCCGGGCTTGCTAACAAGTCTTGCTGACAAGCCCCACACCTGGGAAGTTCAGGACGTGTGCCCGGTGTCACCAGTCATGACAGCAAAGTTGTTGCGCCCCAACAATTCCGCGCGCCCGGCCTTGACGATTCAGTGTCAACGCTCGGGCCTACTTCAGGCCCACGCCGCGCCTCTTCGCCATGACGGTGCCGCCGCTTCCGAGCCGCACCCACCCCACTAAGTCCTGGTGCCGGATGCCCTGCTCCGCGCACGTTCCCTGGACGTTGCCCATCGGCATCAACCATGACGCCTCAGCCCCGGCCTCCAGCCGATGTGGGATCTCCGCAGATAACTGCACGCGGTCGAGCTGGATCAGGTTGTTGCCGTCCGGGCTCCGCAAGCCGTAGCCGGTCACCGTCACCGCTGTACGGCCCGAGTTGCTGGCCTCGATCACCACGAACGTGCCGTTCAGCCCAGGGACGAAACCCTGCTTGGCGACCACCTTGACCACCGCGCCGGTCCGTCGCCAGGAAACGATCTGCCAGGTGAGCGTGATGGTGCTCATCACGATTGCGACCACAGACAGGATCTCGGAGACCTTCATGACTCAGAAGTGTGGCTTATGCCTGCGAGGTTGACGCTGCTCACCTCACAGGCGGCCGGCTCAGGCGGCCAGGCCCTCGGCTTCCCAGTGCTCAGACCAGGTCATCGGGTCGTCCGTCCACTGAGAGGTGCCCAGCGTCCACGGGTCGAATATGCGGCTCCCCCGGGTGCCCTGGGCCAGCCGGACTACACACAGCGCCTCGATCACGGCCCGCCGGATCATCAGCGGCGCACCGTCAAACGCGGCCACCGGGTCATCGGCGGCCAGCACCTCGGCGGCGGCGCCGGGCGCAGTCAGCCGGGCACGCGCCGAGCGTGAGGCGGCCAGCTCAGCATTGATTTTCTCGGTCTTCACCTTGTACCGGCGGCCGTCGATCAACTCCGCGTCGTAGTCCTCCTCGGTCTGGCGGAGACGGCCCTCCAGGCGCTGGATCTCCCCGTTCAGCCGGGCCACCTCCTCGTTGTCCACCTTGGGGAGGAGGTCTCCGAGATCGGGCCGGGCCAGCCGGGCGCGGACCAGCTTGATCACGAACTCGTCCACCTGGGGGCGCGACCGGTTCACGTGGGCTTCCTTGCACCGGTACCGGTGGCCGGAGAAGGAGGAGCACGGCCGGTCGCACACCGCGCACCGGAATAGCCCCGCTCCGAGGTGCTTGCGGTCGGTGCCCTCCCGGTTGGTGATGCGCCGAGGGTCGGCCAGTCTGGCGGCCACTTGGTCGAACACCTCGGGCGCGACCAGGGCGGACCAGACACCGGGCTTGCCGGTCGTCTCGCCCTGATAGATCGCACGCCCGGCGTAGCGCGGGTTCCGGAGGATGCCCTGGACCGTGGAGGCAATCCATCGGCCGCCGTGCCGGGTCGGCACGCCGGTCTCAGTCAGCCAGGCGGCCAAGCCCTTGAGGCTGTCCCCGGCCGCGAACCGCTGGAACAGCGTCCGCACGGTGGCGGCCTCGTCCTCGATCAGCTCCCCGGCCACTGTGTAGCCGGTCAGCCGCACGCCGAGCGGCGGCCGTCCCTGGTCGGCGCGCTGGGCGGCGGCGGCCCGTTGGCGGTCGGCCTTCTGCTCGATCTCGTGCCGGGCGACGGCCGCGAGCACCGAGGCTGTGAGGCGGCCCGCTGGGGTGGAGAGGTCGATGTCTGAACCGCGAACCAGCGCAAGCGTGAGCCCGGCCGCCTCTCCGGCCTCCAGGAGCCGGAGCGTGTCTCGGGCGTTACGGGTAAGCCGGGTCAAGTCCCAGGCGACTACGACCGTGACCTCTCCGCCCTCGATCAGCTCCAGCAGGCGCTCGAACCCGGGCCGCTTCTTCTTCCCGGCCGCACTCACGTCGTTGTCCCGCAGCACCTCGCGTACGGACCAGTTCCGCCGCTCGATGAGGCCCTGGGCCTCCCCTTCCTGGCGCTCGATGGCCAGGCCCTCGCCGGTGAAGTCGCGCGACTGGCGGAGGTAAAGAACGGCATACGTCGAAGTCATGCCGTCAATGGTTGCACGGTTACGTAACCTGGTGGAGTTCCGCTTCAACGTCTGATCAGCGACGGCGACTGCGCATCAGCGCGTCCAGATCGAGCACGATCGGGAACGGCATAGCGCTGCGCAGTTCGTGGCGGTGGATGCCGGTCGGGGCATACGAACGCGTAGGTCCATCGAGTTCGTAACTGTGCACGACCGGCGCCTTGTCTTCGTCTTCGACGCGCCAATAGACCGGGATACCCGCTTCGGCATACTTGCGTAGCGTGACAGTCCGATCACGGTGTGCAGATTCGGGCGAGACCACTTCGACGACCAGAATCACCTGGTCAGGTGTGAAAAAGGTGCGGTCGAGATCGCGCGGCACGGTCGTGACCAGCAGGTCGGGCTCGGGACGGTTCCGTTTGTCAAGTCGGATCGTTATTTCTCGCTCGACTTCGACCCCCTCGGGGGCCTGCTCTTCGAGCGCGAGTTCCAACGCGGTGAGAAGCCGAGCATGCCAAACCCGCTGGGGGGACATCATGAAGACAAGCGCTCCATCGATCAGTTCCGTGTGACGTGGCGCCTCTGGAAGATGGTCGAGGTCGTCGGCGTACCACCCCTCGATGCGAGGCGGATGCATCCACTCGGGCACCGCGGTCATAGCCGCCACCGTAGCATTTGGTAATGGCCGGTCTGGCGTGCTTCATCACGCTGTCCGGACGTTGCATCATGCCTGAATCCGGTCGAGTTTCGCTTCGATGTCTAGTGACGGTCGGTGCTCGGCGTGCGGAAGCTAGTCCTCGCTGGGCCCCCAGGTGCCGTCGTCGTGGACGCGGTGGGTGCGTTTGCCGAGGATCAGGGTTTCCAGGGCCTCGGCGTAGGTGTCGGCGATGAACCACTCGCCGGCCTGGTCCAGGTCGAAGATGCGGCCCCGGTCGTCGACGGCGAGGATGGACTCGTTGTTGACGCTGCCGATCGGGAAGAGCCGGGCGCCGAGCACCTGGGCGAAGTCGTGCAGCACGTCGGCGCTGTGTTTGGCCCACTCGGGGGCGAGGTAGACGAGGCGGGTGCGCTGTTCGGCGCCGGGCGCTCGGCGGTGGATGACCACCGAGCCGGTCTGGGCCAGGGCGTCGACCGCGGCCGGGAACGCCTCGTGCTGGTGTTCCAGGCCGGGGACCTCGATGACGTTGCTCATCTCGAACTCGGCCATCGCGACGTACATGTCGTGCGGGACGTCCGGCAGCCACGAGCCGCCGAGCAGTTCCGAGGCGACCACGTCGGTGAACCGGCCGGGGGCCGGGTTGGGCTGCATCGGCGCAGTGTTCGGGTAGAGCGCGCCGGTCGTCGACCACGGCATCAGGGCTAGTTGGGTGAGGGCGTACGTGCAGCTCTCGCACGGGTCGTTCGGCTGGCCGGCGAGCGGGTCGCCCGGCTCGCGGATCTGGAACGTCTCGAAGATCGAGGTGCGGAGCAGCTGCCGGGCCTCGTCGAGGGTGAGCGCGGGGCGCTTCGCCTCGGCGCGGCGGCGGTCCATGTCGTGGAGCACGTCGGAGCAGACGATCAGCTCGGCGTGGCGCTCGCAACCGCGTACGGCCTCGGGAGGGGTTTGCTCTGCCAGGCGTTCCAGGACCAGCCGGTGGTGGTTGAGTTTCTGGTCGCCCTTGGCGCCGCGGGCGATGTAGACCCGGCCGTCGACGGTGGCGTGCGCGGCAACGCTCGGGGTGACCTTCCGCCGGGCCTCGCGGCGCAGCTGAACCTCGGGGTCGGCGGTCTTCGGCGGGTCGACGACCTCCGGGCGCTTGTCCCGGTAGACCTGCTGCAACGTCTCGGCCGGCCAGTTGGGCCAGGTCGAGACCCGGCCGGTGGCCCGGTCGATGACCCGCCGGCCGGTGCCGAGGTCGGACGGCGAGAACTGCGGCTCGGCCGCGCCGATCGTGACGATGAAGCCGAGGTCGAACTCTTCGACGAGAGCCTGGAGCTCGCTGCCTCGCAGGAGCGACTCGGCGCGCGCCCAGGACGCCGCGACGGCGTCCGCGTCTGCCCGGCTGATCACTGCTCGGCCTCCCAGGTGCCGTCGTCCCTGATCCGGGCGGCGGCCTGGCCGGTGATCAGCGCGGTGAGCGCCGAGTAGATCGTGTCGCCGATGAACCACTCGCCGCCCTGGTCGAGGGCGAAGACGCGACCACGTTCGTCGATCACCAGGACCGCCTCGTCGAAGCCCTCGATGCCCAGCGGGAACATCCGGGCACCGACGATCGTGCCGAGTTCGTGCAGCGCGTCGGCGAGGTGGCCGGTCGAGTCGGCGCCGATGTGGAACTGCCGGACGCGGTGCGCGACACCGCGGGAGTTGCGGACGCAGATGATGTCGTAGAACTCGGCCCAGGCGGCCACCGCAGCCGGGAAAAGTTCCTGGGTGAACTCGCGGCCCTCGGTCGCCTCGATCCGGCGCATCAGGTCCACGCTGCGGGCGCCCCGCTGTTCCGTGGTGCGCGGATCCCAGCCCGCGGCGGACAGCGCCCAGGCCACCTCCGGCGGGAAGAGGCCGGGCATCGGGTCGCGTCCGGAGGTCCGCTGGAAGAGTTCCCGATAGGAGCGGTCGATCTCCGGAATGACCGAGAGCACGAAGAGCACGTCGGAACAGGTGGGGCAGAACTCGGAAGTCTGTCCGCCGAGCGGGTCGCCGGTCTCCCGGATGTGAAACGTCTCGATATACGCGTGTTCCAGCAGGTTGCGCGCCTCGTCCAGGGTGAGCGGGTCCTCGCCGGCCGCGGCGCGGGTCTTGTCCGCCTCGTGCAGCGCGTCCGAGATGACCAGCAGCTCGGCGTGGCGTTCGACGCCGCGGGTCTGGTAACCCGTCGAGATCATCGAGAGCAGCCGCTCGATGATCGGATGGTGGTGCAGTTCCTGATCGCCTTTGGCGCCGCGCGCCCGGAACAGCCGCCCACCCAGCGTGATGTGCGCGGCGATCGACGGGCTGACCCGGCGGTGCGCCTCACGCCGCAGCTCGGCGACCGGATCGGCGGTCTGATGCGACCCGACGGCGTTCTCCCGCCGCTCGATGTAGCGCTGGTCGAGCTCGTCGTTGGGCGCGGGGGGCCAGTGCGAGAGACGGCCGGTCTCCCGGTCGATGATCGTGATCACGTCGCCGCCGGGTTCGGGGCGAGCCTCCGGGGCCAGCTGCATCCACACCGCGTAGCCGAGTGTCAGCTCATCGACGTGCGGCGTGCAGGTGTAGCCGCGGAACATCGATTGCCGTTTAGCCCATCCCGTGGCGATATGTTCAGCCTCGGCCAGCGTGATCATGTAGGCCGTCCCCCTTCGGTCCTTCGGTGCGAAGCTTAGAACTATCGGACAACGTCAATTGCCAGGCCGCCCAGGGTTGTCGATGGCTGGTAAGTTTTTGGGTCAAATCGCAAGTCCTCGGGGGAGACCGGCGTGACCAGACAGTCCGATCGTGACGCCAACCACGCACTGCGCGCCCGTTTCGACGACGTGGTGTCGCAATATGAGCGCCTGCGCTCCGGCCTGGACGAGATGCAGGAGCGTCTGTCCAGGATGGCCGTGACGGCCGAGTCGCCGGACGGGCTGGTCCGCGCGACCGTCGGCCCCCGGGGCCAGCTGATCGACCTCAAGCTCGACCCCGACATCTACCGCCGCCGAGACGCCGACGAGCTGGGCCGCATCATCCTGCGCACCGTCGAGCAGGCGGTCGCGAAGACGACCACCCAGGTGCAGGAGATGGTCGGCGAATACCTTCCGTCCGACTCCGGCGCGTCCCGGTTCCTGCGCGACGGAAACTTTGGCACGTTGCTGGCCCGCCAGGACCGGCTCATGCAGGAGACGGGTGACGACGATGGCCGGTGAGCAGCTCTATCTCGACCCGCAGCGGGCCACCGGCGGCGGTCGCGACCTCGCCGCGGCCGGCAAGCAGCTGGTGAGCCTGGACAACAGCACGGTCGCCTCGATCGCGATGGCGAGCCAGTCGCAGCCGTGGGGCAAGGACGACATCGGCGCCGCCTTCCAGGGGCAGTACGGACCGTTGCTCCAGCAGTTCACCGAGGCGTTCGGCCAGGTCGCCGGCTATGTCGAGTCGCTCGGAGACGCCGCGGTGGCCTCGGTTGCCGACAACATGGGCGCCGACTCCCGCTCGGGCGAGACGGTCATCAAGTCGTACCGGACGTCCTGATATGACGGTGTTACCGAGCCCGATTCCGCACCCGCTCGATTTCTGCCCGTGGGATCTCCCGGGCTGGGCCTACGACGCTCTCGAGTGGGTGGTCGGCTTCGACTGGCCCGAGGGCAACGAGAAGACCACCTGGGACCTCGCCGATCAATGGTTCGACCTGGCCAGCGCCATGGTCGCGCCGCGGGACGACGCCGCCGAGGCGGCTCAGGTGATCATCGACGCGTACGGCGGGGCCGGCACCACCATCGAGGCCTTCATCGCCGCCTGGCAGAAGGTTGCCGACGGTGACGAGGCGCCGCTCAACGCCCTGGTGGAGTTCGCCTCCGAGGTCGGCAAGATGGTCGAGGGGTGCGGCCAGGACATCGAAAGCGCCAAGCTCGAGGCCTGGATCGAGCTCGGCATCTTCGTCATCGAGCTGATCGGCATGGCGGTCACCGTCGCCCTCACCCTCGGTGCCGCCTCGCCCGCGGCCGGCGGCCTCATCGCCGCGACCCGGATGGCGATCCAGCAGATCTTCAAGAAGCTGATCGCGCAGCTCTCCAAGAAGGCCCTCAAGCAGGCCCTCAAGACCGCGGGCAAGCGCGTCGCCAAGGACCTGCTGACCAAGAAGGGCCTCAAGAAGCTCGGCAAGCACGCCCTCAAGGAGGCCAAGGAAGAGGCCCGCGAGGAGCTGCTCACCAACGCCGGCATCCAGGCCTACCAGACCGCGAACGGCCGCAACACCCTCGGCTGGGACGACCTGGGCAAACTCGGTCTCGCCACGTGGGCCGGTGCGGCCGGCGGCGCCGCGGCGCACGGCGGCAACCTCGGCGCGGGCAAACGCAGCGGCATCTTCCGCGGCGCCGCTTCGGAGGTCTTCGGCGACCTCGGCGGCAACCTTGCCACGGGCCATCTGTCCGATTTCGACAGCCTCGCCAAATCGGCCACGTCCGGCGTCTCCGGCACGATGATCGGCAACACCCACCACGACGTCAAAGGACTGAACAGCAGCCTCGACGGCGCCGGAAACCTCTCGCTGAGCGACTTGCCGGCGGCTTCGTCCGGCTCAACAGCCAACTCATCCGGTACGCCTCTTAGCTCCCCGGTTTCCGACCTGTCCAGTTCGTCGGGCGGCTCGTCCACGCACTCACCGGTCTCGACCACGACCTCGGCCGCGCACTCGTCGGTCGCGGCGTCACCCGTCGCGGCAAGCGCCGCGCCGGTCGTCAGTCATGCCGTCGCCTCGTCGGCTGCCGCGCCTGTTACCGGCCAGGTGACTGCTTCCGACACGTCCGGCACGGTCTACGCGTCGTCGTCGGTGAGCGCCCACTCGGCCGATCTTTCCGGGAGCACCAGCCTGGCCTCGGCCGCGCCGGCGGTCGACACGTCCGCGCCGAGCAGCGCCAGTCATGCCACCGCGGCGTCGGCGTCGGCGTCGGTCAGCACGTCGACGAGCGGCAACACGGCGACCAACGGGCCGGTGGGCTTCGCTTCCAACACGGGAAGTTCCGGCCCTTCGATCGCCACCAACGTGTCGGCCTCGCCGAGCACCAATATGTCGCTCGCCGGCGGCAACCCGTCCAGCGTCACCGTGAGCACGTCGACCAGCGGCCCGACCGTCTCGGCCAGTCCATCGACGAACGTGACCTCATCGCAGAGTTTGGACACCGGGGGCGCGCGTTCGAGCGGCCCGACCCTCAACACGTCGACGAGCTTGAGCAGCTCTCCTTCCCCGAGTGTCACGAGCCCGAACATCAGCAGCTCGGGTCCGAGTGTCACGAGCCCGAACATCAGCAGCTCGGGTCCGAGTGTCACGAGCCCGAACATCAGCAGTTCAGGCCCGAATGTCACGAGCCCGAACGTCAATAGCCCTGGGCCGAGCGTCACGAGCCCGAACGTCAGTAGCCCCGGGCCGAGCGTCACCAGCCCGAACGTCAACGGCTCCGGGCCCAACGCCACGAGCCCGAGCGTCAATACGGCGAGCCCGAGCACGACTAGCCCGAACACGACGAGTCCGAACACGAACGGGATCGACCCGAGCCGGCCCCGCGCCGAGACGCCGCTCGCCTCGGCGTCGACCGGCACCACGACGGCTGATCCGACGACGTCGTCGCCAGCGAAGCCGGACTCCACCGCCCCGACGCGGCCGGACTCCACCCCGCCGAACGGCCAGACCAGCCCGTCCACCTCGTCGCCGGCCCAACCGGGCAAGCACACCACTCCGCCACCGTCGACCCAGCCGTCGACCCAGCCGTCGACCGGCCAGCCGGACCGGTCGCGGCCCGACGCCGGCGGCACTTTCATCGCCGGTGCCGCCCACGCCCGTCCGCACCTGACGGCGCGGACGCCCGACCAGGCACGGGCGGAAAATGCTTACTTCGACGCGTACGCGGAGAACAAGCGAGTCGTCCTGAACGACGTCTTCAATCGCACGCTGGGCCCGCTGGACGCCGAGATCGCGCACCACAAGCAGGCGCAGGACAACTCCCGCCGTGCAGCTCGCCGGGCCCGGCTCACGCTCAACCGGCGGATGGCCGATTACCACAAGGCCATGGAGGACTACCACCACCAGAAGGAGGTGGACGCGCTCGCGCGTAAGTCGCACGCCAACACCGCCCTGCACCAGGAGCTGAACCTCACGACCAGCCCGGACTTCGCTCGGGCCAACACCGACCGTGGGGCGCTCTCCGACGTTCCGGTCTGGAGCGGCGATCAGTCCGCGCTGACCGGGAGTGGCAACCCGCCCAACTCCCGGACCATCCGGCCCTACAACCAGCCCGGCGGCCTGCGCGTCCCGCTCGCGATGCACCAGGCCGACCTCGAGCTGGCGGTTCCCCGGGACCAGAACGGCGTCCCACTGCGTACGCCCGACCCGCGCGGCCCGCTCCTGGGCCTGATGAACGACGGCGGCCCGAGCGCCGACCCGACCCGCGGCGTCAACTGCCTCGACTGTTCGCTGTCGTTCTACGAGACCTACGTGCACGGCCGGCCGACGGTCGCCGCCCCGCGCACGGTCGACACCTACACGTTCGGCCAGCCCGACAACCACATCGGCGAGCGGGGCGGCCACTTCCGCGCCGAGGCGGCCACCGGCAGCGGCTTCACCGAGATCACCCCGAACGTCTCGCACAAGTCGCCGGCCGACGCCAAGGCCGACGTCGACGAGGCGTTCGCGCAGGTGGCCCGGGCCTTGCTGCAGGGCGGTCACGGCTCGACGGCCATCATCATCAACCAGTGGGAGGGCAGCAACGGCAACGGCGGCTGGCACGCCTGGAACGCCGTCAACCACCACGGCACCTTGCTGTTCCTCGACCCGCAGAGCGGCCAGCACCAGGACGCGACCAACTTCACCGGCGGCGGCCACCGGACCCTCTACGGCCACAGCGGATCCCCGAACGGCTCCAACGTCGTCGCGGTGAACGCCCTGATGGTCGACGGCCAGGGCAATCCGATGGCGGTCCCGAACACGCAGCCCTCGCCCTACTTCAGCCAGCGAACCACGCCACCCCCGCCGCCGTTGGCCTACCAGCAGCAGAACACCCCGCAGCCAGCACCACCGGTCAACACCCAGCCGTCGCCGGTAGCACCCCAGCCGTCGCCACCGGTTAACGTCCAGCCGCAGCCGCAGCCGCAGCCGCAGCCGCAGCCGCAGCCGCAGCCGCAGCCGCAGCCGCAGCCGCAGCCGCAGCCGCAGCCGCAGCCGCAGCCGCAGCC
>NZ_JBEZYA010000004.1:194127-456469 GCF_040638295.1 Actinoplanes sp. NPDC026619
CGCCCGTCAATGTCCAGCCGCAGCCGCCGGTCAACACGCAGCCGCCGGTCAACACGCAGCCGCCGGTCAACACGCAGCCGCCGGTCAACACGCAGCCGCCGGTCAACACGCAGCCGGCGCCGGTTACGCCTGGGCCGACGGTGGAGACGCACGCTGACCCGACGCCGCCCGCTCCGGCGGTTGATGTGCAGACGCCGACGCCGGCTCCGCATGTCGAGCAGACGGCGCCGCAGCCGGCGGTCGACGTGCGGCCCGAGGAGCCGAGTGTCCGGACCCCGGCGGTGGACGACGGTCCGCGGGAGTTCCAGGTCGAGCCACGGGACGACGGCTCCACCCGTACACCTGAATTGCAAAGCATGCAGCCGGCGCCGAAGCAGCAAGGCCTTGATCTTCTGTCGGCGCTGGACCCCAACTCGATGCACGGTTCGCCGAACGCCGACCCCCTGTCGGCGCTCGATCCAACCCCGACCGTCGACCTCCGGACCGCGGTGCCGCCGAGCACGCCGACGCCGTCGGTGGACCCGCGGGAGGCGGCCGAGGCGCGTCGGCTGAAGGATGACAACCGCTACGCGAACCACCAAGCTCGGCAGGGTTTCACCGACAAACACCGGCAGGAGCTCGCTCAGGACCTGCGGGATCAGTCGACGGCCAAGGAGCACGAGGCGGATGCGCTCCTGGACTCCATCACGGCTGCCGACCGGCGCGGCGACACGGCCGAGGCCGACCGGCTCGTTGCGGACCGTCAGCGGATCGCGCGGGAGGCCGACCAGCTTCACGAGCGAGCGATCGACATCCAGAACGATGGCAACCTCGGCGACGTCGAGCTCACCGGGGAGGATTGGGAGCGGGTCAACGAGGCCGACCACGCGAGCGACCTCGCGCCGGGCCCGGTGGAAACCGGCGACCGATCCGCGCTGACCGGCGACTACGGGCCACGCTCAAGCGACACGAGCCGTCCCTACAACCGGCGCGGTGGACTACGGCCGCCACTGCGGATCCACCAGGTGGAGCTGGAACGAGCGGTGCCGCGCGACCAGGACGGCAACCCGGTCCGGCACGCCGACCCACGCGACGGCGATTGGTTCGGCCTGCAGAACGACGGCGGCCCCGAGGCCGACCCGACCCGCTCGAACAACTGCGGCGACACGGTGCTGTCCTTCTACGACACTTGGATGCACGGCCGCCCACGGGTGTCCGCACCCCGCACGTTCGACGGCTTCCACAACGGCGACCCGACCCGCCCGATGGGCGCCGAGCGAGGCGTGACCGCGCGGACCGAGAGCACGACCGGCGGCCGGTTCGAGGGCCTGACCGACGTGAGCGCGACAACCGACCCACAGGACGCCCGCGACCAGGTGCGGCTGGCACAGAGCCGCCTGCACCACCACCTGCTGAGCCTGGGCGAGGGCTCGTTCGCCTTCATCACGACCCAGGACCACGCCGGGCGCACGCACGAGATCGCCGCAATCAACCAAAACGGCACGATCCTGTACGTCGACCCGCAGAACCGCACCATGAGCGACCGCCAGCCGATGGCCACCCACACCGGCAACGGCATCCCGTCCGACGTGGTGCGCATGGACGCCCTGACAATGGACGGCCAGGCCCGCCCCCGCCCCCTGTCGACGAGTGACGGCCCATTCATCAGCGCTGATCCCGCCGGAGACACGACGGCCGAGGCAACACCGCCTGGTGAGAGCGACGGACCCGTGCCGGCGGGACGACCCGATGAGCGAGGTCCGGGCGGGAATTTCCTGGGCGCTGATGGCGAGGAACTGACGCCGACACGGATCAGTCAATTGTCGAACGAGCAGACCGACACGGAAACCGTGCGCTTCGTCCCGGACGAAGCCCAGCGGGAGCGTCTGCACGACGCCATCGAGAGGCCCAAGACGCTGCTCAAATACCTATCTCGTGGAAGTACCCCGGATGGGCTTGAAGCGGGATACGCCGAGGTGCAGCAGACCGGGGTGCCACAAGGCTTCACACCGGAGGAGTTCGCGGAAATGTCCGCCGAGGTTCGCGGGAGGGCGGAGCGGTTTGGGTCGGACATTCGCGTGCAGGGCAGTCGCACGGTAGGTGCTGCGGTGGACGGTGGTGACATCGACATCGCGATTCTCGTGGACGATGCCGATTTCGACCGGATCGTGAGTGAGCAGTTCAAATCGCCGAATCCAGGATCGAGCAGAGAGCGGACGATGCAGCACGCGGTCGAGTCCGGCAAGATCCAGCGAGGTGAACTTGGACTGAGCACATTCGGGAAAGCGCTGCAGCGAAAGTACGGCTTCAAGGACAGCGACATTTCGGTTGTTCGGCGTGGCGGCCCGACCGATAACGGCCCTTGGGTCTCCCTGCGATAGAAAGGCGGCATGGTGCCGAACGACGATGTCGACCTGACCGAGATGGACTGCAAGGTGTTCGTAGACGGTGCGCCTGGCCGGAACGAGCTGAGCGAGTTGGTGGCGGCGGCGGTCGAGGGAACGGTCTCCGAGGACGGCGTCGTCGCGGACGGCCTCGAGATCTACGTGGACGACAACAGCGAGGCCGGCGACGAGGACAAGTCTGTGCGCAAGCGCGGTTTCCTGTTCTTCGGCAATGTGCTCGAGATCTATTTCGCCCCACGAGTAGACCTGGACGGGCGGGTCGGCGTCGTCACCGCGATCTTGGAGAATCTCTGGCGGCGTGAGCTTCCGGCCGTCGCGGCGTGTGACTACGAGGACCGGCTACCCCTCAGCGGGGGCGTCGCGGATGCGGCACCCTGGCCGTCGAGCTGGGCCGGTTGAGCCCAACCCCGCGGGTGGCGGTTCGTGACCCGCGCAAGTCGGGAGCCGACATGTCGAGTGAGTGGTTGTGGGAAGCTGACGAAGTTTCGGAATCGCTGGTTCTCGACTCTGGCGGAACGGTCGTGCGTAAGGCATTGTATCGCAGAGGCAAGCTGTTCCAGGCGCGATATTTCTCCGATGATCCTCCATCGCTTCTGGCTCGGCATGCGCGTGAATACCCCGGACTCGAGGCCGCCTTCATCAGCGAAGAGGATGCGCCGGCCGGTTTCCGGTGGAGGTTCATGGCTCGGTATGCCGCGGACGGCAGCTCGCTGGGGTTCATCACGCGCCTCATCGATCCGACCGGTTCAGAGCTCATGAGCCTGGAACACGGCGCGGCCGATGAGCTTGTCGTCATCTCGAAATTCTGGGATGAGTTGCCGGACCAGGACGGCATGCTGTTCGAGTATGGGTCAGACGGCCGGAACTACATGGTCGTTGACCTGGAAGACGGCGATACTCTGAAGTTCTCGGACGTGCTGGGCGCGTTGGCCGAGCCTGACTTCTATGCGGACGGCTTTGCGCTGCCGCCACAGTTGGCCGGCGCGTCGATCCCGTCCGCGCGTGACCACTTCCAGTCCTGAAGGCGACGATGGCGGCCGATCGCAATCCCTCCGAACTGGACCCGTCGGCCGAGGGAATCCGATACTCGCGAAGGCTTCCCGATCCGTCCGGCGCGCGGGTCGAGCAGTACGACTGTGGCGAATTGGTCGAGGTCGACTATTACGACGGCACCCTGGAATCGATAACCGCCGAGCATTCGCGTGACTATCCCGGAATCGGGTTTGCCGTCGTCCGCAAAGAGGATGCCCCGGCGGGGTTTCGCTGGGAATTCAGCGCCCGATACGCTGCAGACGGCGCCGTGCGCAGGCTCGGCGCCGAACTTGTCGACCCGGGCGACTCGGTGATCATGGGGCTCGAATACGGCCCGGCCGGTGAGCTTCTCGTTATCACGAAGTTCTGGGACGGATTGCCCGGCCAGGACAGCATTGCGTTCGAATATGGGCCGGACGGGCAGAACTACATCGTCGCTGCGCTGTCGGGCGGCGACACCTTGAAGTTCGCGGATGTGTTGGGTGCGTTGGCCGAGCCGGATTTCTACGCGGACGGGCTCGCGTTGCCGCCGCAGCTGGCCGGCATCTCGATTCCGTCCGTCCGCGACCGTTTCTAGAGGGCTCGCTCGTAGCAGACCGAGTGGCCGGAGCCGATGTAGCCGCCGTAGAGCGGGATCTGGTGGTAGCCCTCTCGTTCGTAGAAGCGCATGGCGTCGGGCTGGGCGGTGCCGGTCTCCAGGCGCAGGGTGGTCCAGCCTCGGGTGCGGGCCTGCTTCTCCAGCGTGCGCAGGATGGCGGTTGCCACGCCGGAGCCTCGGCTTGCCGGGGTTACGAACATGCGCTTGACCTCGGCGCTTGCCGGGTCGAGTTGGCGCAGGGCGCCGCAGCCCAGGGCTTGGCCGTCCGGGTCCAGCGCGATCAGGAACAGGTCGATGTTGTCGGCGGTGGGGGCGGCGCCGGGTTCGCGGTTGTCGCTGCCGTAGCGCTCGTCGAGCTCGATCCGTTGTGCCTCGCGCAGGGCGGCGCCGGCCGGGTCGTGCCAGTCGCGCTCCTCGATCACCCAGTTCATCGTGCGTACTTTAACGGCGGCAGCACCGGGAACGGGCCGCCGCCGACAAAGGCGAGGCATGGGCTACGCGAGTGAGCGGGCCACCTTCTCGAGGGCGTTGTACGACTCCTGCATGCCGCCCTCCATGCCGGACTCGATGATCGCGTCGCGGCCGGCCTTGTCCTTCATCTCGGTCAGGACCTCGATGTAGGTGCGGCCATCCTTTTCGGTCAGGGTGACGGTGACCAGGGCGGCATTTCCGTCCGGGTCGGGGATGCCCTCGAACGCCTCGGTGTTGACCAGGCGCTCGGGGGCGGTGATCTCGCGGAATTCGCCGTGGAAGGCGACCTCGAAGCCGCCGTTCGCGGTCATCACGTACCGCCAGTGGCCGCCGACCTGCAGGTCGACCTCGACGCTGGTGACCGCGCCGCGCTCGCCGGACCACCAGCGCTTGATGAGGTCGGGCTCGGTGTAGGCGCGCCAGATCAGGTGGCGGGGTGCGTCGAACTCACGGGTGATCAGGATCTGGGTGTCGGACGGGAGCGTGACCTTCGCCGGTGCCATCGGGTTCCTCCTCCTTGAGCTCTGCCAGGACGGTGTCCAGCAGGTCGAAACGGGCGGTCCAGTTCTGCTCGTATTTGCGGAGCCAGTCGTGGATCGAGCGGAGCGGTGCGGCGTTCACGCGGTAGAGCCGCTGGCGGCCCTCGTCGCGGACTCGCACCAGGTCGACCTCGCGCAGCACCCGCAGGTGTTTCGAGACCTGCGGCTGGGCGAGGCCGAGCATGGTGACCAGGTCGTTGACCGGGCGCTCGCCCTGGGCCAGCAGGTCGAGGATCTGCCGGCGCCGGGGCTCGGCCACCGCGTTGAACGCGTCTGTCGTAGTCGCCGCGCGTGCCATGGGGAGAATCGTATACCCATAACGGAATACGTCAAGACGCTTGGCATGCGCAGTCGGGGGCGACCGCACGATGGCGGGGAGAGGCGCCGCGTACTGGCAAAAGGGGTTTATGAATCTCCGGCGATGGCGTTCAGGGCCTTGGCCAGCTTCGGGAGGTCCAGGTCCGACAGGTGGTCGAAGATGTGGTGGCGGGCGCTGGCCAGGTGGGTGGGCCATGCCGCGCGGAGGCGGGCGAGACCTTTTTCGGACAGCACCGCGTTCCAGCCGCGGGCGTCCGAGTCGCACTTGGTGCGGGTGAGGTAACCCTGCCGCTCGAGTTTCGCCGCCAGGCGGGTCATGCCGCTCAGGGACATGTCGCAGGCCAGGGCCAGTTCGCTCATCCGCAGGTGGCCGAACCGCGACTCGGAAAGCTGGCGCAGCACGCTGTATTCGCTGGCCGTCATGCGCTGGTCACGTTCGAGGTCGGCGTTCAGGGCTCTCGGGAGCACGAGCATCAGCCGGCCCAGCGCGCGCATGACCGCTTCCTCCTCCACGGTGAGCGGCGTCGGCCCCGTCGGGGGTGTCGTGGCGGACATGCCATCGATCCTACGACCAGGGCGCATGGCAGCTTGCTTGACGAAGCACCGTTAATGAAGGGCCCGGGATGCTTGCCTTCCAAGCTACGCAATGCACAATGCTCTGGTGCAGAACCAGACAACTAGTGACTCATGGCAGAAAATGCTCGAAATGCCACGAAAGTCTTGGTGGGCCAGGCTGCCGTTCGGAGTACGGATGGCAGCCGGCGCCGGCGCGCTGCTGATCGTGGTCGGCGGCGGCGCCGCCGGCGTCGTCGTCCTCGCGAAGGGTGGCGATCACCAGCCACGGATCGTGACCGCGGTCGGGGAGGGGGAAGCCGCCGCCGGAGCCGTGCCGTCGATGGCGGGCGAACCCGTGGGGCCGCCCGCCTTTCCGGCGGGCGGGGCAGCGTCGGCCCGCGATGCGAAACCCGCCGACCGGACCGCCACCCGCGCACCGGCCGCAGGCCACCAGCCGGCCGTGACGGGCGGGCTGAACGGGCCGGCCGGACCGGGACGGCCAGGCCGGCCGGGTGCGATGGGTGGACTGGCCGGGCTGGGTGGCGGAGCGGCCCGACCGGCCGCGCCGGCTCCCGACTCAGCCACCACGACTGCCGCCGCGCCGCCGGCCGCGCCGGTCACCACCACCCGCACCGAGGTGGAGACGCGCGAGGTCCCGTTCGAGACACGGCTGGTTCGCGATCCCGACCTGCCGCCCGGCGTCAAACAGGTGGAGATCCCGGGTGTCCCCGGGGTGGAGACGCTGCGTTATCTCGTCACCGTCACCGACGGGCAGCCGGTCGGGCGGCAGTTGATCGACGCGACCGTGACGAAGCAGCCGCAGAACCAGATCGTGGCGTTCGGGACCCGGCGAGACCGTGACTCGCGCTGCGGGCCGGGGCTTCGCCTGTGCGTTCCGCTCGGCCGCGCGGAGGTGTGCCCCGATGATGGCAGCCGGACCGAGAGCGGTGGGTCGGTCGTGGATGTCGAGCTTTTCGGCGGCGTCGAGCAGCTGACCTGTTGAGCGGTAATGGGGAAGACTTGATCCCGTGGCGCTGAGCGATGAACGTCTGATCGAGCTGGCCCGCCGGGTGGCCGAGGTGCCCGGCGTGGTCGGCATCGTGCTCGGTGGCAGCCGGGCTCGCGGCGCCCACGCCGACGACTCCGACACCGACGTTGGCCTCTATTACCGGCGGCCGCTCGACGTCGACCGCCTCGACCGTCTGGCCAAGTCGGTGGCCGGTCCGTCCGCGGTGGTCACCGAGCCGGGCGGCTGGGGCCCGTGGGTCGACGGCGGCGGCTGGCTGAAGATCGACGACAGCCCGGTCGACTGGATCTACCGCGACCTCGATCGGGTCCTCGGCGTCTGGGCCGACGCCGAGCGGGGAAAATACGGCTTCCATCAGCAGACCGGGCATCCGCTCGGCTTTCCGGATTATGCGTACGCGGGGGAGCTGGCCCTGAGTCGGATCCTGGTGGACCGCACCGGCGAGCTGACCGCGCTGCGGGAGAAGCTCCTGGTCTTTCCGCCCAAGCTGTCCGAGGCGCTGGTGAACGGGCTCTGGGAGGCGGATTTCCTGGTCGCGCTGGCCCGCAAGGCGGTCTCCCGGCGCGACAGCGCCTATGTCGCGGGGTGCCTCTTCCGGCTGGTCGGAGTGTGTGCGCACGCCCTGCACGGAGCGACCGGCCGGTGGCTGATCAACGAGAAGGGCGCGGTGGCCGCGGCGGCCGCGCTGCCGGGGGCGCCGGAGCGGTTCCGGGCGCGGGTCGATGCGGCTTTCGCCGGCATAAAGGGCGATCCGATGCACCTGTCGGAGGCGATCGATATCGCCGCCGATCTTGTGCTGGAGACCGCCGACGCGTGCGCCACGATGATGCGGTGAGCCAGACTCAAGCGGGCAGCGGACGGCTCCGCTGCCCGCGCTGGTGCTCGATTACGACGCGTAATGCAGGATCACGTTGTGCACGTGCTGGGTCTTCTCCACGCCGCGGAATTCGACCTCGTGCTGGTGCGTGCCGACCGTGATCACGATGGTGCCGGAGGAGAAGAACTCGCCGGCCCAGCTCTTGTTGCTCACCACGCTCACGCTGCTCACCTTGCTGTACGGGATGCTGGTGATCGCGAAGCGCTTACCGACGAAGGACTTGTCCTGGATGATGACGCGCCGGTTGGTCAGCCCGATGAAGCCGGTGCCGGCCCCGATCGCGTCATAGACCGCGATGATCTGCTCGCCCTCGAGCAGACCGCTCTGGATCTGCTGAAGCTGACCCTTGTTGTCGAAGATGACGTCGCTCATGGCCCGAAGCGTATCTACGGGGTGGTACCGACGACCGTGCGGTAGAAATCTTCGATTCGTGCAGCCAGAGTGACCTCACCGTCCGTGATGGCCTCCCCATCGCGGTCGCCGAGGCAGATCTGAGTGTGACCGTCTAATCGCCGGATAATTGGGCGAATGCGTAGTGTGTCCGCGGCCACCTTGATTCGTTCCGTCAATGCGGCATGCTGACTTTCGTCGCATGCCAGCTCGCGCTTCAGCTGAACGCCGTCGCGCGTCCACCCGCTCAGCAGAGCGAGTGCGTCGGTCAGATAGTCGGACCGGTTTCCCCGTCGCCTTCTGGCCCGCATCGCCGCACCCCCTAGGCGTCGTTGCCGGCTTGTGGCCAAACTGTCGCCGTGTCGTCATGGTCGGTGCCCACAGTCTTGTCTTCCGGCGCAAACATGTCCACGCCCACATATCCGTGTTTGCGTGACGATCGGGACGGCTCGGGCAACCTGAACGGTGACTTTTTATGGGAAGCTTTGATCTCATGCCGGGGGAACAGCACGTCAGCGCCGTGCGGTCACGCAGAGTGATCGTTGCGGCTGCCATCATCACCGACCGTCGTGTGCTCGCGTGTGAGCGATCCGCACCTCCCGAAGTGGCCGGCCGCTGGGAGTTCCCGGGCGGCAAGGTCGAGCCGGGCGAGACCGACGAGCAGGCGCTGGCCCGCGAGTGCGTCGAGGAGCTGGGCGTCCGCGTCGAGGTCGGCGACCGCATCGGCCCCGACGTGCCGCTCGCACACGGCCGGGCGGTGCTGCGGGTCTTCGCCGTCACGCTGATCGGCGGCGATCAGCCGCGGGCGCTCGAGCACACCGCCATGCGCTGGCTGTCCGCGGACGAGCTGGACAGCGTGCCCTGGCTGCCCGCGGACAAACCGATCGTCGCCGAGCTTCCGGCGTTGTTGAAGCTATGAGTACGTCTTCCGCAGCTCCCGCTTGAGCACCTTCATGCTCGGCCCGAGCGGCAGCGACTCGACGAAGCGCACCTGGCGCGGGTATTTGTGCCTACCGAGCTTTTCCTTCGACCACTCGATGAGCTCCTCGGCCGTGACGCCGCCCGGATCGGGCACCACCACCGCGCAGATCTCCTCGCCGTGCACCGGGTCGGGCACACCGATCACCGCGACCTGCACGACGGCCGGGTGCCGGGCGAGCGCCTCCTCGACCTCACGCGGGTAGACGTTGAAGCCGCCCCGAATGACCAGGTCCTTCTTGCGGTCGATGATCGTGATGAAGCCGTCCGCGTCCTTGGTGCCCAGGTCGCCGGTGCGGAACCAGCCGTCGACCACGGCCTGCGCGGTGGCCTCGTCGTTGTTGAGGTAGCCGGCGAAGACGTTGTGCCCGCGGATCACGATCTCGCCGAGCTCGCCGTCGTCCATCAACTCGATCCGCTCGTCGATCTCCGGCCGGGCGATCTCCACCTCGACGCCCCAGATCGGGTGGCCCACGGTGCCGGCCTTGGTGCCGAACGCGGGCTGGTTGGTGGTCGCGGTCGGCGAGGTCTCGGACAGCCCGTACCCCTCGAAGATCTTGGCTTGAAAAACCTGATCAAACTTTTCGAGTACGGCGACCGGCAGTGACGCCCCACCCGAAACGCACAGCCGCAACGACGGCAGTCGATCAGCCTTCGGCGCCGCCTCCAGAAGCCCGATGTACATCGTCGGTACGCCGTGGAAAATGGTCACGTTTTCCTTGACCATCAGCTCAATCGCGGCCTCGCCGGAGAACCGGGCCTGGAGCACGAGGGTGCCGCCGAGCCGGAACGTCCCGTTCATCCCGACGGTCTGCCCGAACGTGTGGAACAGCGGCAGGCAGCCCATGACGACGTCGCCGGGGCGCAGGTCGTGGATGTCGAACACGTTCACCATCGTGTTCATCACCAGGTTGAGGTGCGTGAGCAGGGCGCCCTTGGGCTTGCCGGTGGTGCCGCTCGTATAGAAGACGACCGCGACGTCCTCGGCTTCGCGGCTGGCGTAGGTCCGCAGTGGAGGGACCGTGGCCGCCGCGTCCTCCAGGCGCTCGATCCCTGGAACGGCCGGGCCCACCGAGACGACCTTGGTGCCGGTCGCGGCCGCGGCCTCGCTCGCATTCCCGATTTGTGAGGAATGTGCGACCAAAAGCGACGCACCGCTGTCCTGCAGGACGTATGCGTTCTCCTGCGGGGTGAGGAGCAGGTGCATCGGGACGATCGTGGCGCCTACGGAGAGCACCGCGTAATAGACCCGGGGGAAGTCGGCGAGGTTGGGGACCTGGATGGCGACGGTGTCGCCGGCTTGCACACCGAGGGCCTTGAGTCCCGCAGCGTAAGCGAGGGTTTGAGACCACAAATCGCTATAGGTGATCCGCTCACCCGTGGCGCTGTCGATCACCGCCAGCTGAGAGGGATATTTCCGGGCCGCCTCGGCCAGGACGGTGGCCAGCGACAACTGTGTCATGGCTGAGTCACCTCCGGCATGCCCTCCTGGCCCTCGCCTTCGGCCTGGGCGTGCAACATGCGGAAGTGCCGCTCGGTGCAGTCTGTCATGCCAGGTGCCCTCCGATCTTCGTGTAACCACGGAGCAGGTCGCGAGAGATGATCAGCCGCTGCATCTCGTCGGTGCCCTCGTAGATCCGCATCAGCCGAACCTGCCTGTACCAGCGCTCGATCGGGAGTTCGCGGGTGTAACCCATGCCGCCGTGGATCTGCATGACCCGGTCGACGACGCGGTTGACCATCCCGGCGCCGTACAGCTTGGCCATGGATGAAGAGTGCCTCGGGTCCCAGCCCTGGTCAACGGTCCAGGCGGCGCGCAGGATCAACCACCGGGCGGCCTCGATCTCCACTTCGGAGTCGGCGAGCATCCACTGGATGGCCTGGTTCGTGCCAATTGCCGCGCCGAATGTCTCGCGTGTCTTCGCGTACTCCAGCGCCATGCCCAGGGCCCGCTCGGCAATGCCCAGAGCGTTGGACGGAATGAGGTAACGGCCCTTGCCGATCCATTTCATGCCCAGCTCGAAGCCTTGGCCGATCTCACCGAGGATGTTGCGGTGCGGCACCCGGACATCTTCGAAGATCAGCGAGGCCGGCCCGCCCTCGCCCATGGTCTGGATGAACTCCGAGCGCCAGCCCATCGACTTGTCGACGAGGAAGGCGGTGGCGCCGCCCTGGCTGGCCTTTTTTGACGGGTCCGTGACCGCCACGACGATGGTGAAATCGGCGTCGTTGCCGTTCGTGATGAACGTCTTCTCGCCGTTCAGGACCCAGTCGTCGCCGTCGCGCACGGCTCGCAGTTTGATGTTTGCCGCGTCCGAGCCGGCGCCCGGCTCGGTGATCGCGAAGCAGGAGATCCGCTCACCCTCGATGGTGGGCAGAAGGAACTCCTTCTTCTGGTCCTCATTGGCGAAGTACAGAATGTTGTCGGCCTCGCCGCCGAACTTGAACTGCACGAAGGTGCGGCCCACCTCGGTCCAGATCAGCGACTGGAGGACGGCCGGCAGGTTCATCCCGCCGAACTCCTCCGGTGTGCTCAGGCCCCAGAAGCCGAACTTCTTGGCCTTCTGCTGGAGCTCGCGCAACTCGCTGAGCTCCAGGCCGGGCTGGTGGCGGCGCTCGCGGAGCAGGGCTTCCTGCTCCAGCGGCATGACCTCTTTGGTGATGAACTGACGAGCAGTGTCGCGAATCGCACGTTCCTCGTCGGTGAGCGAGAAGTCCATGTGCTTAAACTAGCGGCGTAAGTTTTACTTGGGAAGGTGCAGCGATGGCGCGACCGAAACAAGCGTTGCTGACCCGCGAGCGGATCGTCGCGGCGGCCGGCGCGCTGGTCGATGCCGAAGGGCTGGAGGCGCTGAGCGTGCGCCGGCTCGCCGCCGAGCTGGGCGTGCAGGGGCCGTCGCTCTACAACCACTTCCCGACGAAGGCCGAGATCGTCGACGCGGTCGCCGATGATGTCGTGTCGCGGGTGGATTTGTCGGTTTTCCGGGAGCGGGAGTGGCCCGACGCGCTGCGTGGCTGGGCGCGTGCTTACCACTCGGTGCTGCTGGAACACCCCAACATCGTGCCGGTGCTCGCCCAGGGCCCCGGCCGCCGTCCGGCCGGTCTCGCCATGGCCGAAGCCGTCTTCGGCGCCCTGGTCGACGCGGGCTGGCCACCGGCCCGCGCGACCCACATCGGTGCGCTGATGCGCTACTTGATCACCGGCTCGGCGCTAGGTTCATTCGCATTGGGCTTCGACATCGATCCGGAGCTGTACGACCGTTATCCGCACCTGCACAACGCGCCGCGACTGGCGGCGCACCAACGGGCCGTCGACGAAGGCGCCTTCGAACTCGGCCTCGACCTGCTCATCAACGGCCTGCTCAGCCAAAACGAGGGGACTCATCGGTGACTTCACTCGACCGTCCGCACCTGTTCATCGGTGGCTCCTGGGTGCCGCCGTCTTCCGGCTCTTCTCTCGAGGTCGAAAACCCGGCAACGGAAGAGACCATCGCGCACGTTCCGGCCGGCACGGCCGAGGACGTCGACCGCGCGGTCTCGGCGGCGCGGGCGGCCTTCGACGGCTGGGCGGGTCTTCCGATGGCGGCGCGCGGCGAGGTTCTGGATCGGCTGCACACGGCGCTGGCCGCCCGGGCGGGCGACATCGCCGAAACCGTGGGGCTAGAGCTGGGCACGCCGCTCAAGGTCGCGAAAATGGTCCAGGCCGGACTTCCGCTCACGGTGCTTCGGGGGTACGCCGATGCAGCCGTACGCCCCACGCCGGAGGAGACGATCGGCAACTCCCTGATCGTCCACGAGGCGGTCGGGGTGGTCGGCGCGATCACGCCGTGGAACTACCCGCTGCACCAGGTGGTGGCGAAGGTGGCGGCGGCGATGGCGGCCGGCTGCACGGTGGTGCTCAAGCCGAGCGAGCTGACCCCGCTCGTCGCCTACCTGCTGTTCGACGCGGCCGAGGAGGCCGGCGTCCCGGCCGGCGTGCTCAACCTGGTCACCGGCACCGGCGCGGAGGTCGGTGCGGCCATCGCCGGCCACCCCGGCGTCGACATGGTGTCGTTCACCGGCTCCACCGCGACCGGCAAGGCCATCACCCGCGCGGCCGCCGACCGGATCGCGAAGGTCGCGCTGGAACTGGGCGGCAAGTCGGCCAACATCGTTTTGGAAGATGCCGACGTGGTCAAGGCGGTCAAGGTCGGGGTCGGCAACGCCTTCCTCAACTCCGGGCAGACCTGCACGGCCTGGACCCGGATGCTGGTGCACCGGTCGCACTACGACGAGGCGGTCGCGCTGGCCGCGAAGACCGCCGCCGGCTACACCGTGGGCGACCCCTTCGACGAGGGAACACGGCTCGGTCCGCTGGTCTCCGGCGCGCAGCGCGATCGCGTGCGGGGATTTATTTCGCGGGCGTCCGCACGGCTGGTGGCCGGCGGCCTGGAAGCTCCGGTCCCCTCCCGCGGTCACTTCGTGGCGCCCACTGTCTTCGCCGACGTGGACCCAGCTTCGGAGCTGGCGCAGGAAGAAATCTTCGGCCCGGTCCTGTCGATCATTCCGTTCGGCGATGATGACGAGGCGGTGACGATCGCCAACAACTCGCGGTACGGCCTGGCCGGCGGCGTCTGGGGCTCGCCCGACCGCGCCCTGGCGGTGGCCCGCCGGATGCGGACCGGTGCGGTCGACGTCAACGGTGGCGCCTTCAACCCGTTCGCCCCGTTCGGCGGATACAAGCAGTCCGGTGTCGGGCGCGAGCTGGGTGTGTACGGTCTGGCCGAGTTCCAGCAGACGAAGGCGATTCAGCGATGAGCTCCTACTTCAACGGCGTTGTCGTCCGCTCGGCCGGCGCCCGCCCGGCGGTGGAGGAGTTGCGGCTCCCCGAGATCGGGCCCGGCCAGGTGCGGGTGCGCATTCACGCGGCCGGCGTCTGCCATTCCGACCTGTCCATGTCGAACGGCACGGTCCGCTCGCCGTACCCCCTGGTGGTGGGTCACGAAGCCGCCGGCGAGGTGGTCGAGGCGGGCGAGCACGTGACCCGGGCGGCCGTCGGCGATCACGTGGTCCTCAACTGGCAGCCCCCGTGCCGCGAGTGCTGGTTCTGCGACAACGGCGAGCCGTGGCTGTGCGCGACGTCGTCCGGCGTGGCCGCCCTGGAGAACGGCGTCACCCTCGACGACGCCCCCGTGCACGTCTCCCTGGGCCTGGGCGCGTTCGCCGACTACGTGGTCGCGCCGGCCAACGCGGTCATCCGGGTCCCGTCGGAACTGCCGTACGAGAAGGCCGCCCTGCTCGGCTGCGGCGTACTCACCGGAACGGGTGCCGTCCGAAACACCGCCCGGGTCGCCCCGGGCGAATCGGTGGTCGTGATCGGTCTCGGCGGCGTGGGCCTCTCGGTCGTCGCCGCCGCCCGCGCCGCCGGCGCATCAGCCGTGATCGCCGTGGACGTGTCCGAGGCCAAGCAGGGTCTGGCCGAGGCGGCCGGCGCGACCGATTTCGTGGTCTCGTCCGAGGCGCTGTCCAAGGAGATCCGGGTCCGCACCTCGGGCCGCGGCGCCGACCACGCCATCGAGTGCGTCGGCCGCGCCACCACGATCCGCGCGGCCTGGCGAGCCACCCGCCGCGGCGGCAAGGTCACGGTGGTCGGCATGGGCAGCAACGACGACCTGGTGCAACTGTCCGCCCTGGACATCTTCTCGTCGTCGCGCACCCTGCGCTCCTCGGTCTACGGCGCCGCCGACTTCGACACCGAGGTCCCACGCTTGGCCGCCGACGTGCTCGCCGGCACCCTGTCGATCGACCACCTGATCTCCGACCGCATCACCCTGGCCGACGTCCCCGACGCCTTCGACCGCATGGCCCGCGGCGAGGGCGCCCGCTCGGTGGTCCACCTCTGATGCGCCCGGCACCGGGCGAGGTGCTGCACTTCTCCGAAGACCCGACGATCAAGCTCTTCAGACCACACGTCGCGCCAACGGCTTCAGAGACGACGGCGTACGTGTGGGCAGTCGACGCCCGAAACGCCCCGAGCTACTGGTTCCCACGCCAGTGCCCGCGCGCGATGGCCTGGCTGCGGGATTCCACCACCCCCGCCGACCGGGACCGCATCATCGGTCCCGGCGGCGGCACCCGGGTCCACGCCATCGAGTACGCCTGGTGGGACGCACTACGCACGACCACGGTGTACGCCTACCGCTTCGACGCGACCCCGTTCAAGCCGATCGCGTCCCCCGACGCCGAGCCGCACGCGATGGTGGCCACCGAGCCGATCACCCCGCTGGCCACCCCGGAACCGATCGGCAACCTGATCGACTGCCACGAAGCAGCCGGCATCCAACTGCGCCTGCTGCCCAACCTGTGGCCTTTTTGGAACGCCGTAGTCAAGAGCACCGTCGGCCACAGCGGCATCCGCCTCCGCAACGCGCGGCCTCGGCCTCGGGGTTCAGGCTGACGCCAGTAGCGACGTGATGGTGCGGGCCATGGTGGCGCGGGCGGTGGACACCGACAGGCCCATCACCTCGCGCCATGTTGCCCAGGTCGACCACATGCTTACCGCGGTCAGGGCGTTCAGCAGCTCGTCGTTGCCGTTGACCTCGGACGCGAAGACGGTGGCCATTTCCTCGCGTACGCGGATCATGTGCAGTTTTCGGTATTTCTGCAGGGCTTCCGAGAAGGGTTCCTTCACCGCGGAGGCCTTGGCCGTCGGGCCGATCTGTTCGAGCAGGCGGGCCCGCTGTTTGCAGAAGGCCTCGACCCGCTCCGGCAACGGCAGCTTTGCCGAGATCGGGCGGTGGGAGGCGTCGCGCAATTCCAGGACGCGCTGCCCGCTTTCGGCGAACAGCGCCTCCATGTCGGCGAAATGGCTCCACAGCGCGCGCAGCGAGACCCCGGCCTGCTTGGCGATTCGGTCAGCCGTGGGGCGTAGGTCGCCCTCGCGGATGAGCTGCAGGTGGGCGTCGACGATCGCGTTGCGCGTTCGTTCGGAACGGGCGGTGCGGCCGTCGACTCGCGGCGGTGGGGTGGCGGATTGGGTCACTTTTCGCTCCGGTAGCGGTTCAACTCCCGTCGGGCCAGGGAGCGTTTGTGCACCTCGTCCGGGCCGTCGGCGAGGCGCAGGGTGCGGGCCCCGGCCCACAGCGCGGCCAGCGGGGTGTCCTGGCCGACGCCGGCGGCGCCGTGGGCCTGGATCGCCTTGTCGACAACCCATTCGGTCATCGAGGGAACAATAATCTTGATGGACTGGATCTCGGTGTGCGCACCCTTGTTGCCGACCGTGTCCATCAGCCAGGCGGCCTTGAGCACGAGCAGCCGGGCCTGTTCGATGCGTACCCGGGACTCGGCGATCCAGTCCTGCACCACGCCCTGCTCGGCCAGCGGTTTGCCGAACGGGGTGCGGGCCAGCGCCCGCGTGCACATGAGTTCCAGGGCTCGCTCGGCCATGCCGATCAGGCGCATGCAGTGGTGGATCCGGCCGGGACCGAGGCGCGCCTGCGAGATGGCGAAACCGCTGCCCTCCTCGCCGATCAAATTCGAGGCAGGTACGCGTACGTCATCGAAGAAGACCTCGGCGTGCCCGCCGTGATCGCCGTCGGTGTAACCGAAAACCCGCATGCCGCGCTCGACGCGCAGGCCCGGCGTGTCGCGCGGGACCAGGATCATGCTCTGCTGCACGTGGCGGGCGGCGGTGGGGTCGGTCTTGCCCATCACGATGAAGATCTGGCAGTTCGGGTTCATCGCGCCGGAGATGTAGAACTTGTGGCCGTTGATGACGTAATCGTCGCCGTCGCGGGTGATCCGGGTGCCGATGTTGGTGGCATCGGAGGAGGCCACGCCCGGCTCGGTCATCGCGAAGGCCGACCTGATCTGACCGTCCAGCAGCGGTCGCAGCCACTGGTCCTGTTGCGCGGAAGTGCCGAATTCGTTCAGCACTTCCATGTTCCCGGTGTCGGGCGCGGCGCAGTTCAAGGCGGCCGGCGCCAGCGACGGGCTGCGCCCGGTGATCTCGGCCAGCGGCGCGTACTGAAGATTGGTCAGCCCAGCGCCGGCAGCGCCGGGCAGGAACAGGTTCCACAGGCCCGCATTTTTGGCAAAAGCCTGCAACGAGGGAAGGGCCGACGGGGGCGACCAGCCGTCGTGCGAGGCGAGCGACGGCTCCGCCGGGTAGACGTGCTCGTCCATGAAGGCGAGCAACCGCTTCTGGTAGTCCGAAGTCTTGGCGTCGAACTCGAAGTCCATCAGTTTCCCTCCAGCGCCTCGTGGCCGCGCATCACCAGCGGGCCAACCAGGTTGCCGATCGAATCGAAACCGTCACCGACCGTTTGTCCCTGAACGTATCGGTAGTGCACGCCCTCGAGGATCACCGCGAGCTTGAATGCGGCGAACGCCACGTACCAGTGCAGGTCGCTCACATCGCGCCCGCTGCGCTCCGCGTAACGGGTGGCCATCTCGCGCAGCGCGGGGTGTCCGGGCACCTGCAGGGGTACGGTGGCCCGCCCGTCACTGACCTGCAGCGGGAGTCCCGCGTAGACGAGCATGAGGGCCACGTCGCTGAGCGGGTCGCCGAGGGTCGACATCTCCCAGTCGAGCACCGCTCGCACGTCGAGCTGCTCCCCGATGAGCACGTTGTCGAGCCGGAAGTCGCCATGCACAACGGTGCCGGGTCCACCGGCCGGGATGTCCACGGCCAGGCGCGCGTGCAGCTCGTTGATACCGGGAACCTCCCGGCTGTGGGAGGCGTCGAGCTGCTTCTTCCAGCGTGAGACCTGCCGCTGGTTGAAGCCCTCCGCCCGCCCGAAGTCGGCGAGCCCGATCGCCGCGGGGTCGAGTGAGTGCAGGTCGCCGAGGGTGTCCACGAGCGACATGATCAGCCCGTGCAATCCGGAAGCGCCGATAGCCGACAAATCGGTTTCGTCGCGGTAAATCCTGCCGTCGACGTGCTCCATCAGGTAGAACGGCGCGCCGATCACCGACGTGTCAGTGCACAGCAGCACCGGCCGCGGCGCCGGGAAGCCGGCCTTCGACAACGCCTCCAGCACGCGATGCTCGCGAACCATGTCGTGCGCGGTCGGCAGGACGTGCCCGAGCGGCGGCCGCCGCAACACCCAGCGCTGCGATCCGTCGGTGACTGCATAGGTGAGATTGGAGCGCCCGCCGGCGAACATCGTCCCGGTCAATTCCCGCGAAGAACCGAGAAACTTCTGCAGTTGTACGAGGTCAAGGCCCTTCACTTGGCGCCTCCCTCGTACCCACGCTGCAGTTTGTTCATCCCGCCGAGCCACCGGTCGGTGTCGGCCGCCCGCAACTTGTAGTAATCAGCCACCTCGGGGTGTGGCAGGACCAGGAAGCTCTCGCCCTCGAGTGCCTTGGCCGCGACCTCGGCCACCTCGGCCGGTTCGAGCGCGCCGTCGGCCAGCAGCGCCGCGCTCGCGCTGCCACTGTCGTTGCCCCTGGTCAGCATGTCGGTGCGCACACCCTGCGGGCACAGCGCTTGCACGATCAAACCCCGATGGGCGTACGTCGCCCGCAGCCACTCGGCGTAGGCCAGGGCGCCGTGCTTCGTCACGGCGTAGGACGCGCTGCCGAGGATGGAGAGCAGCCCGGCCGCACTGACCGTCATCAGCAGCCGGTGCGGACCGTTGTCGAGCCACCGGGGGAGCAGGTGCCGGGTGACGTAGACGTGCGACATGACGTTGACGTTCCAGGAGCGGGCCCAGTCCGCGTCCGCGGTGTTCTCGTCGCCGGCCGCGAGCACCCCGGCGTTGGAGCAGAACAGGTCGATGTCACCGAGCTCGGCGAACGCCAGCTCGACCAGGCGGCGGGTGTCGTCCTCGTTGGCGGCGTCGGCCGGGATGGGCAGGCCACCGATCTCGCTCGCGACGGCCTCGGCGGCGGCCGCGTCGAGGTCACTGACGACCACCTCGGCGCCGTCGGCCGCGAACCGGCGGGCCAGGGCCGCGCCGATCCCGCCGCCGGCGCCGGTGACCACGACCCGCCTCAATGCACCGCTCCGGTGAGCAGCAGCCCGCCGTCGATCACGACGGTCTGGCCGGTGATCCAGGCGGCGTCCGGCCCGCAGAGGAACGCGACCGTGCCGGCCACATCCTCCGGCACGCCGAGGCGCTGAAGAGGGTAGGCGGCCGACACCTCCTCCTCGCGGCCCTCGTAGAGAGCCGACGCGAACTTGGTCTTGACCACGGCCGGGGCGACCGCGTTGACCCGCACCTTCGGCGCCAGCTCGACGGCCAGCTCCTCGGTGAGGTGGATCAGCGCGGCCTTGGTGACGCCGTAAAAAGCAATGCCAGGCGCCGGCCGTACGCCGGAGACCGACGAGATGTTGACGATCGAACCGCCCTCGGCCAGCCCGCCGCGCAGGGCTTCCTGCACCCAGCCGAGCGTGCCGAGGACGTTCACGTCGATCATCTTGCGGGCGGCGCCGAGGTCGAGCGAGCCGAGCGGACCGTACGCCGGGTTGATCCCGATGTTGTTGACCAGCGTGGTGATCGGGCCGAACTGGCCGAGCACGGTGTCGATCACCTCGGCGCGGTGGTCGGCATCGTCGCCCTTGCCGGGGATGCCGATCGCGACCTCGGGGCCGCCGAGGTCCTTGGCCGCCTGGTCGAGGGCCTCCGCGTTGCGCCCGGTGATCGCCACCCGGTAGCCCTCGGCCACGAAGCGTTGTGCGATGGCGAAGCCGATTCCCCTGCTGGCCCCGGTCACGATCGCCACTTGGTCCGCCATCGCCGCTCCTCTGTTAGCTGAACGAAAGGTGTTCGGTATTACAAGCTACTGTGCCGGAGGGATCCCGTTCTGCGGAGGTGCGACGGCGGTTCCCTGGTAGGCGGCGACGGCTCCGTCACCGTCGTCGGTCTGGTACGGAGTGCCGAAATAGGTGGCTTTGCCCCCGGTGAGCTTGGTGAGCTGTTCCCCGGCGTACCCCGAATGATCTTTGTCCGAGAAGCGCACCGGCACCAGCCCAGGCCCGGTGAATCCGCCCTTCGCCACGGCGGCGAGCAGCTTGTCGCGGGTGAGGTCCTTGCCCGCGGCCTGCAGCGACTGGACGAACAGGTAGGCCACCGACATGCCGTACACCACGTTGTTGTCGAATTCGGCGTTGGCGTTGTACTGGCTGTTGACCTTCTTGTAGAGCTGGATCCACGGGTTCGCGTCGTCCGTCGCGAGCGGCAGGTAGTTCGCCGCCACCACGCCCTCGAGCAGCGGCGCGCCGGCCGCGCCCAGCGTCTTGGCCAGGGTGGTCGGGTCGGAGCCGACGTTGCTG
Source organism: Actinoplanes sp. NPDC026619 (assembly GCF_040638295.1). Taxonomy (NCBI): domain Bacteria; kingdom Bacillati; phylum Actinomycetota; class Actinomycetes; order Micromonosporales; family Micromonosporaceae; genus Actinoplanes; species Actinoplanes sp. NPDC026619. Next base: position 214,557 of record NZ_JBEZYA010000004.1, read on the forward strand.
ACCACGAACTGCGGCTTGAACCCGATCTTCGCGGCGGTGCCGATCGACAGCGCGGTGAAGCCGGGGATCGTGGCCAGCATGACGACGTCGCAGGCGGCGGCCTTGAGCGCGCCCATCTGCGGCACGACGTTGGGGTTGCTGGTCACGTAGTTCTGCTTGGCCGCGACCGGCCCGAGGACCTTCTCGATCCCGGCCAGGCTGTCCTTGCCGAAGTCGTCGTCCTGGCCGAGGAAACAGACCTTCTTGCCCGGGTACGTCTCTTTGACGTACGTCGCCAGGATCTTGCCCTCGACCGTGTAGTCGGGGTTGAAGCCGAACGTGCCCGGATACTTGTCCGGCTGGTTCCAGGTGCGGCTGCCGCTGGCCACGAAGAGGTCCGGCACCCGGTTGGTCTTGAGGAAGTCGAGCACGCCGGTGTGCGTCGGCGTGCCGAGCCCGTTCAGGATCGCGAACACCTTGTCCTGCAGGACGAGCTGCCGGACGACCTGCTGGGTGTTGGCCGGGTTGTAGCCGTCATCCATGATCTTGTAAGTGATCTTGCGGCCGTTGACGCCGCCGTTCGCGTTGACGAAGTCGAAGTAGGCCTTGGTGGCCGGCGCGATCGACGAATAACCGGCCGCGGCCGGGCCGGTCAGCGGCATGTGCGTGCCGACCGTGATCTCGGTGTCGGTCACTCCGGGGGTGTCACTGCTGCCACTGCTATTGCCACTTCCATTGCTGCAGCCGGCGGCCAGCAGCACGACGGCGAGGACGGACGCGGTTCGTTTCATTCTTGGCCTTTCTGCTTTTTCCTTTTGATGGAGAGAGAAGCCAGACCGCCGGGAGCGGCCAGCATGACGACGACAAGGACGACGCCGAAGAAGGTGAGTGCGAGGTTTCCCTCCAGCCGTTGCGAGCCCGCGTTCTCGGCGATCGACGTCGCTACCGACGGCAGCGCGACCAGCAGGAACGCCCCGATCAGCGCGCCGGTCAGCCGGCCGAGGCCGCCGATCACGATGGCCATCAGCAGGAACAGCGAAAGCGTCAGCGGGAAAGCGCCGGGCGAAACGCTTTGGGCAAGCACGGCGAAAAGGGCGCCGGCCAGACCGGCGCAGGCCGCGGAGACGACAAAGGCCAACACTTGCGTACGCGCAACGCCGACTCCCGCGAGTTTGGCGGCGGTTTCGTCGTCCCGGACGGCGCGCAGATCACGACCGAAACGACCCCGGATGAGGTACGCGAGAATCAGCACCGTCAACAGAGCGGCCGTCCAGCAGAGCCACGCCTGCCACTGCTCGACCGTGATCGTGCCGGGCGGCGGTTCGAGGGCGACGGTCAGGCCCTGATCGCTGTTGAACGTCTCATCGAACGTGCTCGCCACCGACGGGACCACGACCGCGACCGCCAGGGTGAGCCCGGCCAGATAGGGGCCACGTAATCGGGCCGCCGCCAGGCCGATCACCGCGCCGACCGCGGTGGTGACCACGATCGCCCCGAGGATGCCGACGATCAGCAGGTTGACGTGGTTCTGCAGGATCGCCAGTGTGTAGGCGCCGGTGGCCATGAGGGCGCCGTGCCCGAGCGAGAGCTGACCGTTGAGTCCGGTGAGGATGGTCAGCCCGGCGGTGACGCAGAGGTAGGCGCCGATGGTCGCCAGCTGGTAGTTCCGGAATGGCGGCAGGGTGTAGGTGAGGATGGCGATCAGGGCCGCCGCCGGGAGGACGACCAGTAATGGACTTCTTTTCTTGATTGCTGTCCGATTTTTCGTGACTTCTGCGGGCTTGGTGGTCGTGGTCATGCGGTCCTCGCCTTCGCGCTCGAGAACAGGCCGCCGGGCCGGCCCAGCAGGACGACCACGAGCAGGATCAGGACCGCCATCGGGGCGACCGTGGCGCCCAGGTAGCCGCCCACATAGGCCAGCAGCAGGCCGACCACCAGGCCGCCGACCACCGCGCCGACCGGGCTGTCCAGGCCACCGACCACCGCGGCCGTGAACGCCGAGATGAACAGCAGATCCATCGCGTTCGGGTGCAGGCCCAGCTCGGTCGGGACGACCAGCATCCCGGCCAGCGAACCGACGCCCGCGGCCAGCGCCCAGCCCAGAGTCAGCATGCCGCCGACCGGCACGCCCAGCAGGCGCGAGACGTCCGGGGCGAACGCGGCCGCACGCATGCGCAGCCCCGTCGGCGTACGGGTGAATAGAAGCGTGAGCAGGACGACCACCGCGCCCACCGCGGCGAACACGAACAGGTCGTAGCGGGACAGCAGAGCCACTCCGCCGATCTGGAACGCGTCCCGGCTGAACGGCGGCTGGACCGGGCGGAACTCGTTGCCGTAGATCATCCCGAGCACGCCCTGGATGATCAGCACCAGCCCGAGGGCCACGACCACCCCGTTCAGCGGTGACGAATGATCGACGAAACGCATCACCACCCGCTCGACCGCGGCCCCCAGCAGCAGCCCGCCGACGACCGCGACCACGAACCCCAGCCAGTACGAGCCGGTCGCGTTGGTCACCGAATAGCCCGCGTACGCGGTGGCGACCGCCATCGCGCCCTGGGCGAAGTTGACGATCCGGGCGGCCCGCCAGATCAGCACCAGGGCCAGCGCGAACGCCGCATAGATCGCGCCCCGGCTGAGCCCGTCGCCGGTCAGGTAGAGGAACCGGTCCACTTTCTTCTCCCCTCAGAACCCGAGGTAGGCGTGCCGGAGGTCGGCGTCGCCGGCCAGCGCCGCCGCGTTGTTGCGGGTGACGACCCGGCCCAGCGACAGGACCAGGCCGACGTCCGCCACCGAGAGCGCGCTGCGCACGTTCTGCTCGACCAGCAACACGGCCAGACCGGTGCGATCCCGCAGGTCACGCAGCAGCCCCATGATCTGGGCGGTGATCTTCGGAGCGAGCCCCAGCGACGGCTCGTCAAGTAACAGCAGCCGCGGCTCGGCGGCCAGCGCACGCCCGATCGCCAGCATCTGCCGCTCCCCGCCGGACAGTTGGTGACCGAGATGCCGCCGCCGCTGCGCCAGCGCCGGGAACAGGTCGTAGATCCCGTCCAGCGCCGGCTTCTGCTTCCGCCACAACCCGCCGAGCTGCAGGTTTTCGTCGACGGTCAGCTCCGTGACCACGCCGCGCCCCTCCGGGACATGCGCGATCCCGTGCCGCACCATCCGCTCGACCTTGACCCCACGCAGGTCGACCCCGTCGAACACGACCTGCCCCTGCTGGCTCTTGAGCTGCCCGCAGAGCGTCCGCAACAGCGTCGTCTTGCCGGCGCCGTTGGCCCCCAGCACCGCGACGATCTCCTTGCTCCGCACCGAAAAGCTCACCTCATGAAGCACCGGCGCCGCCCCGTATCCCGCCGTGAGCCCGTCAACCGCGAGAAGCACGTCGCCAGTCGCGCTCGGCCGGTCGCTCCCGGTCGTGCTCGGATGGCGGTTGTTTGTCGCGTTTGCGTGGCCGTCGCTGCCGCTCATGCGGCCGTTCCCAGGTAGGCCTCGGTGACCTTCTCGTTGCCGCGGATCTCACCCGGAGAGCCGAGGGCGATCGGTTTGCCGAAATCGAGCACCAGGATCTCGTCGCAGACCGACATGACCAGGTCCATGTGGTGCTCGACCAGCAGCACGGTCGTCTCGATCGTGCGGATCAGCTCGGCCAGCCAGTCGATCTCTTCGCCGTCGAGCCCGCCCGCCGGCTCGTCCAGCATCAGAATGCGGGGCCGCGAGGCGAGGGCCCGGGCCAGCTCGACCCGCTTGCGCGTCGCATAGGGAAGCGATGCCGGGTACGCGTTCGCGAACTCACCGACCCCGCATCGATCCAAGGCCTCGTGAGCCTCCTCCGACGTCGGTCGGTGGTCGCGAATCCCGACAAGAATGTTGTCCAGCACGGTCATGCCGTCGAACTGGCCGACCCCTTGCAGCGTGCGCGCGATGCCGTGCCGGCTGAGGTGATGCGGTCGCGGTTTGAACGGTTTGCCGTCCAGCGTGATCGCCCCACTCTGCGGCGCGGCGAACCCGCAGATCACATTGAAGAGCGTCGTCTTGCCGGCGCCGTTGGGCCCGATCACTCCGACGACACGCCCTGGCGGCACGCGCAGCGAGACATCGTCGAGAGCAACCAGCCCACCGAAGCGAACCGTTATGTGATGAAGGGAAAGGCCCTGCTCAGCGGGCGTTGACATGGTCACCTCATGATCGGACCGGTGGACGTCCTGAGTGGAGGGAATGAAGGTCAACTATTTACACTGGGAGTGTAACTTTCCAGGCCGCCGAGTCAACCTCATCGTTACTAGTCCGTAACTCCGCCCGACAGGCAGCCCAAAACGCCCCTGGCGCAAGGCGCCGCCAGGGGGTGGTCTCTTCGCTTTCAGGCCACGTTGATCGGGCGGAACTGGACGCTGATGCGTGGGCCCACCGGTTTCGCGGTCTTGAGGATGGCGTGCTCCCAGGTGCGCTGGCAGGAGCCGCCCATCACGATCAGGTCGCCGTGGCCCAAGGGGAAACGCAGTGTGTCGTGGCCGCCCGCGCGCGGGCGCAAGGAGAGCTGCCGCGGGGAGCCCAGCGACAGAATGGCGACCATGGTGTCGTGGCGGGCCGAGCGCCCGAGCGTGTCGCCATGCCAGGCGACGCTGTCGCGGCCGTCGCGGTAGAGGCACATGCCGGCGGTGACGAACTCCTCGCCCAGCTCGTCGGCGTAATGGGCGGAGAGCGCGGCTTTCGCCGCGGTCAGCGTGGGGTGCGGCAGCTGCTCGTCGCCGCCGAACCAGCGCAGCAGCCGCGGGACGTCGACGACGTTGTCATACATCTGGCGTCGGTCCGCACGCCAGTCGATGCCGAGCAGCGTCTCGAAGACCTCGTCGGAGCCCTGCATCCAGCCGGGCAGCACGTCGACCCAGGCCCCGGCGGTCAGCCGATGCCGGACGAGCCGACCCGCAAGCGGCTCCAGCGCGGGCGTCGGCCCGGCCACGAGATCGAGCATTGACGGCTGGTAGTTGCTGGTCACTTCGCCATGTTAGTACATCCGTGCTATTGCGTGGGTTTCCGTGAGCGCTCGGTGTTGTGCCGCGATGGCGGTGCGGGCCGCGGTTCTGCTTACAGTGAGTCCGAGATCACTGCCTCAGAGTGTTGATCTATGCACGATGGGGGCCGGATTCCTGAAGATCAACACGGCCGGGTGGGCCGTAGGCGCGGGCGTGATGGCGGTAGGACGGCATGAACAGGCGGCAGCGGTGCTGCCTGAACTTCCGCGGCGGGAGCCGTACCGGACGTGGCCTGGTGGTCTGATCGTGTTGGCGATCATCGTCGCGTATGTGTCGGTGTGGATCGTCGCGGACAACGAGATCGCGCCCGACGTGCGGCCGGTTACGGCCGGTTCGGTGCTGCAGGTCGGCCCGGCGGTGAGTTTCGTGCCGCAGGACGGCTGGTACATCGACGTCACCGATTCCAGCTCGGACGGCTCGACCGCGTCGACGACGCTGGCTGGCGGCGGGGCCACGTTCTTGATCCGGGTGTCACCGTGGGCGGGGACTCTGGCGCAGGAAGTGTCCCGGCAGAAGAAGACCAGTGACGCGTTCACCGAAGCCCGGTTCCTGAGTGACGACGCGACGTTCGACGCGTCCGGCGGGCTGCGCGGGGTCACGTTCAGCTTCGTCAACCAGGGCAACCAGGGCCGCATGTGGATCTCCGTCGATCAACAGACCGGTCGGGCCGTGCTCGTGGTCGGACGTGCTCTGAGTTCGTCGTTCACTTCCGCGCTGCCCGATTTCCAGGACATGGTCGACAGCATCCGGACGGAGCAGGCATGAGCACGATCGACACCGCTTCGGAGCGGGTGCGCGGCCCGGTCGGGGTGGACGGGTTCTTCCAGCCGCGACGGTTCGCGTTCTGGCTGCTCATGGTGTTGCTGGTCAACGGAGTGTTCACCGTCGCCACACTGATCTACAACGGTTCGCGGGTGGTGCCCACGACGGTGTTCCTCGGTGTGATCGTCTGGGCTCTCTACACGATCATCCCGTTGTGGTTCTTCCATCAGCGGCTGGATCTGTTCGCTCAGCATCCGCCGCTGGGGTTCGTGCTGGCGTTCGCCTGGGGCGGCTTCGGCGCCATCTACCTGGCGGCCCCGACCAACACCGCGTTCATCTCCGTGCTGGCCAAGACCGTCAGTCCCACTTTCTCCGAGAAGTGGGGTGCGGCGATCGTCGGTCCGAGCACCGAGGAGACCCTCAAGATCCTCGGTGTGATTCTGCTGATCCTGATCGCACGCACCCAGTTCCGCACCATCCTGTCGGTGGTCAGCGTCGGCGCTCTGGTCGGTCTGGGTTTCCAGGTCATCGAGGACTTCAGCTACACCCTGAATGTCGGACTGGCCTACCCGGGCCCGGACCAGATCGGCCCGGTCTGGCAGATGCTGCTGGTCCGCGGCGTGCTGTCCGGGATCTGGAGCCACGCGATGTTCACCTCGATCGCCGCGTTCGGCGTCGGCTACTTCGTTTCCCGCCCGCGCAAGCCGTTCGGGCTGCGCCTGGGCGTCGCCGTCGGCAGCTTCGTGCTGGCCTGGGCGTTCCACTTCTTCTGGAACTCGCCGATCCTGGCGCCGACCAACATCTTCACCATTCCGATGCGCGGTGTGCCGCTGGTGCTGCTCGGCGCTCTGCTGTGGTGGCTGGCCGGTCGCGAGGAAGCCGGGAACCTCGTCGCGATCGCCGACCACTACGTCGGGCACGACCTGATCAGCGTTGACGAGCAGCGCGCCCTCGCGTCGCTGCACTACCGCCGTGAGCTCCGCCGCCAGGCCCGCAAACAGCACGGGCGAAAGGCGGCACGGCTCTACCGCGAGTTGCAACGCAAACAACTACGCCTCGTCATGCACTACGGCGAGACCGGACCCGGCCCCCGCGCAGACCAGGACGCCCTCGAAGTTCGCATCCTGCGCGACCGATACGACACCATCGTGGCCGGCCACCCCGCCACGAAACCGGAGCCGGCCCCGGACAGCGCAGGAAGCTGACCAAGGAAGTTGGTGCCCCCTGAAGAGCCCCCAGTCCTCCTTCAGAGGGCTGGGCTGCCCGCGGTCTCCGGGCCGCAGATCGTGACCGCGGGCTCATCGGCCGGCTCGATGTCAGCGGGGGCGGGTGGCTGTGGCCGCAGGACGGACACTGCGACGATGGCCGCCGCGATTCCGCCCACCACGCCGACCATGGCGGTGAACGACAGGGCGTCCACAAAGGCGTTCTTGGCGAGTTGGGCGAGGGCCGCGTCGCCGGTCTGCGCCGCGATCTGCAGGGCGTCGCCGATCGACGCACGCGCCTGCTCGACCACGCCGGACGGCATCGACGCCCGGTAGGCGGTCGCCAGCACGCTGCCGAGCACTGCCACGCTCAACGCCGCGCCGACCTGCTGCACGGTGTCGTTAACCGCCGAGCCGACCCCGGCCCGCTCCTTCGGCAGCGCGCCGAGCAGGGTGCCGACCGCGGCCGGACTGGCGACACCGCTGCCTGCGCCCATGACCACCATCGCGATGGCCAGGCGCAGGAAGCTGTCGTCCGGCTGGAGCGAGGCGATCACTCCGAAACCGGCCGCCATGAGCAGCAGCCCGGCCGCTAGTGCGGCGCGGGCGCCGAACTTCTTGTCGACGACCACGCCGACGCCGTTGCAGATCATCGTGGTGACGATCATCGGAATGAACGCCAGGCCGGCTTTCGCCGGGGTGAACCCCAGGACGAACTGCAGATATTGCGTGAGGGCGAGCAGCATGCCACCGGCCGAGAAGGACAACAGCACGAGCGAGAGGCTGGCGCCGGCGAAGTTGCGATTGCGGAACAGGCTCAGCGGCAGCATCGGCTCGGCAACCCGCCGCTCCCAGAGGGCGAACGCGATCAGCCCGATCGCGGCGATGACGAACCCGCCCACGGTCTGCGCGGAGGACCAGCCCTCCTGGGCCGAGTTGATGACGCCCCAGACCAGCGCTGTCGTGCCGACCATCGAGAGCAGCGCGCCGATCAGGTCGGGCCGGCTCGCCGGGCCGCGCGACTCCGGGATGATCGCCAGCGCCGCCACGACGCCCAGCGCGGCGACCGGGATGTTCATCAGGAAGACCGAGCCCCACCAGAAGTGCTCCAGCAGCAGGCCGCCGGCGGTCGGGCCACCCAGTGCGCCGAGCAGCAGCACCGACGTCCAGATGGCGATGGCCTTCTTGCGCTCCTCGTCGTCGAAGACGGTGGTGAGGATCGAGAGTGTGCCGGGCATGAGGAACGCGGCGCCGACGCCCATCAGGCCGCGAACCGCGATCAGCTGGCCCGGCGTCCGGCAGAGGGTGGCCAGGATCGACGCGCCGCCGAAGATGACCAGGCCGATGACCAGACCGCGGCGCCGGCCGTGCCGATCGGAGAGGCTGCCGGAGGTCAGCAGCAGGCCGGCGAACACCAGGATGTACGAGTCGATGATCCACTGGATGTCGGACGAGCTGGCGCCCAGGTCGCGGATGAGCGCCGGGATGGCGATGTTCAGAACCATGTTGTCGATCACGACGACCAACAGGCTCAGGCAGAGCACGCCGAGGATCAACCATCGGCGCGGATTGCGATCAACCATTGCCAACCCCTTGAAGATGTTGCCTCTAGAGCGAAGCATCGCACGCTGTTCGAGTGACTCGCACACCGTACCATCGAAGTCGCACGTTGTTCGACCCTCGATAGACTGACCCTATGGCGGAGTTCTTTTTCGACTCGGTGTGGCTGCGCCCACCGTCGCGCAAGCGGGCAGGTCAGCCCACACTTGACCGCGACCAGATCGTCCGGGCCGCGCTGGAGCTGCTCGACGCCGAGGGCCTGGCGGGCCTGAGCATGCGACGCCTCGGCACCAGCCTCGGCGCTGGCGCTACTTCGCTCTACTGGCACGTGGCGAACAAGGACGACCTGCTCGAGCTGGTCGTCGACCAGGTCCTGGGCGAGATCTACATTCCCGAGCCCGGCGACACCCACTGGCGGATGGCCCTGTCCGTGATGGCCAACGGCATGCGCACCGCTCTGCTGCGCCACTCGTGGGTGATCAGCCTGCTCGGCACCAAGCCCACCCTCGGGCCCAACGCGATGCGCATGGGTGAGCGGAGCCTGGCGTTGCTCACCGGCGCCGGCTTCAGTGGGCTGGAGGTGTCGCACGTCAGCTCGATGATCAACGCGCACGCGCTCGGTTCGGCCACCACGCAGGCCGCACTCGTGATGGCCACCAAGCGATCCGGCATGCCGGTCACGAAGATGGCCGAGCAGCTGGAGCCGCTGATCGACAAGATCGCCGCCGACCACCCGCAATATGACCAGTGGCGCAAGGAGAATGTGGTCATCGACGACCCGGAGCGGATGTGGAACGACGCCTTCGCCTTCGGCCTCGAAAGATTGCTCGACGGACTGGAAGCCTGGAAGACGGCCGGAAAACCAGCTTGACCCGACCCCGAGGGTATGGGTTTAGCTTCTCGAACCATGACGCAGACGCTCGCCGGTGACTTCGACTACGACAGGCACGGCCAGGGATACGCACGCCGCCGACGTCCCGACCCGCGCATCGCCGCCCGCATCCACGAAGCGCTGGGCGATGCCCGGACGGTCCTGAATGTCGGTGCCGGTGCCGGGTCCTACGAGCCGGCCGACCGCTATGTCCTGGCCGTCGAACCGTCCGCCGCCATGCGCGCCCAGCGCCCGGCCGACGCCGCGCCCGCGCTCGACGCCACCGCCGAGCGATTGCCGTTCGACGACAGCGCGTTCGACGCGGTGATGGCGACCGTGACCGTGCACCAGTGGCTCGACCCCGCCCGCGGCCTGGCGGAGATGCGCCGGGTGGCGCGTGGCCCAGTCGTCGTGCTCACCTTCGACGGCGACGAGTTGGAGCGACTCTGGCTGGCGGACTATGTGCCCGAGCTGATCAGCGCGGAACGCCGACGCTATCCGAAGATCTCGGCGATAACGGAATCGATCGGCCCCGACACCGAGGTCATCGAGGTGCCGATTCCGGTCGACTGCGTCGACGGCTTCACCGAGGCCTTTTACGCCCGCCCCGATGCCTTCCTCGACGAGCGGGTGCGCGCCGCCCAGTCGGCGTGGGGTTTCGTCGACGCCGAGGCGACCGTCCGGGCCGTCGAGCGGCTGCGGGCCGACCTGGCCTCCGGCAAGTGGGATCAGGTGTACGGGCATCTGCGCGCCCAGCCCGAATTCCTCGGTTCGCTGCGCCTGCTGGTGGGCCGGTCATGACCCGTACCCTCCTGCGTGGTCTGCCGGTTTTGCCGGGCAGTTGCCGCCGTCGACCCGCAGGCCGCCGCGGCCCGGCCCGGCCGGCAAGGGTGCGATCGACGCGGCCGCGCTCACTTTCTACTGGCCGCAGTTGGGCCGGCAGGTCCGGGTCCGCGGGCTGGGGGCGACCCTGACCGCCTGCATGTACGGCTCCGCTACACACGGGGCGGCGGAGGTTGGAGCAGGAATTTGTTGTGGCCATGACGAGGAGCACTGCATGCGGGTGGGGGAGCTGGCCCGGCGCACCGGCACGACGATCCGGGCGCTGCGTTATTACGAGCAGGCGGGCCTCGTCGTGCCGGAGCGGCTCGGCAACGGCTACCGGGAGTACGCGCCGATCGCCGTCCGCCTGGTGCAGCAGATTCGGGAACTGACCGCGCTCGGCCTCAGCGTCGAGGAGACCCGGCCGTTCGTCGAGAGCCTGGCCGAGGGGCGGGACGCGGATGTGTGCCCGGCCGCGGTCGCCACCTACCGCAGCGCGATCGACGGACTGCAGGAACGGATCGGCCGGCTCACCGCGCAGCGCGACAACCTGCACGAACGCCTTGACGCCGCGGCCGGCCGGGTGCGCCCACCGGCCGGTGGGCGAGGCAGTGCCGACCCGGCCGAGCTGATTGGCGTACGGATGCCGAGCCTGGATTTCTTCGCCACCGACGGAAACCGGGTCGACCTCGCCGCTCTCGGCCCGGGGCGCAGCATCGTCTTCGTCTATCCGCTCACCGGGCGGCCCGGTGTCGATCTGCCCGGCAGCCTGCTGGAGATTCCCGGCACGCGCGGCTCGACCGAGCAGGCGTCGTGGTTCCGCGACCAGCACTCGGAGTTGAAGGGAGCCGGCGCCGCCCGCGTCTATGGTCTGTCCGCCCAGTCCACCGGCTATCAGCGGGAACTCGTGCACCGGTTGCGTCTGCCGTACCCGTTGCTGCCCGACCCGCGGATGGCCCTGGCGGCCGCGCTCGGCCTGCCCACCTTCGGGGCCGGCGGCATGGTGCTCTACCGGAGGTTGACGCTGGTCATCCGCGATGACGTGATCGAACACGTCTTCCACCCGATCGCGGTGCCCGCCATGCACGCCCTCGAGGTGTTGCAGTGGCTCGCCAAGATCCGGTGAGGTGGGCCGCCGAAGCCGGCGACCCACCCGAGGTGATCAGTCCTTGGCCGGCGGGTCGTAGTTGAGCTGGCCGGGCGGGAGCGGGAACTCCTGGTCGTCGCCGAACGGCGACGGGCCGCCCTGCTGCGGGAGGGCCAGCTCGGCGACGTCCATCCTGCCGTCGTCGCGGACCGCCGCAGCTTCGGCCCGGCGAGCGCTGGTGAACGGCGTGCCCTGGGTGTGCACGGACGGGGCCGAACTCGCGGTCGCCGCGGGCGCCGCCGCGTGCACCGCCGCGTGCACCGGCTCCTCCAGCTCGTCGCGCCGGAAGATCTTGCGACCCAGCCAGACCAGCGGGTCGTAGCGGCGGTCGACGACGCGCTCCTTCATCGGGATGATCGCGTTGTCAGTGATCTTGATGTGCTCGGGGCAGACCTCGGTGCAGCACTTGGTGATGTTGCAATACCCCAGACCCTGCTTGGCCTGTGCATACTCCTTGCGGTCCTCGAGCGCGTCGAGCGGGTGCATGTCGAGCTCGGCCGCCCGGATGAAGAAGCGCGGCCCGGAGAAGGCCGTCTTGTTCTCTTCGTGGTCGCGGACCACGTGGCAGGTGTCCTGGCAGAGGAAACACTCGATGCACTTGCGGAACTCCTGCGAGCGCTCCACATCGACCTGCTGCATGCGGTATTCGCCCGGGGCCACCCCGGCCGGCGGCGCGAACGCGGGGGTCTCGCGCGCCTTCTCGTAGTTGAAGGAGACGTCGGTGACCAGGTCGCGGATGACCGGGAAGGCCCGCAGCGGCGTGATCGTGACGGTCTCGTCCTCCTCGAAGGTGGACATCCGGGTCATGCAGCCCAGTTTCGGCTTGCCGTTGATCTCCATCGAGCAGGAGCCGCACTTGCCGGCCTTGCAGTTCCAACGACAGGCCAGGTCGGGCGTCTGGGTGGCCTGCAGCCGATGGATGATGTCGAGCACGACCTCGCCCTCGTTGACCTCGACGTCGTAGTCCTGGATGTCGCCGCCCGACTCGTCGCCGCGCCAGACGCGGAAGTGGCGCTCGGTGCCCATTACTTCGCCTCCTTGCTGGTCTCGGCCAGCGCGTCGAAATCGGTCATCTCATCGTCGGTCATGTATTTCGACAGCTCGACGCGGTCGAACAGGGAGATCAGCTCGCCGCGCATCTTCGGCAGCGGCTTGCGCTCCAGGTGCACGTCGCCGGAGTCGTCGAGCGAGCAGACCAGGTTGACCTTCCGCCACTGCGGGTTCATCCCGGGGAAGTCCTCCCGGGTGTGACCGCCGCGCGACTCCTCCCGCTCCAGCGCTGCCTTGGCCGTGCACTCCGAGACGACCAGCATGTTGCGCAGGTCGATCGCGAGGTGCCAGCCCGGGTTGTAGCGCCGGCCGCCGGCGGCGCCGACGTTCGCCACCCGCAGCTTGAGCTCCTGCAGCCGCTTGAGCGCGTCGGTCAGCTCGCCGGCCCGGCGGATGATGCCGACCAGGTCGCCCATCACCGCCTGCAGGTCCTGCTGCAACGTGTACGGGTTTTCCCCGCTCTGCCGGTTGAGCGGCGCGAGCGCCACATCCAGCGCGGCCTCGACGTCGGCGGTGGCGACCTTGGGCCGCTTGGCCAGCGCGTCCACATAGGCCGACGCGTGCTCGCCCGCCCGCTTGCCGAAGACCAGCAGGTCGGACAGCGAGTTGCCGCCGAGCCGGTTGGAGCCGTGCATGCCGCCGGACACCTCGCCCGCCGCGAACAGGCCGGTCACCGTGCCGGACGCGGCCGCCGAGTCGGGGTCGACCTCGACGCCACCCATCACGTAGTGACAGGTCGGGCCGACCTCCATCGCCTGCTTCGTGATGTCGACGTCGGCCAGCTCCTTGAACTGGTGGTACATCGACGGCAGGCGCTTGGTGATCACCTCGGCCGGCATCCGGGTGGAGACGTCGAGATAAACGCCGCCGGCCGGGGTGCCGCGCCCCTCCTTGACCTCGTTGTTGATCGCGCGGGCGACCTCATCGCGGGGGAGCAGCTCGGGCGGGCGGCGGTTGTTTTCCGGATCCGTGTACCACCGGTCGGCTTCCTCCTCGGTGTCCGCGTACTGCTTGCGGAACACGTCGGGGACGTAGTTGAACATGAACCGCTTGCCGTCGGAATTGCGCAGCACTCCGCCGTCGCCCCGGACCGACTCGGTGACCAGGATGCCCTTGACGCTGGGCGGCCAGACCATGCCGGTCGGGTGGAACTGGAGGAACTCCATGTTGATCAGCGTGGCGCCGGCCCGGAGGGCAAGCGCGTGGCCGTCGCCGGTGTATTCCCAGCTGTTCGACGTGACCTTGTAACTGCGGCCGACGCCGCCGGTCGCGAGCACCACGGCCGGCGCCTCGAGCAGCAGGAACTCGCCGGACTCGCGGTAGTAGCCGAACGCGCCGGCCACCTGGTCGCCGTCGAGCAGCAGCTCGGTGATCGTGGTCTCGGCGAAGACCTTGATCTTCGAGTCGTAGCTGCCGGTGGCCGCGAAGTCTTCCTGCTGCAACGAGACGATCTTCTGCTGCAGGGTGCGGATCAGCTCGAGGCCGGTGCGGTCGCCGACGTGGGCGAGACGCGGGTACTCGTGGCCGCCGAAGTTGCGCTGCGAGATCTTGCCGTCCTTGGTGCGGTCGAACAGCGCACCGTAGGTCTCCAGCTCCCAGATCCGCTCCGGCGCCTCCTTGGCGTGCAGCTCGGCCATCCGGAAGTTGTTCAGGAACTTGCCGCCGCGCATGGTGTCGCGGAAGTGCACCATCCAGTTGTCTTTGGAGTTCACGTTGCCCATGGCAGCCGCCGCGCCGCCCTCGGCCATCACCGTGTGCGCCTTGCCGAACAGCGACTTCGAGATGATTGCCGTGCGCTTGCCGGCGAGCCGGGCCTCGATCGCCGCGCGGAGGCCGGCGCCGCCGGCGCCGATCACGACGACGTCATAGTGGTGTCGTTCGATTCGGGTTGTCATCGTCTCGCTCCTCAGCCCACGAACCGCAGGTCGGAGAACCAGCCGGCCTCGAGCGCCATGACGTAGAAGTCGGTGAACGCGAGCGTGCCCAGCGTGATCCAGGCCAGCATCATGTGCCGGGCGTTCAGCTTGGACACGAGGACCCAGAACCGATAGCGCAGCGGGTGCTTGGAGAAATGCTTGAGCCGGCCGCCGACGATGTGCCGGCAGGAGTGGCAGGACAGCGTGTAGGCCCAGAGCATCACGACGTTGCCGAGCAGCACGATGTTGCCGAGACCGAAGCCGAACCCGCTCGGGCTGTGGAACGCCCGGATCGCGTCCCACGTGTTGATCAGCGAGATGATCCCGGCGGCGTAGAACGCGTACCGGTGGATGTTCTGGAAGATCAGCGGGAAACGGGTCTCACCGCTGTATTTCTGGTGCGCGTCGGGCACGGCGCAGGCCGGCGGCGACAGCCAGAAGGCCCGGTAATAGGCCTTGCGGTAGTAATAGCAAGTCAGGCGGAAGAGCAGCAGAAACGGCAGAGTGAACGCCGCCTCGGGGATCAGCCAGAACTTGGGCAGCGGCGTGCCGAACTCGGCCGCCCCCTCCACACACCTGTCGGTGATGCACGGTGAGTAGAACGGCGTGAGGTAGTGGAAATCCTCGACGTAATACCACTTGTGCATGAAGACGCGGACGGTCGCATAGGTGACCCAAGCCGCTAAACCAACGAAGGTGACGAGTGGGGGGAACCACCATCGGTCGGTACGCAACGTCTTCGCCGCGATCGCTGCGCGTGCGCGACCAGCCCCCGGCGTCGTTGCCGTCGTCGTCATTCGATCTCCCTGACGTGCCTGTCATATGACCCGGCTGTTAACGGGCAAAGCCCTCCAGCCGCCATGCGTCCGTGATGTGTGGCACACGTTACGCCGGGGGTCAGACAGTTTGCGGATCAGGGAGGTTGTATAGGTCACAAAATTGAGCCCCGCTCACGTCGACCTGCGCAAAGAGGGTAGTGGATCTTGCGGTCAGAGCTCCGGCGCGGCCAACCGGCGGACCGATCCGGCGCACGGCGCCGGCAACCATCGGGCGAGCTGGTCGGTCACGGCAAGGCCGTCGGAGGTCCGCGGAGCGACATAGAAAGCGGGTGTACGGGATTTAGCCTGCCGATCCAGCGCGTCCGCGAACACCGAGCGCGCGTCCAGCAGCTGCCGCCACGCGTCCTGGTCCCGCTGACTGTCCAATTGGTCGAGATAAAGGCGAAGTGCCGCGTTCTCGTCGCGGATCGCGGTGGCCCGCGCCGCCGGCCCGCTGGTCGCGCCGGGCGGGATCAGCCGGTTGAGCCGCCGCTCCAGGTCGAGGCAGTCGGTCTCCCGCAGCGCCCGCGCCTCGCGCGCGTCCGCGGCCCGGTCCCGGGCCCCGTCGACCGCCGAGACGATGGAGAGCGCCCCCGCACACAGCGCCACCACGACGATGGCGGCGGCCACCGCGATCCCGATCAGGAACCAGCGCCGTCGGCGCCGCTGCCGCTCGTCGAGCGGCCCGTCCGCGACCGGCCCAAGCCGGATCCGCCGCCGTCGCGTGCCCGAGCCACCATCGCCCTGGTCGGGCAAAGATTCGTTCGAGGGCGTCCCGCCCAGCCCGGCCTCGGCCTCCGCCCCTGCCGTCACTGCCCCGCCGGTCCCGCCTTCCGCAGCCCGGCGCCGCGCCCGGCCCGGTGACCGCCGCCCGGCCGGCCCGACCCAGTCGTCCGCGTCGCCCGCCCGCGCCGAAGTTCCCAACGCCGGTTCGGCTGCGGACGACGCCGGTTCGGCTGCGGACGACGCCGGTTCGGCTGCGGACGCGTCGGTTGCCGGCGGCCCGGCCTCGCCGGCCGCAGCGGCCCGCTCGCCCGACTCCGGCTCCGTGGTCGGGAAACGGCTGGTCGGGGCGTCGTCGGGATCCGGCTCGCGAGGGGTATCGCTCACCGGCCCAGTGAAGCACGCCGGTCAATGCGCCGGGAGCCCCGCGCGGGCTCCCGGCGCGCCGGTCAACCGGAGGCGTTGCCGGTCAGGTTCCAGCTGGCCAGGTGCAGCGCCGGCGCCGCGAATCGGACGCCGGAATAGCTGTCCGGCAGCAGGACCGTCTCGCTGCCGATGCCGCGCACCGCCCCGATGCCCAGCGCCTGCGGGTAGGACTGGGTGAACCGCATGTTGCTCACCGCCGCGGTCACCTCGCCGTCCTCCACCAGCCACACGCCGTTGCGGGTCAGGCCGGTGATGACCAGGCTCTTCTGGTCGAGAACGCGGGTGTACCAAAAGTCGGTGATGAGCAGACCGCGCTCCATCCGCGCCACCAGCGGCCGGGCCGTCTCGGCGGTCGGGCCGCCCGGGTCGGCGGACAGCACCGGCTCGGTCGCGGCCGGCGCCGCCTCCAGACGCAGATGGGTGGGCATCGGGCCCCACGTGCGGGAGGCCCCGGAGCCGTGCCCGGTCGACTCGGTGCCCACCTCGGCCGCCGACCGCCGGTCGTGTGCCACCGCCTTGGTCACCCCGTCGCGGACCAGCACCAGCGACTCCCGCGGCGTGCCCTCGACGTCGAACGGCAGGCCCGGTGCGGGCTCGCCGCGGCTGCCGAGCGGATCGTCCACGATGGTCACCGACGGGTCGAACTGCTCGGCTCCCAGCTCGGCGAAGGACTGCTGCTGGGCGAACGTCTTGCCGTTGAACCCGAAGTACGAGAAGTTGGCCAGGATGTCGGCGACCGCCTCCGGCTCGAGCACCACCTCGTAGCGGCCGGGCGGCAGCTCGACCGGGCGCTCACCGGCCCGCGCCTTGGCCGCGGCCCGGGCGCCCAGCACCGATCCGTCCAGGTCGGCGAGCCGGCCGGCGGCCAGCCGGGCCACCCCGTCGGAGCCGTTGAGCCGGGCGATGCCGTCCATCGCGGCCTCCGCCGTGCGGCCCTCGACGGACTGACCGGCGCTGTTGGCGAACGCGGCCGAGCAGTAGACCGTGCGGCAGAAGCCGGCCGTCTCGAGGCCGCCGGCGGCGCGGACGAAGTCGCGCACCCGGGCCGCCCGCTCGGCCGGGTCGGCCCGCGCGGTCGCCTCGTCGAAGCCGAAGTCGAGCCCGGAGCGCTCGCCGGAGCCGTGGTAACCCGCCGAGTGGTGCAGGGGCGTCGGCGGGGTCAGGCCGGGCCAGGTCGCATCGGCCGGGCTGACCTGGACCGCCCGGATCGTGCGGTCGACCAGTGTCGTCAGCCCGTCGGGGGTGGTCAGCGTGGTGGAGGCGCCGGCCGTGCGGCCGTTGAGGTGCAGCCGCAGCCGCACCGATGTGGTTGCCTCGGCCACATTTTGGTGGATGGCCGAGTTGGCGAACCGGGTCAGTGCCTCGGCGTCGTGCTGCACCATGACCTCGGCCTCGGCGGCCGGGCCGGCGGCCGCGCGGACCAGCTCGAGCACCCGGGCGGCCAGTTCGAGTTCGGCGCCCGTGCGGGCGATGTCGATGCTCATCCGCGGACCCCCATGCGTACGTTGGTGAAGCGAGCCGGCGCCGCCGAATGCGCGGTGTGCCCGACCTGGCCGGGCTGACCCTTGCCGCAGTTCGGGATGCCCCAGGGCACGATCTCGGACGAGAGCATGTCCATCGACTGCCAGAACTTCGGGCCGATGCCGGTGTAGGTCGGGTTGCGCAGCATGCGGCCGCGTTTGCCGTTCTTGATCTCGTAACCGATCTCGCAGCCGAACTGGAAGTTGAGCCGCCGGTCGTCGATCGACCAGGACCGGTTGGTTTCCATGTAGATGCCGTCGTCGGTGGCCGCGATGATCTCGTCGAGGGTGTGTGGCCCGGCTTCGAGACCCACGTTGGTCATCCGGACCATCGGCAGCCGCGCCCAGCCGTCGGAGCGGACACTGCCGCCGTAATCGAGGCCGGCGACCGCGGCCGAGTCGCGCCCGGCGAGCACGCCAACCCAGATGCCGTCGCGGACCGCGTCGCGCTTGGTGGCCGGGGTGCCCTCGTCGTCGTAGCCGAAGCTGCCCAGCGCGCCCGGGATGGTCGGGTCGATGGTGATGTTCATCAGCTCGGAGCCGTATCGCAGCGAGCCGAGTTTTTCCAGGTCGAGCCAGCTGGTGCCGGCGAACGCGGCCTCCCAGCCGAGGATGCGGTCGAGCTCGATGGCGTGTCCGACCGACTCGTGGATCTGCAGCGCCAACTGGTCGGCGCCGAGAATCAGGTTGGTCTCGCCGGACGGGCAGAGCGGCGCGGTCACCAGCGCGCGTGCCTCCTCGGCGATTCGCGGCGCGTTGCCCACCAGGTCGAGCTCGTCGATCAGCTCCCAGCCGCGTGTGCCGTATTGCTGACCATAAGAGCGGCGCTGCACCTCGCCGTCGCCGAGAACGCTGGCGGTCACGCCGCCGCCGCACTCGCGGATGTGCTGGTCGATGCGGTGGCCGTCACTGGAGACGAACCACTTGCGGGTGTCCCAGATCCCGTAGTGGGCCTCGGCCTGGTCGGCGCCCGCCTCCTTGGCGGCGGCGGTGGCCCGCACCATCAGGTCGCCCTTGTCGGCGAGCGGCACCCCCAGCGGGTCGATACGGCAGTCACTGGCCCAGCTGCCCGCGCCCGCGCCGGCCGGCACCAGGTCGATCGGCGGGCCCGGCACGGTGGCGCTGGCCGCCGCGATCTGCGCGGCCCGCCGCCCGGCGGCCCGGGCGGCCGAGTCGGACAGGTCGGGCACCGCATAGAAGCCCCAGCTCGACCCGACCAGCGCCCGGACACCGAGGCCGGCACTCTCGTCGGAACTGAGATCCTCGACATCCCCGTTGCGGGCGCTCATCGATTCGGTGCGACGCAGCATGATCCGCGCGTCGGCATAACGCGCCCCGGCGTCGAGTGCGGCCTGCACCGCCGAGTACGCCTCATCGAAGTGGCTCATGCACCGACCCTAGGGGACCGGTACGACAAATCTCAGTCCGGCAGAGCCAACTCCTTCGGGTCGAGGACAGCGACGACCGGTTCGCTGAGCCGGAGAACTTCGCCCTTCCGAGCGGTCGAATGCTCCACATAGGTGCCGTTGGCTAGCCGGTAGAGGTGCATTGCCGTCGTCTTCTGATCGATCAGCAGATACCACGGGATGCCAGCTGCGGCGTAGTAGTGCATCTTGAAAACTTTGTCCGTGGTGGCGTTCGATGGTGAAGTGACCTCGCAGACCAGCAGCACGGTCCGGGCCTCGAGAACCAATTTGCGTCCCATATCCGTAGTAATTACGAGATCGGGGATCGGTATGCGATTCGGTTGGAGCCGGACATTCGGTGCTAGTAGCACGTGCAAACCGGCGGCGCGGGCCGGAAGACGAAGTTCTGCATAAAGCTCGCCGAGAAGATGCTGATGGGTGGTCGTGGGGTTCGGTGTCATGAAGAGACTTCCGTCGAACAGCTCGAGGCGATCGGGTGTCTCACCCATGGCGAGGAAGTCCTCCTCGCTGATCGGCCTCCCGTCGCTGAGGATGGCTGCGGTCATGGCGTCTCCCTGGTGGTTGAAGTCGAATTCTCCCACAGGAACTAGTCTCATGACAACTCTCCTAGTGACTACCTTCCGATATCTCCTTGCAGAAACGCTAGCTCCTCGTCGAGTGTGGCCGAAGTAACCGAGTCGTAACCCGGGATTGAGGCGCCGATCAGCAGCAGGGGGCGGCTGTGGTCCGACTGGGCGGCGGCCTCGAGCAGGTTGTGGTGGGCGTAGACGTCGGCGGCATCCAGCCGGTCGCCCAGATAGCGCTCCGCGAACGGGGCCGGCAGCTCGGTCCAGTCGGTGACCGGCCGGCGCGCGACCGCCCGGTGGAAGACCTCCGGCCGGCGCAGCACGGCCAGCGCCGCCAGCCACCCGCCGAGGCCGGTGCCGCGCACCGACACCGAGGTCAGGTCGAGGTCGGGATGCTTGCCGAGCAGTTGGTGCAACGCGTCGACCTGGTCGGTGAGCGCGATATCCCCGAGGCGGCGGTGCACCACCTTCTCGAAGCTGGGCGCCACCCCCGGCGTACCCCTGCTGTCGACACTGACGACGGCGAAGCCGGCGTTTGCCCACCACTGCCGTTCCTGCCACGCCGCCTGGTCCGAAGTCACCTGCTGATGCCCGGGCCCGTCGCCCAGCGTGACCAGCACCGGGATTTTCGTCCCGCCGACGAAGCCGGCCGGGTAGAGCACGGCGGCGGGAAGCCGCCGGTCGGTGACGCGTTCCAGGACCGGATGGGTCTGGTAGGGCAGCGGCGCCGCGACGTTGCCGAGGGTGGCGACGCGAACGTCGCCCCGCCACACGGTGTCGTCGAGGACGAGCACGTCGCCGCCGGCGACGGCCCGATGCCAGCCGGGGGTCAAGCTGATCTTGCGGGCTTCCGCTCCGCCGCCGCCGAGTGAGGTACGCACGCGGAAGATCGACTGGGCCGCGGGTTCCCCGTCGGTGCCCTCGACCACGAGATCGGGCGCGCCGGTCGGGGCGCCCACCCGCGGCAGCGTGCCGACCACCCGCCGCACATAGAGGCCGGGCGGGGTGAGCAGGCTGCCGTCGGCGAACAGGCAGCGGGCGTCGAAGCCGTCGTGCGCGAGCTCGCCGCCGACCAGCACCCGGCCGTCCGGCAGGTGCCGCGGGGTGCCGTCCACCGGCTCGACCCAGCGGGCGTCGGCCAGCTCCGCGTGTACCTGGGTCTCGCCGGTGCGGGGGTCGATGGCCAGGACGAGTCCGTGCTGCTGCATCCGGCGCAGCACGGTGATCAGCGGGCCGCCGCCCTCGGCCCAGCGCACGTTGATCACA
The DNA here is from genome assembly GCF_040638295.1 of Actinoplanes sp. NPDC026619. Taxonomy (NCBI): domain Bacteria; kingdom Bacillati; phylum Actinomycetota; class Actinomycetes; order Micromonosporales; family Micromonosporaceae; genus Actinoplanes; species Actinoplanes sp. NPDC026619. The sequence goes on from NZ_JBEZYA010000004.1 coordinate 235,648, forward strand.
TAGGGATAGGTCTCCCGGTCCCAGTGCACGTCCACCCAGCCCTCGTCGAGGTCGAGCAGGTGCAGGCTGGTCGCGCCGGCGGTGCGGGCGGCCAGGATCTGGCGGCCGTCGGGCGACCACCACCAGCCGCGCCGCCGGCCGAACTGGACGGCGGCCGGGTCGGGCACGCCCCAGGAGGTCAGGCCGCCGTGCTCGCGCCAGGCGTTGCCCGGTTCGCCGGCCAGCAGCCGGTCACCGGCCCCGCCGACGACCCGCAGGGATGCGGAGGGGCCCGGCGTCACGTAGCCGATGGCGGAGCCGAGCGGGTCGGGCCGCGGATCCTGGACCGGTTCGTCGGTGTGCACCTCGGTGACCTCGCCGCCGACGAGATCGGCGCGGAAGAGCCGCCGGTCGCGGGTGAAGGCGGCGACGCGGGCGTCCCGGTCGACGGCGTACGCCTCGATCGGGCCGTCGGCCACCAGCGTCTCCGCGGCCGTCGCCACATTGAGCACCCAGAGCGCGGCGTTCGGGTCCTCGGGCCCGGCCGAGCGCAGGAATGCCACCCGGGCGCCGTCGCCGCCGATCTTCACGTCACGCGGAGCGCCGTAGCTGAAGTGACCGGTGCGACCGGCGAGTCCGGGGAAGTCCACAGGTCCAGCATCGCTGATCAAGCCCCGGTTCCGCCGTGCAAACTCGCAGCCCGGCGCAGGATCGCTCGCCTCGCCGCCGCGTAAAGTGGCGCCGTGACTGACGCCCTGCCCGCGCGCCGCCTGCTGCTGGTGCACGCCCATCCCGACGACGAGGTCACCGGCACCGGCGCGACCATGGCCCACTACGCGGCCGCCGGCGCCCACGTGACGCTCGTGACCTGCACTCTCGGCGAGGAGGGTGAGATCCACGTGCCGGAGCTGGCCCAGCTCGAGGCGAAGCAGGCCGACCAGCTGGGCGGTTACCGCCTGGTCGAGCTGTCCCGGGCCTGTGCCGCGCTCGGGGTCGCCGACCACCGGTTCCTCGGCGGCCCGGGCCGTTACCGCGACTCCGGCATGATGGGCCTGGCGACCAACGAGCACCCACGGGCGTTCTGGCAGGCCGACCTCGATGAGGCGGCGGGGCTGCTGCTGGAGGTCATCAAGGAGATCCAGCCGCAGGTCATGATCACTTATGACGCGAACGGTTTCTACGGCCACCCCGACCACATCCAGGCGCATCGGGTGGCGATGCGGGCGGCCGAGCTGGCCGGCGCCGACGGCCCGGAAAAGATCTACTGGACGGCCATGCCGCTGAGCGTGCTGCGCGAGGGCATGGAGGCGTTCCGCGAGCTGGACGACAACCCGTTCGCCGACGTGGAGAAGGTCGAGGACCTGCCGTTCGGGCACACCGATGAGGAGATCGCGGCCCGGATGGACGGCACCGACCACTACGACCAGAAGGTCGCCGCGATGCGGGCGCATGCCACCCAGATCCCGGACAACTCCTGGCTGTACGGGATTGCCGGCGACTTCGGCGGCGAGTTCATGGGGGTGGAATACTTCCTGCTCGCCAAGGGTGAGCGCGGTCCGGGCGAGGGCCCGCAACGCTGGGAGAGCGACCTGTTCAGTGGCGTCGAGACCGACGAGCCGGCCGCGATATGACGCCGACGGAGGCCGCGATAGCCGAGGAGACCGAGCCCAAGGCGAAGCGCAGCTGGGAGCCGGTGATTGTGACCGGCGGCGTGGTGGTCTCGATCGTGGCCACGTTCGTCACCGGCGTGCTCGAGATCCTGCTGACCACGCTGCGGGCCGGCGATGTGCTCACGATCTGGCGGGGTGACGCGATCGGCTCCGGCTCCGGCCCGCTCATCGGCGTGGCCATCGTGCTCGCCGGGGCGGCCAATTACGGCCTCGCCTGGTTCGCGGTGAGCACCACCGGCAAGCGCTGGGCGCTCGGCCCGCCGTGGGCGCTCTGGACGCTGATGATGCTGTTCGCCGCGGGCACGCGCACCCACGAGGGCGATTACCTGCTCGGCGGGGAGAACTGGATCGCCCTGGTGATGATCCTGGTGGGCAGTCTCACGTTCGCGGTCTACTCGTACCGAATGATCTTGAAGGGCATCGTCCCCCGTAACTAACAGCAGACTCCCAGGCTTCACCCAGGGGTGTGTGGCGCGTAATCCGCAAAGATGGCCAGCGGATCGCGCGCCGGGAGTGCCCACGGCGTTACGATCCGCAGCCACGATTCGTCTGCGGTGCGCGGCCTTCGGCGCGGCCGCGTGGGTGACTTGTCCCAGGGAGGACACATGAGGCAGCGGCGCTGGTTCCCGCCTTTGGCGCTGGCGGTCGGGTTGTTCGCGATCAACGTGGTGGCCCGTCTGATCATCCGCCTGGGATTCGACGGCAACGATGCGGCCTCGGGCCGCGCGTCGATCATCATGTTCGCGGTGATCGGCCTGACAATGGCGGTCTGGACGTTCCTGGCCTGCCAGCGCAAACGGCCCAGCGATTGGCTGCTGCCCGACCTGGTGGTCGGCGCGATCGCCGCCCTGCTGCTGACCGTCCTGGTCGGACCGTTCATCAGCGGCGGCGAGCCGTTCAAGGACGGCGCCGGCGACTTCTTCGCCCAGATCTGGCTCTATGCCGGCTTCGCGATCGTCGGCACCCTGCTCGGCTACTGGCTCGCCGTGCTGCTCGGCCGCGACTACCGGTCACGTGCCCTGAAGGCGTTTGCGGAGCGCAGCAAGTCCAAGCCGCGCAAAGTCGTCCGCCGTTAAGGGGCTTCCCGCGTCAGGTAGGTGTGGTGCGTGCTGAAGCCGATCCGGCCGTAAAGGGCGACCGCGGCGGTGTTGCGCTCCTCCACCTGGAGGTAGGCGCGGGTGCTGCCGCGCTGCGTCGCCCACTGCGCGAGGCCGCGCATCACCTGCTGCGCGATGCCGCGCCGGCGCGCGGCCGGCGCGGTCTGCAGCAGCGAGACGCCGAGCCAGCGCCCGGGACCGGTGACTGCGCCTCGGCCCACCGCGAGCAGGCTGCCGTCGGTGTCGCGGACGTGCGCGAAGACCACCTCGGGCACGCCGGTGAGGATGCGCGTCGCGGTCGGCGGCAGGGTGCCTTTGTGCTCGGCCACCATCGCGTACCAGTCGTCGCCGGGTGTGTCGGCCATCTCAACCGGCGGCAGGTCGGTGCGGCCGGGGATCGTGACAAAAAGTGGCGCGATCGTGGCCGTCTGCACCAGGGTGAGCGGGCGGGCGGTCCAGCCGCGTGCGTCCAGGGCCGCGTTGACCGGCGCGGCGAGCGGCATCGGCGCGTTGATCAGCGGTCGCTGCCCATGTGCCGCGTACCACTCCACGACGCCGTCGATCGCCGCCTCGAGGGTGCGGTCGGGGTCGCCGACGGCCAGCGCCGAGTTGGCCCGGCCGGTCCAGTTGCCGGCCGCCCGCAGGATCCAACTGCCCAGGTGGGACTGGATGGGGGCGGGCCAGGCCTCGTTGGCCGCGAGCTCCAGCGCGATCACATCGGCGGCCGGTGGGCGGCGCGCGGGTGGGACCCGCTTGGCGCGGTGCACCTCGTGCAGGGGGACCCGGAGTGTGCCCTTCTCGGTGGCGATGGTGAGATCGGTCTCAGTGAGGGCCACGAGCTCTCCGAGGGCATCTGAATACAGTGTTCGCTCCTGGGAAACGCCTACAATTCGGCGCACCACCACTCGGTGTCCCACATCCTGCCGACGGAGCACGTGTCACCTCCTTCGGCGGAGATACTAGGCTCTGCAACTGTCGCCGGCGGATCCCGCGGCGTGGCTTTGGAGGGAAAGACCCGTGACCTACATCATCGCTGAGCCGTGCGTCGATGTGCTCGACAAGGCATGCATCGACGAATGCCCGGTCGACTGCATCTACGAGGGCAACCGGATGCTCTACATCCACCCCGATGAGTGCGTCGACTGCGGAGCCTGTGAGCCGGTCTGCCCGGTCGAGGCGATCTTCTACGAGGATGACGTCCCGGAGCAGTGGAAGGACTACACCAACGCGAACTACGAGTTCTTCGAGGATCTCGGTTCGCCCGGTGGCGCCGCCAAGCTCGGCAAGGTCGACAAGGACGCCTCGTTCGTGCTGCAGCAGCCGCCCCGGGGCGAGCACTGAGCGCTCTCGCGTCGGCCCTGCCGGATTTCCCCTGGGACCTCTTGGAGCCGGCGAAGGCCAAGGCCGCGGCGCACCCGGACGGGATCGTCGACCTCTCGGTCGGCACTCCGGTCGACCCGGTGCCCGAGCTGATCCGCCGTGCGCTCGCCGACGCGTCGGACGCGCCGGGCTACCCGCAGACCGCGGGCACCCCGGCGCTGCGCGCCGCGATCGCGGGCTGGCTGGCCCGCACCGGCGGCGCCTCCGGTGAGCTCGGTGTGCTGCCCACCATCGGGTCCAAAGAGCTGGTCGCCTGGCTGCCCACGCTTCTCGGCGTGGGCCCCGGCGACGTCGTGGTGATCCCGTCGGTCTGCTACCCGACCTACGAGGTGGGCGCGCTGCTGGCCGGCGCGACTGTGGTGCGCTCCGACTCGCTCACCGCGGTCGGCCCCACCTCGCGGGTCAAGCTGGTCTGGGTCAACTCGCCGTCCAACCCGACCGGCCGGGTGCTGCCGCCCGAGCACCTGCGCAAGGTGGTCGACTGGGGCCGCGAGCGGGGCGCCGTGGTGGCGAGCGACGAGTGTTACCTGTCACTGGGCTGGGAGACCAAGCCGGTGTCGGTGCTCGACGACGCGGTGACCGGCGGCGACTACACCGGCGTGCTCGCGGTGCACTCGCTGTCCAAGCGCTCCAACCTGGCCGGTTACCGCGCCGGTTTCCTCGGCGGCGACCCGGCGCTGATCGCCGGCCTGCTCGCCGTCCGCAAGCACGCCGGCATGATCGTCCCGGCCCCGGTGCAGGCGGCGATGGTTGCGGCGCTCGGTGACGAGACCCACGTCGACGAGCAGCGCGAGCGGTACGCCGCCCGCCGCGACACGCTGCGCACCGCGCTCACCAAGGCGGGCTTCGAGATCACCCACTCGGAAGCCGGTCTCTATCTGTGGGCGAGCCGCGGCGAGGAGTGCTGGCAGACCGTGGACTGGCTCGCCGAGCGGGGCATCCTGGCCGCTCCCGGCGCCTTTTACGGCCCGTCCGCCAAGCAGCACGTGCGCATCGCGCTGACCGCCACCGATGAGCGCGTCGCCGCGGCGGTGGGCCGCCTGACCTGACGGTCGATCAACCCGCAGTGATCGCCCCGTGACCTACGGGGTTTCTCATGTCGACGAGCGTCGCTACCCTCAGGGGCGTTGACCGACTACGCCGCTGCGGGGAGGCGATCGTGGCTGACGGGGTGCGCGTCGAGACCGACGGGCTGAACAAGTTCTCCGATCAGGTGCAGAGCGACACCACTGGCACCCTGGGGAGCGGTTATTCGCGCGCGAGCGTCGATCTCTCCGCCGGGGTGGCCTTCGGGGCGAGCAACGCCAGTGGCGCCGTGCATGCCGCCAAGGAGCGTTACCGGGAAAGCCTGCGGGCCTCGACCGAAAACGTGGTGGCTTATCTGGATGCCGCCCACGTGCTGGCCGCGGCCGCGGCCAAGGTGGCAAAGGCGATGGACGACACCGACGGCGGGGCCGCCCAGCGCGCCTCGGAGATCTACAACCTGCTCGCCACCGCGGTCGACGAGTCCAAGCAGCGGCGCGCCGAGCTCGACGGCCACCCGACCACGAGGCGGGCGGTGTGAGCGGCGACCAGGTCCTGACCAGCAGCTGGTGCACCAACTGGGGGGCCTACAACACGCCCCGCCTGTGGGGCATGGTGGCCAACGAGGACGACGCGACCGGTCGCTCCCAGGTGAGTGCCTGGCGCACGCTGGCCGGCTCGGTGCGCAGCCAGCGGGCGGCGCTGCTGTCCGCCCGCGCCGACCTCGTCGCGGCCTGGCCGCCGGAGGACAACGAGTCGGCGGCGGCCTTCGTCACCGAGCTCGACATCCTGATCAAGCGGCTGGACACGGCTTCGGCCGATGCCGACACCACCGCAAGCGGTCTCGACAACATCCTGAACGCGATCCAGACGGCCAAGACCACGATTCAGCCGCTCTGGGAGAAATACCAGGACAAGCACAACGACATCGTGCCGAGCTGGTGGGACGACGCCGAGGACGAGATCGACGAGAAGGCCCGCACCGCCATGATCACCGCCGAGCGCGCGGTCGAGGACGCGGTCGTGCAGCTCAAGGTCCCAGAGCAGTACGAACTGGTCATCAGCAACGAGAACAACGACCTGACCTACCCCAGCAACCCGAACAACGGCGGCGGCAACGGCAGCAAGATCACCGGAAGCGGCCGGGGCATCGAAGCCGTGGTGCCGCACGACCCGGTTCCGCCGCTCCCGGGCCAGGACCCGACGATCCCCGACAACGGGGGCGCCGGCGGCGGAGACGACAACCCCGGCGACGGGTCCGGCGGCGGGTCCGGCGGCGGCAGCGCGGTCGGCGGCGGGGGGACGGGGATCAGCACCCCGACCGGAAGCAGCGGCGGCGGTGGCGGTGGCACGGGTGGCGGTCCCGACCTGGCCGGTGTGATCAACCCCGGTCAGCCCCCGATCGTGCCGGGCGAGTCGATCGGTCTCCCGGGAGGCGGCAATGCCGGCCTGCCGACCACCGGTGGCGGTGGCGGCGGCAACCCGCTCCTTCCCGGCCTGTTGCCCACCGGTGGCGGTGGGCCGATCACCCCTGGCGCCAGTCGGCTGCCACGCGGCGCCGGCTCATCCGGTGCGCCACGCCCGTCCAGCGCGGCCCGTCCCTCCGGCTCAGTTATCGGCGAGTCGGAGACCGGTCGAGGCGGCGCCGGCAATCCCAGCGGCCGCGCCGGCAATCCCAGCGGCCGCGCCGGCAATCCCAGCGGCCGCGCCGGCAATCCCAGCGGCGCACCCGGCGGTGTCGGCGGCGGCGCTCGCGGGGGAGCCGGCGGTGTGGGCGGTGGCGCTCGCGGGAGGGCCGGGGGCGGAGTCCGGGGCCGGGCCGGCCGGGTCGAGGGCACCGAGGGCGCGCGCGGCGGGAGCAGTTCCAGTCGCGTACCCAGGCCGTCGTGGTTGCCCGAAGACGAAGCCGGACCGAACCGCCGGGCCGGCGCCGCCGCGAACCCGGCCGGCATGGCCGGCGCGCCCGGCCGCAACAACCGCCGGGCCCGTGGCGACGACTCGCAGGGTTTCGACCCGGACAACCCGTGGGCGGTCGCCGAGGGCGTCGACCCGGTCATCCTCCCGCCCGATGACGATCCCCGGAACGACCCCGGCCCGAACGTGATCGGCCGGCGCGGGTGATCCGACGCGGTGCCGCCGCACTCGCGGCCGCCCTGCTCGCCGTGCTGGTGACCGGGGCGCCGGCGCGGGCCGACCGCGAGCGCGACCGCGAGTGGCACCTCTCGGCGATGAAGGCCGCTCAGGCCGCCGAGCTGGGCAAGGGCGGCGCGGGGGTGATCGTCGCGGTGATCGACACCGGCGTCGACACCCGCCACCCGGACCTGACCGGCGCCACCGTGCCGGGGCGGAACACGGCCCTGGACAGCGCGGACGACGACGTGGACAGCGGCGGGCACGGCACCGGCATCGCCGTGCTGATCGCCGGCCGGGGGCACGGCAGCGGCGACGGGCTGCTCGGCATCGCGCCCCGCAGCCAGGTCATGCCGATCCGGCCGATCGCCGACGCGGTGCTGGTCGCGGACGGCATCCGGTGGGCCGTCCAGCACGGCGCCAAGGTGATCAACATGTCGTTCGGGCTGGACTCGAGCGATGCGCTGCGGGCGGCGGTCGACGAGGCGGTCGCCGCCGACGTGGTGCTGGTGGCCGGCGCGGGCAACGACAACACCGAGGCCAACCGCTCGGCCACGCTGCCCGGGGTGCTCGCCGTCGGCGCGATCGACCGGGCCGGCAAGATCGCCAAGTTCTCCAACCATGGCCCCGAGGTGGACCTGGTCGCCTACGGAACCGACATTCCGGTCGCGGTGCCGCGCGGGAAATATGCGTTGGCCGACGGCACCAGCTCGTCGTCCGCGCTGGTGGCCGGAGCGGCCGCGCTGATCCGGGCGCGGTACCCGGACATGTCGGCAACCGAGGTGGCGCAGCGACTGACCACGACCGCCACCGACCGTGGCGAGAAGGGCAGGGACGACTACTACGGGTACGGGGAGCTCAACCTGATCGCCGCGCTGACCGCACCGCGTGCCGCCGTCAGCCCGTCGTCGGCCGCGGTGGTGGCCCGGCCGCCCGATTCCACTCCGGACGCTCCCCGCCAGGGCATTCCCGCGCTGCTGATGGCGGCGATCGGCGTCGCGCTGCTGGTGGTCGGGGTGGCCGCCGTCATGATCGTGAGGACGCGCCGAAGGACCTGATCAACAGCGGAGAGTTGGCACGAACCGTACGCAGCCGGGGGTCGAATGCGTGCCCGGCCGTGCGTTACTCTCAGTGCCGCTGAGATCGGGGGGATCTTCGGTGTTTTCGTCTGTCCAATCAGAACGTGACGACGCGCGGTCCGGGGACGCACGTCGATTCGTGTCCGAGGTTGAGCTGCTGGCGGTGCAGGCCCGAGGGGGAGGCCGACCGCCACGACTCGACCGGATCGCCGGCCCGGATCGCACCGGCACGGCATTTGCCGTGGTCGATGCGGTGGGCTCCGTCGTCGACCTCGGCCTGCACCCGGGCTGGTGGGTTGCCCTGGGCCCGATCCGGGTGGCGGCGGGCCTGCTCGAGGCGGTGACGAGCGCGCGGGCGAAGGCGGCCCTCGTGCCGTTCATCCTGCGTCGTTATGATCACCATCCGTCATCAATAGTTGTCATCAAGCAACCTACGCCCGGTGACGACGGTTTCGTCGGTAACGCTCGCGGGCGGATCGCCGAGGCATCCCGGCTGATCGACGAGTCGGTCGAGCAGCCGCCGGCCGCTCGGGTGATCACCGGGCCGCGGGAGTTGTTCCGGCTGCATGTGCGGGGCGGCCGGGCCGACCGGGCCGAGGTGGCCGGGGGCCTCACCGCCGCCGACGCCGACCGGGTCGTGGCCGATGCTCGCGAGGCGTTCGCGGCGCTGGCCGGTCACGGCCGCGATGGCCTAGCGTCGCCATCATGAGCATGCAGCCGACGATCGTGGTCCGCGGCGAGGCGATCCGCGAGGTCCCACCCGAGCAGGCCATCTTCTCCGTGACGGTGACGGCGCGCGGCCGGGACAAGGATGCGGTGCTGGCCCATCTCACCGAGCGGGCCGCCGTGCTGCGCGCCGCCCTCGATGGTTACGGCGAGTCGATCGAGCGCCGGGAGACCAGCGGCGTGCAGGTCTTTCCCGACTTCAAGCGGGGAAGCGAGCGCCCCGCGGCCTGGACCGGAAACGTCGGCACCACGGTGACGGTGACCGATTTCGCGGCGCTCGGTGAGATGCTGCCCCGGCTGGCCGGCCTCGAGCAGGCGTCGATCTCCGGGCCGTGGTGGCAGCTGCGCCGGGGCAGCACAGCGAGCGCCGAGGTGCGCCGAGCGGCGATCGCCGACGCGCTGGACCGAGCCCGGGAATACGCAGCGGCCGTCGGGAGCCGGATCGACCGCCTGGTGGAGATCTCCGACGAGATCGGCGGGGGCGGGGGCTTCCAGCCGCTGATGGCTCGAGGGGCGATGGCGGCGGATGGGGCGGCAGTCCTGGAGCTGGATCCACAGGTGCAGACGGTGCAGGCGTCAGTGATCGTCCGGGTAACGATCACCGATCCCGTCCTGTCGTGAAAAACAAGTAAAATTCGGTTTCATCCGCATGGTCGGGAATGATCGGCAAGACTCGGCAACATGCCGAAGGGTCGCCGAGACGTCCTGCTGAGGGTGGCGAACGTCAATCCCGACAGCGTGATCACGCACACCGACCGCGTGCTCTACTCCGCGATCGGCGTCTTCGTCCTGCTCTACTTCCTGTACGCCACGGTCGGCGGCGCCGCGTTCATCGATGCCAGTTCCAACTACCAGCAGCCGTGGTACCGCTGGCTGGTCGGCCCGATGATCGCGGCCGGCGTGGTCGCCTACGACCGGGCCGTCGTCGGCCGGGTCGGCATCAGCTACGACAAGCTGGAGTCCATCGATCCGCACGAGTTCCTCCGCAAGCCCACCGCCGGCCTGTACCTCGGCCGCCTCGGGCTGGCCCTGCTCTTCGCCGTGCTGATCACCGAGCCGCTGATGCTCGCCCGCTATCAGGGTGAGATCGATGCCCGCCTCAACGAGGTGCACAACCAGCAGCTCACCAAGATCGACAAGGACGGCGTGGTCGGCGCCTGGACGACCCGGCTCAACCAGCTCAAGCAGGAGACCGCGGCCGACGACGCGGCGATCCACGACCTCAGCGAGCGTGCCGCGCAGAAACGCCGCGACGCCCGCACGCTCTACCAGCAGGCGATCGACGACTCGGCCGGGGACGGGGTGTCCCGCTCGAGTGGTTGCCCGCCCGGCGGCTACTGCGACCAGTTGGTGCGGCGCTCACGCGGGCTCGACGACCAGGCGGCGGTGCTGGACCGGCAGGCCGGGACGCTTCTCGACACCCAGCGCTCGGCCCGCGACGCCCGCGCCGAGGAACAGGCCGAGCTGTCCCGGCAGATCTCCGACCAGCGCGAGGTCAACAACACCGCGGTCCGCTCCGACGCCGGCTTCGGTGCCCGCACCGCCGCGATGTGGCGCCTGGTGACCAGCGACTTCTGGGGCGTCGGCATCTTCTACCTGGGCATCACGCTGCTGCTGGTGGCGCTCGACTGCGCGGCCGTCGGGCTCAAGTTCGTCTCCCGCGGCAACGCCTACGAACGCAACGAGGCCCGCATCGCCCGGCGCCGTGAGCACGAGGCGCTGCTGCTGCACGAACGGGAAATCCAGGACGCCCGGTCGTACGGCGTGGCCATGGCGAAAGTGGTGACCGAGGGCATCGAGACCGCGGTCCACGACGAGCAGGTCGCCCGTGAGGCAGCCGAACGGGCCGGCGCCGTCCTGCGCACCTCGGTGGTGGTGCTGCCGGAGGCGGTGCGCAAGCTGACCGCCCACCGTGGCCGGCACTACCGCCCCGTGCACGGCGAGTTGCTGGAGCCCGATCCGGACAGTGACGAGCGGGAACCGGCCCGCAACGGACGGCACCGCCGCGCGCTCCGGACGCCGGTGATCATCGACGAGGACGCGGAGGTGTTCCACTCCGACCGATCGAGCCGGCATTACCGCGGGCTCTAAGGCATCGCCTCCAGCCGCACCCCGGAGACCTGGACCGGCACCGTGAACGTCCCGCCGTCGCAGGCCGCAGCCGCATCGGACCGCATGGTCAACGCGGCCGGAATCGTGAACGCGCCGATCGTGTTGCGCGGCACCTCCCACAGCACCGGGAAGCGGCCGCCGGTCAGCTCGACCCGGGTCTCCCGGCAGCCCGCGTCCCGATGCTCGGTGTCGGCCACGATGTTGCCCGCGCCCGGCGCGACCGAGGTGATCCGAATCGGGTGGTCGGTATCGTTGGTTACCGTCACGGTGAGACTGCCGTCCTGCCCGCGCAGCAACGGACGGTTGAGGTCCGAGCGGGCACGCAGCGCGAGCTCGATCGCGACGCCGGTGTTCGCGTGCCCGGTCTCCGAGTCGGTGACCTGCCAATACATCCAGGCGGCGCCGGCGTTCACGACGACCGCGGCGGCCGCCGCGATGGACAGGATCACCCGGGTACGCCCGTCGAGCCGACGCCGGCGCACCTCGGTGGGACGCACCTCCCAGGTCGGCTCCTCGTGATCGGCCGGGCTCAACTCGATGTGCCCGGACGGGTCCGGTTCATTCTTGGTGGACTCGTCCCGCCGCCGGACGAGTGAGTCGAGGCGTTTCACGAGAGCAACTCAAGAATGAGTGCGGCGTGCCGACTGCTGAACAATCGCATGCGGGCGCGTTCCTCCTTCTCGGACCGACAGGGGCTGGTTATTAAACGTTCCCTGACGACCGCCGGTAGTGCGATCGGGATTCCGTTCGCCGTTGTGCGCGGATACATCGCACAGGTGCGACTGACCGGCTTAACCCCAACGGGGGACGACTCCCTCAAACACTCTGACCAGCAAAGACATACCCTACGGCCGGTTCGGCCAACACACCGGCCCGCCACCGGGGGCGGCTGAGTCAAATCCACGGTGGTCAGGCCGAGGTTGCCGAGGACAATTCATTTCCGGTACGGCTTGAGTCCTGCCCCGACGAAACCGGATAACTTCCGCCGTCCATACCCGCGCGGCCCCTCCGAAACAACCACTCCGCTCGGGCTAATCCGTACGCGCCGAACGAATAGATCGAGCCCCCGGCGCGGGACCTCGCCGGGGGCTCAACCATTAATGGCCGAGTCAAGAACCAGTTGTCGCGGTGTCGCCCGGCGTCGGCTCGCCGGCCGGCGCCGTCGTCGTCGCGGTCGTGACCGGGTCGGCAGGCTCGGTCGTTTCGGTCGTGACCGGCGACGTCGTGGCCGGTGTGGTGGTCGCCGGCTGGTTCGGCGCGGTCGGCGTGGTCGGCGCGATGCCGGCCGGGGCCGCCGCCGTCGGTTCCGCGGCCGGATCGGTGCTGGCCGGCCGGGCCGGCGGGGTGCCGGGGAAGTTGAGCCGCTGACTCTTGCCGCTCTCCGCCCCGGTCCAGTTCCGGTAGACCGGCGCGATCGTCCAGTACCACTTACCCCCGGCCAGTTCGGCCGCGGTGAAGGCGACCGTCTCGGCCGTGCCGCCGGTCGCCTCGATCGTCCGCGTGATGTCCGGCAGCGGCGGGTCGTCGATGCTGTGCGCGGTGACGACGTAGTGATCCATCCGGACGCCGTCGGTGATCTCCTGAGCGCTCCAGCTGACCACGGCCGTGCCGCTCTGCCTGGCCGCGCTCGGCGTCACGCCGCGGGGCATCTTGGCCACCTTCGCGCTGATCAGCGCGGTGCTGGGAACCGTCCAGCCGTTGGCGGCGGCGAGCGCCGTGCCACCTGCGCTGAGGGCAAGCACCAGCGTGGCGCCGGCCAGGTGCTTCGTGTAGCGCCTCATCGGTCCACCCGGTAACCCATGCCGGAGATCGTGATCCGGAAATGCGCGCCGGCGCACTTCTCCGAGGTGCCCGAGGGCATCAGGATCGGGAGCGTGCCGGTGAGGGTCGTGCGGCCGTGCGCCGAGATCAGCACCGGGAGCCGGCCGGTGTACGGCCTGACCTGCAGACTGGCCGAGGTCGCCGGGCACCCGCGGCGGGACGACCAGGTGACCCGCCCGGCCAACTGCTGCAGGCGGAGCCGGTATCCCATCGGGTTGTTCACGGTGACCCTCAGCTGCTTGACCTTGCCGGGGTAGAGCCCGTGCACCGAGCCGGCGGTAAGGGTGAAATACAACGGCCCGCCATGCTCGTGGCCGCCCCGGCCGCCGACCATGACCATGGTGTCCTCGGCCGCCGGCGACTGGTCCGTCGTGGCCACCACGAGGAGCCCGGCCAGCATGACGAGGGTGGCGAGCGGGGTCCACCACTTCTTCAGCATCGGAGTCCCAAGGTTGAGGTGCCGGGGGTGAAGCGGCGTCCGGTCCGCCTCACCCCCGGGCAGGTCCTGGTCAGGCGAGCTGCGTGGCCGTGAAGGTGTAGGACGCCTGGATGTGCAGACCGGCGCAGGACTGCGGCAGGTCGCCGATGGTCACGTTCGAATCCACCGAGGCATTCACCGCGCCGCTCGCGATCTCCGGCGTACCCGGGAAGTTCGTCGCGGTGACCACGGTGGCAGCGTTCGCGATCAGGGCGTTGTAGCAGGTGGTGTTCTCGGCGGCGGTGTTCGCGCCGCTGACCGTGAACGCGGTCGGGCTGATGCTCCCGGTGAGCTTGACCTTGAAGTCGTTCTGGTTGGTGACCTTCATGGTGATGGTCGTGACCTTGCCCGGGTAGATGTTCGAGCCCAGCGAAGCCGTAGCGGTCAACGGGATGATCTTCGACGCGTCGGCATCGGCCGTACCCGTACCGCCAACGGTCCAGCCGGTGAAGGCCCAAGCCGCGGCCCCGCCGCCGATGATGACGGCCGCAACGCCGGCGACGACAGCGGAACGCTTGCTGTTCTTACCCATGGGTCTTTCCTCCGGGAACGGTGAGGGGGTCAGCATTCGGTTTCGAATGCGCGTAGCCGGTCGTGGCGGCACTCCGGCGTTGCGAAAAAGATTCCCCAAACAAGAACCCACGGCGATAGGGCGTACGTGTTACCTGTGAGACCGCTGAGACCACAGTGACTGGCCGTTCGGATGATCTCAAACACCGCTCGCAGCCGATCCGGACAGCGGTCAGCGATCCTGACAAACCATCAACCACCTGCGGCAATGCCTTCTAACCGGAGTCCTGGCCAAGCCGAGTCCCCGGTTGCCGGACGGCACCGAGGCGAAATTTCGGGCAGATTTCCCATCGATATTCGAAGCCGGAAACAACGACTCGGACAGCACAGAATCAGCCGAATCGACGACCAATTCGGCTGAAAGATGCATGCACGCCATGCCTCTGTCGACGGCGGATGCCGGAGGAGTCAAATGGATCGAGCCCCCGGCGCGGGACCTCGCCGGGGGCTCGATCGTTGCCGGACGCCGCTCACGAACCCGCGGTTGCGGTCGCGGTCAGTGGCAGCTCGTCCGCCGGTGCGGTGGTCGTCGGCGCAACCGCCGGAGCGGTCGTCGTGGCCTCGGTCGGCTTCTCCGCAGCCGGTGCGGTCGTGGTGGTGGCCGCCGCGCCGGTGGACGTTTCGGCGAGGGGCGGTTTCGGTGCAACGGCTGCTGCTGTTCCGTCCGCCTTCACTGTCGGGGCGGTCGTCGCGACAGCGGGCGCCGGCCCCTGGGCTGCCGTGCGGGCCGGAAGGGTGGCCACCGCTGGAACCGTGACCTCGCCGCTCTGCGGGCTGTCCGGTCCGGCCCACCCTGCGCCGAGCGTGGCCCGCACCCGATAGCGCACGGTGGTCCCGCCCACCGCCGCGTTGTCAGTGCAACTGCTCGTGGTGACCGCCACCGTGCACGCAACGACGGCGCCTGCGTTCGAGGTGCGCACCACGGCGTAGCCGGTGATCGGCACGTTCGTCGTCGGTGCGCTCCAACTGATCCGGGGGTGGGTACCGGCGAGGGTCGCTTGCGGTGCTGCCATGGCCGGCAGCGTGGCGCCGCCGACGGTCACCTGCGCGTTGCTGCCGGTGGTCCAGTTCGCCCAAGCGGTCACCGCGCCGCCTGCAGCGAGCAGGGCGGTCGCGCCGAGCACGAGAACGCTCGTGCGTACTCCCCGCTTCATCGTCCCGCCTTCGTGGCCTTGCCGGTCAACTTGATCGTGAACGCCGTGTTCTCGCAGGCCTGTGCGACGGAGTTGGGCATGAACGTGTCGATCGTGCCGCCGCTACGCCGGCTCCGTGCCGGAACGGTGACCGGCAGCTTCCCCCGATAGTCACGGACCTCGAGGTTGACGCGCGTCGCACGACAGCCGCGCTTCGACGTCGCGGTCAGCTCGCCCCGGACGGAGTAGACGCTGATCGGGAACGTATTGGGGTTGGTGAAGGTGACCTGGATCTGCCGGACCGCGCCGGGATGGAGGTCCTGCACCGGCGTCCCGGAGATGCCCAAATCTTGGTAGCCGTTGCCGCTGTGCCCGGTCAGGGTGAGGGCCTGTGCGGTCGGCATTCCGCCGCTGAGGGCGCTGAGGCCGCAGAGCAAGGCGCCGATCATCAACCACCTTTTCACGACTTTCCTCCTGACCGTGGCGGTTATGCGGACTGGGCTTGGCCGGTGACGACGATCTGCAGCTTGAAGGTCGCGCTCTGACACGCGGAGTCGGAGTCGTTGCTCATCCCGATGGCCCCACCGAGGGAGAAGTTCTTGGAGGTCTTCGGCTCGATGCGCCAGGCAACGGGGTAGGTCGGGCTCATGATCGACACGCCGGTCCGGACACAGCCAGCCGTCGCGTGCGCCGCATCCGGCGTGGCCATATCCGTGCCCCGCTCAACCTTGGTGACCAGGACCGGGAACGAGTTGTTGTTCTTGATGGTCACCCGCAGATTGCGCTGCACCCCCGGGTAGAGAAGCGCGTCGTCGATGGGCTTGGCGGAGGCGCTCAGGGTGATCACAGAACCGGCTTTGCCAGCCGCGTCGCCCTGGCCGGTCGAGGTCCAGTAGGCATACGCCGCGGCGCCGTTGGCCAGCGCCGCCACGCCGGCGACGATCGCAATGACGACCTTTGTGCGACGCGAGTTCGTAGCCATCCCCTGGCCTTCTTGATCGAATCGGACAGGTTGCCGGGTGGGAGGAGTAGCAGACTCCTCCCACCCGCGGGCTCACGGCGTCTTGATGGTGTCGCTGCTGCTGGATTCGGCGCTGGTGGCTCCGACGTTCACGGTGAACTTGAAGTCCTGGTTCTGGCAGTCGTCATCCGGATTCGCGGTGAGCTGCACCGAGTCGTTCCAGGTGAAAATCACGGTTTCACCCTTGCCGATCTTCTGGGCCCAGTTGCTCGGCTTGGGCGCGTTGGCTACCTGCTGAAAGGTTGCCGCGCCGTCGCATGCCGCCGAGGTGACGGCCTGGAAGCCGGTCAGAGTCAGGGTGGAGGGCAGTACCGCGTAGTTGTTCTCGTTCTTGACGCTGAACGCGACACCGGCTTTGGTGCCCGGATTGACCGTGCCGACGAGTTCCGTCTTCAAAACCGTGAGGGGTGCGGCCGAGCCGGCCTTTCCGGACACAACCCCGGTTCCCGTGCTGGACCAGTAGGCGTAGGCAGCCCCGGCTCCGCCGACCGCCACGACGGCAGCGGTGATGGCGGCGGCGGAACGCTTGGTGAGCTTGCGCATGGGGGATTTCCTCCAGGAACGGATTAGGTCACGCCTAACGGCTTCGAATTTGTGTGGCCGGGCCGTGGCGGCGTTCCGGCGCTGCGACAAAGATGACCGAATCCACAGCAGACGGCGATCGGGCTTCCGTGCGCCCTATTCGCAACGCAGGGTCAGCTCGAAGCGGCCATCCGAATTAATCCGAACAGTGGCCCCAAACGCGAATGATCGAGATCCGCAAGCGTCGCCGACCCTGAGGAAGGTACCTCTACCTGCAGCTACGGCCGCTAGCAGGGAGGCGCCACATCCTCAAGGCACCCAGAGATCGACTCTGCTTCGACGAGCCTCTAAAGCCACCGAACATGAATCTCCGACGCGATATCCGAGGGTCAAAATACGCCCGCGCCCTCTAACGGATTAGCCGGATCGTCGGCCGATTCATCTGAAAGATGCATACGGCTAACGCCTATGTCAGGACCGGCAACTCGGAAGATCCGGCACAGGCACCCAACGCCCGGAAAAGCATCGGCCGGCACGACACCGAAGCGTCGACCGGCCGGATGCGTGCCAAACAGGCTCAGAGGTGGGCGAGTTCCTCGGCCACCATCGTGGCTCGGGCGATCTCGCCCGCCGCGCGCCCGGCGCGGGCCGCCACCATCCCGGTCGGGGTCCAGATGCCGGAGCGCCCGGCCGTCTCGGTGTAGCCGCCGCCAGTGGGTCCCGCGAAGGACGAGAACGCCACCCACACCCCGTGCGCGTCGCCGATCTGCCGGGCCCGCTCGGCCGCCGCCAGCTCGCCGGCCGGCGAGTCGACCACGCCGGCCACGTACGCGTCGATGCCCAGCGCGGCCGTCTCGGCCGCGTGTGCCGGAATGCCGGTGTCGCGGCAGATGCCCAGGCCCAGGCGCCATCCGTCGACCTCGAGCACCTCCGGCCCGGGGCCGGGGCGGAAGCGCTCCTCGCTGGTGTGCGTGTACTGCTTGCGGTAGGCGACCCGGACCCCGTTGCCGTCGACGGCCAGCGTCGCGATGTGCGGGCCCTCGATCGGTGCGCCGACGAGCGCCACGGTGTCGGTGGCCGCGCAGGCCGCGACCAGTGGGGCGAGGCGTGGGTCGTCGATGGCGATCAGCGGTGCGTCCAGCTCGTAGCCGGTCAGCGAGAGCTCGGGGAAGACGACCACGCGGGCCGCTGCCGCTCGCACGGCGGAGGCGTGCACGAGGGCGTTCTTGGCGACGTCGAGGGAGGTTATGCGCGGTTGAGCTACGGCGACGATCAAGGAGCGCATGGGCCGATCTTCCTTCGGGGGGTGTGGAGGTTGAGGCTAGCTGCGAACGGCTTGAACCAGGAAGCGATGTGCGGCGACGGTGAGCTCTCCGTGTAAACGGATGAACGAGTCGAGACGTCCCAACGTCTCCGCGTACCGCTCAGGGGTGAAGTCGCGGATCTGCCAGGGGAGGTCGCGCAGTTGCCGGACCACCGCGCCGACGTCGCGGAATGCGACGGCGGGGCGCTCTTCGCGCACATCGGTGACCTCAAGTCCGGCCTCCTCCAGGGCGGCGACGGCCAATTCGGCGTTCCACTTCCCACGGTAGGCCGGTGGCGCCCCGAGCGCCGAGTTGAGACCGGCCAGATCGTCGCTGCCGACCTGCTGGGTGAGCAGGGTGCCGCCGGGGCGCAGCAACCGGAAGATGTCGGCGGCGGGGAGTCGCCCGTGACGGCTGAGGACGACGTCGAATTCGTCCTCGCCGCCGGGCAGCTCGGTGAGGACCGGCACGCCGAAGGGGGCGAGCCGGTCACGTGCGACAGGAATGTTGCGGGCGAAGCTCTCCACGGCAACCGTATGCATCGGCAGCGGGGCCAGCTCGACAAGCAGTTCGCCGCTGCCGGTGTCGAGATCGAGCAGTGAGCCGGCCCGGCGCAGCTGGGCGCGGGCCAGGTCGGGGTACGACCAGGACGGCCCGCCGGGCCGCCCGTCCAGCCAGGCGAACTCCCAGCCGGTGGCGCGTTCGCCCAAGGCGGCGGCGGTCATGGTGGAGTCGGCTGGGTCGCCGAACTGCTGCCCGCTGCGCACCTGAGCGACGGTAGCCATCCGACCTGTGCAACAGAGGCCGTTGTGACCTGTCTCAAGCTCGAAACATGGTTACGGTATGGCAACTACGACCCGGGCGAGCAGACCCGGCCAGCCGTGGCCCATGCCGATCAGCGCTTCCGAGCCCGGCTCGAAGCCGTCGTGCACGAGGAAGAGCCTGGTGCCGCCCCCTTCGGCCTCGAGGCGGAACGTGATGGTGGTGTCCTGCCCACCACTTGGCCAGCAGGTCGGGCTCGGCGAGCGCCCGCCACACGGCGGCCGGCGGGCGGGCGATGAACTGGTCGCACCCGATGCTGCTCATGGGTCTTCTCCCTCGACGAGGTCGCGCAGAGCGGTGAGCCGGCCCCGCCAGTACCGCTCGAACGGGTCAAGCCAGTCCTGGACCTCGGCGAGCGGCGCGGCGGCCAGGTGGTAATACCGATGCCGGCCGCGCGGCTCCTCGGTCACCAGCCCGGCGTGCCGGAGCACGCCGAGGTGTTCGGAGACCGAGGGCCGGCTGAGCGCGAACCTCCCCGCGAGCTCGCCCGCGGGGAGGGGTCCGTCGCGCAGTGCTTCGAGCAGTTGTCGGCGCACCGGGTTGGCCAGCGCGCCGAAGACGTCCATGTCCGGCACGCCACTGATAATGCGTCGGAAATCTCCGACACGTCAAGAGCTACTCGCGAACCGGCATCAGGATCGAGAAGCGCGAGTCGTCGCCGGGCACCCGCACGGCCAGCGGCTTGATCGGGCCGTCCAGCTCCAGCACCAACTGCCCCGGCCCGCCGGCGTCCAGCGCCTCCAGCAGGAACTCGCGGTTCACCGCGACATGCCGCTCCGCGGCCTCGACCCACTCACTCTCGGCCGCCAGACGCACGCTTCCGGCCTGATCAAGACCAAGGACGACGACGGTGTACGCCGAACCTTCGTGCTCCCGGTGCACGAGCGGCGCCGCCGCCAGCATCTCGCGCAGCCCCGCCGGATCGACCGTCACCCGGGTCGCCGGTTCGGTCAGCTCCACCAGGCGGCGGTAGTCGGGGAAGTCCACCGGCAGCGGTTTGCCGTCCACGACCCGGCCGCCCACCTCGGCCCGGATGACGTCGGCGGCCAGGTCGAGCACGATCGGGCCGGGCGCCGGCGCGAGCAGTTCGTCGACCACCGCCACCGGCACCATCAGCCGGGCCGGTGGCCCCTCGACGTCGGCTGCCACGGTGGCCAGAGCCATCCGGAAGCGGTCGGTCGCCACCAGGGTCAGGAAACCGTCGCCGGTCTCGAACAGCACGCCGGGCAGCAGGCCGCCGGGGTCGGCGGCGGCGAAACGGACGGCGTTGAGGCTCGCGGCGAGCGCGGCCGCGGGCAGGGAGATGCGAGTCATCAGGTTCTCCTCCAGGTCGAGCAGGGCGTGGATGCGGAGGAGTTCACGCTTGGCATCGGCCAGACCGTCCTCGAGCCGTTGCCGGTGGTGAGCCAGCCGGCGGCGTACCGAATCGGGGTCTTTCAGGTCCTGGACCGCCTGCGCGATCTCGGTGACCGGCATGCC
Source organism: Actinoplanes sp. NPDC026619 (assembly GCF_040638295.1). NCBI lineage: Bacteria > Bacillati > Actinomycetota > Actinomycetes > Micromonosporales > Micromonosporaceae > Actinoplanes > Actinoplanes sp. NPDC026619. Next base: position 255,994 of record NZ_JBEZYA010000004.1, read on the forward strand.
GACCCGGCGCAGCCCGGCGATCAGCCGGGCGGCCCGCAGTTGTTCGTCGGCGTATCGGCGATAGCCGGTGGCCGCGTCCACCTCGGCCGGCACCAGCACCCCGGCCCCGTCGTAGAACCGCAGCGCACTCACCGAAAGGCCGCTGGCCCGGGCCATCTCGCCGATGCCGCGCATGTCTCCTCGCACCCCGCCGACCTTGGTGTCTCGACCTGCTGGAGAGTCAAGCGCCAATCAACAAGGTGCCCGCGACTCCCAGCATGAGCAGCGAGATTACGCCGTCCAGCACGCGCCAGGCGGCCGGCTTGGCGAGCAGTGGAGCGAGGCGGTGCGCGCCGGCGCCCAGCACGACGAACCAGACCAGGCTGGCGGCGGCCGCGCCCAGCCCGAAGATCCAGCGGTGCGGGTGCCGCTGCGCCACCGAGCCGAGCAGCAGCACCGTGTCGAGATAGACGTGCGGATTCAGGTAGGTGAGGGCCAGGCAGGTGAGGAGGGTCGCGCCGAGCGTCGACGGCGCCCGCTCGGCCGGATTCAGCTGGGCGGGGCGCATTGCGCGGCGTGCGGCGAGGATGGCGTACGCCGTCAGGAAAGCCGCACCGACCCAGCGGATGATCGTGATCGCGTCCGGTCGGGCGCTGACCACCGCGCCGAGGCCGCCGATCCCGGCCAGGATCAGCAGCAGGTCGGAGAGGGCGCAGACGGCCACGACCGCGAGCACGTGTTCGCGGCGCAGGCCCTGCCGCAGGACGAACGCGTTCTGGGCGCCGATGGCGATGATCAGAACGGCGGAGGCGAGGAAACCGGCGAGCGCGGAGGTGAGCACGGTTTCGACGCTAGGGGGTGCTCACGGCGTACTCCAGCTAAAGATTTTGACGTTGGTTTAGATTCTCTTACGTGCATCAGGTGCAGTTGGCGACGTTCCAGACGGTGATCGAGACCGGCAGCTTCGAAGCGGCGGCCCGGCAGCTGCACGTCACGCCGTCGGCCGTGAGTCAGCGGATCAAGGCGCTGGAGAGTGCGGTCGGGCAGGTGCTGGTGCGCCGGGCCAAGCCGTGCGTGGCGACGACCGCGGGGGAGGCGCTGGTCCGCTTCGCCGGGCAGGTCGCGCTGCTGGAGCGGGAGGCGCTGGCGCAGGCGCGCGACCGCACCCGGGTGTCGATCGTGGTAAATGCGGACTCGCTGCACTTCTGGTTCCTGCCGGCGCTGACCGCGGTGCCCGGGCCGCTCTATGAGCTGCACACCGATGACGAGCACTACACCGCTGACCTGCTGCGTTCCGGCACCGCGATGGCCGCGGTGACCGCCGAGCACGCGCCGGTGCAGGGTTGCCGGATCGAGCCGCTCGGTTCGATGCGTTACGTCGCGGTCGGGCGCTCCGTCGACCAGCCGATGGTCGTCTACAACCGCAAGGACCGGCTGCAGCACCGCTTCCTGGCGTCGCTGCGGCGCCGCGCCGATCCGCCGATCCATTACGTGCCGGCCGCGGCCGCTTTCGTGGAGGCGATTCGCCTGGGGCTGGGCTGGGGCATGGTGCCCGAGTCACTGGCCCGCGAGGACATCGCCGCCGACCGCTATGTCGAGATATTTCCGGGCAAGTTTCTCGACGTGCCGCTCTACTGGCAGTACTGGAAGATCGAGTCGGCGGTGCTGACCGACCTGACCGCGGCGGTCAAAGCGGCCGCCGCGGAGTTCCTCGTCAGCTAGTCGTTCGAGTGCAGGGCGGCGTTGAGCTCGATGCCGGTGCCGCTGCGCGGCTTCGCCTCGAAGGTGCCGGTCACCGAGTTCTGCCAGAAGAGCAGGTTGTTCTGCCCGGAGAGCTCGCGCGCCTTGACCACCCGGCCGTCCGGCAGGGTCACCTTCGTGCCGGCCGTGAGGTAGATGCCCGCGGCCACCACGCAGTCGTCGCCGAGCGAGATGCCGACGCCGGCGTTCGCCCCGATCAGGCTGCGCTCGCCGATGCTGACCCGGTCTTTGCCGCCGCCGGAGAGCGTGCCCATGATGGACGAGCCGCCGCCGATGTCGGAGCCGTCGCCGACCACGACGCCCTGCACGATCCGGCCCTCGACCATCGAGGTGCCCAGCGTGCCGGCGTTGAAGTTGACGAAACCTTCGTGCATGACGGTGGTGCCGGTGGCCAGGTGGGCGCCGAGCCGCACCCGGTCGGCGTCGGCGATCCGCACACCGGACGGGACGACGTAATCGGTCATCCGCGGGAACTTGTCGACGCCGTAGACGCTCAGGTGCCGGCCGGCCGCGCGCTCGAGGAAGCGCAGCTCGTCGACCCGGTCGGCCGGGCACGGGCCGGCCGAGGTCCAGGCCACGTTGGCCAGCGCGCCGAAGATGCCGTCCAGGTTGATCGAGTTGGGCACGACCAGCCGGTGCGACAGCAGGTGGAGGCGAAGGTATGCGTCCGAGGCGTCCTTGATCGGGTCGGCCAGCGAGCCGATCGTGACGCGAACCTTGACCGTGCTGAGGCCGGGCAGCGATCGCGGGCCGGTCAGCCCGGCGGGCAACACCTTCCCTTCCGGCTCGGCTCCGAGGCCGAGGAATCCCTCGGGGAACCAGGTGTCGAGCACCTGTCCGTCGGCCGTGACGGTGGCGAGGCCGGTGCCCCACGCGGGCGAGGTCGAGATCGCGGTTTCCACGCCCCGCACCTTATCGTGACGAGGATCGTAACTCCGAAGGTGATTCACCCTGGCCCGGTATGGTGCGGCCTATGGCCAACCCGCTTACCCCGGACGTATTGGTCGACCCGGTCGTGTTGACCCACGCCCTGGTCGACATCGAGTCCGTCTCCGGCAATGAGAAGGTGATTGCCGACTTCATCGAGGAGGTCCTCCGGGAGACCCCGCACCTGAGTGTGGACCGCCTCGGCAACACGGTGATGGCGCGCACTGATCTCGGCCGGGAACAGCGGGTGGTGCTGGCCGGCCACCTCGACACGGTGCCGATCAACAACAACTTCCCATCGACTGTAGTCGATGACCTTATCTATGGATGCGGCGCCTCCGACATGAAGTCCGGCGTCGCTCTCGCTCTGCACCTGGCGGCCACGCTGCCCGACCCGGGCTACGACATCACCTACCTCTTCTACGAGGCCGAGGAGATCGATTCCAAGTACAACGGTCTCGCCCTGGCCGGGGAGTCACGTCCGGAGTGGCTGCTTGCCGACTTCGCGGTGCTGCTCGAACCGACCTACGGCGTGGTCGAGGCCGGCTGCCAGGGGACGCTTCGCGCGATCGTGCGCACCACCGGCCGGCGGGCACACACCGCCCGCGCCTGGCGCGGGGTCAACGCGATCCACGCGGCCGGCGAGGTGCTGCAGCGACTCGCGGATTACCGCCCCCGCACGGTCACCATCGATGGGTGTACGTATCGGGAAGGCCTGAGCGCGGTTCGCGTCTCCGGCGGGGTGGCCGGCAATGTCGTGCCGGACGAGTGTCTCGTCGAGGTCAACCTGCGCTTCGCCCCGGATCGCACCGAGAAGCAGGCCCTCGAGCACGTGCACGAGGTCTTCGAGGGTTTCGAGGTCGAGCTGACCGACTCGGCGGCCGGCGCGCTGCCCGGTCTCACCGCGGCGCCGGCCCGCGAGTTCCTCGCCGCGGTCGGCTCGGAGCCGGCGGCCAAGCTGGGCTGGACCGACGTGGCCCGGTTCGCGGCGCTGGGCATCCCGGCGCTCAATTACGGCCCGGGTGACCCGCTGCTCGCGCACGCCCCGGACGAGCACGTGGAGATCGGCAAGATCCGGGACGGCGCGGCCACCCTGCATCGCTGGCTGGCCTCGGAGCAGACGGAATAGTCAGATGGCCGTCAGTGGCACACGGCCGATCGCCCGCAGCGCCTGCGGCGGGATCTCGATGGTGCGTTCCGGGTCGCTGATCTGGGCAGAGCGAGCCATCCGGCGCTCCTCGACCACCAGTTGAATCCGTCGCTGCATGCGACGCTGCGCCTTCAATTGCTCGTATCGGTTCGTCACGGTGGCTCCTCATGTGGCCTGCGTGCCGTCGATTTGGTAACTGTACAGACGCTTCAGAGCTACCGTCCGTTGCTTCAATCTGGCAAAAAGGTCGGCCGGTCGCAATCCTCTTACCGAAACCCAACCGGTTATTCACCGGTTACTGACCGTCCGCACTACCTTGGTGGCATGACGGACAGCACCAACGGGCGACGGCGGACGGGGGCGGAGCGTCATCGCGGAGCGGTCACACTGCGCCGCGAATCCATTCCGCCCAGCACCGCCGACGAGAAGTTGCTCGATTCTCACCACCGGCGTGAGTGGAAAACGAAGGACGCCTGGCGGGCGCTGCGCATCCTCTCCGAATTCGTCGAGGGGTTCGACACCCTGGCCGACCTGCCGCCCGCGGTGAGCGTCTTCGGCTCGGCCCGAAGCACACCGGACAGCCCCGAGTGCGAACTGGCCGCCGACCTGGGCGCCGCCCTCGCCGAGGCGGGGTACGCGGTGATCACCGGCGGCGGGCCGGGCGTGATGGAGGCGGCCAACCGCGGCGCCACCGAGGCCGGCGGCATGTCCGTGGGCCTCGGCATCGAGCTCCCCTTCGAGCAGGGCCTCAACGACTGGGTCGACGTCGGCATCGACTTCCGCTACTTCTTCGTCCGCAAGACCATGTTCGTGAAGTACGCGCAGGCCTTCGTCGTGCTGCCCGGCGGGTTCGGCACCCTCGACGAGCTGTTCGAGGCGATCACCCTGGTGCAGACGAAGAAGGTGACCCGCTTCCCGGTGATCCTGATGGGCGTCGACTACTGGGGCGGCCTGCTCGACTGGATCAAGACGACGCTGCTCAAGGACGGCAAGATCAATGAGGCCGATCTGGACCTCCTCCAGGTGACCGACGATGTGGACGAGGCGGTCCAGCTCATCGTGGAGGCCGACGCGGCCCTCGCCGAAGCCGCCATCGCCGAAGCCAACGGGACCCGGTGACGTGGCCGCGATCTGCGTTTTCTGCGCCTCCTCCAGCACCCTCGACCAGAAGTGGCTCGACCTGGCCACCCGCACCGGCAACGAACTGGCCGCTCGCGGTCATAGTCTCGTCTCCGGCGGCGGCTGCGTCGGCATGATGGGCGCGGTCGCCGACGGCGCCCGGGCCGGCGGGGCACACACCCTCGGTGTCATCCCGCAGTCCCTGGTCGACCTCGAGGTCGCCGACCTGTCGTCCGATGAGCTGATCGTCACCGCCGACATGGGCGTCCGGAAGAACATCATGATCGAGCGCTCGGACGCGTTCATCACGCTGCCCGGCGGGCTCGGCACCCTCGACGAGCTCTTCGAGGTGTGGACCACGGCCACGCTCGACCTGCACACCAAGCCGATCGTGGTGCTCGACCCGGACGGCTTCTACGAAGGCCTGCTCGCCTGGCTCGAGCAGCTCGCCGAAACCGCGTTCGTGCGCACCGCGGCGCTCGGCCAGATCATCGTCGCGCGATCGATCGACGGCGCCCTCGACGAGATCGAGAAACGCCTCACGGCCTGACGTCACGCCGGGTGGGTGTCACCACACCCACCCGGCGTGACCGGGCCCCGGCGAGCCCGCCGGAACTTCCCGGGGGCGCACGCGGACACGCTCTCACCGGACGCGAACGGTGCGGCTCACTCCGGTCACCCGGCGGGGTCGCAACTCGCCGGGGCGCGGGGCGGCCCCTGCCGAACCGGCGCGATGCGGCGCTGCCGATCCGGCAGGGGGGTACAAGTTCGACGCTGCTCTTCGCGCCCCTTACGCGTCAAGGCATGTCGATCAGTCACCACTTCGGCGTTTCGCGCACTCTGCACGGACGTGGAACACTTCCTGCATGCCGCCGCAACGGGCGACCCTCCTGCAGGTAGCGCAGCGGGCCGGGGTGTCCCGCAGCACCGCCTCCTTCGTCCTGACCGGTCGATACAAGGACATGCGGATCTCCGAGGACGCCCGGCAGCGGGTGCTCCGGGCGGCCCAGGAGCTGGACTACCGGCCCAACCTGATGGCACGCAGCCTGCGCACCAAGGTCACCAAAACGGTCGCGCTGATCTCCGACACGATCGCCTCCGACCAGTACGCCGGCCGCATGATCCACGGCAGCCTGGCCGCCGCCGTGGCCCGCGGGCACCTGCTGTTCATCGGCGAGACCGAGGGCGACCCGGTAGTCGAAGAAAAACTGATCTCCGACTTCCTCGATCGCCAGGTCGACGCGTTCCTCTACGCCAGCATGTTCACCCGGCCGATCCGGGTGCCCAAGCAGCTGCGCGACCGGAAGGTGGTGCTGCTCAACTGCCTGAACCGGGGCTCCTTTCCGGTGATCATCCCGGACGAGTTGAGCGCCGGCCGGGACGCCGCCCGCACCCTCCTCGAAGCCGGCCACCGCACCGGGATCTACCTGGTCGGGCACGTCCCGGACCAGGTCTTCGCGGGCCGCGAACGGCTTGCCGGGATCAACGAGGCGCTCGGCGCGGCCGAGGCGCGGCTCGCCGGGACCATCGACTGCGACTGGTGGCCCGGATCGGCGTACGACGCGGTCAGCCGCGCGCTGGCCGACGGGCTCGTGCCGAAAGCGCTGATCTGCCTCAACGACCGGGTGGCGCTCGGCGCCTACCAGGCCCTTCGCGAGGCCGGCGTGGACATTCCCGGCGAAGTCTCGGTGATCTCCTTCGACGACTCTGAGCTGGCCGCCTGGCTGCGACCCCAGCTCACCAGCATCTCGCTGCCGCACTACGAGCTCGGCTGGCAGGCGATCGAGACTCTTCTGGGCGACTCCACCGAGCCCGCGGTGCAGCGCCTGCCCATGCCGGTGCGGCGACGCGCATCGATCGGCCCGCCGCGCGGCGAATAACGTCGTACCCGAGTGGTTTCCTTATTGCCGTGAGCACGCCGGTCAGCAACCCCGCGGTGCGCCGCCCGGCCTATCGTCTGGTCCGGCGGCCCCGCCCCGCCGTGCCCGAGCTGCGCCCCGACGAGCTGCAGCGATACGTGTCCGACCACGTCGACGGCCCGCTGCTGGTGGTCGGCGGCCCCGGCACCGGCAAGACCACCACGCTGGTCGAGTCGGTCGCCGCCCGCATCGCCGAGGGCGCCGACCCCGAGCGCATCCTGGTGCTCACGTTCGGCCGCCGCGGCGCCACCACCCTGCGCGACCGCATCGAGGCGCGGATAGCCGGCGACCCCGGCCGCATCGTCCACGAGCCACTCGTGCGCACCTTCCACGCGTACGCGTTCGCCCTCCTCCGCCGAGCCGCCGCCGAGCGCGGCGAGCCCTCCCCCCGCCTGCTAACCGGCCCCGAGCAAGACCTGATCATCCGCGAGCTGCTGGCCGCCGTCGGCGACGACGAAACCCCCGACGAGATCGGCTGGCCCGAGGCGCTCCGCCCGGCGCTGCCCACCCGAGCCTTCGCCCAGCAGTTGCGCGACCTGATGCAGCGCGCCGCCGAGCGCGGCATCGACGCGGCCCAGCTGGCCCGCATCGGCGAGCGGGTCGGCCGCGACGACTGGCCGGCCGCGGCCCGCTTCCTCCGGCAATACGTCGCGGTCCTGGCCCTGCGCGACGTGACCACCCGCGGCTCCGCCGCCTACGACCCGGCCGAGCTGGTGCGAGCGGCCACCGGCCTGCTGGCCGACGACCCCGAGCTGCTGGCCGCCGAGCGCAACCGCCTGGCCTACGTCTATGTCGACGAGCTGGCCGACACCGACCCGGCCCAGACCGAACTCCTCCACCTGGTGGCCGGCGGCGGCAAGCCCTTGGTCGCCTTCGCCGACCCGGACTCCTCCATCTACGGCTTCCGCGGCGCCGACCCCACCGTGGTCTCCTCGTTCCCCCAGCGCTTCCGCACCGCCTCCGGCGCAGTCGCCGAGACCATCACCCTCCACACGAACTACCGAGCCACCGCCCCATTGCTGACCTCCACCACCCACGTGGCCCGCCACATGCGCGGCCCCATCACCCACCGCCCCATGCACCCGCCGGCCGCCGCAGGTCCGAGCACCGCAGGTCCGGGCACCGCAGGTCCGGGCACCGCAGGTCCGAGCGTTGCAGGTCCGGGCGTTGCAGGTCCGGGCGTTGCAGGTCCGGGCGTTGCGGGGCCGGGCGTTGCGGGGCCGGGTGTCGCTCGGACAGCCGTGGGGCCTGCCGCGCCGGACGTGGCTTCCAGCCTTCCCACTACCGCGAACTCGACAGGCGCTTCCGCGTCGTCGCCAATTGTCCGTTCCTCCCCGGCCGGAGGGCCCGCGTCTCGCCCCACTTCCGCGTCTGCGGTCGGTCAGGGTGATGAAAGGGCTGGTGGCACCAGCGATTCTTCCCCCGCCGATGGGGTGCGCGGAGAGAGTGCCGGCCCCGCCTCCGCCGGCGAAGAGCTCGGCGACGACGAGCGGCAAGAGGGAGTCGACGCCGGGGGCGAACATCGGGTCGGTCCAAGCGACGGGGCTGACCGGCACCGGGGCGGCGGCGCGTTGGCGGGTGGCGTGACCGGGCAGCGTGACGAGGCCGGGGGTGAGCGGGCGGGGGCCGTCGTTCGGACGTTCCGGTCGCAGACGGCGGAGAGCGCCTATGTCGCGCACGCTCTGCGGGAGGCGCATCTGCTCGACGGGGTGCCGTGGTCCCGGATGGCGGTGGTTCTGCGATCGACCTCTCTGCAGCTGCCGTCGATGCAGCGGGCGCTCACCGCCGCCGGGGTTCCGACCGTCACGCACGCTGAAGACATGCCGCTGCATCTGCAGCCGGCCGTTGCGCCGTTTCTGCTGCTTCTGCGGTGTGCGCTCGAACCCGAGCTGCTCGACGAGGAGGCCACCGTCGCGCTGCTGCACTCCTCGCTCGGTGGAGCCGACCCGTTGGCCGAGCGGCGGCTGCGGCAGGGCTTGCGAGCGCTGGCGTTGGCTGCGGGTGACCGGCGGCCGTCCGGCGAACTGCTGGTCGACGCGGTGCGCGACCCCGCCGGCCTGGACATGGTCGAGCGGCGCTGGGCCAAGCCGGCACAGACGGTGGCCCGGCTGCTCGCCACCGCGCGGGAGGCGGCCGCGGCGCCGGGTGCCACGGCCGAGCAGGTCCTGTGGACGGTCTGGCGGGAGAGCGGGCTCAGCGACCGGTGGTACGGCCTGAGCACCCGCCCGGTCGCCTCCGACGACCCGGACGCGGGCCGTGCCCGGCAGTGGCGGGCCGAGGCGGCCGACCGTGATCTCGATTCGATGGTGGTGCTGTTCGACGCGGCGGCCCGGTTCGTCGACCGGCTGCCCGGCGCGCGCACCGAGGTCTTCCTCGACCACGTGCTCGGGCAGGATCTGCCGGCCGACTCGATCGCGCCGAGCGCCGACCGGGGCGAGGCGGTGCGGCTGCTCACCGCGCACGCGGCCAAGGGCCTCGAGTGGGACGTCGTGGTGCTGGCCGGCGTGCAGGAGGGCATCTGGCCCGACCTGCGGTTGCGCGGCAGCCTGCTCGGTTCGGAACGCCTGGTCGACTATCTGGCCGGCCGCAGCACGAGCGGCCCGGCCGCCGTGGTCGGCGAGACGTCGGCGCTGCTCGACGAGGAGCGCCGACTGTTCTATGTGGCCACCACCCGGGCTCGCCGCCAGCTACTCGTCACCGCGGTCGCGTCGGCCGGCGTCGGCGGCTCCGACGGCGAGGAACAACCGAGCCGCTTCCTGACCGAACTGGCCATCCCCCGCCCGGGCCGCACCCCCGGCAACGGCCCCGACACCCCGCCACCTCCGGACCCACCAGAGCCGGACCCGTGGGACACAGACCCGGATGGCGCGGGCGGCCCGGATGGCGCGGGCGGCCCGGATGGCGCGGGCGGCCCGGATGGCGCGGGCGGCCCGGATGGCGCGGGCGGCCCGGATGGGCGGGAGCATCTTGTGGAGCCGGGCTCGGGGGAGAGCGCGGTGGAGCCGGTCGGTGGTGGGGATGCCGCGTCGGCCGTGGAGGAGCGGGTCGATGCCGCCATCGAGCTTCCGGTGGGGCGGGCGCCGCGGGCCTTGACGCTGGCCGGGCTCGTGGCTGAACTCCGTACCGTCGTGGTGGGGAGGGACCAGACGCCCAGCCGGCGGCGCGCCGCGGCCGCTGAGCTTGCCCGGCTTGCCGCCGCGGGGGTGCCGGGAGCGCATCCGGACGAGTGGTGGGGGTTGCGGCCGCTCTCCGACGACCGGCCGCTGGTCGACGAGGGGCAACCGGTCAAGGTCACGCCGTCGTCGATGGAGAGTGCGCTGCGCTGCAGCCTGCGCTGGCTGCTGGAGCGGCACGGTGGTTCGCCGCCGCCGGGGCCGGCTCAGGGCGTGGGCAACCTGGTGCACGCGGCCGCGATGCTTGCCGAAGATGCGAACGCCGATCGGGAGAAGCTGGTCGAATACGTCTCGGCCCGGTTTGACGCGATCGAGCTGGCCGCTCGGTGGCTGGCCGGGCCGGAGCAGGAGCGCGCCCAGGGCATGGTGGACAAGCTGCTGCGCTGGCTGGCCGGCAACCCGCGGCGGCTGCTGGCGATCGAGCACGAGTTCACCGTGCGGCTCGAGGACAAGAGCCGGCCGATCCAGCTCACCGGGCGGGTCGACCGGCTCGAGGTGGACGAGAACGGGCGGCTGGTCGTCATCGACCTGAAGACCGGCAAGACGACCACCGTCTCGGCCGACATCGAGGAGCACGCCCAGTTGGCCGGATACCAGGCCGCGGTGGAGGCGGGGGCGTTCGACGATTACGGCGCGGCGAGTGGCGGCGCGGCATTGGTGCAGCTCGGGACGGGTAAGGACGCCCGGGAGCAGATGCAGCTCCCGCTGGCCGACGCGGTCGACCCACAGTGGGCGCACGCCATGGTCAAGCGCACCGCCGAGACGATGGCCGCGGCCACGTTCTCGGCGATTGCCAACAGCCGGTGTCGCATCTGCCCGGTGCGCACCAGCTGCCCGATTTCCGGCAAGGGGCGTCAGGTAGTAGAAGATACGCAGTGACCCAGCCCAGCCTCTTCGCCGACGAACCGGCGGCGCCACGCCGTCGTGCCGACTCGGGACCGCGCTACACGCCGGCCGAGCTGGCCGGTCTGCTGCGCCTGAACCAGCGCCCGACCGAGGAGCAGCGGGCGATCATCTCGGCCCCGGTCGAGCCGTTCCTGGTGGTGGCGGGGGCCGGCTCGGGCAAGACCGAGACGATGGCGTCGCGGGTGGTGTGGCTGGTCGCCAACGGCTACGCCCGCCCGGACCAGATCCTCGGCCTCACCTTCACCCGCAAGGCCGCCGGCGAGCTGGCCCACCGGGTCCGCACCCGGCTCGGTCAGCTGGTCCGCCGGGTGGGCCGCGACGACGCGTTCGCCGGTGAGGCGACCATCTCGACCTACCACTCGTTCGCCGCCCGGGTCGTCACCGAGCACGGTCTGCGCGCCGGTTACGAACCGTCGGCCCGGCTGCTCACCGAGGCGGCCCGCTGGCAGATCGTCGACTCGCTGGTCCGCTCGTACACCGGCGAGATGACCGGGGTGAATCGCGCGCCCGGCACCGTTACCGACGACGTCCTGGCACTGTCCGGCGAGCTGTCCGAACATCTGATCACCCCGGACGAGCTGGCCGCCTGGACCGGCCGGTTCTTCGCCGCGGTGCAGGAGCTGCCCGGCCGGGTCTACAAGGACGTGGCCGACGTGCTGCAGCGGCAGCGCCACCGGCTCACCCTGCTGCCCCTGGTGCGCCTCTACGCGCAGCGCAAACTCGACCTGGAGGCGATGGACTTCGGCGACCAGATGGCCCGGGCCGCGCTGGTCGCGATGCGGCATCCGGAGGTCGGGCGGATCGAGCGCGACCGGTTCCGCATCGTGCTTCTGGACGAATACCAGGACACCAGCCACGCCCAGGTGGCGATGCTGAACGCCCTGTTCGGCGGCGGTCATCCGGTGACCGCGGTCGGTGACCCCTGCCAGTCGATCTACGGCTGGCGGGGCGCGTCGGCCGGCACCCTGGACCGCTTCCCGGAGCACTTCCCGGACGCGCGGGGCGAGGACGCGAAGGTGCTGGGCCTGACCAGGAGCTGGCGCAACCGCCCGCAGATCCTCGCGGTGGCCAACGAGTTGTCCCGGCCACTGCGTGCGGCCGGCGCCCGGGTGGCGACGCTGGTGGCGGCGCCCACCGTGAAGGGCGACGTCGGTGGCCGCACGGTGACCTGCGGGCTGCTGGAGACGTACGCCGAAGAGGCCGATTGGATCGCCCAGCAGATGCTTCGTGCCTGGCAGATCTCGGCTGATCGGCCGCAGGCCGAGCCCGACGAGATCCCGGTGGAGCTGCGCCCGACCAGCGCCGTGCTGGTGCGGGTGCGCAGCCAGATCGCGGCGATCGAGAAGGCGCTGCGCGCGGTCGGCCTGCCGGTCGAGGTGGTCGGCCTGGGCGGTCTGCTCGACACCCCCGAGGTCCGCGACGTGACGTCAACACTGCGGGTGCTGGCCGACCCGACCGACGGGGCCTCGCTGCTGCGCCTGCTGACCGGCCCGCGCTGGCGGATCGGGCCGCGTGACCTGGTCGCGTTGCATCGCCGAGCGCGTGGCCTGGCCTCCGCGCGTGCCGAGGTGGTCGACCGCGCCGACCCGGAGGAGATCGTCGGGGACCGGCTGGACGACGCGACCCTGATCGAGGCGATGGCCGACCTGGGCGCCCCGCAGCAGTACTCGGCCGAGGGCTATCTGCGTCTGCGGGCGTACAGCCGCGAGCTGAGTGCGCTGCGGCAGCGTCTCGACCAGCCGCTGCCCGACCTGGTCGCCGACATCGAGCGCACGATCGGCCTGGACGTGGAGGTGGCGGTGCGCGGCTGGCAGGCCGGTGACGCCGGTCTGGCCCGCGGTCACCTGGACGCGCTGGGTGACGCGGCGGCCCGCTACGGCGCCGAGACCGACGGCGGCACCCTCGCCGGTTTCCTCGCTTTCCTGGCCGCGGCCGAGGAGGAAGAGCGCGGTCTGGAGCCGGGCCAGGTGGACGTGGTCGAAGGGGCCGTGCAGATCCTGACCGCGCACGCCGCGAAGGGCCTCGAGTGGGACGTGGTGTCGGTGGCCGGCCTCAGCAAGGGGGTCTGGCCGGGCCTGACCCGCGGCACCGATCACTACCTGATGGGCATCGGCGTGCTGCCGTTCCCGCTGCGCGGCGACATGGACGGCCTGCCCCGGCTGGACCTCTCCGAGGCGGTCGACCAGAAGGGCGTGCTGGCCGCGGTGACGGCGTTCGGCCGGGCCTGGCGGGAGCACGACGAACGGGAGGAACGCCGCCTCGCGTACGTGGCGGTCACCCGCCCACGCCGGCTGCTGCTCTGTTCCGGCTACTGGTGGGGCGAGGGCGTGAAGCGCCCGCGGGGTGCGTCGATGTTCCTCGACGAGATCCGGGAGACCTGCGCGAACGGCGCCGGCGTGGTGGACGTGTGGACGCCGGAGCCCGCACCGGAGGCGACCAACCCGTCGTCGGCCGAGACGGAGCCGATGCAGTGGCCGTTCGACCCGCTGGGCCGGCGACGCCCGGCGATGACGGTGGCCGCCGATCTGATCCGCCGGATGATCGCCGCCCCCGAGGCGTCGGCCGCCGAAGCCTTCGCCGACCTGGCCACCCACGACCCCGAGATCGCGGCCCGGGCCGGGTTCGCGGCCGATCTGGTGGGGATCCCGGAGATCCGCCAGGCCGACGACGCCGCCGCCGAGGCCGACCCGGACATCTCCCGCTGGCAGCGGGAAGCCGCCCTGCTGCTGGCCGAACGGGAGGAGCGGGTCCGCCGGGACGGGCCTCTCGAGGTGGCGCTGCCCGCCCACCTGTCGGTCTCCCAGTTGGTTGTGCTGCGCCGCGATCCGCAGGCGCTGGCCCGGTCGCTGCGCCGCCCCCTGCCGCAGCGGCCCGCGCCACAGGCCCGCCGGGGCACCGCGTTCCACGCCTGGCTCGAGCAGCGGTTCGGCTCGGCCCGACTGATCGACATCGACGAGCTGCCGGGTGCGGCCGACGACGACGCGGCCGACGACGAGGAACTGGCCGCCCTGCAGGAGGCGTTCCTGACCGGCGAGTGGGCCGAGCGCACCCCGGTCGAGGTGGAGGTTCCGTTCGCGACGTCGGTGGCCGGGGTGGTGGTGCGCGGCCGGATGGACGCGGTCTTCGCCGAGCCCGGCAACCGCTACGACGTGATCGACTGGAAGACCGGCCGCCGTCCGTCCGGCGTCGAGGCGGAGGCGGCGGCCGTGCAGCTGGCCGCCTACCGGATCGCCTGGGCGTCGCTGGCCGGGGTGCCGGTCAATCGGGTCAAGGCCGGCTTCCACTATGTGCGTGATCAGGTCACCGTCCGCCCGGCCGACCTGTACGACTCGGAGGCGCTGACCGCCCTGGTGGCCGACGTGCCGTTACTGCGTGATTGACGCCAGCAGGTGCAACAACGCCGACGCGTACGCCTCATCGGCCGTCGCCGCCGCGAAGCTCCGTTGCTCGCCCAGCAGTTCGATCTCCGCCGCGTAGCCGGCCGCCTCCCGGCGAAGGCCGCGGAACGTTCCACCGAGGAGCTCCCGCAGCTGATCCTCGCGGGGTAACCAGGTCGTTTCCTCGATCTCCACATCGTCGAGGGCCCACTCGGTGGTGCCGTTGAAACCGATCACCTGGCCCTCGGGCATCGCGTGCACCTCGATGGTCATATTGCTCAGCACAAAGACCTCTTGATCGAGGTCCCGATCAGGGATCGCGAAGCGGTCGCCGAGCGCCGGTTTCCAGTCCAGACCGGCTTCTTTCAGCTGCTGTGCCAGTTGTACGCCGATCATCGCCGAGTACTCCTTCCCGTGCTACGCTCCGGACGTTGTTCGTTTGGTTCCCAAGTACTTAGGAGCGCCTGTGGGGGAATTTGCCCAGGCGCTCTTTGTCGTAACCCGGGTTTCTCCGGTACGGGCGATCAGTACGGCGACACGAGACTCGGAAGATCCGAGTTTTACTACCTCGCTCCCGACTACTATGGCCGGGAGCGATCGACCGTCGAGGAGACGATCATGGTTACCGGCGTTGTGAAGTGGTTCAACGCGGACAAGGGCTTCGGGTTCATCACCCCGGACGACGGCGGGGCCGACGTCTTCGCCCACTTCTCCGCGATCCAGATGTCGGGCTACCGCAGCCTGGATGAGAACCAGCGGGTTGAGTTCGAGGTCACGCAGGGCCAGAAGGGCCCGCAGGCCGCCAACATCCGCGCGGTCTGATCTTAAATACCAGGTCTGCGCTACTCAGGACGGCGCCGCAGCCCGGCAGGGACGCGGCGCCGTTTCATATAGGCCTGAGCGACCGGCTCAGACGGCTGCTGCCTCCGGCAGCGGCGCGGTGCCACCCAGGTGCGCGGGAAGCCACCAGCGATCGTCCGGCCCGGCGGGCTTATCCGGGTAAGCCTTCTGCACGGCGTCCAGCAAACCGGTGAGGCGTTCCCGGAGCAGGGCCGTCAGCGCGTCGGGCGAGGTTCCCTTGGGCATCTCGATGGCCTCGCCGACCTTGATGAGCACCGGCACGTGCCGCTTGGTCAGCTCTTTCTTGTGGCCCTTGGTCCACAGCCGGTGCGGACCCCACACCACCATCGGGATCAGCGGCACCTTGGCCGTGCGGGCCAACCGGACCGCGCCCGATTTCATCTCCTTCACCGTGAACGACTCGCTGATCGTCGCCTCCGGGAAGACGCCGACCACCTCGCCGCCCTTGAGCGCATCGGTGGCCTGACGGAACGAGGCGGCGCCGGCGTCCCGATCGACCGGGATGTGCCGCATGCCGCGCATCAGCGGGCCGCTGACGCGGTGGTCGAAGACCTGCTTCTTGGCCATGAAACGGACCAGTCGCTTGGTCGGCTGGGCGGCCAGACCGCAGAAGATGAAGTCGAGGTAGCTCACGTGGTTACTCGCCAGCACCGCACCACCCTCCCGCGGGATGTGCTCGGCGCCGTCGACCTCAATCCGGAGGTCGAGCGCGCGGAACATCGTCTTGGCAAAGGCGATGACCGGGGGATACACGAGTTCCATGGAGAGACGGTAGCCGAACATCCTGAAGATCGGCTGGTTCAGGGTGCAACCACCTGTGCCTCTGAAGCGTCTTAGTCGGTGACTCTCTTTTTTCTGTGAACGGTCGCCGGGGGGATCCGCATGCACAGCACGTCTGCCCGCCGTGAGCTCGGGTTCGTGCTCGCGGTGTCTCTAGTGGGGCTCGCCCTGGTCCTAGTGGTGGTCTTCGCCCCGTGGTACACGGTGGTTCCGGCAGCGGGCTGACGCCGTGACCTGATCGCGGCACTCGTGGTGTTCACTGGAACCCATGTCCGAGCCGACGTTCTCCTGGCAGCAGCCCGGTGGGCGATTTTCGTCGGGGATGGTCACGGCGCCCGGCCTCCCGCCGGCCACGCCACCACCGGATGATCCGCCCCCGCCGTCACGAGAGCCGAAGCCCGGTCCGGACGGGCCGCAGCGCCGCCACCGGCAGATCATGATCTTCGCGGGCATCGCGGGCGGCATCCTGGCCCTGGGCCTGACGATCATCCTGATCCTGGTGTTCTCGTCCGGCGGCAATCCGTTCCGCGGCCAGGCCACCGGTCCCGCCGATCTGCGGCCGCCGCTGGCCCGGGCCTGCCCGCCGCCGAACGCGTCACCGAGCGCCGCGCCCACCCAGGCGCCGAGCGTGCTGCCGCCGGAAACCGGGGCACGGACGGTCGACCCGGATGCCGGCATCTCCTACAAGGCGTACGGCGCACCCTGGCTGCCGTGGAACACGGTGTGGCGGGCCGGGACGCTCAATGTGCCGTACAAGGTGGGGCAGCATTTCGTCACGGAGACCTACAGCGGCGGGGGATACCACGCCTCGATCCTGTCCGCGGCGGTGCCGGCCTCGGACAACGACGGCGGGATCGTCGACCTGGAGTGCGTGGGCCGGCAGGTCGCCGCGGACGTGCGCGCGGAGTATTACCCGCAGCCCAACACGATGGACGCGATCCGGGACGAGATGATCACGCTGGGCGGGCACCCGGCCTGGGTGAGCGAGTTCCGGCTGCACTTCCACCAGGCCGGGCTGACCGCCACCGACGAGCTCTCGGCGGTGGCGATCATCGACGTCGGCAAACCGTCGGCCGCGGTGCTCTACGTGTCGATCCCGGGAACCCACAAACAGTTCGACTACGTGATCGACGATGTCTTGAAATCAGTCAGGACCCCGTGAGGCCCCAGCGCTTGCGCAGGGCGTTGTCGGCGGCGTTGAAGAGCACGTCGATCAGGATGCCGATGACCAGCACGACGATGATGTAACAGATCACCAGGCTGGAATCGGAAAGATCACGAGCCTGCTGCATCCGTACGCCGATGGAGAGCGCACCCGGCACGATGACCAGCAGCTCACCGGCCATCAGGCTGCGCCAGGAGAACGCCCAGCCCTGCTTGAGCCCGGAGATGAAGGACGGCAGGGACGCCGGCAGGATCAGGTGCCGGTATTCCGCGATGCCCTTCATGCCGAGCACCTTGCCGACCCGCAGCCAGGTGCGGGGAACGTAGTCGATGCCGCTGATCAGGCCGTTCGCCACCGACGGAGCGGCGCCGATGATCACCACGAACATGATGGCGCTCTCGCTGATCTGGAACAGCAGGATCGCCAGCGGGAACCACATGATCGACGGCATCGTCTGCAGGCCGGTGATCAGCGAGCCGATCGCGGCCCGCAGCGGCGCGAACCGGGACACCGCGGCGCCGATCACGGTGCCGATCAGCACGGCCAGCGCGAAGCCGGTGACGGCCCGCCGCAGGGTGAGAAGCACGCCGTCCCAGAAAGCGCCGGTCGTGATCACGTCGCCCAGGTCGCCGAAGACCGTCCCGGGGCCGGGCAGCACGTAGTCCGGCTTCCACTTCGACCACACCACGATCTGCCAGGCGAGCACCACGATCGCGATGGCCAGCAGCTTGGGCCAGGTGCTGCGCCAGATTCGCTTGCCGAGCGCGCCCTTGTCGGTCTTGGGCGCCAGCTCGAGCGCGTCGAGGCCGCTGACCTCGTTGCTCTGCGTGTCGGGCTTGACGCCGACCTTGTGCGGCGGCGGTTGGATCCCGGTGTCGCCGGCGAGGCCCTGGACCGCCGCGCCGGTGGCGGATTCAGCTGGCATGGCGGGCGACCTCCGCGCGGAGCCGGTCGGTGATCTCGGCGGCCTGGCCGGAGACCTCGGGCGAGTCGATGCGCCGGGGGCGCTCGTGGGTGATCGGGTAGTCCTCGATCACTCGGCCGGGCCGGCTGCTGAGCAGGATGACCCGGTCGCCGAGCCGCACTGCCTCGCGCACGTTGTGCGTCACGAACAGCACGGTCAGCTTCTGCTCCCGCCAGATCCGCTCGAGCTCGTCGTGCAGGATGTCGCGGGTCATCGCGTCGAGCGCACCGAACGGCTCGTCCATCAGCAGGACATCGGCGTTCTGGGCGAGCGCGCGGGCCAGCGCCACCCGCTGGCGCATGCCACCGGAGAGCTCGTGCGGCCGCTTGTTGCCGAAACCACTGAGCCGCACGATCTCCAGCAGCTCCTGGGCGCGCTTACGCCGCTCGGCCTTGCCCACGCCCTGCAGCCGCATCGGCAGCTCGACGTTGCCGGCGACGGAGAGCCAGGGGAAGAGGGCGGCCTCCTGGAACATCAGCGAGACGTGCCGGCCGCCGATGTCCAGGGTGCCGCCGGTGATCTTGTCGAGCCCCGCGACCAGCGAGAGCAGCGTGCTCTTGCCGCAGCCGGAGGCGCCCAGCAGGCAGACGAACTCGCCCTGCTGGACGGTCAGGGAGACGCGGTCCAGGGCGAGCAGGGCGTTGCTGCCGGACCCGTACTGCTTGGAGACGTTTTCTAGGCGGACAACCGCGTCCCCGCGGCCGGTCACCGGCCGCGGGGTCTGGGTTTCAACAAGGCTCACTGGCTCTCCCTGGGAGGATCAGGCCGCAGCGTCGCTGACCGTCGGCTGGCCGGCCGCGGTCAGCAGCTGGTTCAGCGCATTGAGGTCGTAGATGCCCTTGAGATCGACGGTCTTGAGCAGACCGACGTCCTCGGCGTGCTTGGCACTCGTGTACAACGACGCGGCGATCGGGTCGGCGGTGAACGTCAGGTTCTTGAATGCCGAGGCCAGCACGGCGTCCTTCAGCGGCTTGCCGCTGAGGGCCTCGATCTGGGCGTTGGCCGCCTTCTGCGCGTCCGCGTCGCTGGACTTGATGAAGTCGAGCGCCTTCAGGTGCCCCTGGATCAGCTTGGTGACCGTGCCCGGGTACTTCTTCAGGAACTCCTGGCTGACGATCAGGTGGGTGGTGACGAACTGGCCGCTCGTATCGGTCCACAGGTCTTTCTCGTTGACCAGCAGCTTGCCGCCGGCCTCGAGCTGGTACCGGCTCAGGAACGGCTCCGGGATCCAGGCCCCGTCGATCGCGCCCTGCTGGAAGGCCTGCAGCGCGGTGGCGTTGTCCTGCGGCAGGATCGACACGTCACCGCCGCCCTGGGCGTCGGAGCTGAGGTTGTTCGACTTGAGCCAGGCCCGCAGCGCCACGTCCTGGGTGTTGCCCAGCTGCGGCGTGGCGATCTTCTTGCCCTTGAGATCGGCCGGGCCGTTGATCGTCGGCTTGACCACGAGGCCGGCGCCGCCCGAGGTGCTGCCCGCGATGATCTTCAGCGACTGGCCCTTGGACTGCGCCCAGCTGTTGATCGCCGGGTTCGGGCCGATGTAGGTGGCGTCGATGGCGCCGGAGACGAGCGCCTCGATCGCGGCCGGGCCGGCGTTGAAGGTCTTCGGGTCGAGCTTGGTGCTGCCCAGCGCCGCCGTGAAGAGGCCCTTGTTGACGCCGACCAGGGCGGGTGCGTGGGTGATGTTCGGGAAGTAGCCGAGCCGGATCGCGGACGCCTCGGCGCCACCGGACGCGGACGTCGAGGGAGCTTCGTCGTCATCGTCGCCGCAGGCCGCGAGGGCGGACGCGGTCAGCAGAGCACCGGCGATGGCGAACACTCGCCGCCGCGGTAGCCCGGCACTCAGCTGCGGAAAGGTGGGGGAGCTCATCTCACTCCTAGTTCGTTCAGTTCTTTATCGGGGAGGGCTGGTGCGTGCTGGCCAGGCGGGAAAGCTCGGCCATGGTCTTGTGATCGACGACGCCTTCGATGGCTTCCTCGACGGCGACCCACACGTCGCGCAACCCGGAGGCCGCGCCGTGATAGGTCGTGTTGCTGGTGGGCAGCCCACGCACGGTGGTCAACGCCCCGCCGACCGCGCGGACGACATCACCGACGGTGATATCGGTGGCGGCGCGGGCGAGCGCGTAGCCACCGTCGACCCCGCGGTGGCTGTGCAGCAGCCCGGCCCGGCGGAGATCGAGCAGGATTCCCTGTAAGAAGCTCAGCGGGATGTCCTGGGTTGCGGCCAGGCCTGCGGCCTTGACCAGGTGTGGGTGCTCGGCCGTGATGGCGAGCATGGCCCGGACGGCGTAGTCGGTGCGCGCCGACACATACACGATCCGGCCCTCCTCTCCAGTCTCCCGTTCGAAACTCTGCTTTCTCTATCTGATGGATGGGAATAATGGACGAGGTGGGATAGGGGCGTCAAGGGCGGACCGCATAGCGAGACCCGAACGGGTTTCGGCCGCTACCGGTTGGTGACCTGCCGTCGCCACGAGTTACACAGAGCGCGCTAATGTCAGTCCGTGGCGCGCAGCAGAAAGATCCCCGCAACGAAGTACCCGGTCGAGCGGTTCACCCTGGACAACGGCTTGCGGGTGGTTCTGACGCCCGACCGCAGCGCCCCCGTCGTGGGCGTCGCCGTGGTCTACGACGTCGGCATCCGCTCCGAGCCCGAGGGGCGCACCGGCTTCGCGCACCTCTTCGAGCACCTCATGTTCCAGGGCTCGGAAAACCTGGAGAAGCTCGCCCACTTCCGCCACGTGCAGGGCGCCGGGGGCACGTTCAACGGCTCCACCCACCTCGACTACACCGATTACTTCGAGGTGCTGCCGGCCGGCGCCCTCGAGCGAGCGCTCTTCCTCGAGGCCGACCGCATGCGCGGCCCCCGCCTCACCGAGGAAAACCTCAAGAACCAGATCGACGTGGTCAAGGAAGAGATCCGGGTCAACGTCCTGAACCGGCCGTACGGCGGGTTTCCGTGGCTCAAGCTGCCGCCGGTGATGTTCTCCACGTTCCCCAACGCGCACGACGGCTACGGCTCGTTCGACGACCTGGAGAGCGCCACGGTCGACGACGCGAAGGCGTTCTTCGACCGTTACTACGCGTCCGGCAACGCCACCCTCGCGGTGGCCGGCGACTTCGACGTGGCGCGGGCGACCGAGATGATCCGCCGGCACTTCGGCGACGTGCCGGCCCGCCCGGCGCCGCCGCTGCCCGACTTCGACGAGCCCGGCCCCACCGCCGAGCGCCGCGACGTCTACACCGACCGGCTCGCCCCGCTCGCCGGCGTGGCCAGCGCCTGGCGGGTGCCCGACCCGATCGGCAAGTTCGCCGATTACCTGCCGTTCGTGGTGCTCGCCGAGGTGCTTACCGACGGCGAGGCGTCCCGGCTGGTCGAGCGGCTCGTCCAGCGTGACCGCTCGGTCACCAGCATCGGCGGCTACATCGGTTTCATGGGCGACGAGTTCGGCGTGCGTAACCCGACCGCGCTGCTGCTCCAGGCGCACATGCCGCCCGGCGGCGACGCCGACAAGGTGCTGCGCACCGTCGACGAGGAGCTCGACCGCCTGGTGCACGACGGGCTCACCCCCGGCGAGCTGGAGCGCACCCAGGCCCGCATCGCCACCCATCTGCTGCGCGACACCGACTCCGTGCTCGGCCGGGCACTGCCGATGGCCGTGCTGGAGCTGCAGCGCGGCCGTCCCGAGCTGCTCAACGAACTGCCCAAGCTGATCGGCGAGGTCACCGAGGCCGAGATCGTCACGGCCGCGGCCACCCTGCGCCCCGAGCGGCGTTCCACCGTCGAGGTCCTTCCCGGAGTTGCCTCATGAGTGACAAATCCCTGCCCGACCTCGTCCCCGACGCCAAGCTCAAGCTGCCCAAGCAGGCCGAGCGCACGCTGCCCGGCGGGCTGACGGTGATCGCCATCCGGCGCACCTCGGTGCCCCTGGTCGAGCTGCGCCTGCGGGTGCCGTTCAGCAAGGCGCCGCTGGCCCGGGCCACGCTGCTGTCCCAGGCGCTGTTCACCGGCACCGGCACGATGTCGAGCGTCGACATCGCGGCCGAGCTGCAGGCGGTCGGCGGCGGGCTGTCCGCGGGCCTCGACCCGGACCGGCTGCTGGTCACCGGCAACGCGCTGGCGAGCGGGCTGGACCGGATGCTGGAGATCCTCGCCGCCGTGCTGACCGACCCGGCGTACCCGAAGTCGGAGGTGGCCACCGAGCGGGACCGCCTGGTCGACCACCTTCAGGTGGCCCTCCAGCAGCCGTCTCACCTGGCCCGCACCGCACTGCTCAAGCGGATGTACGGCAAGCACCCGTACGCCGTGCAGACGCCCGAGCCGGAGCAGATCCAGGCCGTCCGCCCGACCCAGCTGCGCAGCCTGCACGCCGACCGGGTCCGCCCGAACGGCGCCGTGCTGGTGCTGGTCGGCGACATCAACCCGGAGAAGGCGATCGACGCCGCCGAGAAGGCGCTCGGCAGCTGGACCGGCCCCGGCCGGGACGAGACCGTGCCCGGCACGCCGCCGCTCGAGTCCGGCCCGGTGCTGCTGGTCGACCGGCCCGGCTCGGTGCAGTCCTCGCTGCGGATGGCGCTGCCCGCGGTGTCCCGCACCGACCCGAAATACGCTGCTCTCCAACTGGCCAACCTGATCTTCGGCGGCTACTTCTCGTCCCGCTGGGTCGAGAACATGCGCGAGGACAAGGGCTACACCTACGGCCCGCAGACCTCGATCGAGCACTACCTGGCCGGCTCGGCGCTGATGGTCGCGGCCGAGGTCGCCACCGAGGTGACCGGCCCGTCCATGCTCGAGACCCTCTACGAGCTGGGCCGCATCGCCAGCCTCCCGCCCGGCGAGGAAGAGCTCGAGCAGGCCCGGCGGTACGCGTTGGGCACCCTGCGGCTGGGCATGTCGACCCAGGCCGGCCTGGCCGGTCTGGCCAGCATGTATGCGAGCTTCGGTCTGCGCCTGCAGCACCTGAGCGAGCATTCGGCGGCCCTGGCCACCGTGACGCTGGAGGAGGTCGCCGAAGTGGCGTCGGAGTTCCTGGCGCCGTCCCGGGCGGTCACGGTCGTCCTCGGCGACGCGGCGAAGATCGCCGGCCCGCTCGCCGCCCTGACCCCCGTCGAGCGCGACCTCCCGTGACCATCCCACCGGAGTTCGCGAGCGACGTCCCGCCGCTGGCCCGCAGCACCCTCGACCGGTCGGCCCTGCGCCGCCAGGACGAGGACTGGCTCACCGACGCGTGGTCCCGCGGCTTCGTGCTCGTCATCGACCTGACCAAGGGCGGCCGGGCGCTGGTCGCCGACCGGCCGGACGGCAGCGCCGGCCTGGTGCTGCTGCCCGCGTCCGAGGCGCCGGAGGCCGAGCACTGGTTCCTCGGCATCGACCCGGACGGCACGCCGCTCTGGACGGTGGCGGGCCCGCTGCCCGAGATCGACGGGAGCAGGGCAGTCACCCTGCGCGACATCGGGCACCTGCTCGACAGCCGCGACGCGGGGCTGTTCACGGCCGCGGCGGCGCTCGGCAACTGGCACGCCAGCCACCTGTTCTCGCCACGCACCGGGCTGCCGACGCAGACCGTGGAGGCGGGCTGGGCGCGCAAGGACGCCGAGGGCAACCTCATGTGGCCGCGCACCGATCCGGCGATGATCGTGCTGGTGCACGACGGCGTCGCCGGCCCGGCCGGTCGCTGCCTGCTCGGGCACAACTCCACCTGGGGCCCCGGCGTGGACGACGTGCGCCGCTTCTCCTGCCTGGCCGGCTACGTCGAGCCCGGCGAGTCGGCCGAGGCCGCGGTCTGGCGCGAGGTGGCCGAGGAGGTGGGCATCGGGCTCACCGGGTTGACGTATGTCGGGAGTCAGTCGTGGCCCTTCCCGGGTTCGCTGATGCTCGGATTCCACGCCACCGCCGACCCCGACGCGCCGATGCGGCTCGACCCGGAGGAGATCGATGAGGCTCATTGGTTCACGCGGGACGACGTCGCCAAGATGATCGCCGGAGGCTTCGTTCACTCCGATACGGGCATCAAGATGAGCCTTCCTATGCGATCCTCTATCGCGTTCTACCTGATTGAGACCTGGTTGGGCGGTTTCGGCCGATAGTGGATCGAAGTTGCTCTAAGCAGAGAAGTTTTCTGCTTCCCGAGTAACCAAAACGGGCCTCCACCGCGTCTCGAAAGACAAAGACCGAGAGGTGGATATTCGATGACGCAGGTGGAAGCGCCCGCATGGATCCCCATGACGGACGACGAGCGTGCCAAGTTCGACCGGGACGGGATTCTCGTTGTTCCCGGGGTGCTCAGTGAGAGCGAGATCGAGGTCGGGCAGCGCGCGATCCAGGCTGCTTACGAGCGGGCTCAGCAGCCCGGCGGCCACGGCCTGAACGCGACCGGTGCGCTGCACCAGCTGTCCGCGATTACCTCCGTCCCCGAGCTGGCCTACCTGATCGACCACCCGGTGGCGTTCAAGTACATCTGGTCGCTGCTGGGCTGGAACATTCACATTTACCACTCCCACGTGGACGTGCACCCGCAGATCCACGAGAAGTCCAAGGAGTGGTGGCACTGGCACCAGGACGGTGGCCGGCAGAACCGGGAGATCGAGACCGATCCGCGCCCGATGTTCTCCGTGAAGCTGGCGTTCTGGTTCTCCGACGTGAGCGAGACCGGCCGCGGCAACTTCACCGTGATCCCCGGTAGCCACAAGACCAACTGGCTGCCCGGCCCGCCGAGCCGTGGCGTTCCGTGGCCGGAGCCCGAGGGCGCGACCCAGATCACTGCCAACCCCGGGGACCTGGTCGTCTTCGACCGGCGCATCTGGCACGCGCGCTCGGACAACTACTCGCCCTTCACCCGCATGGGCGCGTTCTTCGGCTACACCCCGCGCTGGATCGCCGGCCGCGACGACATCGCCGACCTGCCGCAGCGGGACTGGTTCGACACCCTCAACCCGGTGCAGAAGCAGCTGCTCGGCCACGCCGGCGACGGCTCCGGCGACCACGCCTGGGGCCACTTCCCGGAGACCACGCCGCTCTACGGCGCGCTCAAGGAGCGGGGCCTGCTCGACTCCAGCATTCCGGCTCTCATCCCGTAAGCACCCGTTAGAGTGCCCCATGTGGGGCAAACTGGGACATTAGACAAAGCGGCGACCGCGGCGGGCCGGCTCATCCTCGAAGCAATGGGGGAGGAGCGCCCGGCGCGGTCGCTGTGTCGTCTCAACGACTCGCCGCGCGCCGTCCGGCTGCTGCGTGAGCTCTTCGTGGTGGCGGTCCGCCGCAGCTTCGTCGGGCGCGACCCGCGCGATGTCACCCGCTACGTGCGCGACCTGCTCGAATACCAGTCGCTGCCGGCCGCGGGGGAACTGGCCCGGGAGACCGAAGCGATGATCCGGGGCGCGCTCGGCGAGCCCGAGCTGTCGCAGGGCATGCCCGAGCTGCGCCGCTTCGAGCTGATCTGCCACGTGATCGGCGACCTGGTCCGGCCGCCCGGCGTGCCCGCCACCGAACTGCTCGCCCTTGTCGACCAGGCCGAGAAGAGGGTGGCCCGCTTCGACCGTCCACGCAACCGCGTCGTCGGCCGGAGGTCGATGTGAGCAAGAACCGCCGCCGTTCCGCCCACCGCGCGGCGGTCGAGGAACAGGCGGCCGACGCACCACGCGACGTCGCCCAGAATCGGCGCCGCTCGGCCCAGCCGTTGCCCGGCGAGGAACTGGCGCCCGACGAGGAACTGGCCGCCGACGTCGCCCAGAGCCGTCGTCGCTCGGCGTGGCCGGTGGCCGGCGAGGAGCCGGCGGCCGATGTCGCCGAGCCGCGGCGAATCGCGGCGAACCGCCGGCGTTCCGCTCAGGCGGCTCCGACTGCGGGGGAAACGGCCGAGCCGCGGACCGAGCAGCTGCGGGAGGCCGCCCTGGGTGCGCTCTCCGGGGCGCTGCCGCCCGGCTCGGATCGTGCGGTCGGCGAGATCGCTACCGACGCGGGCCATTACCTGCGGCAGGCGGCCCGGGACGAGGCGCCCGCCCGGTTCGGCACCCCGGCCGGCGACGTGGACGACGTGGCCCGGCGGGTGTGGGAGATCGCTTTCGGTCTGGTGGTGCGTCGCCGCTTCGAACCGGCCACGCCGCTCGCCGAGATCAGCCGCACCGTGGCGACGGCCGTGCACGAACACGCCGCCGCCGCGCTGCCGATACTCGACGCCGAGATGCTGGTGCGCCATGCGCTCGGGGAGACGGTCCCGGTCGGCGACATCGAGGACGGCGAGCTGCTGGCTGTGCATCTGCTGCTGTTCGCGTCGCTCGCCGATGAGCTGGCCCTGGTCGACGAGGAGCTCGACGCGATCATCGCGGATGCCGAGGCGAAGGCGGCACTGGTTCCGGCGTGACAGCGGGATGGTGCTCACGGCGTACGCAAGCGGGGTTTTGGTGGTGAAAAAAGCGCGGCACCCGGTGTGGGTGCCGCGCCTTCTTCAGAGATCAGGCCGCGATGGCCGCGAGGTGTTCCTTGACCTGGATGATCGACGGGTTGGTCAACGCCGAGCCGTCGTCGAACTTGAGGGTCGGAACGGTGCGGTTGCCACCGTTGACGCTCTGCACGAACTCCGCCGAGGCTTCGTCCTGTTCGATGTCGATGACGTCGTACGCGATGCCCTCTCGATCGAGCTGCGACTTGAGTCGGTGGCAATAACCGCACCAGGACGTCGAATACATGGTCAACATCGGTCAGGATCCCTTCGGCTGGGTCACATGGCACTCCGCCTTGCGACATAACGTCGGACCCGAGTGACATGATTCCCTACCGTGCTGAGTGATGCGGTGCTGGCCGGGCTCGACCCCGAGCAGCGGACGGTGGTGACCGCTCCGGCCGGGCCCGTCTGCATCCTCGCGGGCGCCGGCACCGGCAAGACCCGCGCGATCACCCACCGCATCGCCTATCGCACCCTCACCGGCGAGATCAGCCCGCGGCACGTGCTGGCCGTGACGTTCACCGCGCGGGCCGCTGCCGAGATGCGCGCCCGGCTCGGCTCGCTCGGCGCCACCGGCGTGCAGGCCCGCACGTTCCACGCGGCCGCCCTGCGCCAGCTCCGCTATTTCGCGCCGCGCCTGCTCGACGGCCGGTCGGTGCCGGATCTGATCGAATCCAAGGTCCGGCTGGTCGGCCTGGCCGCCGCCCGGGCCGGCCTGCGTGCCGACCGCACCGGCGCCCGCGACCTGGCCGGCGAGATCGAGTGGGCGAAATCCTCGCTGGTCGAGCCGGGGGAGTATGCGGTGGCCGCCACCAAGGCCCACCGGGAGCCGCCGCACGAGCCGGCCAAGGTCGCCGAGGTCTTCGCGGCCTACGAGACGCTCAAGCGCCGGCAGGGCGTGATCGACTTCGAGGACATGTTGCGCGCGGTCGTCTGGGGCATCGAGGAGCACCCCGACGTCGCGGACGAGATTCGCGCTCAGTACCGGCACTTCGTCGTGGACGAATACCAGGACGTCAACCCGCTCCAGCAACGCCTGCTCGACGCCTGGCTCGGCGGGCGCGACGACCTCACCGTGGTCGGCGACGCGAGCCAGACCATCTATTCGTTCACCGGCGCCACCTCGGCCTATCTGATCGACTTCGCCCGCCAGCGGCGCGAGGCAGTGGTGATCCGGCTGGTCCGCGACTACCGCTCCACCCCGCAGGTGGTCGGCCTGGCCAACGCGGTGATCCGGCAGGCCCGCGGCAACGAGGCCCGGCTGCGCCTCGAACTGGTCGGCCAGCGTCCGTCCGGGGCCGAACCGGAGTTGAAGATCTTCCCGGACGAGGCGGCCGAGGCCGCCGCGGTGGCCCGGCGCTGCCGCGAGCTGATCGCCACCGGCACACCGGCCAGCGAGATCGCCGTGCTGTTCCGGATCAACGCGCAGTCCGAGGTCTACGAGGAGGCGCTCGCCGAGGCCGAGGTGCCCTACCTGGTGCGCGGCGCCGAGCGGTTCTTCGAGCGGCCCGAGGTGCGCCAGGCGATGATCGCGATGCGTGCGGCCGTGCGTTCCACGCCCGGCGAGACTCCGCTGGTGATCGCGGTGGTCGAGGCGCTCGCGGCGACCGGGTGGTCGCGCGAGCAACCCCCGCCGGGCGGTGCGGCACGCGAGCAGTGGGAGGCGCTCGCGGCGCTGGTCACCCTGGCCGAGGAGTACGCGAAAGCACCCGCGCTCGAGCCGATCGGCCAGGCCGGCGCCGTGCAGCGGGACGTGACGCTGTCCGCGTTCAACGAAGAGCTGGCCCGCCGGGCGGATCAGCAGCACGCGCCGACCGTGGCCGGTGTGACGCTCGCCTCACTTCATTCGGCCAAGGGCCTCGAATGGGACGCGGTCTTTCTTGTCGGCCTCGCCGACGGCACCCTCCCGACGACGTACGCGAAGACGCCCGAGCAGTTGGAGGAAGAGCGCCGCCTGCTCTACGTCGGGGTGACCCGGGCCCGCGAGTGGCTGTGGCTTTCCTATGGTCAGACGCGGTCCGGCGGAGGTCGTGCGCGCCGGCCGTGCCGCTTCCTGCCCCAGCTCGAGCGCCACTCGCCGACCGAGCGGGCGGGCGCCGACCGGAGTCGGAAACCCGACCGAAGGCGCTCGCAGGTGTCTTCCTGCCGCATCTGCGGGGCCACTCTGCTGGGCGGCGCGGACCGCAAGCTGGGCCGCTGCCCGACCTGCCCCTCAGACTTGGATCAAGACCTGCTGGATCGTCTGACGGACTGGCGAGGGCAGACCGCGGCCGGGCTCAAAGTTCCTGCATACGTGGTTTTCACCGATGCGACGCTGGTGGCTCTGGCGGAGCGCCGACCGGCCGGACCGCCGGAGCTGTTGGCGATCGCCGGAATAGGCCCGCGCAAACTCGGCCAGTATGGCGCAGCGGTCTTCGCTTTGGTGGCCGGTGCGACGCCCGACGAAGCCTCGTCAAAAAACTTTGAAAACTAGTCCGTTAATTCGTTTGCCCTCGCTTGCGAGGGAGGCTTAGCCTCAGAGCACACCTTGCAGAGCGGCCTGCTCTACAAGGGAAAACGATCCAATGAGTGCATCGCAGATGGAGGAGGTGGCAGAGATGGAGATCTACATGATGACGCGACCGTCGATGCCGCTGACCCGTGCGTGCGCTCCGTCCGCTCTGTTGCCGATTGCCGCCCCGTCCAGGGCAGCACTGTCGGCAGCGCCGGTCGCCCCCGTGGCGCTGGCAGCTGAGCGGGCTTGGGTCCCGGCCGAGGCCGTCCGGCCGGTGGCAATTCTTGCCGCCGAGCGGGCTCCCGCTTCGCGGGTGCACCAGGTCCAGGTCCAGGCCGAGCTGGCTCTGCTCCTGACGCTCACCGACGGGATCAATGGCACCAATGGCACCACCAGCAGCATTGGGTTCAAGGGCTCCAAGGTCACCACGAAGCGTTACGCGGATGGTGGCGGCAGCGGAGTCCCGCCTCGAGGAAGGCCGGTCTGAGAAACCAGACCTCCGGCTCACCTCGAGGCCGCGGAACCCGTAAAGGGTCCCGCGGCCTTAATTTTTTGCCGGCACACAGTCCGGTGCACCACCCCGACGATCCAGAAGATCGCTGAAGAAGAGAGAGGTGACCGGGCTTTATGAGTCTGGCGCTGGCCCCGATCGACGTGAGTGTCGACATCGAGGCAAACCTGCCCTGCCGGAAGTTCGACCCGGACCTGTGGTTCTCGGACTCCCCGGCCCAGCTGGAGCTGGCCAAGTCGCTCTGTGGGGACTGCCCGCTGCGCGTCGAGTGCCTCGCCGGTGCGGTCGAGCGGAACGAGCCGTGGGGCGTCTGGGGCGGCGAGATCTTCGAGCGTGGAGCTGTGGTTCCGCGCAAGCGGCCGCGTGGCCGTCCGCGTAAGGCGGACGTGGCGCGCGACGCCGAGCTCGCCGTCGAGGTCGAGGAGCGGCTCGCCGCGAACGGTCTCGAGTCCCGCAACCAGGTCCGACTGGCGGCCTGACATGAACAGCAACATCGCATTCCCCGAGGCCGATAAGGCCACCAATCGAAAGCCGAGTTTCGAAATGAATCCGAGTGGAACCTCCAAGATGAGACTTCTCCAAGAAGCGTTGTCCAGGGCTCGAATGCCTCGGCCTCAGCGTGACTACACACCTGAGGCGCACCGCCCCGCTCGCCTGGTTGCCATGCGAGCTCAGCACCGGGCTTCCCGTGAACTGGGTGGCGGGCGCTTCTGATTCCCTAACCGACTGACAACTGAAAGGCCCGTCCGCGCTCTGGCGCGGGCGGGCCTTCGTCATTGATGTTTGTGTCAGGGCAGGCCGGTTGTCAGGGCAGGCCGGTTATCAGGGCAGGCCGGTTGTCAGGGCAGGCCGGTTATCAGGGCAGGCCAGTGAAGAAGACCTCGGTGGCGGCGGAAAGGCGGGCCGGGTCGTCGATGTGGCAAAGCTCACGGGCCGAGTGCATGGAGAGCAGGGGCGTGCCCACGTCCAGCGTCGGGATGCCGAGGCGGGTGGCGGTGATCGGGCCGATCGTGGAGCCGCACGGGACGGCGTTGTTCGACACGAACGGCTGGAACGGGACGCCGGCCTTGTCGCAGGTGCGGGCCCACAGCGCGGCGCCCACCGCGTCGGTCGTGTAGCGCTGGTTGGCGTTGATCTTCAGCAGCGGGCCGCCGCCGGCGATCGGCCGGTTCGCCGGGTCATGCTTCTCCGGCCGGTTGGGGTGGACGGCGTGGCCGGCGTCGGCGGAGAGGTGCCACGAGTTGAAGATCGCGCGAGCCAGGTCTTCGCGGCTGCCGCCCAGCGCGGCCGAAACTCGCTCCAGCGCGTCCGCCAGCAGCGGGCCGGCGGCGCCCGAACGGCTCTCCGAGCCCAACTCCTCGTGATCGAAAGCGGCCAGCACCGCGATCGCGGGCCCGACCGAGGCGCGCAGCAGAGCGGTCAGCCCGGCGTGCACCGACGACAGATTGTCCAGCCGGGCGGAGGCGAAAAGCGTGCCATCGGCGCCGAACCGGGCCGGCGCCGCCGAGTCGACCGACACCACGTCGAAGCCGGCCACGTCGTCGGCCGAGGACAGGCCGGCCAGGCGGGCGAGGTGGGTCAGCACGTCGGGACCGGAGACGCCGAGGATCGGCTGGGTGTCGCGCTGCCGGTCGGGCGCGAACGACGAGTTCGCCTCCCGGTCCAGGTGGATGGCCAGGTGCGGGATGCGGGCGAACGGCCCGGTCCGGACCAGGTGCACCAGGCCATCCCGGTCGACGAGCCGGCCCGCGAACTCCAGTTCACGATCGAACCAGGAAGCGATGATCGGTCCGCCGTACACCTCGACGCCGGCCTGCAGCCAGCCGTGCGAGGACAGCGCGGGCTTGGGCTTGAGCTTGAAGGTAGGCGAGTCGGTGTGCGCGCCGAGGATGCGGAACGGCGTGGTCGGTCCGGCCTCGGCCGGCAGCGCAATCGCGATCGCCGCGCCATCGCGGACCAGCACCAGCCGGGCGCCGGGGCGCACGACCTCACGCCAGTCGGCCGACTCGTCGAGCGTGGCATAGCCGGCCTCGCCGAGTCGGCGGGCCACCTCGGCCGCCGCGTGGTAGGAGCTGGGCGAAGCCGAGACGAAGCTTCCAAGGTCGTCGATGTGAGCCGTGGCGTCCATGTCCCTCATCGAATCATGCGGGCCGGCCCCGGGATCAGCCGACCGGGGCGAAGCCGGGCAGCCACTTCTCCACGATCTCGCGGTACGGCGCTTCGGCCTCCAACTGGCAGAGCACCCCGATCGAGCCCAGCGTGACCCGGTGAATCATCAGGTATGACGGGGGCAGGTTGAGCTTGCGGCTCAATTGGTAGGCCGGGGAGCGCGGGTTGGTCAGCCGGGTCGCCTCGCCGCGCAACCAGCTGCGGGAGAACCGGAATTCCTCCACGGCCAGCGGCTCGATCATCGGCCGGAGGAATTTCAGCACCGCCTCGGCGTCGATCTCCTCGTCCGGCTTGATGAAGCCCTCCTCGCGCAGCCCGTCGGCAACCCCGTCGGCATCACCGGCCAGAGCGAGCCGCACCAGCCGGCCGACCGGCTCGGGGTGGCCCCCGGGCAGCCGGGCGACCGCGCCGAAGTCGATCACGGCGAGCCGGCCGTCGGGCAGCATGCGGAAGTTGCCGGGGTGCGGATCGGCGTGCAGGAGCCCGGCCCGGGCCGGAGCCGAGAAGTGCAGGGTGGCCATCAGCCGCCCGGCCTCGTCGCGCTCCTCCTGGGTGCCCTCGCTGATCACTTTCGCCAGCGGGGTGCCCTCGACCCACTCGGTCACCAGCACCCGCGGCGCGGAGGCGATCACCCGGGGCACGAAGATCTCGTCGTCGCCGGCGAACGCGGTGGCGAAGGCCGTCTGGGTCTCCGCCTCCATGGCGTAGTCGAGTTCCTCGGTGATCCGCTCCCGCAGCTCGGCCAGCAGCGGTTTGATGTCCATGCCCGGCTGAATGATCTTGAACATGCCGGCGAGCAGGGACAGCTGCTTGAGGTCGGCCAGCAACGCCTCGCCGGCGCCCGGATATTGCACCTTCACGGCGACCTGCACCGTCTTGGGCTTCGCGTTCTTCCGGGCCGGTGGCAGTTTCCACCGCGCCTTGTGCACCTGGCCGATGCTCGCGGCGGCGGCCGGGCTGTCGTCGAACTCGGCGAACCTGTCCCGCCAATCCGGCCCCAGCTGCTCGGCCAGGGCCTTGTGCAGGCTGGCCACCGGCATCGGCGGCGCCGCCTCCTGGAGCTTGGTGAGCGCCTGCCGATATGGGCCGGCCATCTCCTCGGGCATGGCGGCCTCGAAGACCGACAGCGCCTGCCCGAACTTCATCGCTCCGCCCTTGAGCTGGCCGAGCACGCTGAACAACTGCTCGGCGGTGCGCTGCTGGATGTCGGCGGAGATGACGTCGGAGGCGATGCCGACCGCACGCTTGCCCAGTCCCAGGGCGGCGCGCCCGGCGAACCCCAGGGGCAGCGCGGCCAGTTTCGCGGTGCGGGACGCTGCACGCCGCGGGATGTCGGTCACCAGATCATTGTTACCGACGGTTTGCCGGCTGACCGCCTGCCTCGGTGGCCTTCGCCCCGCGATGTGCAAAAAGTCCGATCGAGTCGGCACGAGAAATCTCATGACCGGGCGCAGGGACAGGCGGGATGTGGCGGCCAGGTGCGGCGGCGGAGACGGCCGGGGGCCGTGAGCTCGACCGTGGCGCCGACGGTCTGCGGGCTGCCCTCGTCGAGGAAGGCCAGCACCTCGGCGGTCGCGAACGCGGTCGCGGCCAGCACGGTGGTCACCACGCAGGGCTCGGGAACGAGCGCGGCGGCCGCGGGCGGGCCCGGCCAGGTGGCGTCCCGGTCCTTGCGATGCAGGTCGAGACAGTTCAGGCAGGGTTTCCCGCCGGCCGGCACGAGCGGGCCGATCACGGCGGCGCCCTCCCGGATCGTGACGGCCAGGTGCGGCTGGTGGCGGGCGGCCATCGCGGCGGCCAGCAGGCTCACGGGCTGGTCGTGGTCGAACTGGACGACCAGGGCGACGGTCCCACGGCGCACGCCCGGCGGCGGCTTCGGCACGATCCGGGAGATCGCGCCGAGGATCGCCTCGCGCCGGGGTGTGCCGACGTCGGACAGGCGAAGCGGGCCGCCGGCCAGCTCGCCCCGGCGGACCGCGCCGGACAGCTCGGGGTGCACGTGCCCGACGCCCGCCTCGGCCAGCGCCACCGCGATGCCGGCGGCGAGCCGGCCCTGGCCGACGAGGGCGACGCGCGCGGCGTTCCGTCGCCGCAGCAGGCTGGTCGGTGGCCCGGCGCCGTGGAGCGCCAGGGCGGCTGCCTCACCGGCGAGGGGATCGGTCGGCGGCAGGAGCGATGAGCGCGGCAGGACGAGACCGGCTTCGCGCAGTGTCGAGAGAAGGGCCCGGCAGTCGTCGGGCGGGATGCCGAGCTCGGCGGCGCGGAGGATGACCAGACGCTCGGTGCGGGTGCCGTCGAGCAGGTCGAGAACCTCGGCGGCACGCGGGTCGGGGAGGTGTAACAGCAGCGCACGGGCCGGGTCGGCACCGAGCTGCAGCTCGCCGGGCCCGCGCCAGAGGCGGGGGAGGCCGGGTATCAGGGTGGGGCGGTTCACCGTGACAGGTTGTCACCGATGCCATGCGGAACGAGTTGGTTGTCCACAGGGCTGCCATGCTCGCGAAGGGGGTTGTCCACAGCTATGGCCGAGTTATCCACAGGCTGGGGTGGCATCCACAATCACTCAACGTGCTTGCTTCGACACGGTTACGGGTAGAGCGACGCAGTCCACGCCGCTCTACCCGTACGCGTGAATCAGGCCTTGGCCTTGCCGAGGATCCGGTTCACCGTCGTGCCGCAGACCGGGCACTTGCCCTTGGCCATGTTCATGCCGGTCTTGGAGACCTCCACGGTGCCCTGGAAGTCTCGCTTCTCCTTGCACTTCACGCAGTAGCCGTTGTACGTGTTGTCGGCCACGGTTCCTCCTAGTCGTGTCGTCGGCCGGGTCGGCCCGATGCCTGTTCGCGGCGGCAGGCCGCGAGCTGCTTGGCGCTGACCGTCCCGACCGCGTGGATGTGTGGCCTCCCGCCAGGGGCGGTCACTACCCAGGTCCGGCTCATTCCATGTGTGATCGGCCATGAATGAGCCAGGTCAGTGCAGCGCCGGCGGTGTCGCCGCCGTCGTGAGTGTGCCGGGAGGAATCGCCCTTTTAGCGAAGTTGCGCCCAAACACGCCGGGAATTACCGGCAAAGTGGTTCAAAACCGACTTTCCGCGCGTTTGGTCGCCATGGTGACGTGCGCTAGGTTGGCTAAACCGCAACTATGTTGCAGGCCTGGAAAATTTTTTCGGTTATACCGGGACGAACCGTGCATATCTGGCACGTGTCATCGGCCGTACTCTTGCGGTGACATGGGTCTCACGGATTAGCGTCTCAACGTGAACCCGAATCTGGGCCGCGCGAGCCGGTAATGGCCCGGACGCGCAAGCCCGTCGTCGAAGTGCGGCGCAGCCAGCGCCGGCGTCGCACGGTGTCCGCATACCGAGACGGTGAGCGCGTGGTCGTGCTCATTCCGGACCGGTTCTCCCGCGCCGAGGAGATGGAGTGGGTCGAGCGGATGCTCGCCCGGCTTGCGGCCCGCGAGGAGCGCATTCGCCGCACCGACGAGGAGCTGCTGGCCCGAGCCCGCCG
The DNA here is from genome assembly GCF_040638295.1 of Actinoplanes sp. NPDC026619. Taxonomy (NCBI): domain Bacteria; kingdom Bacillati; phylum Actinomycetota; class Actinomycetes; order Micromonosporales; family Micromonosporaceae; genus Actinoplanes; species Actinoplanes sp. NPDC026619. The sequence continues at coordinate 291,196 of NZ_JBEZYA010000004.1, forward strand.
TCTCACGTCCCGCTACCTGGCCGATCACGCCCATCGGGTGGTTCCGGCCAGCGTCCGCTGGGTGACCAACCAGAACGGCCGCTGGGGCTCCTGCACTCCCGATGACGGCACGATCCGCATCTCCCACCGCATCCAGGAGATGCCCGACTGGGTCATCGACTACGTGCTGCTCCACGAGCTGGCCCACCTGGTCGTCCCCAGCCACAGCGGCGACTTCTGGGACCTGGTGAGTCGCTTCCCCAAGGCCGAACGCGCCCGGGGCTACCTCGAAGGCATCTCCGCCGCCACCGGGCTGGTCCTCGCCGACGACTAGAGTCTCGTTCGTGGTTCGACGCGTGGTTGCGGTGCTGCTGGTGCCGGTGGAGTGGAGTCCTCCCGGTGTGGAGCTCGCGGCCTGGCGAGCCGCCCTCGCCGAAGATGTGGTCGACCTGCTGGCGCGGCTCGCGCAGGCCGAGGCGGCGATCGCCACCACGGCCGCGGACCGCAAACTGGCCGAGGAGATCGCCTGGCCGGGGATGCGGATCTACGAGGTGCCGGCCGCGACCTACCTGCCGGTGTTCGCGGCTGCCGCGGCGGACGGGTTCGACCAGGCCGCGGTCATCGCGGCCGACGCGGCTGACTTGCCGGGGATGATTCTCGGAAAGCTGTTGCAGCCGCTGGACAGCAAAGCCGTCGCGGTCGCGCCCGGCGGCCCCGGAAACGGCCTGCTGGGCGTCGCCACCAGCCTTCCCGCCCCCGGCTGGCTGGCCGATCAGGATCTCGACAGCGCGTCCGCCCAGCTGCTGCGCAGGACCGCGCCCCAGCCGGGCGACGTGACCTCCACGGCGGAGTGGCGCCGGCTTCGCGGGCCGGCCGAGCTGGCCACGCTCGACCCGGCCCTGGAGGGCTGGGAGAACACCAGGGCCCTGCTCGGCGGCTGAAACGCTCAGCGGATAAACGAAGGCGGCGGCGCTGAACAGCGCCGCCGCCCGTCGGATCTGCCTACTTCTCGGGGTTGCCCTCTTCCGGGGCGTCGCCCTTGCCGAGGTCGTCCAGCTCGCTGATGTCCCACTCGGTGTTGCCCTGGGCGAAGACCTGCGGGTTGGCGAAGTCTTCGTCGGTGGGCAGCAGGTCGGGGTGGCCCCACAGAGCGTCGCGCCCCTGGATGCCCCGCTGCTCGGTGACCGCCGCCCACAGAGCGCCGGCCTCCCGCAGGCGGCGCGGGCGCAGCTCGAGGCCGACCAGCGCGGCGAAGGTCTGCTCGGCCGGGCCACCCGCCCCGCGACGGCGGCGGAACGCCTCGGCCAGGGCCGACACGCTGGGGAGACGGTCGCCGGCCGCGTTGTCGACCACGTGACCCACCCAGCCCTCGATCAGCGCGAGCGCCGTCTCGAGGCGGGCCAGGCTCGCCTTCTGCTGCGGGGTGTCCTCCGGCGTGAAGATGCCCTCCAGGGCCATGGCCTGCATCGACTCGGGATCGTTCGGGTCGACGCGGCTCATCGCCTCCTCGATCGCCTCGCGGTTGACCGTGATGCCGTTGGCGTAGGTCTCCACCGCGGTCAGGACGTGCGCGCGCAGCCACGGCACGTGCCCGAACAGCCGCTGGTGCGCTGCTTCGCGAAGAGCGACATACAGCCGGACCTGGTCTTCGGGAAGCTCGAGGCCCTCGCCATACGCCTTGATGTTGGCCGGCACCAGCGCGGCCGTGCCGGTCGGTCCGAGCGGAAGCCCGATGTCGCCGGCCGAGAGCACCTCGGCCGCGAGCTGGCCCAGCGCCTGCCCGAGCTGGCCGCCGAAGAGCGCGCCGCCGAGCGTGGCCACCATCGACTGCATCGGCCCGAGCTGGGCCTTGGCCTCGTCGGGGACCAGGTCGCCCATGGCGCCGACCATACGGCCGGCAATCGGGTCGCAGAGCTTCTTCCAGACCTCGAGCGTGTTGAAGATCCACTCGTTGCGGTTCCACGCCGCGGCCACCCGGATGCCGCTGGGCAGCGATGAGACGGGGTCGAGCCACAGGTCGGCGAGGCGGAGCGCCTCCTCGACGTGGTGGCGCTCGTACATGGTCACCGCCGGGTCGCCGGACCCGGACAGCTGGCTCTGCGCGACCTGCCGGGCAAGGTCCCAGTTGACGGGGCCGTTGTCGGGGCCGCCGGCGAACATCTGCTGCAGTTGCGCCATGAACTGCTGCATCTGCTGCGGGTCGGAGGGATCGGGCGGCTGTGCGCCCGGCAGTGAGAAGCCGAACGGGATATCAGGCACGTCGTCAACCGTACGCGCGAAACGCCCGCTTCGGACCGATGGCGGTGTCAGCTCAGAGAGAACTCAGGGTGGGGCGATAGTCTCACGCGCATGAGACGTCGTGGTGTCACCGTCATCCTCGGCGCCCTGCTCACCGCGCTGCTGGCAGTCGGTGTCATGGCGGCGCCCCTGCCGTACGTGGTGCTGAAGCCGGGCCCGACGGTGAACACACTCGGTTCCAGCAACGGTACCGAGGTGATCCAGGTGACGGATGCGAAGACGTCAACATCGGCCGGGCAGCTGCGGCTCACCACGGTAAACGTGCAATCCCAGGTGGAGCTGGTCTGGGCGATCAGCGGCTGGTTCAGCCACAAGGACGCGGTGGTGCCACGCGAGCTGATCTACCCGCCGAACACCACCGAGAAGCAGGTCGAGGAGCAGAACGCGCAGGAGTGGACCGAGTCGCAGGACAGCGCGGTCACGGTCGCGCTGACCAAGCTCGGTTACCCGGTGCAGACTGTGGTCAAAACGGTGACCGCCGGCGGTGCGGCCACCGGCCTGCTGCAGGCGCAGGATGTGATCACCGCGGTCGACGACACCAAGATCACTGATCCTGGGAAGCTGACCGACGTCGTCCGGGGCAAGCCCGCCGGCACCACGTTCACGATCGCCTACACCCGGTCGGGCAAGGCCGGCACCGCCGAGGTCACCACGAAGGCCTCCGGTGACGACAAGACGCCGCGGCTCGGCATCGAGATCGAAAAGAAACAGCCGTACCCGTTCAAGGTGACCATCGACCTCGACAAGATCGGCGGCCCGAGCGCCGGTCTGATGTTCACCCTGGGGATCATGGACAAGCTCGAGCCGGAGGACCTCACCGGCGGCAAGATCATCGCAGGGACGGGCACGATCGACGACGGCGGCAACGTCGGACCGATCGGCGGCATCCCGCAGAAGCTGGTCGGCGCGAAGAGCGCCGGCGCTCAACTGTTCCTGGTGCCGAAGGACAACTGCGCCGAGGCTCTGAAGAACGCGGTCGACGGGCTCCCGATGGCCGAGGTGGCCACGGTGGACGACGCACTGACCGCGCTCAAGACGTTCACCTCCGGCGGCACCCCGAAGCCCTGCTCAGCGTCGTGACAGATGTCGTAATGTGAGACACCGCCGCCCAAATGATGTGTGGAGCCCACGTTGGTCATGCGTAACAGCCCTCTACCGAGGATGAGCCGGCGCGGTCGCGTCACGGTCGGCGTCCTGGTCGGGGTCTTCCTTCTATTCACGCTGCTCGGCTGGGGCATCGACGCTTACACGGACTACCTCTGGTTCCATGAGGTCGACTTCGTCAACGTCTTCTCCGGCGTACTTGTCACTCGACTGCTGTTGTTCGTGGTCATCGGCCTGGCCGTTGCCCTGATCATCGCAGCCAACCTATATCTGGCGTACAGGTTGCGCCCCCTGCTCCGGCCGCACTCGGCCGAGCAGGCCACCCTCGAGCGCTACCGCATGGTGATCGGCCCGCGTCTGGGCACCTGGATCACGGTGCTCTGCGTGATCATCGGTTTCTTCGCCGGTCTGTCCGCCCAGGGCCGGTGGAAGGAGTGGATGCTCTTCCAGAACGCTGTGCCGTTCGGGAAGGTCGACCCGCAGTTCAAGGTGGACATCGGGTTCTACGTCTTCGACTACCCGCTGTGGCGTTACCTGCTCGGCGTCGCCTTCACCGCCGTGGTGCTGTCGGTGCTCGGCTCGCTCGCCGTCCACTACATCTTCGGTGGGGTGCGGCTGCAGGGCGTCGGCGATCGGATGACGACCGCCGCGCGAGCCCACCTGACCACACTGGTTGCGGTGTTCGTGCTGCTCAAGGCAGTGGCGTACATTCTTGACCGGCGTGCGCTCCTGCTAGAGCAGCACGTGGCCTCGGGTCTGTACGGCGCCGGCTACACCGACGTCAACGCCCTGCTTCCAGCCAAGGAGATCCTGGCCTACATCTCCATCGTGGTCGCCATCGCGATCATCGTGTTCTCCAACGCCGGCATGCGAAATCTGGTCTGGCCGGGCGTCTCCCTCGCCCTGCTGGCCATCTCGGCCGTCGCGATCGGCGGCATCTACCCGCTGGCCGTGCAGAGCTTCTCGGTCAAGCCCAGCCAGGCCGACAAGGAAGCGCCGTACATCCAGAAGTCGATCAACGCGACCCGGGATGCGTTCGGGCTCACCAGCACCGACATAGAGCCGTACACCGCGACCAACGTGTCGCCGCCGACGTCGCTGCCCACCGACACCAGCGCCGAGAACGTCCGGGTCATCGACCCGCAGTTGGTGTCGCAGGCGTTCACCCAGTCGCAGCAGTCCCGCGGCTTCTACGACTTCGGCAAGAAGCTCGACGTCGACCGTTATGACGTCGGTGGCAAGACCAGCGACTTCGTGGTCGGCGCCCGCGAGATCAACGACGACAAGCTGACCACCCAGCAGCGCAACTGGCTCAACCGCCACACCGTCTACACCCATGGATATGGGCTGGTCGCGGCGCCTGCTAACAACGTCGGCTGCGCCGGTCTGCCCTACTTCGTGTCCGGCTTCCTCGGCAACACCGGCCAGGCGAGCAACTGCTCCTCCGGCACCGAGCAGATCAAGGTTGACCAGCCCCGCATCTACTACGGCGAGCAGTCGACCGAATACGCGATCGTCGGCCAGTCCGACAAGTCGCGCAAGGTCGAGTTCGACCGCCCGCAGGAGAACGACGAGGACCAGGGTGAGTACTACGCCTACGACGGCAAGGGTGGCGTGCCGGTCGGCTCGTTCCTCCGCAAGCTGGTCTTCTCGATCAAGCTGACCGAGAGCAACTTCCTGCTCTCCGATGCGGTCAACGACAACTCGAAGCTGATGTACATCCGCGACCCGCGCTCCCGGGTGGAGAAGGTCGCGCCGTTCCTGACCATCGACGGCGACCCCTACCCGGCCGCGGTCGACGGGCGGATCGTGTGGATCCTCGACGGCTACACGACGTCGGCGACCTACCCGTACTCCTCGAAGATCAACCTGGCCAACGAGACCAAGGACGAACTCACCGGGCAGGGGCAGTTCGCGCTCGCCCGGGACGATGTCAACTACATGCGCAACTCGGTGAAAGCCACCGTCGACGCGTACGACGGCACCGTCAAGCTGTACGAGTTCGACGACCAGGACCCGTTGCTGAAGGCCTGGAACAAGGCGTTCGGCGGCCACCTGATCATCCCGAAGGCGGACACGCCGGCCTCGCTCGAGGCCCACTTCCGCTACCCGCAGGACCTGTTCAAGGTGCAGCGCAACCTGCTCACCAAGTTCCATGTCACCGACCCGCGGGCGTTCTTCTCCGGCCAGGACTTCTGGCAGGTGCCCAACGCGCCGGACAATCCACAGAGCAATGTGAAACAGCCGCCGTACTACCTGAACGTGCAGCTGCCGAAACAGACGGGTACGCAGTTCCAGCTGACCGCGGCGGTGACCCCGCTCAACCGGGAGAACCTGGCCGCGCTCGTCTCCGCCTCGTACGTGGACAACCAGCCAAAACTTCAGGTGTACGAGTTACCTGATCAAACCGTCATTCCCGGGCCGGTCCAGGTCCACCGCAACATGACCGCCAACGCCAGCGTGTTGCAACAGCTGACACTGCTGTCCAGAAACGGCCAATCCCAGGTCTTGTACGGCAACCTGGTCTCGCTGCCCGTGTCCGACGGCATCCTGTACGTCGAACCCGTCTACGTGAAGACCGGTAACCAGGACAACGCGGCCCCGCTGCTGCAGAAGGTCCTGATGTCGTACGGCGACGGCGGCACCTACGTGGTCCTCGCCGACAACCTCAAATCCGGCCTGCAAGCCCTGGTCAACCAGGCCAAACAGAACGGCAATGCCAACGGCAACAACCAGGGGAACACCGGAAACAGCGGAAACACCAGCGGTACGCCACCAGCGACGTTACCGACCGAGCTGGCGCAAGCCGCCGCTGAGCTGGACACGGCCATCCAGAACGTGAAGACCGCCCAGCAGTCCGGGGACTTCACCAAGTACGGCGAGGCCCTCTCGGCCCTGGACACGGCCATGGCCAAGTTCCAGAACGCTCAGAAGGCCGCCACCGCCACCACGCCGCCCACCCCGTCGGGTTCGGCCTCACCGAGCGCGCCGGCATCAACGCCGGCCAACCCGGCACCGAGCGCCAGCGGCTGACGTGACGAGCGATACCCGGAGGCCGTTTTGCAGACGGCCTCCGGGTTGCGCTAGTGTTAACGAGCCGACGCGGGGTGGAGCAGCTCGGTAGCTCGCTGGGCTCATAACCCAGAGGTCGCAGGTTCAAATCCTGTCCCCGCTACGAGTCCTAGGGGCCTCCTGTTCGCGGAAAGCGCGAACCGGGGGCCTCTTCGCATGTCTGCCTGGGGGCCGAGCCCCCAGACCCCCACGGCGCGATGGTTGCGCTGGGTGTTTGGTTGCGCTTCGTGCGGATGCATCGGGCTTCGCCCTTGCCCACACCCCCGCTGGTCTGTCCGTGCCTTGTCTTTGCGCGCCTCGCTTCGCCTCGCTTCGCGCCTCGCGCCTCGTCTGCGTGGGACGGGTGGGGTGGGTGGGCAATCGGGTGATCGTTTTGTTGGGTTGGCTTAAAGGCTTTGGGGACTGGACGTTTGGGGTGTCTTGTTTGTCGGGATTAATGTTCGGCTACGGCTGGGTTTGTCGGGGGGCGTAATCGGGGCGCTATTTGCGTGAGCCTTTTGCGTAACAGAGCGTGCTTGACGATTAAATGGTTGCCGTTCAATCTGGTGAATGTGATTGGTGCGCCTGTTTCGATATTGGCGCCGTCTGCTGTAACGCAGAATTCATCCGGGGCGGGGGCAATGGACGTATTTCGGGTTCATCGGCGGCATGTGGTCAGGTTTGCGCTGGTGGGTGCGTTCTGTTTCGGGATGCAGTACGCCGTCATGACGGTGCTCGCCCGTATCGGGGTTGACTTGTCCCTTTCGAATGCTGCTGGGTTCTTCCTTTCTGCGCAGGTCAACTTTGTGTTGAGCAGTGTTTTTACGTGGGGTGGCGGCGAGGGTCCGGGGTCGGGGTTGAGTTGGGGCGGCCTGTCGTGGTTGCGGTGGGCTTCCTATAACTCGACTGCCCTGCTCGGGCTGGCTGTCAACACGGTGGTGTTCAGTGCCGTACATCGGCCGCTCGGTGTTCCTCTTGGCACCCTTGCGGGGGGCGGCGCCAGCGCGGTGTTCACGTACCTGGTCTGCAACTTTCTTGTCTTTCGTCAGCGCCGGGCGCCGCTCGCGTCCACTGTGGAAGCCGAGGTCGCGGCATGACGGCAGTGGCTCTTCCGGTTCGGCTGGCGGTGCGCACCTTCATCGATGGGGTGGCGGTGGTCATGCCTGCGTACGACGAGCAGGACAACCTGACCGCCACGGTTACCGATTTCCTGCGTACGTTGGCGGCAGCTGATCTTCCGCATGTTGTTGTGGTGGTCAATGACGGCAGCTCCGACCGGACGGGTGCGGTGCTCGACGAGCTCGCCGTGACCTACCCGGGGCGGGTCATCGCGGTCCATCACCCGGTCAACCAGGGGTACGGGGCCGCCGTTCGGACCGGGATCGCGGCGGCGCTGGAACAGACCGAGTTGCGATGGGTGTTGCTGACCGACTCGGACGGGCAGTTCCACAGTGACGACCTGGTCGACTTCATCGACGTGCGCCGGCGGGAGCGGGCCGACGCCGTCATCGGCTACCGCGAGCAGCGCGCCGACCCGTGGCGACGCCGGCTGAACGCGTGGATCTGGACCTGGCTGTGCCGGATCGTGCTGCGCGTACCGAGCCGGGATGTGGACTGCGCGTTCAAGCTGATCGACCGCCGGTTGCTGGACGGCGTACGGCTGACCGGCGAAGCCGCGGCGATCTCGCCGGAGCTGCTGGCCAAGATCTCGGTGCGGAAAATGCGGTTGGTCGAGCATCCGGTGCGGCACCACCCGCGCCTGCATGGGGAGCAGACCGGCGCGAAGCTTTCCGTCATCGCCAAGTCGCTGGCCAGCCTGGCGAGCGTCTACTGGCAGATGGTCTGGGCCTCGGACAAGCAACCCTGGGTGCGGCGGCTGCTGCGCCCGAAGGATCCGCTGCTCACCTTCGTGACGGTGGCCGCCATCCTGCTGTCGGTCGGCGGGTACCTCTACTTCCGGCATCAGGGTGCGGTGCTCGCGTACAAGGATGCCAACTCGCACCTGCTGATCGCGCGACGCGTGCTGGAGAGCCCGACCGCCGGCGCCGCCCAACTCGGCGGCGTGTGGTTGCCCCTGCCGCACCTGCTCGCACTGCCGCTGGTGTGGAACGACACGCTTTACGAGACCGGTCTGGCCGGGGCGATCGGCTCGATGCTGGCTTTCGTCGTCACGGTGCGATACCTCTACCTGCTGGGCGCCTCGCTGGCGCGCAGCCGGTTCGCCGGGGTGGCTACCGCGCTGTTGTTCGCGGTCAACGCGAACACTCTCTACCTCCAGTCGACGGCGATGACCGAGAGCCTGCTGTTCGCCTGCATCGTGGCGACCATCTATTACCTGCACGAATGGTGCCGCTTCGGCCGGTACAAGGACCTGATCGCCACCTCGGTCGCGATCCTGCTGGCCACGCTCACCCGGTACGAGGGCTGGGTGCTGTGCCTGGCAGCGCTGGCCGTGGTGACGTACACGGAATTGCGCCGGCACCGCAGCTACATCCGTACCGAAGCGTCGTTCATCTTCTACGGTTTTATCGCCTTTGCCGGCATCGCCGGGTGGTGCGTGTGGAACTTCGTCATCTTCCACAACCCGCTGTACTGGAAGTTCGGCGAGTACGCCGACTCGTCGCTCTGGGTCAAGCAGGGCGAGGCGGCGGTCGGTCATCTGGGTGTCGCCACCCGCACGTACTGGCTGGCCGCCGAGCACAACATCGGCCTGGCCACGCTGGTGCTGGGCGGGCTGGGGGTGGTCGCGTACGTGGCTCGCAACCGGCTTCGGCCAGAAGCCGTCGCCGTCTATCCGTTGCTGGGTTTCGGGGTCTTCTTCGTCTACGCGCTCTACTCCGGCGAGCGTCCGCTGCACGTCAAGGAGATCACCGGCGAGTGGTACAACGTCCGGTTCGGTTTGATCATGCTGATTCCGGCGTCGATCTTCGCGGGTTATCTGATCGGCCTGGTCCCGTCGGTGGTGAAAGACCCTCGACTGGCCCGGCTGGCGAAGGGTGCCGCCGCGGCCGGCGTGCTGGCCACCGCGCTCGCCGTGCCGGGCGTGGTCACGCTGGACGAGGCGACCGAGTTCCGGGCCAGCCAGTGGGAATCAGCGAACGCGTCCGCCTCCGCCTGGCTGCGCGCCCATCACGACGGCGGACTCACGCTGATGATGTCGTACGAGAACGAGTCGGTGACCTTCGATTCGCATGTCCCCACCCAGCGCATCGTCTACGAGGGCAGTTACCAGATGTGGGAGCCCGCGCTGCGGGATCCGGCCGCGCAGCACATCGAGTGGATCTACATGCGCGGGCTGCCCGGCTCGGAGGACCTGGTGTTCCGGCGACTGAACGGAACCCCGCAACTCACCCAGGCGTACGACCTGGTCTACAGCGCCGGTGACCGGATGATCTACCACCGGAAGGAGCAACAGCGGTGACCCAGATGCGCGCGGAAAACACCGTATCGCCGATCGCGGAGCTGAGCCCGGAGCTGAGCGCCAGCAAGCTCCTCAGCCGTGGTCAGGCGGTCGGTGGGGTGGCGGCGATCGCAACGATCGTAGTGCTGCTGACCCTCTCGGCCACCGTGGGATTCGGACCATCCCTGCTGTGGTGGGGTCAGTTCGCGGTCGCCGCGGTCACCGTGGTCTACGTCGTGGTAATCGTGTTCAAACTGGCCATGGTCTTCCGTGCCGACGGCGCGCCGGTGCTGCGCTTCGAGCCCGACGACCTGCGGGCCATCCCGGACAAGGACCTGGCCCGGTACACCATCCTGGTTCCGCTCTACCGGGAAGCCTCGGTCCTGCCCTATCTGGTGGGCCGGTTGTCCGCCCTGGACTATCCGGCCGACAAGGTGCAGATTCTGCTGCTCATCGAGGAGGACGACACCGAGACCCGGGCCGCGCTCGCCTCGATGGAGCTGGCCCCGCAGTTCGAAGTGGTGCTCATCCCGGACTCCCAGCCGAAGACCAAGCCGAAGGCCTGCAACGTCGGCCTGGCCCGGGCCACCGGCGAGTTCTGCGTCATCTACGACGCCGAGGACCGGCCCGAGCCGGACCAACTGCGCAAGGCGGCGCTCGCTTTCCGGCTGCTGCCGGACCGGGTGGTCTGCGTTCAGGCCGAGCTGCACTACTGGAACCCGTGGACGAACTGGCTGACCCGGTGCTTCGCCGCCGAGTACGCCACCAACTTCAGCCTCTCCCTGCGTGGGCTGGACCGGCATGGGCTGGCCATCCCGCTGGGCGGCACCTCCAACCACTTCCGCACCGATGCGCTGCGGGACCTCGGCGGCTGGGACCAGTACAACGTGACCGAGGACGCCGACCTGGGCATCCGGATCGCCCGCCGGGGCTGGGACGTACGGATGATGGTCTCGGTGACCGAGGAGGAGGCCAACAGCCGGCTCGGCAACTGGGTCCGCCAGCGCAGCCGATGGATCAAGGGCTACATCCAGACCTGGCTCGTGCATTCCCGGCATCCGTTGCGGGTCTGGCGGGAGCTGGGCACCAAGCGGGCCGTGGCGATGCACCTGACGCTCGGCTTCTCCACCTTCACCACGCTGGTCAACCCGATCTTCTGGGCGCTGTTCGTCAGCTATCTGATCACCGGACCGCGCTATCTGGAGCCGTTCTTCCCGCCGATCAGCCTCTACGCCGGCCTGGCCACGATGGTCCTGGGCAACGTGCTGATGTGCTATTGCCTGATGAACGGCTGCATGGAGCGTGGCCTGCACCGCGCGGTGCGGGCGATGCTGACCGTCCCGCTCTATTGGGGACTGATGAGTGTCGCCGCGTACAAGGCGGTATTCCAGCTCCTGCGACCGAGCAAGCGGCACTTCTGGGAGTTGACCGAACACGGGCTGGTCTCTCATGAGGCGTAGTGCGCCGCTGCTACTGCTCCTCCTGGCTCTACTGGTCGTGCCGCGACCCGCTTACGCGAACCCGCCCACCACGTTCGACAAGACACTGGTGGCCGACGGGCTGGACGCGCCGACGGCGTTCCGGTTCGCGCCGGACGGGCGTGTCTTCATCGCCGAGAAGAACGGCGCGGTGCGGCTGATCGACCACGGTGAGCTGCACGTCGCACCGATGATCACGCTGGCCACCGCGAACGCCGACGAGCGCGGGCTGCTCGGCCTCGAGCTCGACCCGAACTTCACCGCCAACCACTACATCTATCTGGCCTACACCCATGCGGAGAACCTGAACCGGCTCAGCCGCTTCACGGTCACCGGCGACACCATCGACCCCGGCTCGGAAAAGGTGCTGCTCAAGTCCAACCAGCAGGCCAACGTCTTCCACCACGGCGGCGAGGTGCGGTTCGGGCCGGACGGCAAGCTGTACTGGTCGCTGGGCATCAACGTCTACCACCCCAACGCGCCCAACCTCGGCACCATCCACGGCAAGATCCTGCGGATCAACGCCGACGGCACCATCCCGCCGGACAATCCGTTCGTGGGCATCCCGGGGGCGGAGCCGGCGATCTGGGCCTACGGGTTGCGCAACACGTTCCGGTTCGACATCGTGCCCAACGGGCCCAACGCCGGCAAACCGATCGGCGGCGACGTGGGCGGCTCGGAGTTCGAGGAGCTCAACCTCATCGAGAAGGGCGCCAACTACGGCTGGCCGAACGCGGAAGGGTTCTGCTCCGGCTGCGGCTACGCGCAACCGGTCTACACCTATCCGCACACCGCGCCGCCGGCCAGCGCCGGCTCGATCACGTCGGTGGTGGTTTACACCGGCAACACGTTCTCGAGCGAGTATCACAACGCGGTTTTCTTCGCCGACTACACGCTCGGGTTCATCAAGTACCTGACGATGGACGAGACGTATACCAGCGTCGTGTCCGTGCACGACTTCGACCTGGACGCCGGGACGCCGATCCAGCTGTCGGTCGGTCCGGACGGCAACCTCTACCAGCTCGACATCTATCCCGGAGCGCTCTACCGGATCGCCCCGTCGGGCGGCAACCGGGCGCCGGTGGCCAAGGCCGCCGCCTCGCCGGACAACGGCCTCGGCCCGCTCGACGTCTCGTTCTCCTCGGCCGGATCGGCCGATCCCGACGGCACCGCCCTGACCTACGCGTGGAACTTCGGCGACGGCGCAACCTCAACTTCGGCAAACCCGACGCACCGGTACGCCGCCAACGGCGTCTTCCATGTAACTCTGACCGTGCGTGACGGCGACAAGACCGGCACCGCGACGATCGAGGTGCAGGTCGGCAACCGAAGACCGACCGGAGTCATCACCGCGCCGGTCACGCAGGCGCGCTACGACGCGGGCGACACGATCAGCTACGCCGGCACGGCAAGCGACCCGGACCAGGGAGCGCTGCCCGCGAGCGCCTTCTCCTGGTCGGTGGTGTTCCATCACGCCGATCACGTGCATCCGTTCCTCGGCCCGATCAACGGTGTCACCGGCGGCACGTTCTCGATTCCGCGGATCGCCGACAACGTCGCGACGACCTGGTACGAGATCCGGCTCACCGTCACCGACAGCGGCGGCCTCACGCATACCTCGTCGGTCGAGGTCAGGCCGAACCTGGTGAAGCTCACCTTCAAGGCGAACGTCGAGGGACTTCAGTACGCAGTCGACGGCATCCCGGCCACCGCGACGTACACCGAGAACGCGGTGGTCGGCGTGGAACGTACGCTCAGCGCCGCATCTCCGCAGTTCTTGGACGGCAAGCAGTACCTCTATCACGGCTGGTCGGACGGGAAGGCCCAGACGCACGTCGTCACGACGCCCGCGGTCGACACCACCTACGCAGTGAGTTTCGACCAGATCAACCCGCCGCCGGCGCCGTGGGCCAGTTCCGACATCGGCACCCGGACCATCGCGGGGCTTTCCTCCTACGAGGACGGTGTCTACACCCTCAAGGGCGGCGGCCATGACATCTGGGACGCCACCGACGAGTTCCGGTACGTCCACCAGCCGCTCTCCGGCGACGGGGAGATCGTGGCCCGGGTGACGGCGCAGAGCAACACGTACGAGTGGGCCAAGGCCGGCCTCATGATCAAGGAATCGGCGACGGCCGGCGCCCCGTACGCGCTGATCGGGGTGACGCCCACGCACGGGATGCACTTCCAGGCCAAGTTCGGCGAGGACGGCGGCGAATTCCCGTACGCCTTCCCGAACGCCTGGTTGAAGCTGACCCGGGTGGGCGACACGATCACCGCGTACCGGTCCGGCGACGGCATCACGTGGTCGCCGATCGGGTCGACGACCCTGGCCATGTCGAGCACCGCGACCATCGGGCTGTTCGTCAGCTCACACGACAACAACGTGCTGTCCACGGCCGTCTTCGATCAGGTCAGCGTCGTCGGCGACGTGAACCCGGCGCTGCCGGCGCCGTGGACCCACCAGGACGTGGGCGCACCGGCGGTCGCCGGGAACGCCACCGAGATCGCCGGGACGTTCACGGTGGCCGGTGCGGGCGGTGACGTCTGGGGCGACGCCGACCAGTTCCACTTCGTCCACCAGCCGCTCACCGGCGACGGCACCGTCATCGCCCAGGTCGTGTCCCAGCAGGGAACCGAGGAATGGGCCAAGGCTGGCATCATGTTCAAGGCGTCCACCGCGGCCGGCTCGCCGTACGCGGCGATGATGGTCACTCCCGGCAATGGCACCAGGTTGCAGGCCAATTTCGCCACCAGCCTGGCCGGCAGTAATGGCGCCGCGCCACGCTGGGTCAAGCTGACCCGCAGCAGCAACGTCGTCACCGGTTATGAGTCGTCCGACGGCGCCAATTGGCTGCTGGTCGGCACGGTCAATCTCGGCGCCCTGCCGGCAACCGTCGAGGTGGGTCTCTTTGTCACCTCGCACGACGCCGGCGCCCTCGGCACCGCCACCTTCGACCATGTCAGCGTGGGGGCCGCGGCGCCGGGTCTGCCCGCCGACTGGAACCAGGCCGACGTCGGGGCGCCGGGTCTGCTCGGCTCGGCGTCGGTCAGCGGCAGCACCTGGACGGTGGCCGGGGCCGGTCATGACATCTGGAACGACACCGATCAGTTCCATTACGTCTACCGCCAACTGCCCGGCGACGGCACCATCGTGGCCCGCCCACTGACCCAGGGCAACACCAGTGAATGGGCCAAATCCGGCATCATGATCAAGGAGGCGGCGGCTCCGCTGACCCCGTACGTGGCGATCTTCCTCACCCCCGGCCACGGCATCCACCTGCAGACCGGCTTCAACACCGACGTCGACGGCGGGGCCGGCAGCGTGCGCACCTGGCTGAAATTGACCAGGGCGGGCGATGCCGTCACCGCCTACCGCTCCACCGACGGCGCCACCTGGTCCGAGATCGGCACGGCGGTGCTGGCCGGCCCGGCCACGATCGGGCTGTTCGTCACCGCGCACAACGGCATCAGCCTGAACACCAGCACGTTCGACCAAGTCAAGGTTTCCTGACACCCTGGTCGCATTGACGATTGACAATGCGTACCGGGGGGGCTAGAAATGATCAAGGAGATTATTGCTGCGACTGTTCTCGTTGTTGGGCCGACCGCCGTGCCGGTGGCCGAGGGATACACCTATCAGTTACTTGGCAAGGCTGCTCCGGACGAGTGCTTCGCTGGAATCGGGAACCCGTACCCGGGGCGGCCGCCGTGCACGACCGGACAAGCCAAGGTCAATCAGGCGTACGTGTGGGGAATGACCCGCGTCGGAACACAGGTGTGGTTCGGGACCGGGGCCAACGTGCACTGCCTGACCAGCGGCGGCAGCCTCGGCGAGGACGAGCCGGTGGTCAACGACGATTACGTCTGCGAATACGGCGAGAGCCAGGTCGTCAAGAACCACCCGACCGTGCCCGGCGAGCTCGGCGACGTGCGACCTCCGCAGGTGTGGCTCTACGACGCGCAGGCCGGCGCGCTGACCAACCAGACCGCGTCGGTGACCGGCGCCTCGGCCGAGGACGAGACGCGACTGCGCAACACCCTCGGGCTGCGGTCGGCGGGCAACCTCGACGGTGTGGTGCTGTTCGCCGGGCCCTCACTCAGCAACACCCTGAACGTGTTCGCGTTCGACGCGGCCACCCACCGGTTCCTGGGCTCGCGAACCCTGCTGCTCTACAGCAACGCGCGCACGTTCCTGGTCGCCGGGGACGAGCTTTATCTCGGCGTGGGCGCGGGTCAGGGCGGTGGACGAAACGGGGCGGTGCTGCGCTGGGCCGGCAACGCGGTCACGCCGTTCGTCTTCGACAAGGTCGCGGACCTGCCCGCACAGGCCGCCGACCTGGCCTATCTGGACGGGCACATCTACGCGACCACCTGGGGCGCGACCAACGCCACCACCACCGGGCAGTTGGCCGGCGTGTGGAAGAGCCCCGAGCTGCCGATCCGGCCGTGGCAGAACCGGCAGTGGACGCAGGTCTTCGACGTCAGCCGGTACGAGACCGATCCGGTGATCCGCACGACGTACGGTCTCGGCGGGGTCGCCGCCTATGGCGGCTATCTCTATTGGGGCACCATGCACGTGCCGCTCCAGGGCACACTCCGCCACCAGGCGACATATCCGCAACCAACCGACGAGGCCGTGCGATTGCAGGCCCGCAATTCGCAACGCGCCCTGAGTATCTGGCGCGGAAAAGACCTGGGCACACCCAATCAAAAGATCGATTTGCTGTACGGCGAGACAGCGCTGCCCGCCTACGCGCCCGACACCGCCACCTGGTCCGCGGTGCCCACCGGCTGGACGCCTCTCTACGGCCGTTCCGGCTTCGGCAACAGCACCAACAACTACACGTGGCGGATGACCGTGGCCGGCGACCGGCTCTACGTCGCCACGATGGACTGGAGCTACCTGGTCCACGACCTGCTGCCGCAGGCGCCACCGACGGATCCCGCACTGTGGGGCGCCGACCTGTGGATGTTCCCCGCCGCCGGTGAGGCCGCGCAGCCGATCAACACGACCGGGCTGGGCAACTACCTCAACTACGGCATCCGCAACATGGCCGCCGACGGCAACGACCTCTACCTGGGCATGGCCAACCCGATGAACCTGCGCACCGACCCCACCGACAACGTCCCCGAGGGCGGCTGGGAACTGCTCAAACTGACCCGCTCCTAGCTGTGCCAGGCGCCGAGCAGATCCGCAGGGCCGTAGGACGCGTCCAGGCCCGAGGTCGATATCCCGCTGCGGCTGATCGCCACCAGCGGGATCGGCTCGTCGCTGAGGGCCGATCGGTGTCGCTGCAGTGCGACCAGGTCGTGATTGTCGAAGGCGGAGTTCTCCAGCCATTTGATCGAGCCGACGAAGAGAAGGTGTTTCGCCACCGGTTCGCGGTCGGCGCCCACGATGTCGATCTCGACGCTGTTGGATCGGGTCCAGTAGGAACCGATCGCCGGCGCCGAGGGCAGCACGCCGTCCGGCAGGAGCCTGGCCAGCGACTCCCGGAGCAGGGGCTCGATGGCCCGTCCTCGCCAGGCCGTCCAGCCGACCCTGATTCGCTCCAGAGTGATGTCGCCCCGAAGACGCTCGATCTCGGCCAGGCGCGGGGCCACGAAGGTCAGCCAGAAGCGCAGGTACGGGTCGGTAACCCGGTAACGCCGATCCTTCGACGGCGTGGTGGAGATCGGTAGATCCGCGGCGACGATGCGCTTGTCGACAAGCTGCTGGGCGGCGCGGGTCAGGGTCGAGTGGGAGATGCCGCCGGCCGCTCGGGCGATGTTCGTGAACGTTCGCTCGCCACTGCCGATCGCCGACAGAACCGTTCGCCCCATCGCCGAGTCGGGAAACTCCGCGGCGAGGGACCGCTCGGCCGAGACGAGAAGTGGTGAGACCGGATTGGCCAACTCCGCGGACAGGAATTGCCAGAGACCGGCGCCGGGTCGCCAATCGGCGCAGATCAGCGGTAGGCCACCGGTCACCATGGCGGCGTCGAAGGCCTCGGCCGGTGCCAGCTGGAGCATCTCGCCGACTTCTGCCGGGTTCAGCGGCCCGAGAACCATCTCTTTGCCGCGCTGATGGAACGGTCTGCCGTACGAGCCCAGCGCCTCCATCATCGACAGGTCCGACCCGATCAGCACGAGCAGGACGGGCTTACGGCTCAACTCCCGGTCCCACGCTCGCTGGAGGATCCCTTCGAAGGCATCCACCCGCTCGACCAGGTAGGGAACCTCGTCGATGACGACGACACTCGGCCGGTCGTCCGGCAGAACGCCGGCGAGCTGACGCAGTGCGGCGCTCCAGTTGCCCGGTGTCGCATCGTCGAACACCGACCGCTCCGGCAACGTCGAGGACCGGATCGCTTCGGTGAACGCCTCCAGTTCGATCTCGGTAGAGGCCCCGGCCGCGGTGAAGAACACCGAGGGCACGGCCGCGCGATCGACGAATGCCTCCACGAGACTGGACTTGCCGATTCGGCGACGTCCCCGGATCAGGAGGCATTGTCCTGGCCGGGGGTCGTCGCCGGCCGGCCCGACGTCCGCGAGCAACGCGTCGAGCGCGGCGAGCTGATGCGCTCTGCCGACGAACGCGACCATGAGTTCTCCCGGACGGTGCGAGCGAAGATAGTGTCGCCAGAGATACTATCTCTCGCGACACTATCCGTGGCGATACCAACTGCGGCTGGCGCCGCCGGTTCGTCAGGCGGTCATGACCATGAGCATTGCCATCATGCCTTCGTCCTCGTGGACGGTGTTGTGGCAATGCAGCATGTAGCCGAAGGTGTTGTCGGCGTAATCGGTGAATTGCATGGCGATCACCGTGGTGCTCTGCGGCGAGATGAGAATGGTGTCCTTCCATTCGGCGCACGCGCCGATGGGGGCCACTCCGTTGATCGTCTGCACCTGGAACGGGACGTCGTGCAAATGGAATGAATGAGTCAGGCCGGTGGCGTTGGTTATCGTCCATACCTCGGTCGCGCCCAGCGTCGTCATGATTTCGCTGGCCTCCATGGCGGCCATCGTGGTTCCGGCCACCTTGTTGATGAACATGGTGTTGCCGGTGTTCGACAGGGCGATCGTGCGGGTGGCGTCGGGGCTGCTGACATCCAGTGCGGTGAAGGTGTTCAGTGAGCTGGGCAGGTCGTCCGCGGCCGAGGTGGCGGTCGACGTGAGAGTCACGATCGAGGAGGTGCCGCTGCCGCCGCGCGCGCCGCCGGCGGTGACCGTCGCCTGCAGGGTGATGCTGCCGTCCGAGCTGGTCAGGTCGAGGCAGATCTCGGCTCGTTCGCCGCCGACCAGTTGGAGGCTGGTGACCGAGAGCGGTTTGGACAACAGCGCGGCGTCGGTGGCGACCTGGGTGAAGGCTTTGGCGTCGGTGCGGGTGATGGTGATGATGTCGGCGATCGAGGCGTTGAGCAGGTGGAAGCGGACCCGGCCGGCGTCCACCTCGAGGGTCGGCGTCCCGTCGACAGCCACGTTGGAGCCGTTGACCAGCAGCGGGAACGACGTCGTGCTGGACAGTTCGCCCGCGGTGGTGAACTGGATGACGCTGGATGAGTTCACCGGCAGGGACTGCACGATGAGCGGGAACTGATCGGTGCCGTACGTGTTGGGCAGCGCCGCGGCGCCGTCGGTCGTGTCGTCGACGATGAGCATTCCGGCCAGGCCGCTGGCGACCTGCTCGGAGGTGGTGCCGAGCGCGTGCGGGTGGAACCACAGCGTGGCGGCGCCCTGGTTGATCTCGAACGCCGCCGAGAACGTGCCACCGGCCTCGATGGTGTTCTGCGGGCCGCCGTCGACCGAGGGCGGGATGTGTGCGCCGTGCCAGTGCACGGTGCTGACGTCGTCGAGCTCGTTGGTGATGTCCATCTGGACCTTGTCGCCCTGGGTCACCTTGATCACCGGGCCGAGAAATGCCTGGTTGAAGCCGTTGGTGGCGCTGGTGCCGCTGCTGAGGAGCTGGGTCGTGCCGCTCTGCATGCTCAGCGCGTAGACGTCGGCGCCGCTGCTGCCGGTGGTGGGTGCCAGCAAGGTCGGGATCTGGAGGGTGCCGGTGGCGGTGGCGGCCGCACGAGCCGGAGCCGCGAATCGGAGGCTCGCCCCGACCAGGGCTACCGCACCGATGCCGCGGAGCAAACCGCGACGGGAGATCGTGGATCTGGCCGGGATCGACGCCGGCCGCTGCGCATCTGTCATGGCCGGGAAACGTAGAAATGAATGCTGTGATCGGGGTGTGTAGTTATTGTCAAAACAATCAGACTGGTCACAGAAAAGTGTCCGTGAATGTGTACCAGCTGTAGTAACGCCTGGTGAATCCTGGAATTAGGCTCTCCTGATGTGAATCCCCTGTGGAATCGACGCTGATCGCTTACATGGCTTCCTGCCAGCTGCCATCGATGAATTTCACAGTGATCGGCCGCACTGTGAGCCCTCATCTGCGGGTTCTCGGAATCCATTCACGGAAAGGCAAACCCATGCGAAAACGCACCCTGACCAACGGGGCGGTCATCGGGGCCGTCCTACTCCTGGCGGCCGGCATCGGTGTTGCGGTCGCGTCCGCGGCGACCACCTCCCCGAAGGCTGACGGCGGTAGTGAATGCGCCGACGTCTTCCTCGTCGCGAAGCCGGCCGGAGACTCGGCCGGCACCCTGTGCACCGTGGTCGATTCCAGCGGCACGACGGTCGGCGGCGTGACGGTCACCTTCACCGCCTCGTCGACGTGCAGCGGCAGCCTGATGTTGCGGGCGTCGGGCGCCGATTCGACCGGCGCCGAATTCGGTGAGGTGCAGAAGGTGACCTGCAGCTCGGAGAAGGCGACCGCCTCGTTCACGCCGGTCACCGAGGTCGCGTCGGACACGTTCCTCTGCGGAACCCTGCTGGCCGACAAATACACCGCCGCGCAGGCCTGCGTCGCGATCTCCTGAACCGCGCAGGGCGGAGGCGCCGGCGACGCCTCCGTCCTGATCTATCGATGTATGCAAATATAACCGAGAACATGGAGGTGATCACTGTGCGTTCCGTCTATCGCCGGTGGATTACGGGCCTGGTTCTCGCCCTGACCGCCGTTCCCACACTCAGCGCGGCCGGTTCGGCCGGTGCCGTCAGCGGCTCCACCACCGCTCACGGTGCCGCCGGTGTCTGGTCGGCGTCCCTCGAAGGCGTCCACGGCGTTTCGCCGGACGCCACCGTTCGGCAGATTGCTCGACTCTCGGTGCCGGGCACCGGGATCCGGGTGCGGTTCGGCAACCCGTTCGGCGCCTCGGCGGTAGTTATCCGGGAGGCCTGGCTGGGCCGGACGATCGCGCCCGGCGCACCGAAACTCGTCAACGGCAGCAACAAGCGGCTTACCTTCCGTGGCGCACGCAGCGTCACCATTGCGCCGGGGCAATCGGTGGTCAGCGACTCCGTGCCGGTTACCGTGCAGGCGCAGCAGGACGTTGCGGTCAGTGTCTATGCGCCCGGTGCGCCGGTTAACGACCACACCTTTCCACCGTTCGCCTACGACCCGCCGGCCTCGTACATCGGTGCTGGTGGAAACACTGCGGCCGACGAGTCGGACACCGCCTTCCCGGGTTATCCGGTGATACCGGGCAACACCAGCAGCACGGCCGCCGGCTATCACCCGGGGCAGACGTGGTGGATGGATCTGGTCACCGCCGATCGGCCGGCGGCCAGGGGGACTCTGGTCACTCTGGGCGATTCCATTACCGACGGCTACAACGCGTACGGGCCTCCCGGCCAGCGGTGGACCGATGTGCTCGCCGATCGGCTCAACGCGTTGCCGGCCGAGGCCCGGGTTGCCGTGGCCAACGCCGGGATCTCGGGGAACACGGTCAGCGTGCAGCCGAACCCGTACGACCCGACCAACCAGTGCTGTGGGCCGCCGGCGCCGCAGCGACTCGACCGCGACGTGCTGTCGGTGCCGGGCGTGCGCACGGTGCTGCTGCTCGAGGGAACCAACGACCTCGGCGGCGGCGACTACGCGCCGCCCGCCTCGGCCGCGCAGGTCATCGCGGCGATGCGGGCGATCGCCGACCGGGTGCACGCCCGGCACCTGCGGATCGTGGGCGCCACCGTGCTGCCGATGTGCAACGCGGCCGGCAGCGAGAAGGAGAACAACCGGCTCGCGGTGAACGAGTGGATCCGCGCCGGCGGGGTGTTCGACGAGGTGCTCGATTTCGACGCGGTGCTCCGCGATCCGAACGACCCGACCGTGATGATTGCCGACCTCAGGAACGACTGCTACCACCCGAACGCGGCCGGCGATCAATTGCTGGGCCGCTACATCCCGCTGTCGGCGGTGCTCTAGGGGCGGGCGGAGCCCGCGGCGGAATGACCATCGTCCGGGCCGGTGGCCGGGTGATCTGCGTGCGTTGCAGTGAGGCCGGCCCTGGCCACGGGACCGATCATGCCCGTATCGAAAAAAGATGGTGGCTTTGGTCGAATGAGCTTCGGCGCCGATCGTCACTCTGGAAAGAGCGCCGAACGGAGGAACACTGTGCGTTACGTGATGATCATTGCTGGGGAAGAGGACGGCTGGTTCGACGAGGCCGTTTCCAGTGGGCTCATGGACGAGGTAAATGCCTGGTGGGAGAAGTGGTACGCGGCCGGGAAGATCGTCAAGGGCGGGGCTGAGCTGCAGCCGGCGAGCACGGCCAAAACGGTCTCGCGGGGAGGCGATGGTCAACCCACCGTGACCGATGGGCCCTACCTCGAGCTCAAGGAGGTCGTCGGCGGATTCATCATCCTGGAGGGGGAGGACATCGACGACGCGATCGCGGTAGCTTCTGGTTGGCCGGGGATCGTCCCGTTGGGAGACAGGGTCGAGGTCCGGCCGGTCATGGAGCGTTAGTCGCCCGCAGACGGCGGTTGAGCAGCTCGCGTTCGGCTGGATTGGTGGCCAGCGCGAGTGCTCGCCGTGTTGCTTCGATCTCCTCGGTCGTGCGCCCCAATCGGCGCAGGAGATCCGCTCTCGTCGCGTGCCACAGGCGGTAACCGTCGAGCTGGGCGGCCAGCGCGTCCACTTCGGTCAATGCGGCGGACGGGCCCTCGGTGTAACTCGTTGCCACCGCGCGGCCCAGCAGAACCACGGGGGAGGGGCGAAGGATGAGCAGATCGTCGTAGCGGCGGCGGACCGAGTGCCAGTTCGTGTCCGGGTAGGACGGCGCGAGCGCGTGCAGGGCGGCGATCGCGGCCTCGAGTTGGTAGGGGCCGGGGCGGTCGAGCGCTGCGGCGCGGGCCAGCCGGTTGATCGCTGCCTTGATCAGCGAACGGTCCCAGGTGCGGCGGTCCTGGTCCTCCAGGAGGACCAGGTGGCCGCTCGGATCGAACCGGGCCTCGGCGCGCGACTCGTGCAGCTCGAGGAGGGCGGCGAGGCCGGCCGGTTCGGGCTCGGTCGGCATCAGCGCGGTCAGCCGGCGGGCCAGGTCGAGGGCCTCGGTGGTCAGTTCGGTCGAGGTCAGGTGGCCCTCGTTGTAGATCAGATAGATGACGGCCAGGACGGCCGTGAGGCGTTGCGAGTAGTCCTCGGGAGGCGGCAACTCGAACCGGACGTGCTGTTCGCGCAGGCGGCGCTTCGCCCGCACCAGCCGCTGCGCCATGGTGGCCGTGGGCAGCAGGAACGCGGCGGCGATGGTGTCGGTCGAGAGGCCGGCTACGGCGCTGAGGGTGAGCGCCATCTGAGCCGGCTCGGCGAGGGCCGGATGACAGCAGGCGAACAGGAGCGCGAGCCGATCGTCCGGCGCCGGGGCCGGTGGCGACATCTCGGCCAGCTTGCTTCGCCCGATCTCCTCGCGGCGGAGACGGTCCAGCGCCTTGCGCCAGGCGGTGGTCACCAGCCAGCCGGGCGGATTGTCGGGCACGCCGTCGGCCGGCCAGCGGCGCAGCGCCTCGGCGACCGCGTCCTGCAGCGCCTCCTCGGCCCGGTCCAGGTCGCCGAGCCGCCGGGCCAGCACACCGCGGACACCGGGCGCATGCTCGCGCCAGACCTCGTCGAGGATCGGCCGAACATCGATCATGCCGGCAGTTTGCCGCATCAGGCCGCCTGAGCGCATCGGGCGCCCGGTCGCGCCCGCCCGGTCGCGGCCGAGATTTCGCAGGCCAGGAGCGGTTCCGCCCCCCGGTCCCACACCGCTGCGGCCCGCAGGGTATGGTTTACCTACCGACGCGGGGTGGAGCAGCTCGGTAGCTCGCTGGGCTCATAACCCAGAGGTCGCAGGTTCAAATCCTGTCCCCGCTACAAAGGAAACGCGGTCCGTCAAATGACGGGCCGCGTTTCTATTTGTCTGGGTGGATGCGCGTGGGATGCCCAGGAATTGGCCGCGGGCAATGCCGTCACACTTGTACTCGATCTGATCGCGGCCGGCGCCCTTGCGCGACGACCGAGCAACTCGCTTCGGAGGACGGTATGACGACACCCGACCCGTACGCGTACGGCGTCTATCCGTCGGACGGGTTTCACCCGGCCGACGGCTGGGTCCAGAAACTCGACGACACGTGGTCCGTCGTGGTTGCCGGGCGGTCGTCGCTGAGCTGCGTTCTTCGGCGGCGGGACGACGGCGGGATCGACCTGCTTGCCAGCGGGCTGCCGATCAGCGCGGTGGTCGTCCACGTCGGGTCGGCGCCGGTTCGGCGTTACCCGGGGGCTTCCCGGTGGAACTGGGGCTCGAAAGAGCGGTGGCTGGTGTTCGCCTCGGCCATGTCGGACCCCGACTACATCAACATGGTGCCGCCCGGTCAGTCCGAGGGCCGCCCGTGGCGGCGGACCGACCTGCAGAAATCGGTGGGCCGGCGGCTGACCGGCGGATCGGGTTCGGTGGGGCAGCAGTTGTCGGAGTGCGGCTATCAGTCGCTTGCCCGCAACGAGGACGGGGCCTTCGAGGTGCTGGGGGATCCGCACGCGGCCGGGCCCCTGGTGGGGCGCAGCGGCGCGGAGTGGCGCCTCCTTCAGCCGGGGAGCGAGCTGCGGCAGTGGGACGAGTCGCGCAGCCCGTTCCGGGGCGCCGTCGACGAGCTGCGGCTCTTCCACCGGGCGCCGAAATCCGCGGAGAGCGGCTACCCCAGCCCGCACTTCCACCTCGGCGACGGGCCGGATGTGGCCGACGCGATCGTGGTCGCGCCGCAGTAGGAACGGAGACCATCGGCTGACGCTCACGAATCCGGTCGGCCCGCCGATCGGGTGGGTATGGGTGTCGGCTTTCTCCGGCAGGAGAGCCTGCTGGTGGAGGCGTTCGCGCGCAGCACGATCGCGAAACTGGTGGTCGGCCTGCAAGCCGGTGCTCAGGGCGAGATCGTCGAGGCAAACGCTGCCTTCTGCCTGCTCGCCGGGCGGGAGCGGGACGCGCTGGTCGGCTCGTCCTGGCCGGCGCTGTGCGTGGAGGACGACCGAGCCACCGTCGCCGCGGCACTCGAGTCGGTGGCTCGCGACGATCGGCCGGCGGTCAGGGTCGGGCACACCCTGCTGCGCCCGGACGGCACGGCGGTGCGGCTCTCCGGCGGCTTGGTCGCGGTGCACGACGATGCGGGTACGGCGTACGCGGTCGCCGAGATCGTCGAGTCCCGGGACGGCGAGGCCGAACGGCTGCGCACCACGATCGGGGTGCAGCGGGAGATCACCGCGGTGGCCCGCGACCGGGACGCGGCCCTGCAGCTCATCGCCGACCGGACCCTCGCGGTGGTGCCGGCCGGGGACAGCTGTGTGGTTCAGCTGTTCGATCGGGCCGAGGGCGTGCTGCGGTCGGTGACCGGCTCGGGACGACTCGCCGCCGCGGACCTGCCGCTGGCGCCGAAGCCCGAGTCATTGTCCGTGCTAGCCATCGAAACCGGCCAGACCGTGCGCTGCGACGACACGTTGAGCGATCCGCGGGCCAGCCAGGCGATCGCCCGGAGCACCGGCATCCGCTCGGTGCTGGTGGCGCCGATGCGCGACCTCGACGGCGTGCCGCTCGGCACGCTGGTGGTCGGGAGCCACCGGGCCCACGCGTTCGACGACGGCGACGCGCGGCTGCTCACCCTGCTCGGGCACGCGCTCAGCGGGGCCCTGCGGCACGCCGGCGACGCTGCCGAGAACGCCGCCCTGCTGGAACGCTCCCGGTCCGCGGTGCGCGCGCTCGCCAAGGAGCAGGAGGCCACCCTGTCCGCCGTCGAGCAGATGGTGCGCAGCGAGCGGCGGTTCACGTCGGTGTTCGCGCACGGGCCGATCGCGAAGATCGTGGTCGGGCTTCGCGCAGGCGACCTCGGCCGGATCATTCACGCCAACCCGGCGTTCCACGACATCTTCGGCCACTCGTCGTCGCGGATCGGCGGGCTGCACCTGTCCGACCTGGTCACCGAGGGGCAGGCCGACGAACTCGCGGACGGCCTGGCCGATCTCGTGTCCGGGCAGGACCGGGGCGGTGAGCAGGAAGTCGTGCTGCGGCGGGCCGACGGCGGGCCGGTGACCGTGTCCGCGCACACGTCGGTGATCGACGACGACGACGGTGGCCCGCAGGTCGCGGTGATCCAGTTTCTGGACGTCACGGCCGCCCGTGAGGCGCAGGCCGCGCTGGAGCGGAGCGAGGAGCAGTTCCGTACGGCCTTCGACGGCAGCCCGATGGGGATGTTCATCGCCGACGAGGGCGGCCGGATCCGGCAGGCCAACCCGGCCGCCGCCGCCCTGACCGGCCGCAGCGTCGACGAGATCGTCGGCCTGTCCGCGGCCGATCCGATCCCGGCGGACCGCTGGCCGCCGGTCGGGACCGCCGTCGAGCAGCCCCTGCCCCGGCCGGACGGCACCAGCGTGTGGATCCGGGCCACGGTCTCCCCGATCCCCGGGCCGGAGCAGCGCGCCTGGCGGCTGATCCAGGTGCAGGACATCACCGCCGAGCGGGCCGCCGCCGAGGCCACCCGCCGCCAGGTCGACCGGCTGCGAACCACGCTGGATCTGCAGCGCGAGGTCACCGCGGTCGCGGCCGACCGGGACGCCACGCTGCGGGTGATCGCTGAGCGCTCCCTGGAGGTGTTCGAGGCCGCCGTCGCCAGCGGAGTCGTCCTGGTCGAGGGCCCGCACCTGCGCTGCGTCGCCGCGGCCGGCACCCTGGCGGTGGCGGCCGGCGAGGTCATTTCGGCAACCGGGACGTTCACCGCGCTGGCCCTGGCCACCGGCGGCACCGCGTCCTGCCCGGACACCAGTATCGACGACCGGGTGGACAGCGCGGCCTGCGCGGCGCTGGGCGTCCACTCGGCGATCACCGCGGCCCTGTACGCCGGCACGGACGTGATCGGCTCGCTGACCATCACCGCCGGCCGGCCGCACGGCTTCGACGACACCGACGAGCAGCACCTCGCGCTGCTGGCCGACTGCCTCAGCTCGGCGCTGCGGCACGCCGACGACGCGGCCCGCAACGCCGCCCTGCTCGCCGAGCGGACCGAGGCCCTCGCCGCGCTGAAGATCAGCGAGACCCGGTTCCGGCTGACCTTCGACAACTCGCCGCTCGGCGTGGCCCTGATCAGCCTCGACCCGGACAGCCGCGGCCGCTACCTGGCCGCGAACCCGGCGATGACCGCGATCACCGGATACTCGGCCGGCGAGCTCGGCGCGATGACCTACCGGGACCTCACGGACGACGGGGCCGCCGGTGACCTGCTCGACGCGCCCGCCCACGCCGAACACCGCTACCGCCATCGGGACGGGCACGACGTCTGGGTCGCGGTCTCGTCGGCCGCCGTGCACGACGACAGCGGTCGCGCCCTGTACGTTGTCAACCAGGTCGAGGACGTCAGCGCCCGGCGGGCCGCCGAGATCGAGCTGCGGCGGCAGGCCCGGCTGCTCGAACTGATCCCGGCCGCGGTCATCGTCCGCGACCTCGACGGCACCATCCGGCAGTGGAACGCCGGCGCCACCGAGCTCTACGGCTGGCCCGCCGCGGAGGCCGTCGGCCAGGTCACCCACCAGCTGCTCGGCACCGTGTTCCGGACCGGCACCACCCCAGCCGAGCTGCGCGAACGGCTGCTGACCGAGGGCCGCTGGGACGGGCCGCTGGAACACCGAACCGCGGACGGCGGCACGGTCACCGTGCTCAGCCGCTGGGCCCTGCACCGCCCGAACGGCGGCGCCGACGCCCAGGTGCTGGAGATCAACGCGGACGTCACCGCCGCCCGGGCCGCCGAGCGGGCCCTCGCCGAGAGCGAGCAGCGGTTCCGCGGGCAGTTCACCAACTCGGCCGTCGGGCAGGTCATCTGCGATCTCGACGGCGCGCTGCTCGCGGCCAACCCGGCCTACAGCCGGCTGGTCGGCCACCCCGCGGCCGACCTGCTCGGAAGCACCGACCACGGCATGATCCACCCGGACGGCGCGGCCGGCCGCGAGGAACGCCTCGACGAACTGATGTCCGGCCGCGCCGACTTCTATCACGTGGAGGGCCGCCTCCAGCACGCCAGCGGCCGGTGGGTCGACGTCGAGGCCACCGTGTCCCTGGTCCGCGAACCCGACGGCCGCCCGAAGAACATCCTGGCCGCGATCGTCGATGTCTCCGACCGGCGCACCGCGGAACGCGCCCGCGATCTCGCCGCCGAGGAGCTTGCCGTCCGCAACGACGAGCTCGAAGCCGCCAACCAGCTCAAATTCGACATCGTCGGGATGCTCGGCCACGAGATCGGCAACCCGCTGTCCTCGATCCGCGGCTACGCCGAGGTGCTCATCGACGACTGGACCGCCCTCGGCGAGGCCCGCCGGGTGCGCGCGATCGAGGCGATCGCCCGGCAGTCGAGCCGCCTCGACGAGATCGTCCGGGACATCCTCGCGATGGTCACGATCGACTCGGGCGCCGTCACCGCCGACCGCGTCGAGCTGTCCGCCCACGACGAGATCCGCCGTGCGCTCGCCGTCACCGGCGACGACGTGCCGATCGAGGGCGCCGACGCCCGGGTGCTGGCCGACCCCGGCCACCTGCAGCAGATGCTGATCAGCCTGCTGGGCAACGCCGGCAAGTACGGCGGCGGCTGCACCGCCATCCGGGTCACCCCCGCCGGTCGACGCGTGCGGATCGCCGTCGTCGACAGCGGTCCCGGCGTACCGGAAGAATTCAGGTCCCGGCTTTTCGAACGCCTTGCCCGCGCCGCGCGTGATGCCGACTCCGCCCGCGGCACCGGTCTTGGCCTTTACATCGTCCGTGGCCTGGCCCAGGCCAACCGCGGCGACGCCGGCTACGAGCCCGGCCCGGCGGCCGGCGCGGTGTTCACGCTGACCCTCGAGTCAGCCTGACTTCAAGCTGCGGTCTCGGTCTGCACCTTGTCCCGCCGCCGCCGCCCCCAGGTGCGGGTTTCGGCCAGCACCAGCGCGTCGATCGCGGCCACCAGCTCCTGCTGACGCTGCGGGGTCCGCTCGGCGCTCGGCACCAGCCGGTACAGCGCGATCTCGGCCGTCGCCTTCGCCCGCGCCTCGGACGCGGCCAGCCAGTCGTCGTGCCAGGAAACGATGCGGCGCAGCCCGGCGAGGAAGGCCACCAACCCGGCGACGGTCGCGGTGATCCAGGCGGGCGCGCTCAGAGCCGCGAGCACGGTAGCGGCGCCGGCCAGGAAAAGCGCCCCCGCTTCCGAGCCCACATAACGATGATGTGTACGGCGCATCTGCGCCCGGTACCACTCGTTCTGCACGACGGCGTGAACCAGGGCCCGATCGCCAAGATCTTCCTCAGTGAGCCGCTCGTCGATCTCGACGAGCTGCTGCCGTTGCGCACGCTTCACCGGCACAGTGTGCCGGGCGGGTCAAGACACCTGCGACGAGCTGGTCCGTCGATGCGCCCCTGAGGTGGGCCGATTGATCATCTCAACGTTCTGCAGAGTGTGGTCCTCATCAAGCGGCACCCGATACCGATAGGTAATGCCGTCATCCCGAACCACAAAGTCATCAGCCTCCGGCCGCCGCCAGGTGAGAATCATCTGCCCGTAGCGCTCAGCCAGTTTCACCAGAGCGGGGAAGTTGTCGACGCTGACCACCGGCTTCCCGGGCGGACTGGCCATCGGCTCCACCTGGACGAGCAGCTGGGGGTAGCGGCGCTCGATCTCGGCCCGGGTCCGAACCGGCATCCGGCGGAGCGCCGCAATGAGGACCACGGCGGCAATCGCGATGGCGCCGATCAGCGCAAGAATCGCGTAGGAACGCGCCTGCGACGCCGTCATCCAAGGATGGCCGAAGACCCTGATCTCACGCGGAATCGTGATCTCCGATGCGGCAGTGCCCGTGGCGTCAGTCTCGAGTTTGCCGCCAGCCACTGCCATCTGCAAGGGACTCACTCCGAGCTGCAATGGCGCGACCAGGTCTGCTAGCCCAGGCGACGTGACCTGGGCGGTGAGTTGGATTGTCACCGATCCGGTGGGGGATGCGCCGATGGCCCGGGCCGCGTCGTCGGCCCGCGCGACCAAGGCGGGGAGATCGAGGGGAATGGTTGCGTCGAAGTTCGTTGCGGTGAACGACGTCTTCTTTACCAGGGTCAGGGCGGTGTGCCAGCCGGTCCCGTTGGTCAGTGTGGCTGTGAGGGCGAAGGTGCCGGCCGGGCCGTCGTAGCGGGTGTTGAGATTGGCTTTGTCGGTGAGCTTACGAAAGATCGGGTCGGGCGACTTCACCGTCGTGCCGTCGTAGGCAGCGGACTTCGGCACCGTTGCCGAGTATGAGTAGGCGATCGATTGCTCAGGTGATTTTGTGGCCGCCTGAAGTTCGACGACGGGCTTTATCCAGCCGAGAATTCCCAGCGTCAGGGCGAATACGGTCAGCACCGCGGCAACCACCGCGGCGGCGCGAAACACGGGTGACAGGCGTTCGACCGCCTTCACGACCGCAGCAGCGGTCGCCCACGTGCCTCCCTGGCCCGACGACATGGCGTTCACCTTCTTCTTCCGGCGCCCTCGCGGGATGTCCCGCCGTGTTCGTGCCGTCGAGGCCCCGCCACTGATCACGAGAAAGCTGATCATTCCCAGCCCGCTCGGACCCAGCAGCGGCTTCAGCCAGATGCCTCCGTGGGGAACATGCAGTACCGCTCGACCGATCATCTCCTCGGTCGTCGGGGTCAGCGGGTCGATCGACTCGTTGTTGTCCCCCTTCATCACAAATCCCGCGGAGCCGCTCCCGCCGATGATGCGATGCAGGACCCGCTGCCCGGGAACGTCACCATGGTAGGCAACAATTTGCCCGACATGGTACGAATCGGCCTTCGCGACGAATACCAGGTCGCCCTGGTAGTAGACGGGGTTCATGCTGGTGCCGTGGGTCGCCACATAGCTGATCCGCTCCGTCATCACCGCCCAAGCACCGATGGCCGCCATCCCGAGGATGGCGGCCACGATGTAGGCACGCAAAGCTTTATGAATCGGATCTCCCGGATTTGCGGTGCTCTCGCAAGCCTCGCATTCCGAGTTGCTGAACGGGGCGGATTAGCTGTTGGTGACGGCCAGCTGGACGCCGGTGAGCCCGTCGTAGTAGCCAGCCGCGGCGCTGGCGTTGTCGGACGTGATACAGGTGACGGTGGCGGGGGTGGCGTTAAGGTGAACCTTCACCGCGGTGGCGTCAAGGACCGTAGCCGCCACACTGCCTGAGCAGGACCACTTCGTCGCCGTGACGAGCCCCGTGCCGCCCGTGCTTGGCGTGATCGTCAGGTAAGCCCCGTTCGCGCCGGCGACGATGACCTGGATCCCGGTGACCCGGTCACCGACCGAGTTGCCGCTGCTGTCGGTGGTGGTGTAGTTGATATCGGTGATGCTTGCACCGCCCGACACGGTCTGAGTCAGAGTGCCGCCTACGTACTGGGCGGCGGTGCCAGTGCCGGAGCCAGCCCACGAAACACCCGTACCGGTCATTGCGGTAGCGCCAGCGGCGACGATGCCGGCTGCGACGACTCCACCGGCGATCTGAAGCATGCCCAAGGAACGCATAGGATCATTTCCCCCTGTTTCGTTGCCATCCGGACGGTCGCCCTCGCGGCCCCTCATTTCGGTGAACTTCGTGCTCACCGCTTGACACCTGATGAATCGGTCGGCCAGGTGCTCGGCCTAAGGGCTGGGGCGGTCTTTTCTGGCAATTTGCTGGGGGAATTTCGCGTGAAGCGGCTCATCCGTGCCCTGGCGGTGCTAGGGCATCTCCAGTCCCGGAACGCCCACCGGGGACGCGGTCTGGGAGACTGGGTTAGATGGGCGAACGAGTGCTTGAAGCGGACTGCGCAAAGTGCGCCGGCCTTTGCTGTATCGTCCCGGCGTTCGCCAAATCGTCAGACTTTGCGATCAACAAGCCGGCCGGCAAGGCGTGCCCGAACCTTCTGGGTGATCACCGGTGCGGGATCCACGAGCGGCTCGACCAGAAGGGCTTTCACGGGTGCGTGGTGTTCGACTGCTTCGGGGCGGGGCAGCGGATCACCCAGGAGAACCCGGGGGCCGACCTCTCGATCATGCGGCAGCTGCACGAGCTGATGTGGCTGCTG
This sequence comes from Actinoplanes sp. NPDC026619, assembly GCF_040638295.1. NCBI lineage: Bacteria > Bacillati > Actinomycetota > Actinomycetes > Micromonosporales > Micromonosporaceae > Actinoplanes > Actinoplanes sp. NPDC026619. Next base: position 322,941 of record NZ_JBEZYA010000004.1, read on the forward strand.
ACCGAGGCGTTGGGGCTGGACGCGGCTGACGCCGTACACAAGCAGATGCGGGAGGCTCTCGCGCAGACCGACCACCTCGCGGGCGGAACGCCCGGTCTGAACGAGGTCGAGGAGCAGCGGCGCAAGGTCAACGCGTTGCTGCAGAAAGCCAGCCACCTCGCGCGGGCCGGCACCAAGCGGGCCGATCACCGGGGTGCCAATCTGATCGGGCGCAAGATGCGCGGGGCCGACCTGCGCGGGGCGAGTTTTCGCGGCGCGCTGCTGATCGGGGCCGACCTGCGCGACGCTGACCTGCGGCGGGCCGACTTCACCGGGGCGGACCTGCGTGGGGCTGATCTGCGCGGCGCGAACCTGGCCGGGGCGCTCTTTCTGACGAGATCGCAGATGCGGTCGGCGGTCATCGAAGCAAACCACCCATAGGATGTGCCCATGCTGTGGCTGCTGACCGTCGTGGGCATCATCGGTCTGCTGCTTTTCGACTTCTTCTTCCATGTGCGCAAGGCGCACGTGCCGACGCTCGGCGAGGCCGCCCGGTGGACGGCGATCTACGTGACGATCGCGCTGCTGTTCGGCCTGGGCGTCACGATCTTCGGGGGCGGGCAGAAGGGCGCGGAGTATTTCGCGGGTTATGTCACCGAGGAAGCGCTCTCGGTCGACAACCTGTTCGTCTTCCTGTTGCTGCTGTCCAGCTTCAAGGTGCCGCGGGCCGACCAGCAGAAGGTGCTGCTCGTTGGGATCGCGGTGTCGCTGGTGGCGCGCACCGGTTTCATCTTCCTGGGCGCCGCGCTGATCAACTCGTTCGCCTGGGTGTTCTACTTGTTCGGGCTGATTCTGCTGGTCACGGCGGGCAACCTGCTGCGGCAGCAGGGCCACGACGAGGGGGAGTCGCCGGACAACTTCATCATCCGGGTGGCGCGTCGTTTCCTGCACACCTCCGATGAGTACGACGGGGACAAGCTCTTCACCCAGAAGGACGGCCGGCGGGTGATGACGCCGATGCTGCTGGTCATGGTGGCGATCGGCGGCACCGACATTCTGTTCGCGCTCGACTCGATCCCGGCGATCTTCGGGCTGACCCAGGATGTGTACCTGGTGTTCACCGCGACCGCGTTCTCGCTGCTCGGCCTGCGGCAGCTGTATTTCCTGATCGACGGGCTGCTCGACCGGCTGGTCTATCTGTCCTACGGCCTGGCGGCGATCCTGGCGCTGATCGGCGTGAAGCTGATCCTGCACGCCATGCACGAGAACAACGTGCCGTTCATCAACGACGGCGAGCCGGTCCACGCGGCGGAGATCTCCACCGGGCTGTCGCTGGCGCTGATCGTCGGCATTCTGCTGCTCACCGTCGTGGTGTCGCTGCTGAGCCCGAAGGGCCGCGCGCAGACGTACGTGGCGGCGGCCCGGCGGCACGCGCTGGAGTTCCTCGACATCGAGATCGACCCGAACTACTGCGACAAGATCTATCACCGGCTGCTCGACGAGGAACGGCAGATCAAGCGGCTGCCGGAGAAATACCGCGCCAAGATCCGGGCCGAGGAGGAGCTGATGGACCTGCTCCACCGGGCGCACGAGGAGCACGCCGAGCGGGTGGCGGACGGGCGTTGTTACTCGCCGGCCGCCCCCCGGTCAGATGTTGCGCGTGGGTGAGCCCACCTCGTCGTCGATCGGCCGCCGCGGGCTGACGCCCCGGTTGCGGGCCGAGTTGGCGGCCAGCCGGGCCGCGGTGCGCCGGGCCTGCTCGGCCCGTTCGTCGGGAGCGCCGAGGTAGGCGGACAGGTTGGCGGGCTGGGCCGGGCCGAAGTCGCGGTCGGCGACCAGGTTGGCCACCCGGGCGGCCAGGTCGGCGGCGCGGGCGGCCAGGTCGGGCGTGCCGCGCAGGATGGCGTCGTCGGCCGGTTGGGCCGGCCGGGCGTGCACCACCGGGTCGAAGCCGGGCCGCAGTGTCTGTGGCGGCGTGGTGCCGAACTCGGCGTGCACGGCGATCGGCCGGGCCGGGACGGCCGCCGGGACCGCGGCCGAGGCCGCATAGGTCGGGCGGGGCCGCGGCGCCGGCTGTTCCTGCACCGAGACCGAGCCGAGCAGCGTGACGGTCTGGCCCTCGCCGCCCTGGTAGTTGCTGAACTCGGGGCCGATCACGAGGCGGGACAGCATGCGGCCCTGCGGCGCCGGGATGCCGAGCTCGGCGGCGTGCTCGACGCGGTATCGGGCGATGGCCTGGCGTAACACATTGGCCAGGCGGTCGGCGTCACCGACCGTGGCGATGTCGCCGCCGGCGAACACCAGCGCGGGGAACGAGCCGCCCGGGCCGGCGCAGACCAACTGGATCTGGGTGACGGTGGCCGAGCGGCCGGTGTCACGGTTGCCCGGCTGCACCCGCAGGTGCTGCGGCCACGGCCAGCGCAGGTCGCCGGTGGCACCGGTGGTGACGTCGCGGTAGATCACCCGGTCGTCGGTGACGACCACTTCGGTCTCTTCCGGCAGGGTCCAGCGCGGCAGCGAGCTGGGCTCCTCGAACGCATATTCGGCGACGGCGCAGCGGCCGCTCCATAGGACACGTGAACCGGCGGCATCGCCGGCGGACATGCCGGGCGGAGCCAGAAAATACTTATCGTTCATGCGCCTACCCCCCAGTCGGCGGCCGCGAGTGGAACGCGGCTGAGTCCGATTACAGCCGAGTAACATCGGCCGCGACAAGTCAGCAGGCGCGTTTCACACCGCTTTTGTTGACGACAACACGACAGGCCGGAAATTCCTGCACCTTCGGCCTACGGTTCGTCACTTTCTGCTACTGAACAGTCCGGCCGGCGGAGTGGGTGACGCGACGGCGTCACGATCAGTTACCGGCGCCGTTCCTCCGGTAAATCGGTCGAGATCAGTCTCCACCCGCCCCGGGAACCAGTCGCCGGCCGCCCGGCGGGTCAGTTCGGCGATCGGCGGCGGGGTGCGGCCGGCGAGCACCACGAGGTTGCCGAAGCGCCGGCCGCGCAGCACCGCGGCGTCGGCCACCAGGCAGGCTTCGGGCAGGGCCGCGCGGATCGTGGCGACCTGGCTGCGGGCGTAGCGCAGCGGTGGGCCGTCCGCGACGTTGGCGATGAGCCAGCCGGTCGGGGCGAGGACCCGGGCCACCTCCTGGATGAACTCGACCGAGGCCAGGTGGGCGGGGGTGCGGGAGCCGGCGAAGACGTCGAGCACGACCACGTCGTACCCGGCCTCGCGGATGCCCTCGACGGCCGCGCGCGCGTCGGCCACCCGGACCCGGATGGAAGCTCGCGCCGGCAGCGGAAGCTCGCGCCGGACCATCTCCACCAGCGTCCCGTCGATCTCCACCACCCGCTGCGGGGAGCCGGGCCGGGTCGCCGCGAGGTAGCGGGGCAGCGTCAGCGCCCCGCCGCCGAGGTGCAGCGCGCGCAGCTTCTGCCCAGGCGGCGCGATCAGGTCGATCGCGGCGGCCATCCGCCGGATGTACTCGAATTCGAGGTGGGTGGGGTCGCGGAGGTCGACGTGCGACTGCGGGGTGCCGTCGAGCAACAGCGTGAACGATTCCGGCCGGTCGGCGTCCGGGATTAGTTCGGCGACGCCGGAGGCGACGGTTTCGACGATCCTTTTAATGCGCTGCGGCACCTTAATCCCCGAAATCCCGGTATTGGCCGCGATGCGGCTTTTAAACTGAAGTTGTGTCCACAAGTAATGTGCTTGCACAGATCTTCGGCGAACAGAACAGCGGCGGCGACGAGCCGCGCCGCCCGCCGGGCCCGCCGCCGACCGTCGCGATGCCGGCGATCCTGGCCGCCGCCAAGCAGGAGGCCGGCCCGCCGTTGCGGATCCGGCGGCGCGAGTCCGAGGAGGGCCAGTTCTTCTGGCGCTGGGACTGTGAGGGCTGCGGCGAGTACGGCGGCGGGCGGCACCACGCCGACGCGGTGACCCGGGCGATGCGCCACTGTGGCGAACACCCGGAGCACCGCTCGTCGCTGCTGCCGCCGACGCTGTGCCGTCAACGGGACGGTTTCCTCCCGCTGCACCCCATGCTGTTCGCCGTGGACGACGACCCCGGGCCGGAACCGCTCGCGGTCTAGCGCTGGGTCGTGTCGCCCTCGCCGGTGCGCTTCTGCGCCTCGTCGACGCCCTTGTCGATGTGGTCGGAGTATTTGTGGCCGGTCCGCTTGTCGACCTCGTCACCGACCTTGTCGAGGGCCTTGTCCACCTGCTCGTCGTGCTTGTCGATGAAGTCTTTGGCCTTGTCAAGGAAGCTCATGGGGTCGTCTCCTTCGTCGTCCGGTTGCGCAAGATCGCCGCGGTCCGCTCGATACGCGGGTCCGCGGCGATCTGCTCAAGGCTAAGCCGCAGCGGCATGCGCCAGTTCGGGTACTCGTCGTAGGTGCCCGGAAGGTTCGGCTGGTCCAGTTCGCCCAGCACGTCGTAGAGCGACGCGGTGATCAGCCGGCACGGGGTGTGGGCCAGGAACTCGTGCATCGCCACCACGACCTCGTCGTCGGTGCTCGCAGCCGTGATCAGGCCCTGAGCCGTCAACGCGGCCCTGAGCCGGGCGCGGTCGGTGTCGGCGGTGGCTCGTTCGTCCTCCACCGTGCCGGCCAGCTGGCCCAGCTCGGCGCGCACCTTGACCTGCTCACCGGCCAGGAAACCGGCCGCCGTCGGCAGGTCGTGGGTGGAGATCGTGGCGAGCGCGTTGCGCGGGTAGTCGGCCGGCGGGTAATAGACCTGCTCCGGGTCCTCCCAGTCGCGGGTGAACCAGAGCACCGCCGAGCCCAGCATGTTCATGCGTTCGAGGCCCTCGGTGACGGCCGGTTGCACGGTGCCGAGATCCTCGCCGATCACCACCGCGCCGGCCCGGGTCGCCTCCAGGGCCAGGATGCCGAGCATCGCCTCCGGGTCGTAGTGGACGTAGGTGCCGTGCGCCGCGTGCATGCCCGGCGGCACCCACCAGATCCGCCACAGGCCGGCCACGTGGTCGACGCGCAGGCCACCGGCGTTCTTGAAGATCCGCCCGAGCATGTCCCGATAGGCCGCGTAGCCGGTCTCGATCAGCTGGTCCGGCCGCCACGCGCTCAGCCCCCAGTCCTGGCCGAGCTGGTTGAACGCGTCCGGCGGAGCGCCGATGTGCACCCCGGCGGCCAGCACGTCCTGCAGCAGCCAGCCGTCCGCGCCGGCCGGGTCGGTGCCGACCGCGAGGTCCAGCACGACGCCGACCGGCATGCCCTGCTCGCGGGCCGTCTCGCCGACCGCGCCGAGCTGCTCGGTCAACAGCCGCTGGACCCAGACGTGGAAGGCGATCCGGTCGCTGCGGAAGGACCGCACCGCGGGAGAGTCGGGGCGGCGGAACTCGGCCGGCCACTCCTGCCAGTTCGCGCCGTGCAACTCGGCCAGGGCGCAGAACCGGGCGAAGTCGGTGAGACCGGGGTCGGACTCCAGATCGACCTCGCCGGCCAGCGGCCAGAGCACCTCCAGCGCGGCCCGTTTGGCCTGCCACACCCGGCTGTAGTCGATCAGCTTGTCGGTGACCGGCTTGAACGCGTCGACCTTCGCGCGCAGCGGCGGATCGGCCCGGCGGTATTCGGCGGTGTCCTCGATGTGCAGGTAGAGCGGATTGGCGAAGCGCCGGCTCGACGGCGAATAGGGCGACGCCGGCACCGGCAGCGTCGGCGTGATCGCGTGCAGCGGGTTCAGCAGGACCAGCCCCGGTTCGCCCGATTGCGCGATGAACGAGCGCAGGTCGCGCAGGTCGCCCATGCCCCACGACGTCTCCGAGTGCAGGGCGTAGAGCTGCAGCATCCAGCCCCATGTCTCGGGCGGCGCGGGCAGCTCGGCCGGCACCACCACCAGCGTGATGTCCTGCCCGCCGATCGTCAGCCGGTGCCAGCCGAGCGGCAGGTCGGCCGGGACCGCGCCGGCCACCTCGCGCCGGCTGCCGTCCTCGAGCTCGAGGATGCCGTCGCCGGGCAGCTCCCGACCGGTTCCGAACCGCACCACGATCGTCCCCGGCAGCCGGCCCAGCCCGTCCCGTTCGCGGACCGCGGCCAGCGCGGACCTGATCGCCTTCGGCGTAGTGGCGTCCACCCCCAGCAGCCCCAGCACGCCGACGACCGACTCGGCCGAGACGTCCTTGCGCTTGCGATGCCAGTCCTCGTACCAGGTGGCCACTCCGTTGGCCTCGGCCAATGCGACCAGATCGGCGTCCATCCGCACCCCTTCCGCTCGATTCCCCTGCCTCTTACCCTGCCCGATCGCCCGCAATTCGGACAGCCTGACTGGCTCTTGCGCAGGTCGGGCAGGATGGGACACATGTCAGCAGCAGTGAAGTGGTGGTCCCGGGCAACCGCGGCAGTGACCGGCGTCATGCTCACCCTGGTGGTGCCGGTGCACGCATGGGCCGCCAGCAACGGTGTGGCCGATGTGGCGATCGAGGCGGCGAAATACCGGCGTAGCCGGCGCGGCTTCGGCTTCTTCGGGTTCGCCGCGGTGTGCTGCCTGCTCGTGGTGGGCGCGGTCGTGCTGATCGTCTTCCTGATCCTGCGGAGCCGGCGCAAGAAGTAAATTCCGTAAAGCGGCGGCGGGCTCACAGGAGCCCGACCTAGCTTTGAAGGATGCGGATACGCCGTCGGACGCTCGCACTCGGCACCGGGATCACGGTGGTGCTGTGTGTGCCGCTGGCGATCTCGGTCGCCGCGAGCGCCACCAACGACGTGTTGATCTCCCGAGGCCGGGGCGCGGTCGCGTCCTCGGTGCTCGGCTCGACCTGGGTGGCCGGCAAAGTAACCGACTCCGACCCGAGCAGCCGCTGGGCCAGCACCGACGGCCCGGGCACCCAGTGGGTCCGGGTCGACCTCGGTAACGTGCAGAAAGTCGATCGGGTCCGGCTGCGGTGGGACAAGGCGTACGCGAAGAACTACCGCGTGCAGACCTCGGCCGACGGCGCCAACTGGAACGATGTCTATGCCACCCGCTCCGGGGACGGCGGCACCGACGATCTGAAACGGCTCGGCGGCTCCGGTCGCTACGTCCGGGTGCTGGCCATCCAGCGCGGGCGTGCGGCCGGTGGTTATTCACTGGCCGAGGTCAAGGCGTACGGGCCGAAGTCCGCCCCGCTGCGTGCGGTGGCGCCGGCGAGCGGATCGCTGGCCGCCGGGCTGGACGACAGCCGCAAGAAGGAGACCGCGCTCGAACTGGTCGCCACCGCCGAGAACTCGACGCTGGACTGGCGCAGCGCGTACGCCTACATCGAGGACCTCGGCGACGGCCGCGGCTACACGGCCGGGATCGTCGGCTTCTGCTCCGGCACCTCGGACATGCTCGACCTGGTCAACGAGTACACCCGTCGCAAGCCGCAGAACGTGCTGGCGTCCTACCTGCCCGCGCTGCGCACGGTGGACGGCTCCGACTCGCATGCCGGCCTCGACCCCGGCTTCACCGCCGCCTGGAAGCAGGCCGCCCTCGATCCGATCTTCCAGAAGGCGCAGGAGGACGAGCGCGACTGGATGTACTTCGACCCGGCCGTGCGGATGGCCCGCGCCGACGGGCTGCGCGCGCTCGGCCAGTTCGCCTACTTCGACGCCGCCGTCATGCACGGCGTCTCCGGGCTGCGCGGCATCCGGGCGACGGCGTTGCGCCAGGCCGAGGCGCCGTCCGACGGGGGTGACGAGCTGAGCTACCTCAACGCGTTCCTGGACGCCCGGGTGGACGAGATGCGCACCGAGAAGGCACACCTCGACACCACCCGGGTCGACACCGTTCAGCGGCAGTTCCTCGACCGCAGCAACCTCGACCTGTCCGGGCCGCTGACGTGGAAGGTCTACGGCGACCCGTACCGGATCGGCGACGCGGGTTAGGCCTTCGTCCACTTCTGGTTGGTGGTGCCGCCGCAGTCCCACAGTTGCAGGGCCGCGCCGTTCGCGCTGTTCCAGTCCTTGATGTCGACACACTTGTTGGCCGACACGTTGACCAGGTCACCGGCGGCCGACAGGGTGAATCGCTGCACCGGGTTGCCGTTGCACGTCGCCAGCTGGATCGGCGTGCCGTTGGTGAGCGCGCCGCCGGCCGGGTCCATGCACTTGCCCAACGCACGCAGCGTGCCGTCGCTGTTGGCGGCCCAGCTCTGGGCGGCGCTGCCGTTGCAGTCGTAGGTCTGCAGGCGGGCGCCGTCGACCGGGTTGGCTGCCGGGATGTCGATGCAGCGGCCGCTGAAGTTGCTCTTCAGCGCGTTGCCGGTGGTCGTGCCGCCGCCGTTGTCGCTGTTCCACGCCGAGACGCGGACGTAGTCGACCAGCATGGTCTGCGGGAACACGGTGGTGGCGTCCGGGTAGCCGGGCCAGTAACCGCCGACCGCCACGTTGAGGATCATGAAGAAGTTGTGGTCGAAGACCCAGGTGCCGCTCACGTTCGACGGCGTGACGCGGAAGTACTCGGCGCCGTCCAGATACCAGACGATCAAATTCGGCGACCAATCGACGGCGTACGTGTGGAAGCCGTCGCCCAGGGGCGAGCCGATCGTCTTGTTGCCACCAACACCACTGGCGCCCGAGTAGCCGGGGCCGTGCACCGTCCCGTACACCGTGTTGGGGGCGTTTCCGACGTTCTCCATGATGTCGATCTCGCCGGTGGTGGGCCAGTTGTTGCCGCCCAGCATCCAGAACGCCGGCCAGATGCCCTGGCCCTTCGGGATCTTGATGCTGGCCTCGAACCGGCCGTAGGTCTGCGAGAACTTGTCCGCGGTCAGGATGCGGCCCGACGTGTACTGGCAGGTGCCGTAGTGGCACTGGTAGTTCGCCGGGTTCTCCTTGCGGGCGGTGATCGCCAGGTGGCCCTGGCCGTCCTGATAGACGTTGCTGGTCGAGGTGGTGTAGTACTCCTGCTCGTTGTTGCCCCAGCCGCTGCCGCCGGTGTCGAACCTCCACTTCGACGAGTCGACTGTCGAGCCGGACGAGCCGTTGAACTCATCGGACCAGGTGACGGCGCCGACCGCGGCCTCGGCCGTGTCATTGCGCGTGCCGGCCCATAGGCCGGTGGCGAGTGTCGTCGCGACCACGGCCGCGGCGAGTAGGAAGCGGGTCTTACGCATGGGGGATTCCTCCGGGGAAGAGGCGTGCGTTACCGGCAACAGTCTTTATAGATAGACCGCCGTCGGTCAACCGGATCCCCGGAATTCGACCCTTATTTACACCTTTTCGAAGAGGTTGGGCAACTTGGTGGGCTCCCAGCCGGGCAGCGAGGTGTGCGACTCGAGCACCTTGTAGGTCGCACCCGCGAAGGTGACCAGGTCGCCGGCCGAATACGCCGTGAACGGCTTCCAGGGGGCGGCGGCGGGCGGCGCGGGCGGTGCCGTGGTCGTCGGCGGTGCCGTGGTCGGCGCGGTCGTCGGTTCCGTCGTCGCGGGCGGCGCGGTGGTCGGCGCGGTGGTCGGTGCCGTGGTCTCGGGCGGCGCGGTGGTCGTCGGTGGTGCCTCGGTCGGCGTCGTCTCGGTGGGCTCAGCCGTCGGCTCGCCTGACGGCTGAGCCGACGGAGAAGAGGCCGTCGGCGGGCCGGACGGGCTCGTGAACACCTGCACGAAGTCGACCTGCATGCGCCCGGCCGAATCCCCGTTCGTCGCCAGGTTCAGCACCAGGGTCAGCGGACCGCCCGCGTCCTGCCGGTTCAGCCGCAGGCTCGGCTTCCCGTCGACCGACCAGACCACCGTCTCCGGTGACCAGTCCAGGTCGTACGTGTGGAAGTTGCGCCCGGACGTCGGGTCGATGCCGCCGTCGATGGTCTCAAGCGTGCCCGACGGCACCCGCCCGTTCGCGTCGAGCAGCGAGAACGCCCGCCACACCCCGTTCTTGCGCTGCACCTTGATCCGCGCCTCGGCGTGGCCGAACGCGTCGGTGAACGTCTGCTTGGAGCGCAGCAGCCGGCTGACCGAAAGCTCGCCGTCCTTGATCTGCGCGCCGCTGCTGACCGGGGTGCCGTTGTCCTTCAGCAGCGCCCACTTGGCGAGGTCGAGGCCGCCGTTGGTGAAGTCGTCGGCGAAGGCGCTGCGGCCGAATCGCGCGGTGGTCCGATGGTGCGTGGTCGCCGAGGCGACGTCGTCCCGGGACGGGATCCAGACGGCCGCGACCAGGCCCGCTGCGGCCACCGCGAGGACCGCCACGGTTCGCGGCCGGGACAACCAGCCGGGCGTGCCGGAGCGATGACGTGCCTCGTGCACCATTGGCCCCCCTCAGGTGAATGCAGCCACACTTTGTTGAGGCGACGCCCAAGAGGCAAGATCAAGGGAGGAGTTTTAAGCTTCTCTTAAGGAAACCCGACTCGACACCCGAACGACCGTTCCGCCATTTCCGGTGATCAGCGTGAATGTGTCGGTCAGCTCCTCCGCCAGCCACAGCCCCCATCCACCGGGTTGGGTCGCTGCAGGTCGCACCGGCATCTCCGGCGCGGCCTCGGGAAGTCCCGTACCCGTGTCGCGGACCTCGCACACCACCGAATCGCCGGCCCTCCACAGCGCGACCGTGCCCAGGCCACCGCCGTGCCGGACGGCGTTGGTCAACAATTCATTGACGGCGACCACGAAATCGTCGAGCCGCTCGCCGCCCAGGCCGGCGCCGGCCGCGCAGGACGCGACGGTATGCCGCAGCGCGGTGATCGAGCTGTGGTCGAACGTCTCGTTGAGCAGAACTTCGGTGCTGATGAGTCGACGTTAAGCGACGCCGGATCTTCCTGCAGGGCGGGCCCCGCCGGACCGGTCGGATGTGGCAAGGTCGGCGGATGCGGCAGGGGCGGGACAACGGATTTCAGGCGCCGTTGTGGAGAGCGATCGCGGTCTATCGCATTGCCGCGCTGACCTACGCCACGATCCTGGTCGTCCGCAATGTCGCGCACTATCAGCGGCCCGTCCTCGCGTGGCCGGTGGTGGCGGTCATGCTGGCGTGGACGGTCTTCACGACGTACGCCTATGCGAATCCCGTCCGCCGTCGCCCGCCGTTGCTGATCGCCGACCTGTTGCTCACCGCGGCGGCCCTGGCCGCCAGCGTGCCGGTGGTCGGCCGGCAGGCGCTCGAGGAGGGCAAGCCCACCCTCGCCGTCGCCTGGCACGTCGCGCCCGTGCTCGCCTGGGCGGTGGCCGGCGGTCGGCGGGCCGGCATCACCGGCGCGCTCCTGATGGGCGCCACCGACCTGATCGTTCGCGCCCACCGCGACCAGGCCGCGCTCACCGGCTCGGTGCTGATGTTGCTGGCCGCGATCGCGGTCGGTTACCTGGTGCGGATAGCCGAGGTCGCCCAGGAACGGCTGCAACGCGCCATCGAGCTGGAGGCCGCCACCCGGGAGCGGGAACGGCTGGCCCGCGACATCCACGACTCCGTGCTGCAGGTCCTGGCGCTGGTGAAACGGCGTGGGGCCGGGCTCGACGGGGAGGCCGGCGAGCTGGCCCGGCTGGCTGGCGAGCAGGAGGCGAAGCTGCGCAGCCTGGTCGCCGCGCGCTCGGTCCCGGCCGACGGCGACGACGGCACCGACCTGATGACGCTGCTGAGCCGGCAGGAGTCGCCGAACGTGACCATCTCCGGCCCGGCCGAACCGGTCCGGCTGCCGCCCGGCACCGCCCGCGAGATCGCCGCGGCGGTTGCCGCCGCCCTGGACAACGTGGAACGCCACTGCGATCCCGGCACCCGGGTCTACATCCTCGTCGAGGACGCGCCGGACGAGGTCGTGGTGACCGTGCGAGACGACGGGTGTGGCATCGAGACCGACCGGCTGTCGCAGGCGCAGGCGCAGGGCCGGCTCGGGGTGGCGCAGTCGATCCGGGGCCGGATCGAGGACCTGGGCGGCACCGTCGCGATCGTCTCCGCGCCCGGTCAGGGCACCGAGGTGGAGATGACGGTGACTAGGCTGACCTGATGGTCCGGGTGATGGTGGTGGACGACCACCCGATGTGGCGTGAGGGTGTGAGCCGCGATCTCGCCGCGGCCGGCTACGAGGTGGCGGCCAGCACGGGCGAGGGGCAGCAGGCCGTGCGGATTGCCGCGGCGGCCCGCCCCGACGTCGTGGTGCTGGACCTGCAGTTGCCGGATGTCTCGGGCGTCGAGGTGATCAACGGGCTGCGAGGTGCGCTGCCGTCGGTGCGGATCCTGATGCTGTCGGCGAGCGGGGAGCAGCAGGACGTCCTCGACGCGATGAAAGCCGGCGCGAACGGATATTTACTGAAATCCGCGGGCTTGGCGGAATTCTTGGACGCGGTGGCGCGGACGGCTGCCGGTGACACGGTATTCACCCCGGGACTGGCCGGCCTGGTGCTCGGTGAGTTCCGGCGACTGGCCGCCGAGCCAGACAAATCAGATGAAACGACGCCAAAGCTCACCGAGCGTGAGACCGAAGTTCTGCGGCTCGTCGCGAAGGGCCTGTCCTACCGCCAGATCGCCGAGCGGTTGGTGCTCAGCCATCGCACCGTGCAGAACCACGTCCAGAACACGCTCGGCAAGCTTCAGCTGCACAACCGGGTCGAGCTGACCCGTTACGCCATCGAGCAGGGCTTGGATTAGTCGAAATCCGGCGCGTTGGTCTCGTGCATGGCCAGCTCCTCGGCGCTCGCGCCGCCGCCGGCCGCGCCCGCGTCGTAAGCCACGCTGTCCGCCTCGTCGTCGAAGCCGTAACCCTCGTCCGTCGCCACCAGGCGACCGACCGGCTCCGGGTCGTCGTCGTCCAGCTGGCCGTCGTCGTAGAGGGAGATCTGCGACTTCGGGTCCGAGGTCGGGCTGGCGCCCCACACATCGGCGTCGAAGTCACGCTGCTCCGAGCTGTCCACCGTCTCGTCGACCGGGTCGCGGGTCGGGGGCAGCGGGTCCTCGGCCCCGACGTCCGGCACCTCCTGCTTGAGCCGGTAGTCGAGGGACTCGCCCTCGCGCGCCTCCTCGGCCGTGTCGCCGAACCGGTTGGAGCCACCCGGGCCCACCCCGGCCAGCGCGGCCGGGTCGGCGCCGTCGGCCCAGCGGGTGCTCTCGACGGAGTCGTAGGCGTTGGAATCGTCGTCCGCCGTCCCCGGAAGACCCGAAGACTCCGGGTCGGACACCTCAGACGGATAGTCGTTGTCTCGCATGGTCGCAATCTACCCGCGGCCGGGCCCAGTCATGCCCGTGCCGTCGTCCGCGATCAGCGCCCACACCACTTTGCCGTCGGTCAGCGAAAGACTGCCCCACCGGCTGGCTACCGAATCGATCAGCAGCATGCCCCGCCCGCCGTAGGAGGTCGGCGCCGGCGCCCCGGTGAACGACGGAACGGTCCCCGAATGGTCCCGCACGGCCACGCTGACGCCGTCCCCGTGCGCCGCGACCAGCAGAATCATCGAGGTGTGCGCGTGCTGCACGACGTTGTTGACCATTTCGGTGACGACGATGCACGCCGACCCGGCCAGGTCGCTGCGATCCCACTCGTCGCAAGCGCTGCTGATCAGCTCCCGCGACCGCCGGGCCGCCCCGACCTGCGGCTCCAGATCGACACTCACCCGATGATTTGCGGCCGGCGCCCCGAGCTGGGCAAACGCCTGGTCACTGTCCGGCCACACCGGCCAGCCCACGCTCTGCCACACGGTAGCGTCCCGCACGTTGCACAGCGTGAGCCGCGCGGCCGGCCAGTCGGCGGTGTCCCGGCGCACGTCGCGCAACACCGCAACGGCCGCGGGATCACTCACCTCGAGCCCACCAACATCAACCACCACGGCCTCGGGCTGCCCGGCAAGCACATCGAGCAGCGCGGACCGCACCTCCGGCGCGGACGCCACGTCGAGCACCCCAGCCAGCCGGAGCAGCGGATACGGCTGATCGCTGTCTACCAGGTAGTGCACCTCGCTCGACATGATCGCTCCATTGTGCATAACCTGCCCCCTCCCCGCATTTCGGCGCGTCCGAGGAGAACCGTCAGTCGATCCTTGTTTCCCCTCATTCGGGACATAAGCGCCCGATGGGCATGGTCGAGATGTACCCCACACCTCTGCTCTCATGCACGATTACGCTCCGCGGCCCCACGAGGATCAACTTCCCTTAGCCAGTACGCAGCGAATCGCCCCCGCCAAACCCCGCCCGCCCCGCCCCCACAGCGCGACCACCTGCCAAAACAGCCCGCAGCGCGCCCATCGCGCAAGGCGATTCGGCCGCGAGAGGTCTCTGAAGCGCCGGGCGCGGCAAAATCCCAAGACTTGCGAATGCGCAGCCGTGCCGGCTCGCCCAGAGCCCGTCGCCCGGTCAGTGGCCGGTCGGCGCCGTTCGGAGCGGAGTGGTCGCGTCCGGGCGGCGCGGGGTGGCCGTCGCATGGTGGTGCTGTGGCTCCGCGTAGCGGGTCAGCCCGATCACCGCGGCCAGCGTGGTCACGAAGCCGACCGCGGCCAGCCAGCCCAGCCCTTCGTGGATGCGGTCGCCCAGCAGCAGCAGGCCGACGATCGCCGCCGGAACCGCCCCGGCCGCGTCCATGGCAGCCACCGCGGCCGTGGTCGAGCCGCGCTGCATGGCCAGCCCGAGAAGCAGCTGCCCCACCAGGGAGTGGATCACCAGGAGGTAGAGCAGCGGATTCGTGAAGAATTCGGCTGCCGAGTGCTCGTTCGCCAGCGGCCGGGCCGCGATCGCCGCCGCCGAGAAATCGACGCCGGCCAGCGAACCCAGCACTACGGAGCCGAGCGCGCCATGGAGCCGTACGGCAAAGTAGCCGGCCGCCGCGATCACCAGAACCGACGCGCCCAGAAGGACCACGACGACCGCCCCGAGCCGGCGCGAATGCGCCGGCTCCGCCGCAATGACCAGGGCGGTGATCCCCGCGAGCAGCAGGGTGAGAAGCAGGACCTCGGCGGCGGGCAGGGTCCATTTCAGGACGAGTACGCCGAGCAGAGCGGTAACCCCGAGCCCCGCGGCAACGCTGGCCTGCACGAGGAAGAGCGGAAGATCCCGCCGGGCGAGGAAGGCGAGCACGAACCCGAGCGTCTGACAGCCGATGCCGAGCAGGTAGGTGCGCTGCCCCGCGAGCCGGACGAGCAGCCCCGGATCAAAGGTGTGGTGCACGGTGGTCTTGGCCGCCGCTGCCGATTGCAGCAGGTTAGCCACCCCATACGCCAAGATCATGGCGGCGAGGAAGAACCAGCCCGGAGACACCACCTGACGCACGATAGTGGAGTTCCCCACCCCGCCGAGCCCTAACCCCAGCCTCCGGCCCCGCCAGAGCGCCCTTTTCGCCTCGCTAAGTCACGCCGCAATGCCCCCTGCCCGATCTTCAGCCTCCAAACACGGGCTCCGAGGGCGGCGGTGGGTCAGCGCTGGCGGGTTGTCAGGGCGGTGAGGATCGTTTCGTGCAGTAGGCCGTTGGTGGCGATGGCTGCGGTCTTGTCGCCGGCCGGGCGGCCGGTCAGTTCGGTGATGGTGCCGCCGGCCTCGGTGATGATCGGGATGAGCGCGGCCACGTCCCAGAGCGACAGCTCCGGCTCGATCATGATGTCCAGGGCGCCCTCGGCCAGCAGCATGTAGCCGTAGAAATCGCCGTAGGCGCGGCTCCGCCAGGTGTTGAGAGCGAGATCGACGACCGGCTCGAGGCGGCCGGTGTCGGCCCAGCCGTTCAGGCTGGCGTAGCAGAAGCTGGCGTCGGCGAGCCGCCCGACGCCGGAGACGTTGATGCGGGTGGCCGCGTGCTGGTGCTTCCCGGCGAACGCGCCGTGGCCCCGCGCCGCCCACCAGCGCCGGCCGAGCGCCGGCGCCGAGACCAGCCCGGCAACCGGGGTGTCGCCTTCGAGCAGCGCGATGAGGGTGCCCCAGATCGGCACGCCGCGCACGAAGTTCTTGGTGCCGTCGATCGGGTCGATCACCCACCGGCGGCTGCCCCGCCCGGCGGCCGCCACGGTGCTCCCGAACTCTTCGCCGAGCACCCCGTCCCGCGGCCGGGCCCGGGCGAGCGTCCCGCGAATGGCCTGCTCGACGGCCGTGTCGGCATCGGAGACCGGAGTGAGATCGGGTTTCGACTCCACCCGCAGGTCGAGTGCCCGGAACCGCCCCATCGAGATCGAGTCGGCGGTGTCGGCGAGCAGGTGAGCGAGCGCAAGGTCGTCGGCATATCCGGCCATGCGTCGCACGCTAGCCGATCCCCGGCCCGACCGTCTCGCGCGCCCGCACCGCACGGACGGCCGCGGCGGGTCAGGCTGGGAGTTCGGGCTCCGGGTGGTCTCGGAAGTCCAGGTCGCCGGCTCGGGAAGCGAGCAGGCGGCGGTAGGACGCCAGGCGGCGGGGGTCGGCCTTGCCAGCGGCCACCCAGGCGTCCAGGTGGCAGTCGGCGTCGCTCGCGGTGTGGCCGCAGTTGGGCTGGTCCTCCAGGGTGCCTTCGACCAGGTCGGGGAAGCCGTGCAGGAGACTCTCGGCGCTCACGTGGGCTAGGCCGAAGCTGCGGATGCCGGGGGTGTCGATGATCCAGCCGGGGTCCTTGCGGGAACGGCCCACCAGCGGCAGCCGGAGGGCGACGGCGCTGGTCGACGTGTGCCGCCCTTTGCCGATCGCGGAGACCACGCCGACGGCTCGCAGCGCGTCCGGGACCAGGCGGTTTACCAGGGTGGACTTGCCGACGCCGGAATGGCCGACCATCACCGAGATCTGGCCGGCCAGGCGTCCGCGCAACTCGGCCAGGTCGCTGTCCGGCTGGACCAGCACGTGCGGCAGGTCGAGCTCGGCGTAGTAGTCGAGGACCGCGGCCGGGCCGGCCAGGTCGGCCTTGGTCAGGCAGAGCAGCGGCTCGATGTCGGCGTCGTAGGCCGCCACCAGGCAGCGGTCGATGAAACCGGTTCGCGGCGGGGGATCGGACAGGGCGCTGACGATCACCAGCTGGTCGGCGTTGGCGACCACCACCCGCTCGAGGCGACCCTCGGGGGTGGTGTCGTCGTCGTCCGCGGTGCGGCGCAGCACCGACGTGCGCTCGGCGATGCGGACGATGCGAGCGAGGGCGCCCGCATCACCCGTCACGTCGCCGACCAGCGCCACCCGGTCGCCGACGACGACCGACTTGCGGCCCAGCTCGCGCGCACGCATCGCGGTGATGATCGGGCTGTCGACCGCGGCGTCCTCGCGCACGCAGCCGTACCGCCCGCGGTCGACGGTGATGACCAGCCCGTCGATGGCGTCGTCGTGTTTGGGCCTGGTTCGGGTACGCGGGCGCGACGAACGGCCCGGACGGATCCGGACGTCGTCCTCGTCGTACTCCCGCTTGCGTGCTGGCAGGGTCTAGCTCCTCGCCACGAGTCCCGCCCAGAGTTCGGGGAACTCGGGCAACGTCTTCGACGTACACGCTACGTCGGTGAGCTCTATGCCCGGCACGGCGAGTCCGATAACTGCGGCGGCGTGCGCCATGCGGTGATCGGCGTAGGTCTCGAACGAGGTCGCCCGCAGCGGCCGCGGCTCGATGCGCAGCCCATCGGCGAACTCGGTGATCTCCGCGCCGGCCTTGCTCAGCTCGGCGGCGAGCGCGGCGATGCGGTCGGTCTCGTGGCCGCGGATGTGCGCCACCCCGCGCAGCTCGCTGGGGCCCTCGGCGAGCGCGGCCAGCGCCGAGATCACCGGCGTCAGCTCGCTCACCTCGGACAGGTCGGCGGTGATGCCGCGCAGCGTGCCGGTGCCGCGGACGGTCAGGCCCGCCGCGCCCTGCGAGACGTCGGCGCCGAGCGCGGTGAGCAGCTCGGCGAGGCGCTCGACCGGCTGCCAGCTCGACGCCGGCCAGCCGGCCAGGGTCACGGCTCCACCGGTGACCATGGCGGCGGCGAAGAACGGAGCGGCGCCGCTGAGGTCGGGCTCGATCACCCAGGTGCGCCCGGCGAGGGGGCCCGGCGAAACCGTCCACACGTCGGACACCGACTCGTCGACCTGAGCGCCGGCGGCGCGCAGCATGTGGGTCGTCATCCGCAGGTGCGGCGCGGACGGGACCGGCGGGCCCTCGTGCCGCAGCACCAGGCCCTTGGTGAAGCGGGGCGCGGACAGCAGCAGGCCGGAGACGAACTGGCTGGACGCCGACGCGTCGATCACCGCCTCGCCGCCCTCGACCAGGCCGGCGCCGTGCACGGTGAGCGGCAGGCCACCGGTGTCGGACGCGTCGATCGACACGCCGAGCGCACGCAGCGCCTCGACGATCGGGCGCAGCGGCCGGTTGCGCGCGTGCGGGTCGCCGTCGAACTCGATCACGCCGTCGGCCAGCGCGGCCGCCGGCGGCAGGAACCGCATGATCGTGCCGGCCAGGCCGACGTCGACCCGGGCGGGGCCGCGCAGCGGGCCGGGCTCGATCGCCCAGCGGTCGTCGGCCCCGGTGTCGACCGCGACGCCGAGCGCGCGCAGACCGGCGGCCATCAGCTCGGTATCTCGTGCGCGCAGCGGCCGCTCGATCACCGACGGGCCGCCGGCCAGCGCGGACAGGATGAGCGCGCGGGCGGTCATCGACTTGGAGCCGGGCAGCCGCACGGTCGTGGTGACCGGGGCGGACGCGGTCGGTGCGAGCCAGGGGCGAGGTTCAGCAGTCACGGTGGACATTCTGCCTTCGGGGTACGACATTTCCCCGGCGTATTCCCGCCCCCCGGGATCAGTTCGGAAGGCGTACCGTACCGACTCATGTGCGGGCGGTACGCGACGAC
This sequence comes from Actinoplanes sp. NPDC026619, assembly GCF_040638295.1. Lineage (NCBI taxonomy): Bacteria > Bacillati > Actinomycetota > Actinomycetes > Micromonosporales > Micromonosporaceae > Actinoplanes > Actinoplanes sp. NPDC026619. The sequence goes on from NZ_JBEZYA010000004.1 coordinate 341,548, forward strand.
GCGGAGCGAAGCCGACCTCAGCGACCTCTTCGACGCCGTCGACGTCACCGAAGGGCTGGGGCCGAGCTGGAACGTCGCGCCCACCGATCCGGTCCCGCTCGTGCGCATCTCCGATGATCAAAAAGTGCTCGACACCGCGCGCTGGGGCCTGATCCCGCACTGGGCCAAGGACGCCCGCGGCGGCGCCAAGATGATCAATGCTCGCTCCGAGACGGTGGCCACCTCCCCGGCCTTCGCCCCGTCGTTCGCCCGCCGCCGCTGCCTGGTCCCGGCGGACGGCTGGTTCGAGTGGGTCCGCACCGGCAAGCAGCGCCAGGCGTTCTACATGACCCCGGCCGACGGAAGTGTGCTCGCGTTCGCCGGCATCTGGGCGCCGTGGGAGTCCCAGCGGACGTGCAGCGTCCTCACCGCCGCCGCGCGCGGCGGGCTCGAGCGGGTGCACGACCGCATGCCGCTGATCCTGCCGCCCGATCGCTGGGCCGACTGGCTGGCCGGCGGCGGCGACCCGGCCGAATTGTTGCAGCCGATTACCGACCGTGAACTCGCGACCATCGAGGTGCGACCGGTCGGTCCCGCGGTGGGCAACGTGCGCAACAACGGCCCGCACCTGCTGGCGCCTCCGCCGGAGTTGATCCCGGAGACAACGCTCTTCTGAACTCTCATGATCAACAGCGGTCTTTGTTGAAATATGTACACATTTCAAGCTGCGAACTTTGTTTCGAGATAGATAAGCCCCTTGTTCTGATCTTCCCCGGTGCGATACAAACCAGCGCCGGAGTGGTGCCGGTCCGCACGGTGCGGGCATGTCACCACGCGCATTACCGGTCCCACGGGGGAGGTGGGCTGATTTGACACGGGCTCGTATGCCGCGTCCACACGAAGTAGCCATCGCTCGACGCGATCCGCGACTTCTCGAAGCGATCCAGGAACGCCGCACCGATGAGGCTTGGCGCACACGTGGCGCCTGCCGCAGCGTGGATCCGGAGACGTTCTTTCCGGCTCCGAACGAGCCGTCCGAGGGCGCGATATCGCTCTGCGGGACGTGCACGGTGCAGGGTCCATGCCTGGCCTGGGCACTACAGGTGGGCGATTGCCATGGCGTCTGGGGCGGCACCACGCCCCGAGAACGCCGCGCCATGTTGGTCGCCTGGCGCGAACGCGTCCGGCCGGACGGGGCAACCGTCGATGACGGCCCGGACGAGGAGGATCGTCGTCTGCTCACGCTCATCCCGCTGAGTCGCTGATGCCGCAGCGGGCACTGCTGCTTGTATAGGGCGGTGACCAGCACCGAAATCGAGACGCCGCGCGGACCGGCCGGAATTCGCCTTGTGGATCCGGCCGGCCCGCCCGTCAGCCTGCTCTTTCTCGGCCACGGCGCGGGCGGCGGCGTCGACGCGCCCGACCTGGTCGCGCTGACCGAAAAAGCAACCGCTTCAGGCGTACGCGTGGTGCTCGTCACCCAGCCGTACCGCGTCGCCGGACGACGAGCGCCCGCACCGATCGCGCAGCTCGACGAGGCGTGGGAAGCGGTGATCGCGAAGTACCGCGTACCCAAGCTGCCGTTGATCTTCGGGGGCCGGTCCAGCGGAGCGCGAGTCGCGTGTCGCACCGCGGCCACCCTCGGCGCCGCGGGGGTTATCGCCCTGGCGTTTCCGCTGCACCCGCCGGGCAAGCCGGAGAAGAGCCGAGCCGCCGAACTGCCCACCGCCGTGCCCACGCTGGTCCTCAACGGCGACCGCGACCCCTTCGGCATGCCCACCCCAGTCGCCGGCGTCGAGGTCGCCGTCCGCCCCGGCGCCACCCACGACCTGCGCAAGGGCGTGGCGGAGACGGCAACCATCGCTGTCGACTGGCTGCGCACCCACGGTTGGGCAAGCTGAACCAGAGTCGCGTTGCGCCTCTCGACAACGACCTCTCGGGGCGCAACACCCGCCGAGCGAGGCGAGGCCATCAAGCCCGGAATGCAAGTTGCGCGGTCGTGGTTATAAGACCCGCGAGCTTGTATCGCGAAAGGGGTTTGTTCAGGTGGTTGCCGGTACCAAGCGCGATGACCGTGAGGTCACCCGAGTACGTGAACTGCTGACCGGACCGGCGTGGCCGGCCGCCGAAAGCGCCATGCCATCGGTGAGTGTCAGCACACCCGCGGTTTTCTCAGCGTCTCCTGGGGCACTACCCGTATCCTCGGCGGGGCAGTCGAGGGGAGAGTCGAGGGTGGCCCAAACAGAGCGTACGGAGGAGCGCCGCGCGCGCTTCGAGCGGGACGCGTTGCCGTTCGTGGATCAGCTCTATGCGGCCGGTCTGCGGATGACGCGCAATCCGGCCGACGCGGAGGACCTGGTGCAGGAGACGTTCTTGAAGGCGTACTCCGCGTTTCACCAGTTCGAGGAGGGCACCAACCTCAAGGCGTGGTTGTACCGAATCCTGACCAATACCTACATCAACTCCTACCGGCGTAAGCAGCGTCAGCCGTTGCAGGCGCCGACCGAGGAGATCACCGACTGGCAGTTGGCCTCGTCGGAGTCGCACACGTCGGTGGGTCTGCGTTCAGCCGAGACCGAGGCGCTCGATCGCCTGCCGGACAGCGACATCAAGAACGCCCTTCAGCAGTTGCCGGAGGATTTCCGGCTCGCCGTGTACCTCGCCGATGTCGAGGGTTTCTCGTACAAGGAGATCGCCGACATCATGGGTACGCCGATCGGTACGGTCATGTCGCGGCTGCACCGCGGCCGGCGCAATTTGCGCAAGCTCCTCGAGCAGTACGCCGTCGATCGCGGCATTACCCGGACCGCATCGGAACCGCAGGAGGCGTGACGCGAGATGAGCGGCGTTAACGGCGACGAGAAAGAGCCCGATTGCGGCTTCGTCCTCAGCGAGGTCTATCTCTACCTCGATCTGGAGTGCAGCGAGGATCGGCGCTCGCTGATCCAGAAGCACCTGGACGACTGCACCGGGTGCCTGCGGGAGTACGGCATCGAGCACGAGGTGAAGGCCCTGGTGGCCCGCTGCTGCGGCGACGAGACGGCGCCCCGTGAGCTACGCGAGCGGTTGCGGATCAAGCTCGACCAACTGGAAGTCCAGGTCGAGACCCGGGAGTACCTCCCGTAGCGGGAGTAACCGACGACGACGAAGGCCCGGCGATGCAGATCGCCGGGCCTTTCCGTATGTCTGCAACAAACTCAGCTGTTCGGGCGCTTGCCGTGGTTGGCGGCGCTCTTCTTACGGGCCTTCTTCTTGCGGGACTTCTTCGCCATGGCGGACTCCTGTTCGTTGCACGTTTCCCGGCCCGATCGTAGTCGGCGTGCCGCGCCGGGCCGGACTCGGCCGTGGTTGGATGACCTGACGAACGTTCGACGAGGAGGGTTCCGATGGCGGACGAGGTCCGGGCCGAGATGGTGGCCAACGTGTGGAAGGTCGTGGCGTCGGCCGGCGACACGGTCGCCGAGGGCGACACCCTCGTGATCCTCGAGTCGATGAAGATGGAGATCCCGGTGATCGCCGAGTCCGACGGCACGGTTTCTCAGCTGGCCGTCAACGAGGGCGACGTGGTGCAGGAAGGCGACCTGATCGCCGTGATCGGTTAGGTGCGGCGCCAGCGCAGCAGAAGGCGGCTGCGCGGGCGTGGGCGCGGGATCACCCGGATCATCCCGGCGGCCGTCTTACGGACCGCCGGGTCGAGGTCGGGCGTGGCCAGGGCCAGCTCGGCCACTGTGCGTGAGCCGGGGCGGCCGGCCACCTCGGCGAGCCGGCCGGCAACGATCGCGGCCACGTCGGCCCGGGCGTCCGGGTCGATCCAGGCCGACACGATCAGCGCGAACAGCGCCGCCTCGGTGACCCGGTCGAGGCCGCCCTCGATCAGCTCGAGCAGAAGCTTGCGGCGTGCCGAGTCGAGCCACGGCTCCTCGGCCCCGTGGTGCAGCAGCCCGAGGCAGGCCCAGATCTCCGCGGCGGCCACGTCGACCGGCGGGTGGGCGAGGACGGCGAGCAGGTCGTAGGGCTGCACCATGATCAGCTGCACGGCGGCGTCGTAGGCGGCCGGCGGGTTCGACCAGGACAGCGAGGCGACCTGGCGCAGCCGGCGGACCGCCTCGTCGGACGGCGCGTCGGCGGCCTGCGCGTTGCCGCGGGGCAGCGGGGCCGCGGCGGGAGTGCCGCCGAGCCAGGGGACGCCGCGGCAGCAGTCGGCGAGGTCGGTGTGCTCGTGCGACTCGTCGGGGTGGTCGCGGATGAAGTCGGCGAGCCGCACCAGGTGGGCGAGATCGCCGTCGGCGCGGTGCCGCAGCCGGTGCGCGGTGTGCACAGCGCAGTCGTAGTCGGGGTCTTTCTCCAGGGCCCGGTCGACCCAGCTCAGCGCGTCGGTGAGGCGGCCGTTGTCGGCGAGGGTGCCGGCGATGTCGGCGTACACCGAAAGGTCGTCGGGGTCGTGGGTGACCGCCCGGCGCAGCGCGGCCAGCGCTTCCGGCACCTTGCCGGCGCTGCGGTAGGCGTAACCGAGCCAGATCTCGGCGAGCTTGGACGGCCGGACCCGGGCGCCGTGGGCGGCCCACTCGACGGCCAGCCCGGTCTCGCCGATCCGCCGGGCCAGGGCCGAGCCGGCGCCGAGCAGCATCGCGTGCTCCGGGTTGGCCCGCACCGCGTGCTGGGCCACGGTCAGGTAGGGCCGCAGCGTGGTGCGGGTGCGCTCGGGCGCCGGATCGCCGACGGCGGTGCACAGCCGCATGAGAAGTTGGACGAGCATGCCGGGGTCGACGCGGCCGCCGAGGGCCGGGTCGCCGACCCAGGGGACGCCGGCCCAGTCGGCGCCGGGCGCGCGGCCGCTGGCCGCGGCGAGCAGGGGCAGACCCTCATCGGGATGGCCGGAGGCGGCGAGCAGGTGGGCGCGGGCGGCCAGCCCACCGGGAGTCACGTGCGGGGCCAGCGGGAACAGCGCGAGGCCGCCGCCGGGCAGGGCGGCGAGGCGGCCGAGCAGCTCATGGGCCTCGGGGAGGGTGGGCGCGTGGGTGAGCGCCCCGGCCAGATGGTCGGCGGCCTGCTGCGGCTCATCTCGCGCCAAAGCGGATCTTGCCTGCTCAAGTGCGCGGTCGGCAGCGCGGCGTACATCCACGAACGAAGACACTAGGGGAAGAGGGGCCTGAATGTCAGGCCCAGTCCTTGCTCATTAGTGCTCGAAACGTTGACTAACCGAGCTACTTATTGCAAGACTGCGCAGCAACTGCGCGGAGATGCGCTCACCAGGGGAGGAAAAGTGACCCAGCGAGGTCGGGGCATGGCGGCGGACATCGCGGAACAACCGGGCGGATTCGCACGCCTGCTCGACGCCGAACACCTCTCCGTGATCGCCGAAGTGGCCGCCGAGGTGGCGAAACGGAAGCCACGGAATGTGATGTTCGTCGGCCGGGGCACGTCCGACCACGCCGCGCTCTACGGGGCATACCTCACCGAGATCCGGCTCGGCCTCCCGGTCGCCAGCGCGTCACCCAGCGCGATCACGCTCTACGGCGCCCGGCCCGACTTCAGCGGCACGCTGGTGATCGGGGTCAGCCAGAGCGGCGGCTCGCCCGACCTCACCGGGGTGCTCACCGCGGCCCGGGAGAACGGCGGGCTCACCCTCGCGGTCACCAACAACCCCGACTCGCCGCTGGCCCGGGCGGCGGAGCTGTCCATCGACGTGGCCGCCGGGCACGAGCGGGCGGTCGCGGCCACCAAGACGTACACCGCCGAGCTTCTCGCTCTTCTGCTGCTCATCGAGGGTGTCCGGGCCGGGGACGGGCGACTGCCCGACGACGAGCGCGCCGCGCTGGACAAGCTGCCGCAGCTGGCCGACGACGCGCTCGCCGACCCGGCCGCCGACGAGCTGGCCCAGCGCTACCGGTTCGCCTCGCGGATGGTGACCACCGGCCGGGGGTACGCATACCCGACCGCCCGGGAGGCCGCCCTCAAGCTGATGGAGACGTCCTACCTGCCGGCTCTCGCGTTCTCCGGCGCCGACCTGCTGCACGGCCCGCTGGCGATGGCCGACCCGGACGTGCCGGTGCTGGCCGTGGTCGGCGACGGCCCGGGCGGCCGGGCGATGCGCGACGTGGTCGACCGGCTCGCCGAGCGCCGCGCCGACGTGGTGACGATCGGGGCCAGCGACATCGAGGGCGCCTCCGGTCGGCTGGCTGTGCCCGCGGTCGCCGACGAGCGGTACAGCGCCCTGCTCGACATCCTGCCGCTGCAGAAGCTCGCTCTCGCCCTGGCGCTCGCCCGCGGCGAGGACCCCGACGCGCCGCGTGGACTCAAGAAGGTAACGAGCACCCTGTAGAACTAAGGGCGTGTCCACCCTGCGCGATTTGGCCGAGGAGCACACCGGCCTCGGCCCCGCCGACATCGACCACCTGCACCGGCTCGCCGGCGACTGGCAGTTGCTGAGCGACCTGTCCTTCGCCGACCTGCTGTTGTGGGTGCCGGTGCGGAGCGAGCCGGGCCGGGGGCGCGAGTTCCTCTGCGTCGCCCAGGTCCGGCCGACCACCGCGCCGACCGCGTACCAGGACGACCAGGTCGGCAAGATCGTCGGCGGGCCGGAGGTGGCCCACCTCGACATCGCCTTCACCCAGGAGCGCATCTGGCGGGAGGGCGACCCGGTCTGGTACGGCGACACCCCCGCCCGGCACGAGGCCATCCCGGTGCGGCTGCGCGACGAGAAAGATCGCGAGGAGGGCTGGAGCGAGGTCATCGCGGTGATCGGCCGGGACACCAACCTGTCCACCGCGCGCACCCCGAGCCAGCTCGAGCTCAACTACCTGACCACGGCCGACGACCTGGCGCAGATGGTGGCCGACGGCACCTTCCCGCCGCCGCGGCACCCGGGCGAGACCACCTCGGCGCCGCGGGTCGGTGACGGCCTGATCCGGCTCGACGCGAGCGGCAAGGTGACGTACGCCTCGCCGAACGCCCAGTCCGCCTACCGCCGGCTCGGCTTCAACGCACACCTGGTCGGCGAGGAGCTGTCGATGCTGACCAGCCGGCTCGCCGCCGACCCGCTGGAGGGCAACGACACCGCCGAGCGGATGCACGCGTCGCTGCGCGGCGAGTTCCCGCCCCGCCAGGAGGTGGAGGCCCGCGGCGCGACCGTGCTCACCCGGGCGCTGCCGCTGCTGCCGGCCGGCGTGCCGATCGGCGCGCTGGTGCTGGTCCGCGACGTCACCGAGGTCCGCCGCCGCGATCGGGCCCTGATGACCAAGGACGCCACCATCCGGGAGATCCATCACCGGGTGAAGAACAACCTGCAGACCGTGGCCGCGCTGCTGCGCCTGCAGGCCCGCCGGGTGGATTCGCCGGAGGGCAAGATGGCGCTCCAGGAGTCGGTGCGCCGGGTCGCCTCGATCGCCCTGGTGCACGAGACGCTCTCGATGTCGAGCGACGAGGCGGTCGAGTTCGACGGCATCGTCGACCGGGTGGCCACCGCGGCGACCGAGGTGGCGGCGACCAACTTCACGGTCAAGATGCGCCGCGAGGGCACCTTCGGCGTGCTGCCGGCCGAGATCGCCACGTCGCTGGTGATCGTGGTCAACGAGCTGCTGATCAACGCGGTCGAGCACGGCTTCCCGGCCTCCGACGAGGACAACGACAACGTGCCGCTGGACACCGAGCGGGCCGAGGTCGGCGAGGTGGTCGTCTCGGCGCACCGCTTCCGCAAGCAGCTGCACGTCACGGTGGCTGACAACGGCCAGGGCCTGCCGGACGGCTTCCGCGCCGAGTCGAGCAGCAACCTGGGCCTGCAGATCGTCCGCGCGCTGGCCACCGGCGAGCTGCGCGGCAGCATCGAGTTGCGCAACCGGGCCGGTGGCGGCACCGAGGCCGTCCTGGTAGTGCCGCTAGGAAAGCGGTAGTGCCGCTAGGAAAGCGTTAGAAGCGTGACGGTGAAGCCGCGGACCCGCCAGGAGCCCGAACGCTGGTAACCGGCCAGCGCCGCTTTGGCGCTGCTGGAGAGCTGGTTGGTGACGGTCGCCCGGAACGCCGGCGAGAGGTTGTCGGCGGCCACCACCCAGACCCGCTGGGTGCTGCCCAGACACTTCGCCGCGTCGGCGCACTCGGTCGCCCACAGCGACGCGTTCGCCACCTCGTCCGAGGCCAGCAGCACGTCCTTCGGCGCCCGGTCGCCCAGGTAGTACTCCAGGCCGAGGTCGGTCATCTGCCAGCCGCGGCGGGGCGCGTAGATGATTCCGTCGCCGGCCTGCTGGTGCGTCAGGACCACCTCGGCGGCGGCCCGGTAGTCCGACGACGAGTGCGCCCGCCGGATCGACCGCTGCGACGGCGCACCCACGGCGGCGACCACCAGGACCGGCACGAGGGCCCACGGCAGGCGGAACGGCGCCAGCGCGGCGCCGGCCAGGGCACACAGCAGGGGTACGACGAACAGCAGGTAACGGGCCACGAAGATGGGTGCGACGAAATGGTCGTACGCGTAGAGCGTCCCGATCGGCAGCACCACCGCCGACCAGAGCACCAGGACCGGCGCCCCCGGTGACCGGCGTGGCGCGGCGACGGCCAGCAGTCCCACCAGCACGGTCACCGCCGGGACCAGGAAGATCGCTCCGATCGCCCGGGCCAGCTCCGGCAGCGTGGCCGCGGTCAGCCAGTTCAGCTGCGCCGACTGCTCGCCCAGCCCGGCCGAGGTCATCGGCAGCACCACGCCGGCCGCGGCGACGAGCGCGAGCAGCCACCACAGCACCCGCAGCCGGCCCCCGCGCCGGACCGCCACCAGCACCAGCACCGCGTGCCCGGTCAGCACCAGCAGGCTGAGCAGGTGGGACAGGCCGGTCAGCGCCACCGCCAGGCCGTAGCTGGTCCAGACCCACCAGCGCTCGAGGGCGATCGCCAGCAGCAGGGTGGCCAGCGCGGCGAAGAGCGCCGCGAACGCGTACCCCCGGATCTCCTGCCCGTAGCGGGAGACCGCCGGCACGACCGCGAACAGCAGGCCGGCGAGCAGGCCGGCCCGTTCACCCCACCAGCGCCGGGCGAGCAGGGCCACGACCGCCGCCGTCGCGGTCATCGCGATGACCGACGGCACCCGCATGGCGATCACCGAGTCGCCGAACAACCCGATCCAGACGTGCAGGAACAGGTAGTAGGGCACGGTGACGCCGTCGATGTTGCGGCCCAGCTCGGAGATCTCCCCGACCGTCCGGCCGGCCGCGCTCCAGCTGGCCATCTCGTCCCGCCAGGGCTCCGGTGTGCCCGCGCGCCAGCTCACCACCAGCGCGGTGAACAGCGCGGGGAGCGCCCAGGAGAGGGGTCGAGCAAGCTTCACGGAGAGAGAGAATTGCAGGTCGGCCTGTGTGCTCGGGCGCACACTCCCGGAATCTGGACCGTACTGGCCCAGAATGCCGACGCGTGAGAGGCTTACCGACATGACCGCTGCCGTTGACCGCCGCTTCGTGGCCCGTCGCCACGTTGATTACGGCCGCGTCCGCAGCGCGATGTGTCCGGCTTACTGACGCCGCCCGATTTGAGTCCGGGCGTGCCAGACGTGCCGGCACTCTCCTGACACAGATGTCACGAGTCCTCCAAATGCCGCAAGCGTCGAAGCGCGCCCACCGACACCCGGAGGACCGCCGACATGGCGCCCAGCAGCACCCCAGCTACACCGACCGCCCGCCCCCGTAAGGCGCGCGGCGAGGGTCAGTGGGCGCTCGGACACCGCGAGCCGCTCAACCCCAACGAGCGCAGCAAGAAGGACGACAACCCGCTGAACGTCCGCGCGCGGATCGAGAACATCTACGCGCACCGCGGTTTCTCCTCGATCGACCCGGCCGACCTGCGTGGCCGGTTCCGCTGGTGGGGGCTCTACACCCAGCGCAAAGCCGGGATCGACGGCGGCCGCACCGCGATCCTCGAGCCGGAAGAGCTCGAGGACGAATACTTCATGCTGCGGGTCCGGGTCGACGGCGGCGCGCTCAACCTGGCCCAGCTGCGCGCCATCGCCGGCATCTCCACCGAGTTCGGCCGGGACAGCGCCGACATCACCGACCGGCAGAACATCCAGCTGCACTGGATTCGGGTCGAGGACATGCCGGAGATCTGGCGCCGGCTCGAAGCGGTCGGCCTGCAGACCACCGAGGCGTGCGGCGACTGTCCCCGGGTCGTGCTCGGTTCGCCGGTCGCCGGGGTCTCCGCCGACGAGGTGATCGACGCGACGCCGGCGATCGACGAGATCGTCAAGCGGTACGTGGGCGACCCGGCCTATTCCAACCTGCCGCGCAAGTTCAAGTCGGTCATCTCCTGGCTGCCGGACGGGCCCTACCAGGCCAACGACATCTCGCTCGTCGGCGTCGTGCACCCCGACCACGGCCCCGGCTTCGACCTGTGGGTCGGCGGCGGGCTGTCCACCAACCCGCGGCTGGCCGAGCGCCTCGGCGTCTGGGTGCCGCTGGGCGAGATCCCGGACGTCTGGGAGGGCGTGATCGGGATCTTCCGCGACTACGGCTACCGCCGGCTGCGGCACCGCGCCCGCCTGAAGTTCCTGCTCGCCGACTGGGGCGTGGAGAAGTTCCGCGAGGTCCTGGAGAAGGAATACCTCGGCCGGGCGCTGATCGACGGTCCGTCGCCGGAGCTTCCGGAGCGGCCGATCGACCACATCGGGGTGCACAAGCAGCGCGACGGGCTCAACTACATCGGCGCCGCGCCGGTGGTCGGCCGGTCCTCGGGCACGCAGCTGTCGAAGCTGGCCGACCTCACCGAGGCGGCCGGGTCCGACCGGGTGCGGCTCACGCCGTACCAGAAGCTGCTTGTCCTTGATGTGGTTGATGACAACGTCGAGGGCTTGATCCGCGGGCTGCGCGGGATCGGGCTCGAGGCGCGGCCGTCGGCCTGGCGGCGGGGCACGATGGCCTGCACCGGCATCGAATATTGCAAGCTCGCCATCGTCGAGACCAAGGCGCGCGGCGAGGAGCTGGTCGCCCGGCTCGAGGAGCGGCTGGCCGACTTCGACGCCGACATCTCGGTGCACATCAACGGCTGCCCCAACGCCTGCGCCCGCACCCAGGTCGCCGACATCGGCCTCAAGGGCCAACTGGTCATGAACGCGCACGGCGAGCAGGTCGAGGGCTTCCAGATCCACCTCGGCGGGGCGCTCGGCATGGCCAAGGGCGAGACCGCCGGTTTCGGCCGCAAGCTGCGCGGCCTCAAGGCAACGGCCGACGAGCTTCCGGAGTACGTCGAACGCGTCGCCCGCAACTACCTGGACAACCGCACCGACCGTGGTGAGACGTTCGCCACCTGGGTGATGCGGGCCGAGGAGGCGCTTCTCAAATGAGCGACGCCCGATCCGCCCCGCTCTACTGCCCCTACTGCGGTGAAGAGGACCTTCGCCCCAACGAGGCTTCGCACGGCGCCTGGGAGTGCCACTCCTGCGCCCGAGTTTTCACGGTCAAGTTCAACGGGTTGCTGTCCAAGGGAGTAAACCGATGACAGTCATGGCCACCTCACTCAATCTCATCGGCCTCGGCCCGGCTGCCATCGCAGGCCGGCGCACTCCCGAGGAGCTCAAGGCGCTCGCGCTCGACGCCGCCGTCGCGCTCGAGGGCGCCCCGGCCGAGCAGATCGCCAAGTGGGCGACCGACACGTTCGGCGCGCGCTTCTGCGTCACCAGCTCGATGGCCGACGCCGTCGTGGCCCACCTGTTCTCCCGGGTCGCGCCGGGCGTGGACGTGGTCTTCCTCGACACCGGCCTGCATTTCCCGGAAACGCTGAAGGTGCGCGACATCGTCGCCGCCACGATGGACGTCAACGTGCGCTCGATCCGCCCGAACATGACGGTCGGCCAGCAGGACGGCGAGTTCGGCCCGCGGCTGTTCGCCCGCAGCCCCGACGAGTGCTGCTTCATGCGCAAGGTGGAGCCGCTCGAGCGGGCCCTCAGTGAGTACGACTCGTGGGCCACCGGCCTGCGCCGCGACGAGTCGCCGACCCGCGCCAACACGCCGGTCGTCACGTTCGACGCCAAGAAGGGCAAGGTCAAGGTCAACCCGATCGCGGCCTGGACCCAGGCCGACGTCGACCGTTACATCAGCCGGTGGAACGTGCCGGTCAACGAGCTGTTCAAGAAGGGCTACGGGTCGATCGGCTGCTGGCCGTGCACCCGGCGCACCAAGGCCGGCGAGGACCCGCGGGCCGGCCGCTGGGCGATGTTCGAGAAGACCGAATGCGGCCTGCACGTCTGACCGTCGTTCTCGTCGCCCACGGCAGCCGCGACCCGCGGGCCGCCGTGGCGACCGAGGCGCTGGCCCGCGCGGTCGGCCGCGCCCACCCGTCGTGGGAGGTGCGTGCGGCCTATCTCGACCATGCCGGCCCGCGCCCGCTCGACGTCCTGGCCGGGCTGGCGCCGGGTAGCCGGGCCGTCGTGGTGCCGCTGCTGCTGACGAAGGCCTACCACGGCCGGATCGACATTCCCGCGGTCCTGCACGCGGCGGCGGCCCTGCCCGTCTCGGTGACCCTGGCCGAGGTGCTCGGCCCGCAGCCGGCCCCGGTGGCCGGCCTGCCGCCGGTCCCGCCGCTCCTGATCGACGGCCTGATCCGCCGGCTGCCGTCACTCGCGAGCCTCGACGCCGTCGTCCTCGCCGCGGCCGGCACACGCAACGCGGCCGCCCGCGCCACGGTCGAGTGGGCCGCGGACGCTCTCAGCGCACGCCTGAGCCTCCCGTGCGTCGTGGCCTACTCCTCGGCCGCCCCGCCGCTTCCGGCCGCCGTTGTGGATCTCCTGAGGGCTTCCGGCGCCCGCCGCATCGGCATGGCCGCCTACTTCCTGGCTCCGGGCTACCTCTACGACCTGGCGGCCGAGTCAGCCCGAGGGGCGGGTGCGGTGGCGATCGCCGCTCCGCTGACCGACGCCCTCGAACTGGTCCACCTCGTGGCAGCCCGGGTCAACGCGGTAGTCGCCCGGGCCTCTGTCGCGGCCTGAGAGTGCCCTACGGGTGTCGGTTTGACCGCAACCATGCACGCAGGTCGCCGTGGTGGGGTGAGCGTTCTGGACGCGCCAGCGGCCTGCTCGCCGCGCCGCGGTCCTGGCGGGAGCGACGGTCCGTACTCACCGCTCAGGCACGACATCGGAATCTTTTTCTCGCTCTGTTGCGGAGAGTAACCGGATCATGCACCCCTGTAGAGGGTATTCATGTTCCACAGCGGAGGGTGATGAGTCTTGAGCCGTATGCAATTTCGAGATCATTTCGCGAATCCGAGCGAGACTCACTGTGATCCAATTCAAGCGCTGCGGAGCGACTCTCATAAAGCTCTCAGGAAATATGAGCCCACGGTAATTGGATGGGAACAGCAAGACGCCCCGGAGCCGATGCGGCCCGGGGCGTAAATGCTCTAGGGGGATTGGTTCAGGCGGTAGGAGCGCCGACCCGGAGGCCGCCACGACGCTTGACTGCGCGCCGTTCATCTTCGCTCATCCCGCCCCAGACGCCGGCGTCCTGACCGGACTCGAGTGCCCACGAGAGGCATTCCTCGGTCACGGGGCACCGCCGGCACACGGCCTTGGCCTGCTCGACCTGCAGGAGCGCGGGGCCGGACGTCCCGATCGGGAAGAACAGCTCCGGGTCCTCGTCGCGGCAGATCGCATCGTGACGCCAGTCCATGGCGGCAACACTCCTTGTTTCGGATGGGGTAAATGAATCGCTACTTGTATTACCTATGCGTGCGCGCTGGCTTCCGTCGGGCGGGGGCCCGTCTGGTCGCCGGAGCGGCAGCAAGCTTTTGGTGTTGCTGGAAGCCGTTCAGCGCTTCTTGATTAGGAACGCGCGCAAGCAGCAACCGGTTACTTCTTATCGCTTGTGAATGCTTTCACGAACTCTCGCGATGTCAAGGGTAGCGGCGGAACTTTCTCCGCGCGGGTGAGCTGGCTCACGACCCCTTTGTCCGGTTCTGCCCTCAACTACCAGAGCCGGATGACGAACGCTCCCATCAATGTAGTACGGTCCGGGCCGCGTTGCCGCTCTTTTGACCGTGTTTCTGTAACGGATCGTGATCGTGTACCCGATCGTCAGCAGATCACACGTAGCGCTTCCGGAACGGACACGAAGTGCACCTTCTGTCGCTCGCCGAGGTAGTCGCCGTCCAGTTGGAACGCCTGCGGCCGGTTCGACACCACGGTGAACTCACCCTGGTCATGAAGGTGCAGCGTCTGCTTGCCCTGCGGGTCGCCCGCGCGGGTGGCCAGCTGGGCCAAAGTCCGTGTGGTGCTCGTCACCGCCAGCCGGCGTATCGCGAACACGTCGAGGCCACGGTCGAAGGACGCGCCCGGGTTCGGGTTGATCGGGCGATCGCCCAGGTAGGTCCACGGTGCGGTGTTCTGCACGATCACCGTGCCGAGGTCCATCTCGGCCGGTTCGCCCGGCCGTTCGATCGTCATGGGTGGTGTCTTGCGGTCGTCGCTCACCAGGAACTGGCCGATGATCGAGCGGAAGTAGAGCGACGGGGTGGACTTGCGGCCGCGCAGCCGGGCCTGCTCGACCCGGCGCACCACCGCCGCGTCCAGGCCGAGGCCGGCGGCGAACGTGAAGTAACGGTCGTCGGCGCGGGCCAGCCCGATCACCCGGTGCCGGCCCTCGCGCATCGCCTCGAGGATCATGCTGGTGCCGTCGACCCAGTCGCGAGGCAGCCCGAGCGCGCGGGCGAAGACGTTCGTCGATCCGCCCGGCACCACCGCGAGGGCCGGCAGCGCGTGCGCGCGTGGGCCGGAGATGCCGTCCAGCGCGGCGTGCGCGGTCATCAGCCCGTTGACCGCCTCGTTGACCGTGCCGTCACCGCCGAGGGTGACCACGACATCGACGCCGCTCTCCGCGGCGGACCGCGCCAGGGTCGCCGCGTGGCCGCGACGGGTGGTGTATTCGACGGTCAGATCGACCGCGCTGCGCAGGGCCCGGACCAGAACGTCTCGGCTGCGCTCGCTTGTGGTGGTGGCTTTCGGGTTAACCACCAGTAACGCCCGCATGGGCGGCACTGTACCCGCCGAGCGCGTTCTGAGGTGTCGGTATGGTGCGGGAGTGACCAGTGAGAAGTCCGCAGTCGCCAACCCCACATCCCTTACTGCGGCGGTGTGGCTGCTCTATCTGGAGGCGATCGGCCTGGCCGGTCTCACGGTCTACCTGATCGTCCGCGACCTGACCGCCGAGTCGTTGCAGGTCGGCGTCGCGATCTCACTGACCGTCATGACCGCGGTCGCCGCGGTCGTGGTCTTCTTCCTCGGCCGCACGCTCGTCCGCCGCGCCCGGGGCGCCCGCGGCCCGGCCATCGTCGTGCAGCTGTTCGTCATCGCGTCCGGCGGCTTCCTCGTGCAGGTCGATCCGGTCTGGCTGGGTGTGCTCCTGATGGTTTTGGGCGTGCTGACCGGGGTATTGATCGTCGTGCCGCCGAGTACGAGAGCGCTCGGCATCGATTAATCACCCTCGAACCGTTGGTCAGGGCCTACCCTGTGTAGGTGACCGGATCTACGGTGCGACCGCCTGCCTATCAGTTGCTGGCGGATGAGTTGCGGGCGGACATCACCTCGGGGCGGCTGCAGCCTGGTGAAAGGCTGCCCCCTGAACCAGAACTGTGCGTCAAGACAGGTGTCAGCCGGAGCACCGTCCGGGAGGCGTTGCGCCTGCTCGCCAGCCAACATCTGATCGTCACCACCCGGGGTGTCACCGGCGGCAGCTTCGTCTCGCACCCCGACGCGGAGCAGTTGGCCGATGGCCTGGCCACCGGCTTCACGCTGCTGACCAACTCCGACGGGGTCGGCCTGGCCGACCTGCTCGAGCTGCGCCGCGCCCTCGAGGTGCCGGCCGCCGGGCTGGCCGCGCTGCGCCGCGGCGAAGATCATCTGCTCGAGATCCGCAGTTCGCTCTTCGATCCGGCGCTGGACGACCTCGACACCATGCTCGCCGCCCACGCGGCCTTCCACATGGCGGTCGCCAAGGCCACCGGCAACCCGCTGTTCGAGCTGGTGGTGCGCCCGCTCTACCACGCTTCGTACGGTGAAGAGGTCACCGGCCACCTGCCGGAAGAATATTGGCAGCAGATCGACGCCGATCACCGGCAGCTGCTGTCCGGTCTGGTCAACCGTGACGCCGAGGCCGCACGCCACAGCGCGACCGAGCACCTCGACTACATCGTGCGGGCGACCCTGGACCTGGAAGTCACGCCTCAGGCGGTCACGCCTCAGTTCGGCGGGTGAGGAGCCGGATTGTCGCGTGCTTGCCGCTCGCTTCGGCCGACGCCGAGGTGGTCAGTGCGGTCAGCACCTTCCACGCGAAGGACGACTCGGCCGGCAGCTTGGCGCCGCGCACCGTCGTCACGCTCACCTCGACGGTCAGCGCGTCGTCGGTCACCGCGAACCGGCACTCCAGCTCGGCGCCGCGAGTCGCGATCGCGAGCAGCATCGCGCACGCCTCGTCGACGGCGATGCGCAGGTCCTCGATCTCGTCCAGCGCGAAGTGCAGCCGGGCCGCGAGGCCGGCCGTCGCCGTTCGGAGCACTCCCAGGTAACCGCCGTCGGCGGGCACCGTGAGCAGAACGACGTCGTCGCCGAGCGCTTGATCCGGATGCGTCAGAGTCACGGTAGCCATCCTTCCAACGGAGGACAGCCTATCTGTTCACTGGGGTAACCGAAGAGGCCCGTTCGGCGAGCCGGGCCAGGGCCGCCCCGGACAACCGGTAGGGAAGCCAATCCGCGGTGACCTCGGCGCCGATCGCAGCGTAGAACTCGGCCGCCGGATTCCAGTCGAGCATCACCCATTCGAGGCGGTGGTAGCCGCGGCGGACGCAGATGTCGGCCAGCGCGGTCAGCAGGGCGCCGCCGGCCCCGGTGCCGCGGGCCGCCGGGCGGACGTAGAGGTCTTCCAGGTGGATGCCGCTGGTGCCGGTCCAGGTGGAGAATTTGAGGAACCAGAGTGCGAACCCGACCGGCTGATCGGCAGCGTCCACCGCGACGTGCCCGAAGACCGTGGGCTCGGTGAACAGCACCTGGGTGAGCTGGTCGGTGGTGAGGTGACACTGGTCGGCCGCACGTTCAAAATCGGCCAGCTCGTGCACCATCGCAACGACGGCCGGCACGTCCGATGGACGTACCGGCCGCACAGTGGCTGCGAAGCTCACGCCTGCTTGGTCTCCCAGAAGATCTTGGAGATCTCCTCGATCTTGGCGAGAAGCTGGTCGGCCACGGCCGGGTCGACCGAGCCCTTGGCGCCGGACGCGCCGGCGAGCTTGGTGGCCTCGTTGAAGAGCTGGTGCAGGTTCGGGTACTTCTCGAAGTGCGGAGCCTTGAAGTAGTCCGTCCACAGCACCCACAGGTGGTGCTTGACCAGCTCGGCCCGCTGCTCCTTGATGAGGATGGCGCGAGTGCGGAACTCGGGGTCGGTGTTCGCCTGGTACTTCTCGGCGATCGCCTTGACCGACTCCGCCTCGATCCGGGCCTGCGCCGGGTCGTAGACGCCGCAGGGCAGGTCGCAATGGGCGCTTACCACGATCCGCGGAGTGAAGAAACGCGGAAGTCGCATGAGGACTCCTCCATACGGTTTGCGATGATCCGCAGTTGACACTACCCCTTACATCCCGGCCCTAACGCCCGCGGAGTCTGATGCCATGAGATGGCAATTACCACTGTTCGCGGTCTTGGTGAACGGACCGTCGATGGTGCCCGCTCTGCGCTCCGGCGATGCGTTGCTGGTGCGCCGCGGGGGACGGGTGCGGCCCGGGGCTGTCGTGGTCGCCCGTTTCCGCAGCCGGCCCGACCTCCTGGTGGTCAAGCGGGCGGTCCGCGAGCAGGACGGCGGCTGGTGGATCGAGGGTGACAACCAGCTCATCGAGGACGACTCACGCCGGTACGGGGTGGCAGATGTCATCGGGAGAGTTGTCATTCGTTACTACCCCAGGCCAGGTTGGCTGGGTTAAGGTCGAGAAATCGCAGCGCACACCCGCGCAGCGGTTGCTATCTCGGGTGATCCCCGCATCGCACCGCCACTCGGCGCCCATTCGCGACCGAGGATCGAGCTGGTGCACCGTGTCAACGTCGATGCCGTGGAGTCACCATGTCTTTCTTCAGCTTTGAACTCGACCCTGCCCTGGCCGCCGATCCCGTCTTCGACCTGCACCGCCAGGGCAAGATGTCGATCAGCCCGACCGTCTCGCTGGCCAGCCGCGACGACCTGTCCCTCGCCTACACCCCCGGCGTCGCCCGGGTCTGCGAGGCCATCGCCGACGATCCCGAGCTCTACCCCGACTACACCTGGACGGCCAACACGGTCGCGGTCGTCACCGACGGCTCGGCGGTGCTGGGCCTCGGCAACATCGGCCCGAAGGCCGCTATGCCGGTCATGGAGGGCAAGTCGATCCTGTTCAAGCAGTTCGGCGGGGTCGACTCGATCCCGATCTGCCTGGACACCCAGGACGTCGAGGGCATCATCGCGGCGGTGAAGGCGATCGCGCCGTCGTTCGGCGGGATCAACCTCGAGGACATCAGCGCCCCGCGCTGCTTCGAGATCGAGCAGCGGCTCGACGCCGAGCTCGACATCCCGGTCTTCCACGACGACCAGCACGGCACCGCGGTGGTCACCACCGCCGCCCTGCGCAACGCGGCCAAGCTGCTCGGTCGCCAGTTCGCCGACCTGCGCATCGTGATCAGCGGCGCCGGCGCGGCCGGCGTGGCGATCACCAAGATGCTGATCGCGGCGGGCGTCGAGGGCGCCAACGTGATCGTCTGCGACTCGCGCGGCATCATCCACGCCGACCGCGAAGGCCTGAACGCGACGAAGGCCGAACTGGCCGCCACCACCAACTTCTCCGGCCGCAGCGGCGGCATCGCCGAGGCCCTGATCGGCGCAGACGTGCTGATCGGCGTCTCCGGCGGCGCCATCGAGGAGAGCGCGCTGGCCGGCATGGCCCCGGGCGGCATCATCTTCGCCCTGGCCAACCCGACCCCCGAGGTCCACCCGACGGTCGCCCACAAGTACGCCGCGGTCGTCGCCACCGGCCGCAGCGACTTCCCCAACCAGATCAACAACGTGCTGGCCTTCCCCGGCATCTTCCGCGGCGCGCTCGACTCCCGAGCCACCACGATCACCGAAGCCATGAAGGTCGCCGCCGCCGACGCCATCGCCGAAATCGTCGCGGACGACCTCCGCGCCGACGCGATCGTCCCGTCCCCCCTGGACCCGCGCGTCGCTCCCGCAGTCGCCGCCGCGGTGTCCGCCGCCGCCTCCCGCGACGGCGTCGCCCGCCGCCAGGTCGCCCCAGCCGCCACGGCCCCGGCCACGCTGCCGGCCGTCTGACCCGAACGACAAAGCCCGGCCCATCTCCCTCTTCCGGGGACGGGCCGGGCTTTTCCACACCCAAATCCCCAAGATCAACAACATCGCCGAGTACGCCGCGGATCCCTCCGTCCCGATCGTGGCCGCCCCGCCAAGCAGCGCGGCCATCCGGCACCCGGGCCACAGCGCGCCTTTCGCGCGAGGCGAGCCCCACCCCTCAGCCGAGCCCGGCTGGCCTCGGGTTCGCTGCGGGGCGGCCGGGTGGGTGCGTTTCGGGTTCGCGGCTGTGTTTTGGGGGGCGCTGGGTCTTCGCCATCCGCTCCGCCCGGCGGCGGGGCGGGGAGGGTGAGTGGCTGCGGCCCGGCCGGGGCGGCGGGTGGGGGGTGTTGCGGTTGTGGGCGGGCTACCCGCGTACTTGCGGAGGGTGGTTTGCGGGTTTTGCGGTTTGGTGGGGAAGTGGAGAGGTTGCCGCTGTGGCTGCGCTTATAGGGTTCAACGATGCGTGCTGCTTTTGCTGCTGGGGCCTCGCCTGATCGGCCGCTCAGCGTGCTCACTGTGGGTGAGGCGCCGGAGCCGGAGCTGCTGGACGGGTGGGTGAGTGTTGAGGTTCGGGCGGCCTCGCTCAACCACCATGACCTGTGGTCTTTGCGTGGGGTTGGGCTTCCGGGGGATCGGCTGCCGATGATTCTTGGGTGTGACGCCGCGGGGGTGACTCCGGAGGGTGACGAAGTTGTCATCTATCCGGTGGTGGCTGATGCGGGGGATCCGCGCGGGATGTCGCTGTTGTCGGAGCGGTTTCCGGGGACGCTGGCCGAGCGGGTCGGGGTTCCGCGGGATAATTTGATTCCCAAGCTGGCTGGGCTCTCCTTTCTTGACGCGGCCTGTCTGCCGACCGCCTGGCTCACCGCCTTTCACATGCTGACCACTCGCGGGCGGGTTGATTCCGGCTCTTCGGTGCTGGTGCAGGGGGCCGGCGGCGGGGTGGCGACGGCGGCGGTCGTGCTTGCGGTGGCGATGGGCAAGCGGGTGTATGCGACCAGCCGTGACCCGGGCAAGCGGGCGAGGATCGAGGCGCTCGGGGCGGTGGCGGTGGAGCCGGGTGGGCGGCTGCCGGAGCGGGTCGACGTGGTGATCGAGTCGGTGGGGGAGCCGACGATGGCGCATTCGATGAAGTGTTCGGCGCCGGGTGCGCGGATCGTCGTTTGTGGCGCCACCGGTGGGCATCTCGCGACCGTTGACCTGCGGCGATTGTTCGCGATGCGGCTCGAGCTGCTGGGCAGCACGATGGGGACGCTGCCGGAGCTGGCCGAGCTGATGGACTTCTGTGTCGAGAAGGGCATTCGGCCGGAGATCGATGCGACGTTCGGGTTCAGCGCGGTGGCGGATGCTTTCGCGCGCCTGGAAGCGGGAGACGTGTTCGGGAAGGTCGCGATCGACTTCCTGCACTGAGGCCGGTCAGGCGGTGGGGTCGAGCCGGCTCTCGAAGGTGGCCAAACCGCCTCGGGTGGCGTCGGATTTCAGGCGCGACCTGGCGGCCTCGTCGCCGTAGAGGCTCCAGCGCCAGAAGTCGGTGCTCGTCGCCGCGATCACCGGAAGCTCGGTGTCGGAGGCGACGTGATTGCCCCGGGTCACCGTCAGGAAAGCCTTTGGCCAGGTCAGGGCGTTGTATACGGCGCGGCCGTCGACGTAGGCGACGGTGTCGTCCCGCTTGCCGTGCACGAACAGGATCGGTGTCGCGGCGCCCTCCAGCGGTGTCGTGATCAGCTGCCGGCCGGCCAGCACCACGGCCGCGCGCAGCCGGGCGTCGCGCGTGCCGGTGAACATGCCCAGCGTCGTCACCCCACCCGCGGAATGCCCGGCCGCGGCGATCCGATCGGCGTCAATCGTGTTGCCGAGTCGCTTCACCACTTCGGTGATCACGTAGCTGGCATCGGCCGGCTGGTTGAGCACGTCGAGCTCGTTGAAGTCGCGGACGCCGCCGGCGGTGTGCGGGTAGGCCGGCGCGGCTACGACGAAGCCGGCCTTTGCCCACGTGGTGATCAGGTCGGCGTATTCGCTGGGTGTGGCGGTCAAGCCGTGGCTGAAAAGGATCAGGGGGAACGGGCCGCCGGTGGTCGGGCGCCAGATTGTCGTCGGCAGGGCGCGGGTGCCGCGGCTCAGGCTCAGCTTCGTCGTCTCGACCTTGAAGGTGCCGGTCGGCGCCTTCTTTACGGCGGGGGCGCTGCTCGGCTTTCCTTCGGCGGGCTGTGCGGCGGGCTGTGCGGCGGGTGACTGTGTCGTCGAGCAGGCGGCGGCCGCCGCGGTCGCGCCGGTCACGACCATGGCCTTGAGCATTGTTCGCCGATGCATCCGGCCCATTGTGCCGCCGCGACCTGTGAAGTCGTTGGGTCAGCCGCGCGCGGTCGGGCCGACCATGTGCGGCAGGCGCCGGTGGGCGGACTCGTCGCCGGTCAGGGTCCAGCGCAGGAAGTCGGTCACGGTGGACAGCATGGTCGGGTAGCCGAGGTCGCCCGGCTGCAGATAGGTGGAGTGCGAATTGCGGCGCAGCAGCACGTACGCCTTGGGCCACGGCACCCGCATCCACACCGCGTAACTGACCGTGCGCGGCACCACCGGATCGGCCGTGCCCTGCAGGAACAGCATCTTCGCCGGCGGTCCGCCGAACGCGCCCGGCGCCGCCCACCCGGCCATCACCACGCCGGCCCGCAAGCGCGGATCGTGCCCGGCGGTGAACAGCCCGGTCGTGGTGTAGCCGCCGGCCGAGTGACCGACCGCCGCGATGTGCTCGGTGTCGATCCGGCGCCACAGCGGGTCACGCTCGGTGTAGTTGAGCCGCAGCACCCGGGACAGCACGTAGCGGGCGTCGTCCGGCTGATGCACGATGTCGGCCCGCCGGAAGCGACGGGCGAATTCGCTGGTGTACGGGTAGGTCGGCGCCGCAACGACGAATCCGGCCGCGGCGAACCGGGCCAGGACCGGGGCGTACCGCTCGGGCGAGCCGGACAGCCCGTGGCTGAACAGCACGAGCGGGAAGTGACCGGCGGCGGGTGCCAGGCCGGTTCGTGCCACTGATTCGACCCTCGCTCTGAGCGCGGCTCTTCCCGACGTGGACTCCGCCCTCCCGGCTGCCGGGAAGAGGCCGTTGCCGGGGATCGGGTTGTGGCCGGTGACCAGATCGGACCGATCGGGATCAGTGGCCGGGTAGAAGATCAGCGTCGGGAGTGGCCGGCCCGGCCCTCGGCGCAGGTCCAGGCTACGAACGCCGACCGGATACGTCGGGTAATCCGGGATCGGTGGGCCGGCCAGCTCGGGCGGCGCCGGGAGAGCCGACCGCGGTTCGGGCGCCGGGCCGGAGCAGCCGCCCACCGCTAACGCCACCGCAAGAGCTACCGCTGCACCCGCCAGCCGCCGCGTCCCCATGATCCGAAGTTACGGCGCAACTCGCCCACGAAGGGGTGAAATCCCCAGAGCGGGTGTATTTCTCCTGCTAAGCGACATGACCACGGGATCGGGTAGTCGGCCCGCGAGCATCTTTTCGCTATGGTCTTGCGCATGTCTGACAACAGCGTGGACCCGAGCGGCAACACCGAAGCGTTCCGGGCCTTCCAGGCTGCCCCACCGGAGCAGCCCACCCCCGCAGCCTCCAAGACCCCGCTGATCATCATCGGCGCGGTCGTCGCCGTCGTGCTCATCGGCCTCGTCGTGTGGTTGGCTTCCTAAGCTAGCCCCAGCGCGGTGCGGGCCTGGTTGGCGATCTCCAGCTCTTCCTCCGTCGCGACGACCAGGACCTTCGTCCGGCTGCCGTCGGTGGAGATGATCTCGTCGCCGGCCTCGTTGCGGGCCGGGTCGATCTCGATGCCCAGCGGCTCCAGGCCGGAGAGCGAACCGCTCCGCACCGTCGGCGAGTGCTCGCCGACGCCGGCCGTGAACGTGATGGCATCGACCCGGCCGAGCACCGCGAGGTAGGCGCCGACGCACTCGCGCAGGCGTCGCAGGTAGACCGCGAAGGCCCGAGTCGCAACCGGGTCGCCGGCCTCCACGCGGTCCTCGACGACGCGCATGTCGTTGTCACCGCACAGGCCGAGCAGGCCGCCGTGCCGGGTCAGCGAGCTCTCGATCTCGTCGATCGACAGGCCGGCCACCCGGTGCAGGTGGAAGATCACGGTCGGGTCGATGGCGCCGCTGCGGGTGCCCATCACGAGGCCGTCCAGCGGCGACAGACCCATCGACGTCGCCACGCTGCGGCCGCCCCGCACGGCCGTGGCGCTCGCGCCGTTGCCGAGGTGCAGGGTGATCACGTTGGTGTCTTCCAGCGGCTTGCCGAGGATCTCGGCGGTGCGGCGGGCCACGTACGCGTGTGAGGTGCCGTGGAATCCATAGCGCCGGATCTGCCACTTGGCCGCCAGCTCGGCGTCGATCGCCCAGGTGACACCCTCCGGTGGGATGGTCGCGTGGAACGCGGTGTCGAAGACCGCCACCTGGGGCACGTCGGGCAGCAACTTGCGGGCCACCTCGAGGCCGGTGACCGCGGCCGGGTTGTGCAGCGGCGCCAGCGGGGTCAGCGAATCGATGCGGGCCACCACGCCGTCGTCGACGACGGTCGGCTCGGTGAAGTCGGAACCGCCGTGCACGACCCGGTGCCCGACCGCGGCCAGGCCCTCCACGTCGGTCTCCGACATGATCTTCTGCAGCGCCTCCCGGTGATCGGCCGCGTCGCCGCCGGACTCGCCGATGCGCTCGATCAGCCCTTTCGCCAGCGTCCGGGTGCCGTCGAAGAGCCGGTATTTCACCGACGAGGAACCGCTGTTGAGAACCAAGACCCTGGTCATCGCGCTGCCGCCTGAATCGCCGTGATCGCCACTGTGTTGACGATGTCCTTGACCGTCGCGCCGCGGGACAGGTCGTTGACCGGCCGTCGCAGCCCCTGCATGACCGGCCCGACGGCGACCGCGTGGGCCGACCGCTGAACCGCTTTGTAGGTGTTGTTCCCAGTATTCAGGTCGGGGAACACGAAGACCGTCGCCTTGCCCGCGACCGTGCTGTCCGGCAACTTGGTGGCCGCGACCGCGGGGTCGACGGCCGCGTCGTACTGGATCGGGCCCTCGACCGGCAGATCGGGGCGGCGCTCGCGGACCAGCGCGGTGGCCGCCGCGACCTTCTCCACGTCGGCGCCGAAGCCGGAGCTGCCGGTCGAATAGGAGAGCATCGCGACCCGCGGCTCGATGCCGAACGCGGCGGCGGTGTCGGCCGAGGAGAGCGCGATGTCGGCCAGCTGGGCCGCGTCGGGGTCGGGGTTGACCGCGCAGTCGCCGTAGACCAGGACCCGGTCGGCCAGCAGCATGAAGAACACACTGGAGGCCACCGACAGCCCCGGCACGGTGCGGATGATCTCGAAGGCCGGGCGGATGGTGGCAGCCGTGGTGTGGTTGGCGCCGGAGACCATGCCGTCGGCGTAACCCTGCTCGACCATCAGCGTGCCGAAGTAGTTGACGTCACGAACCACGTCGTATGCCAGGTCGAGCGTCACGCCCTTCTTCTTGCGCAGCTCGGCGTAGCGCGACGCGAAGTGGTCGCGCCACTCGCTGCTCTCGGGGTCGACCAGGTTGGCGCCGCCGATCGAGACGCCGAGCTCGCGGGCCCGGCGGGTGATCTCGGCACGGTCGCCCAGCAGGGTGAGGTCGGCGACGCCGCGGCGCAGCAGCGTCTCGGTGGCGCGCAGGATGCGCTCATCGGTGCCCTCGGGGAGAACGAGGTGCCGCCGCTCGGTGCGGGCCTTGTCGATCAGGTCATTTTCGAACATCAGCGGCGTCACCCGCGAGGACCGGGCCACGTCGAGGATCCGGGCCAGCTCGGCGGTGTCGACGTTTTCCTCGAACGCGCCCAGCGCGGCCTCGACCTTGCGCGGGGTGCCGGTGCTGAGCCGGGCCTCGATGTGCGCGGCCGAATAGATCGTGTGATAGCTGTCGGCCTGCACCACCAGCATCGCGAGCCCCGTGTTCAGCTTTTCGATCACCGCGACCGCACGCGGGTCGGGGGACTCGCCGAGCGTCAGCACCAGGCCGGACAGCGTGACGTTGCCGGCCGCGTGCGCGGCGCTCGCGGCCACCAGCAGGTCGGCCCGGTCGCCCGGGGTGATCAGCAGCGCCCCGTCGGTCAGGTGGTCGAGCAGCGCCGGAACGTGGGCGGCGCCGACCACGAAGTCGAGCACGTCGCGGTCGAGGGCGCTCTCCGAGCCGCTGACCACGGTGGCGTCGAGCGCGGCGGCCACCTCGGCGACGGTCGGCGCGGCGACCGCCTGGACCTCGGGAATCGACCACATCGGGACGGGCAGGCCGGCGGCCGGCTGCCGCGGCACGCCGGGCGGAACCCGGTTGGCGATCACGGCCAGCACGGTGGCGTCGAGGTCGACGAGCGCGTGGTACGCGCTGCGGGCGGCGGCGCCGATCGACTCCTCGGTGCGCCCCTCGCCGCTGACCACCGGAATCACGACACTGCCGAACTCGGTCGCCAGCCGGGCATTGAAGCCGAGCTCGCGGGGCATCTCCTCGCCCCCGGTCGCGGGGCCGCCGGCGAAGTCGCTGCCGATCACCACGACCGAGGCGCAGCGCCGCTCCACCTCGCGGTAACGCTCGACGATCCGGGCGATCATCTCTTCCCACTTGCCGTCGGCCACCAACTGGCCGGCCTCGGCCGCGGTGACGCCGAACGAGTCGGCATAGGGGGCCATCACCGGGTAGCGCTCGGTGAGCAGGGTCAACAACGGATCTTCGCCGGGACCGGACAGCAACGGGCGGAACACCCCGATGCGGGCGACCTGGCGGGAGAGCAGCTCGACCAAGCCGAGCGCAACGGTGCTCTTGCCGACGCCAGGGCCAAGCCCGGCCACATAAACGCTTCGTGCCACGCCTTCAAGCTACCGGCGAAGAGGCAAACCCCGCCGGGTCAAAAGTCCTCTTGTGGATGAACACTTGACTAGTGCACACTAGTCGCTCGTCACCTCTTATCCACAGGTCCAAACTCTGGCACTTGTGGGGTCGGCCGGCTCCGTTACGGTCGGCCGCAATCACACACACGGAGGCCCGGTGAGCAATCAATTCGAAGAACGACTCTCGGCCATGGAGCGGCGCGTGGCGCTCGAGGCTGAGCTGCGCGCCAAGGTCGACAAAGACCTTTCAGATCTGGAGAGCGGTCAGCGAGGGCTGACGAGACTGATCGAGGCGGTTCGCGGCACTCAGGTGGAGCAAGGAGCGTTGCTGAACCTCCACACCACCAATCTGAACCTGAACAGCGCGTTACTGACTGATCTCAATCGTCTGGTCGTGGAACAGCAGCAGACCCTCAGCCTGCACTCCGTGCAGCTGGAGCAGCTGGACACGAAGGTCTTCGGAATGGACGCGAAGGTTTCCGGGCTGGACGCGAAGGTTTCCGGGCTGGACGCGAAAGTCTCCGGGCTGGACGCGAAAGTCTCCGGGCTGGAATCGAAGCTGGATCGGGTGCTCGAGCTGTTGGAGCCGCCGCCAGCACCTGCGCCCGCCAACTGATCGAGCGCTACAAGACATGCCGCAGGAAGGACTCCGGGGCCGTGAGAAATAGCTTCCAGCGGTTGGTCAGCTCCAGGTCTTCCCACCCTGTGCGGCGGATGCCGTGTTCGCCCAGTTCGAGGATGGTGGCGCCGGGCAGGGCGGTCAGCAGTGGGGAGTGGGTGGCGACCAGGACCTGGGCGCCGGCCAGGCGCAGGGTGTCCAGGTGGGCGACCAGGCGCAGGGTCGAGGTGAACGAGAGCGGGGCCTCCGGCTCGTCCATCAGATAGAAGCCGTAACCGCGGAACTTGCGCTCCAGCATCGTCAGGAAGCCCTCGCCGTGGCTGCGGTCGTGCAGGTCACGGTCGGGGGAGCAGGGGAGGTCCTCGAGGTAGGTGTAGAGGCCGTGCATGGTTTCGGCCCGCAGGAAGTACGAGTTGACCTGCTTGCCGGGGGTGCGGATCACCCGCAGGACGTCGGCCAGCGGCGACTCGGTGACCCGGGTCGAGTGCATCGCGCCGCGTGAGCCGCCCTCCGGGTTCAGCCCGTGCACGCCGGCCAGGGCCTCGACCAGCGTCGACTTGCCCGAGCCGTTCTCGCCGACCAGGAAGGTGACTCCGGCCGGCAGGTTCAGGCCGTGCTCGAGGACCGCCGCGACCGCCGGGATCTTTGCCCACCAGGCGTTTCGCTCGAACGTAGCGCCCGGTGCGAGCTCGATCCGGCGGATCGGGGGCGGCGAGCTACTCCTCGTCATCCTCGTCGTTGCGGGCCAGCCAGGTGGCGAACCGCTCGATCGGGGTCTCGAACTCGGGGTTCATGTCGACGAACGTGCGCAGCTGCTCGCCGAGCCATTCGAGTGTGACGGACTCCTCGCCGCGCCGCTCGACCAGCTCTTCGATGCCCCGGTCGGTGAAGTACACAGATCCTCCATGGAAAAAGGGGCCGCCCGGAGGCGGCCCCTTTTTATAGCAAAGCGTTACGGGCGCGGGAGCGCGGCCTCGATCAGAGCCGACTGCTCGGCGTCGTGCATCTTGGCCGAGCCGACCGCCGGAGCGGCCGCCGCCGGGCGGGAGATGCGCCGCAGCCGGACGCCCTCGAGGTGCTCGAGCAGGTTGAGCGCCACGAACGACCAGGCGCCTTGGTTGGCCGGCTCCTCCTGGACCCAGGCGAAGTCCTCGGCGTTCGGGAACTGGGCCAGGACCGCCTTGAGCTCGGCGACCGGGAGCGGGTAGATCTGCTCCATCCGGATGATCGCCGTGTCGGTGATGCCGCGCTCGGCCCGGGCCTGGAACAGGTCGTAGTAGACCTTGCCGGAGCAGAGCAGGACCCGCTTGACCGAGCCGGCGTCCAGCGGCGTGCCGTTGACGCCGGCGTCGCCGATGACCGGCTGGAACGTGCCGGTGGTGAAGTCGGCGACCGACGACACCGCCAGCTTGTGCCGCAGCAGCGACTTCGGCGAGAACACCACCAGCGGCTTGCGCTTGCCGGACAGAGCCTGGCGGCGCAGCAGGTGGAAGTAGTTCCCCGGGGTGGTGATGTTGGCGACCCGCATGTTGTCCTGCGCGCAGAGCTGCAGGAACCGCTCGGGCCGGCCGGACGAGTGGTCCGGGCCCTGGCCCTCCTGGCCGTGCGGGAGCAGCAGCACCAGCGACGACTGCTGGCCCCACTTCACCTCGCCGGAGGAGATGAACTCGTCGACGACCGTCTGGGCGCCGTTGGCGAAGTCACCGAACTGGGCCTCCCAGAGGACCAGCGCGTCCGGGTTCTCCACCGAGTAGCCGTACTCGAAGCCCATCGCGGCGTATTCGCTGAGCAGCGAGTCGTGCACGAAGAACCGGGCGTTGCCGGTGGCCAGCGTGGACAGCGGCAGGAAATCTTTGCCGGTCTTCGAGTCGACGATCGAGGCGTGCCGGGAGACGAACGTGCCGCGACGCGAGTCCTGACCGGCCAGCCGGACCGTGACGCCCTGGCTGAGCAGCGAGCCGAACGCGATCAGCTCGCCGAACGCCCAGTCGATGCCGCCCTCGTTGGACATCTTGGCGCGCCGCTCGAGCAGCTGCTGGACCCGCTTGTGCGGGGTGAAGCCCTCGGGCAGCTCGATGTGCGACTGGCCGACCGCCCCGACCGCGGCCGCGTCGATCGCGGTGTCGACGTCGGGCTCCGGCTCCTCGTTGATGACCCGCGGCCGCGGCGGCGTGCCGGCCGCATCGCGAGTGGCCTTGAAGACCTGCTCCAGCTGGGACTGGTAGTCGCGTAGCTGCTCCTGGGCGTCGTCGACGGTGATGTCGCCGCGGCCGATCAGCTCCTCGGTGTAGAGCTTCCGCACCGAGCGCTTGGTGTCGATGATCTGGTACATCCGCGGGTTGGTCATCGACGGGTCGTCGCCCTCGTTGTGACCACGACGGCGGTAGCAGACCATGTCGATCACGACGTCCTTGTTGAACGCCTGACGGTATTCGAAGGCGAGCTTGGCCACGCGTACGACAGCCTCGGGGTCGTCGCCGTTGACGTGGAAGATCGGCGCCTGGATCATCCGGGCCACGTCCGTCGAGTACATCGAGGAGCGGCTGTATTCGGGGGCGGTGGTGAAGCCGACCTGGTTGTTCACGATGACGTGGACCGTGCCGCCGGTGCGGTAACCGCGCAGCTGCGACAGGTTGAGCGTCTCGGCGACCACGCCCTGGCCGGCGAACGCGGCGTCGCCGTGCACCAGCAGCGGGAGGACCGTGTAGCCGTGCAGGCCGAGGTCGAGGCGGTCCTGCTTGGCTCGGACGATGCCCTCCAGGATCGGGTCGACGGCCTCGAGGTGGGACGGGTTGGCCACCACGCTGACGGTGGTCGAGTGCTCGCCGTCCGGCGTGGTGTATTTGCCGGTCTGACCCAGGTGATATTTCACGTCGCCGGAGCCGTGCGAGGACTTCGGGTCCATCTGACCTTCAAATTCATTGAAGATCTTTTCGTACGGCTTGGCGACGATGTTCGCGAGCACGTTGAGCCGGCCGCGGTGCGCCATGCCGATGACCATCTCGTCGAGCCCGGCGTCGGCGGACGACTCGAGAACCGCGTCCAGCAGCGGGATCAGCGACTCGCCACCCTCCAGCGAGAACCGCTTCTGGCCGACGAACTTCGTCTGCAGGAAGGTCTCGAAGGCCTCGGCGGCGTTCAGCCGGTTGAGGATGTGCTTCTGCTCGTCCTGGTCCGGCTTGGTGTACTTGATCTCGATGCGGTCCTGGATCCAGCGCCGCTCCTCGGGGCCCTGGATGTGCATGTACTCGATGCCGACCCGGCGGCAGTAGGTGTCGCGCAGGACGCCGAGCACGTCGCGCAGCTTCATCCGCTGCTTGCCGGCGAAGCCGCCGACCGGGAACGTGCGGTCGAGGTCCCACAGGGTCAGGCCGTGCTGGAGCACGTCGAGGTCGGGGTGGCGGCGGATCTCGAACTCGAGCGGGTCGGTGTCGGCCATCAGGTGGCCGCGCACGCGGTACGCGTGGATGAGCTCGACGACCCGGGCCGCCTTGTCGATCTGGCCCTCGGAGGTGCGGGCCACGTCGCGAACCCAGCGCACGGGTTCATACGGAATCCGCAGCGACGTGAAGATCTCGTCGTAGAAGCCGTGGTCGCCCAGCAGGTATTCGTGCATGCCCTTGAGGAACTCGCCGGACTGCGCGCCCTGGATGACCCGGTGGTCGTAGGTGCTGGTCAGCGTGGTGACCTTGCTGACGCCGTGGTCGGTGAGGGTCTCGTCGCTCATCCCGGCGTAGGGCGCCGGGTATTCCATCGCGCCGACGCCGATGATCGCGGACTGGCCCTGCAGCAGGCGGGGGATCGAGTGGACCGTCCCGATGCCGCCCGGGTTGGTCAGCGAGATCGTGGTGCCGGAGTAGTCGTCCATGGTGAGCTCGTTGCGCCGGGCCCGCCGCACGATGTCCTCGTATGCCTGCCAGAACTTGCGGAAGTCCATCGTTTCGCAGTTCTTGATGGACGGCACGACCAGGGTGCGGCTGCCGTCCTTCTTGGCGAGGTCGATGGCGATGCCGAGGTTGATGTGCTCGGGCTGCACCAGCGCGGGCTTGCCGTCGATCTGGGCGAACGAGTTGTTCATCTCGGGGTGCTTGATCACCGCGCGGACCAGCGCCCACCCGATCAGGTGGGTGAAGCTGACCTTGCCACCTCGCCCGCGGGCGAGGTGGTTGTTGATCACGATGCGGTTGTCGACCATCAGCTTGGCCGGGACGGCCCGCACCGAGGTCGCGGTGGGCACCTCGAGGGAGGCGTCCATGTTCTGCACGATCTTGGCGGCGACGCCGCGGAGGGTGGTGACCTTGGCACCCTCCGGCGCCTTGCCGTTCGAAGAGGCGGCCGGGGCCGGCTTGGCAGCCGGCGCGGGCTTGGGGGCAGGCTTCGCAGCATCCGGGACGGTGGGCTTCACCGGCGCGACCGTCGTGGCCGCGGGCGCGTCCGTGCCCGCGCGGGCCGCCGAGGCGGTCGCGTTGGCGGCTTTCGCCTCGTCGGGAGTGACGATCGAACCCGTTGCCATCGCCGGCTTGTAATCCGCGAAGAAATCGTGCCAGGCAGGGTCGACGCTGGTGGGGTCGGCCAGATAGCGCTGGTACATCTCGTCGACGATCCACTCGTTGGGACCGAAGTCCGCGAGCGGGTTGTCATGCGAAGTCTGCTGGGTCGACACTTTCGTGTTCGCCTCTTTCACCATTTTTGTCAGCACGCGAGCGTTTTTCGTCACGCGGGACGGGAAGGATTCGGTGTCAAGGCTACGCCGTGCGGGGACGTGGTTCGTCCCCGCGTCGGCTCTTCGAAGGCGTAAAGATCAGCTGATGTCGCGGCGCTTCGTGATCATCGTACCGATCACGCCGGTGACGATCGCGTAGCCGATCAGCACGGCGGCGCCGACCCAGCGCGGAGGGTTACCGGGCAGGTCGGTTCCGGAAATCATCAGCTGGGACGCGTTGGGCGGGAACAGCACCTGCAGTTTGTCGAACCAGTCCGCCACGTAACGCGTGAGCAGGAAGAAGATCAGACCGACGGCCGCGGTGCCGACCACGTAGGTGATGCCCAGGATCAGCGTGGCCGCGAGCTGGCTGCGGATCAGGACGCCGAGGCCGACGCCGAGCACCGCCCACAGCACGAAGGCGAGCAGGTTGAGCCCGATCGCCCGCCACACGGCCCCCTCGCCGAGCTGGCTGCCGAGGTCGAGGTTGCTCATGATCGGCGGCACCACGATCAGGTTGATCACGGTGGTGAGCAGCCAGAGCAGCACGCCGACGACGACCGCGGCGCCGAACTTCGCCAGGATCACCGCCTCCCGCTTCGGCGTCACCAGGAACGTGGTGGTCGCGGTGAGGTGGAAGAACTCGCTGGTCACGATGATCGCGGAGAGCAGCAGCAGGATCAGGATGCCGAAGTACTGACCGCTGGTGTACATGCTGGTGGCCACGTTGATCGGCTCGAGCGCGGCGCGCACCTGCTCGGCCTGGTCGGTGCCGGCCGCGTCGTCCGGCGAGGTGTTGGCGTATTGCGCCCAGTTGGCCAGGACGCTCGCCGCGTACAGCGGGAGCAGGACCAGGCCCATGATCCACCAAATCGAGGTGGTACGGAGCTTGAAGAGCTCGGCGTTGACCAGCTTCATCGGATTCCCGCCATTCCGGCCGTGAGCTGCAGGAAGACCTGTTCGAGGTCGCCGCGCTCGGGCACCAGCTCATGCAACTCGACCGAGGCCTTGAAGGCGGCGTGCCCGATCGCGGCCGCCTCCGCGCCGCCGACCAGCAGCGCGCCGTCGGCCTGTGGAGACACGGTCGCGTTCAGCTCGGAGAGCGCGGCAGTCAGCTCGGCCGGCTGCGGCGTGCGCACCCGCACCTGGGTCGTGCCGATCGAGCCGAGCACCTCGTCGACCGGGCCCTGGCGGATCAGCTTGCCGGCCGCCACGATGACCACGTCGTCCGCGAGGACCTGCATCTCACCCAGCAGGTGGCTGGAGACCAGTACCGTGCGGCCTTCGGCGGCGAGTGACTTGAGCAGGTCGCGCATCCAGCGGATGCCTTCGGGGTCGAGGCCGTTGGCCGGCTCGTCGAGGATCAGCACACGCGGGTTGCCGAGCATGGCGGCGGCGATGCCGAGCCGCTGTTTCATGCCGAGCGAGTAGCCCTTGAACTTGCGCTTGCCGGCGGGGGTGAGACCGACTAGCTCGAGCACCTCGTCGGCGCGGGTGTCGGGCAGCCCGGCGGCGCGGCAGATCATCCGCAGGTGGTTGCGGCCGGTGCGGCCGCGGTGCGCGCTGGACGCCTCCAGCACCGCGCCGACGCGCCGGATCGGGTCGTGCAGGGTCGTGTATTTCTCGCCGCCGAACGTCGCGTTGCCCGCGGTCGGCGTCACCAGGCCGAGCAGCATGCGCAGCGTGGTGGTCTTGCCGGCGCCGTTGGGACCGAGGAAGCCGGTCACCCGGCCGGATCGCACGCTGAAACTCAGATCGTCCACCGCTCGCAGTTTTTTGTACTGCTTTGTCAGGTGGTCGACGACAATGTCGTCGCTCATTCCAGCTGCCCCCTCATCGACCCGTATCCGGAGGGATCAAGGTACAAGGTCGGGGCCACCGACGTGTGCCCGTGGCAGAAAGCACAAGGCGTTCATGTTTCGGCCATTAATCGCCACCAAGGCCGACATTCCATCGGCAGGTGTCGCCCTTACACAGATCACATGGGAGTTCTCCTGACCGCACCCGCATCGACCGGGACCAGCGGCTACACGCTGCTCATCGCCGACGACGCCGACCAGGTCGCCGCCGCACAGCGGCTGCGTCACGACGTCTTCGCCGGCGAACTCGGCGCCACCCTCCGCGGCGCCGTCGACGGACGGGACATCGACGAGTTCGATGAGCACTGCGACCACCTGATCGTGCGCGACGACGCGAACGACGAGGTGGTCGGAACCTACCGGATGCTTCCCCCCAAGGCCGCCGAGAAGGCCGGACGCCGTTACGGCGACGGCGAGTTCGATCTGAGCGGGCTCCGTCCGCTGCGCGATCAACTGGTCGAGACCGGCCGGTCGTGCGTGCACCCCGGCCACCGCACCGGCGCGGTGGTCAACCTGATGTGGGCCGGCATCGCCCGCTACATGCACCTGAAGAACCTGCGCTGGCTCGGTGGCTGCGCCTCGGTGCCGCTGGACGACGGCGGCGTGACCGCGGCCGGTGTCTGGGCCCGGGTCCAGTCCAAGCACCTCTCGCCGCCGGCGATGCGGGTGACTCCGCGCAACAACTGGCTTGACCACACCGCGCTCGTCGGCGACCCCCGGACGCAGCCGCCCGCGTTGCTCAAGGGCTACCTCCGGCTGGGTAGCTGGGTCTGCGGCCAGCCGGCCTACGACCCGGATTTCGAGTGCGCCGACTTCTACGTCCTGTTCTCGATGGACCGGCTCGACCCGCGCTACCGCCGGCACTTCCTGGGAGCGGCCCGATGATGTGGCAGCCCGTATCCGGTTGCGGTGACCACTGCCGGGACGGCGCCGACGTGCGCGCGTCCCGCGGTTTCGCGACCTTGCGCATCGTGACGCTCGCCGCCGTACTCCTCGGTGGGTTTCTGCTGGCGCCGATCCTGCGCGGCAACGCGCTGCGGACCCTGGCCCGCACCATGCTCGCGGTCCTCGGGATCCGGCTGGTCCGGCAAGGGCCGACGCTGCGCCCGGGCAGCCTGGTCGTCGCCAACCACGTCTCCTGGCTGGACATTCTGGTGCTGCTCGCGGTGTCGCCGGTCCGGCTGGTGGCGAAGGGCGAGGTCGGCGCGTGGCCCGGCATCGGCGTGCTGGCCGGTCTCTCCGGGGCGATCTTCATCGACCGGTCGCGGCCGAAGGCGCTGCCGCGGACGGTGGCCGAGGTGACTGCCGCGCTGAAAGCCGGGCGGTCGGTTGCGGCCTTCCCGGAGGGGACCACGTTCTGCGGCGCCAACCAGGGGCGTTTCCGCCCGGCCCTGTTCCAGGCGGCGATCGACGCGAACGCGCCGGTGGTGCCCGCCTCGATCCGCTACGACACCACCGCGGCCGCGTTCATCGGGGACGACACGCTGTTCGACTCGGTTCGCCGGGTAGCCGCGCTACGGTCGCTCACGGTGACCCTGGTGACCGCCCCGGCGCTGCGACCGGCGGTCGACGCCGACCGCCGCACCCTGGCTCGCGCCGTGCAGTCCTCGCTGGGCCCGTCTGGATATCGCCTGGCAGCATAGTTACTTTCCCAGACAACTTTCAGGCACCATGCAGCGAAGGTGCAGCGTACTGATAAAGAATGGCCGCATGGCCGTTCAGACCCAGCCCAAGCAGAGCGAAGCGAAGCTCCTCGTCGTCGAGGACGACGCGAACATCCTCGAGCTGCTCTCCGCCAGCCTCCGCTTCGCCGGGTTCGACGTCAGCACCGCGACCAGTGGCAGTGCGGCCGTCAGCGCGGCGAAGAACGCGACACCCGATCTGGTCGTTCTCGACGTGATGCTGCCCGACCTCGACGGTTTCGAGGTCATCCGGCTCATGCGCGAGGGCGGCCAGCGTACGCCGGTGGTCTTCCTGACCGCCCGCGACGGCACCGAGGACAAGATCCGCGGCCTCACGCTCGGCGGCGACGACTACGTGACCAAGCCGTTCAGCCTGGAGGAGCTCACCGCCCGGATCCGGGCCGTGCTGCGCCGCACCACCCAGGGCGAGGAAGAGCCGTCCCGCCTGGTCTTCGCCGACCTCGAGCTGGACGAGGAGACGCACGAGGTCTACCGGGCCGGCCAGCGCGTGCAGCTGTCGCCGACCGAGTTCAAGCTCCTGCGTTACCTGATGCTCAACGCCAATCGGGTGCTCTCCAAGGCGCAGATACTGGATCACGTGTGGAAGTACGACTTCCGCGGTGACGACAACATCGTCGAGTCGTACATCTCGTACCTTCGTCGCAAGGTCGACAATGTCCAGCCGCGCCTGATCCACACGCTGCGTGGCGTCGGCTACGTTCTTCGCAAACCAGCAGTCTGAGCCCGGCCGTGTCGCTGACCGAGCGGGTTCGCAACTCGATCCCGCCGCAGCCCAGCCTGCGACAGGTCTCGCTGCGCACCAAGCTGGTCGCGTCGGTGCTGATTCTGGTGGTCGCGGCGCTCGCGCTGATCAGCTCGGCCAGCACCTACGCGCTGCACAACTACCTGCTGCAGCGGCTGGACGACTCGCTGACGGTCTATTCGCAGACGCTGGCCGGCACCACTGCGGGCACGATCCCGGTGCCGGGCGACTACTACGTGTCGATCAGCTCGATCAACGGGGTGCGCCGCGCGCCCGGCGTCGGCGACACCTCGCTCACCGAGGATGACTGGCCGCCGCTGGTCAAGGGCCTGCAGAATGTGTACGCGGCGATGGGCCAGCCGTACACGGTGCGGTCGGCGAACGGCAAGATCTTCTGGCGCGTCCTGATCAACACCACGGACAGCGGCACGGTCATCCAGGTCGCCGAGAAGCTCTCCGTGATCGAGAAGGCGATCACCTGGATCGTCTGGGTCGACGTGCTGGTCGGCGTCGGGGTGCTGATCGCGCTCGCCTCGGTGGGCGCGGCCATCGTCCGGCAGAGCCTGATCCCGCTCGTGCAGATCGAGCGGACGGCGGCGGCGATCGCGGCCGGCGACCTGACCCAGCGTGTGCCCGATCCGGAGGAGCACGACGGCGAACCGGTCACCGAGCTCGGCCGGTTGTCCCGCGCGCTGAACGCGATGCTGTCCCAGATCGAGGCCGCGTTCACCGCCCGGGCGGACTCCGAGGCGTCGGCCCGCGAGGCGGCCGCGGCCGCGCAGACCTCCGAATCCCGCGCGGTCCGCTCCGAGGCCAAGATGCGGCAGTTCGTGGCGGACGCCTCGCACGAGTTGCGCACGCCGCTGACCACCATCCGCGGTTTCGCCGAGCTGTACCGGCAGGGCGCGGTCACCGGCCCGGAAGACGTGGCAAGGCTGGTCCGGCGGATCGAGGACGAGGCCGCCCGGATGGGCCTGCTGGTCGAGGACCTGCTCCTGCTCGCCCGGCTCGACCGGGAACGACCGCTGGAGATCGGCCCGGTGGAGTTGCCGGTGCTGGCCATGGACGCGGTGTCCGCGGCCCGGGCCACCGCGCCCACCCGCGCCATCGAGCTGGAGATCCGGGACGAGCCGGAACGGCTGGTGGCCCTCGGCGACGAGCTGCGGCTGCGCCAGGTGATCGGCAACCTGCTGACGAACGCGCTGGTGCACACGCCACCGGAGGCGGATGTCACGGTTCGGCTGCATGCCGGGCCGGGAAACCGGGCCGTGGTCGAGATCTCGGACACCGGGCCCGGGCTCTCCGAGACGCAGAAGGCGCACGTCTTCGAGCGGTTCTACCGCGCCGACGAGGCCCGCACCCGCCGGGTCGACCGCAGCGAGACCGGCACCGGCCTCGGGCTGGCCATCGTGGCCGCGATCGTGCACGCCCACGAGGGCACCGTCGAGGTGGACAGCGAGCCCGGCAAGGGCGCGACATTCCGGGTCACTCTGCCCGCCGTCGAACCGTCCTGAATCCGGTCATCGACTCACAGAATACGTTCAGGCGGTCTACAGGCATGGCTGAGCAACGTGGGGCAATCTAGTCCCCATGAACGAGAACGAGACCGACCCGCGCCCAGTGGACGCCTCCGCCGAGAGCAGCAGCCCGGAGCGGGGACAGTCCGAGTCGACCGCGCCACAGCAGCCGGTCGCCGGGGCCCCGTCCGCCCCGCAGTGGAGCGCCCCTACCTCGAGCGTTCCCGCGTCCAGTGTTCCGGCGTCGAGCGCCCCGGCGTCCAGCCTGCCGGCGTCCAGCGTCCCGGCGTCGAGCGCTCCGCAGTCCGCCAGCCCGTGGCCGCAGCAGTCGCCCTGGCAGCAGCCCGCCGGTTACGGCCAGCACCCGGGCTACCCGCAGCCCGGTTACGGCCAGCAGCCCGGCTACGGCCAGCACCCCGGTTACCAGCAGCCTTACCCGCAGCAGCCGGCCTACGCCGGCGCCTGGTCCGGCAGCGCCGCGCAGACCACCGCGCAGCCGGCCATAGAGGGACAGGCCTGGCAGCAGCCCGCCGCCGACCAGACCGGCCAGCAGACCTGGCACGCCACCGAGGGCCCGCAGCCGGCCTGGGCCGTCCCGGTCGGCACCGATCAGCGCCCGCCGTCCAACGGCCGGGGTCGCAAGATCTTCGTGGCCGGCGCCGCCGCCGTGCTGATCGCGCTCGGCGCGGGCGGGGTCGGCGCCGCGGCAGCAATGGCGTTCGACGACAACGGCAACCCGACCGTGAAGAGCGCCGGCAACTCCTCGGTCAGCCGGGTGGTCGACCGCTCGTCGCTGTCCCAGATCGCGTCGGCCGTGCAGGACAGCGTCGTCTCGATCACCACCGAGTCCGGTGAGGGCTCCGGTGTGATTCTCACGGCCGAGGGCTACATCGTGACCAACAACCACGTGGTCGCCACCGCGCAGGGCACGACCGTCACGGTCGTCTTCGCCGATGGCAAGAAGTCGTCGGCCACCATTGTCGGCACCGACTCGCGCACCGACCTGGCCGTGGTCAAGGTCTCCGGCGCCACCGACCTCAAGGCCGCGACGTTCGGCAAGAGCGCCGACATGCAGGTGGGTGACACCGTGCTGGCGATCGGCAGCCCGCTCGGCCTGGAGGGCTCGGTCACCGCCGGCATCATCAGCGCCAAGGACCGCACCATCCAGTCCAGCAGCGAGGACGAGCAGCAGCAGAGCCCGTTCGGCAGCAACAACCAGCAGCAGCAGTCGTCGGGCTCGACCACGATGTCCGGCCTGCTGCAGACCGACGCCCCGATCAACCCGGGCAACTCGGGCGGCGCCCTGGTCAACACGAGCGGCGAGGTGATCGGCATCAACTCGGCGATCGCGACCCAGGGCTCGGGCTCCGGCAACATCGGCCTCGGCTTCGCCATCCCGAGCGACAAGGTCAAGCAGGTCGCCGACGACCTGATGGCCGGCAAGAAGGTCAGCCACCCGGCGCTCGGCGTCAGCGTGACCGACGCGGAGAACGGCGGCGCGCTGGTCAGCACCGTCACCGCCAAGAGCGCGGCGGCCACCGCCGGCCTCCAGCAGGGCGACGTCATCACCACGGTGGACGGCAAGGCCATCGACGGCTCGGACGACCTGGTCGCCGCCGTGCAGGGCGGCACCGTCGGGCAGAAGATGACCATCGAGTACACGCGTAACGGCGCCAAGAAGTCGGCCACCGTCACGCTGACCGAGGCCGACTGACACCAGGACCGGATATCCCTCCCCGCTGCGGCGGGTGGTGTGACAAGGGGGTTGTCACACCACCCGCCGCACGTTTGGCTATGCCGTTATTCAGGAAGTTTCTGGACATCCGGCTCTATTTAGTCGCCTAGGACTCGCGCAGGTAACGGCTGAGCACTTAGTCTCCAATCCGCTATCGGCGGCTCCCCCGCCACCGAGCATGGAGAGGCCGCTCAGGTGACCTACGTCGAGACCCGGATGAATGTCTGGGAAGCCCTGGCCGGGCGAGCTCCGGGTGAGCCCGGCGGTCCTGCCGACCCCGGTCTGTGGGGTGCGGTCGTCGACCGGCTCAACCCGGTCCGCGCCCGTCCCGTGCTGCGCGCCGGCATCGAGGCTGTTCAGTTGGCCTCCGCGCGCGGCGAGGCGTACATCATGCTGCGCTCGCCCGACGGCGGCACCCGGGCCGGCTACCTCCGCCTCACTCCGGAGGAGTGGCAGCTCGCGCTGCTGATGGACGGCGAGAACACGGTGGCCCGGCTGGTCGCCGAGTTCGCCCGCATCGCCGGCCGGCTCGCCCCCGACCAGGTCCGCCGGGTGGTCGCCGACCTGGCCGGCAACCGCATGCTCGACGAACTGCCGTTGGACGCGTTCCGCCCGGTCGAGGAGACCCGGCGCAAGGCGCTGCCGGAGCGGGTCGGCAACTCGATGCTGGCCGCCGCCCGCGGCCGCCGCACGCTCGTCTTCGACGTCGACGGCCTGATGACCGCGCTCTACCGGGCCGGCGGCAAGCTCTTCTTCAGCACCGGCGCGTTCGTGGCCACCGGCCTCCTCGCCTTCATCGGCCTGGGCCTGTTCGTGGCGACCTGGTCGCGCGGCAGCCGGTCGCTGTTCCTGGCCGGCGACTCCTACCTGCTCGGTGCGGTCGTGCTGGTGCTGCTCAACGGCCTCGTGCTGGCCACTCACGAGCTGAGCCGGGCGCTGGCCACCAAGGCCGCGGGGCGCGAGGTGCCCGCCGCCGGCCTGCTCGTCTATTTCGGCATCCCGTCGTTCTTCGTGGACACCACCGACGTGTGGATGGCCGGCCGCCGGGCCCGCATGCTGGTGGCCGCGTCCGGCCCGGGCGGCGCCCTGCTGCTCGCCTGTCTGGTCCAGCTCGGCGGCCTGGCCGTGCCGGCCCTCGGCGGCCTCGCCTTCAAGCTCGCCTTTTTGTGGTATTTGAACGCGTTCTTCCAGCTCAGTCCGTTCCTGCCGCTCGACGGCCAATACCTGCTGATGGACTGGCTGGAGATCCCGCAGCTGCGGGCCCGCGGTCTGGCCTGGGTCGGGGCCCGGCTGCGTGGCCGCCCGCCGCGCTGGTCGGCGCTCGACCGTGAGGGCCGGCTGGTGGCGCTCTACGGCATCGTCTCGGTGGCCTGGCTCGCGCTTGCCGCCGTGCTGGCCCTGCGCCTCTGGGAGGACCGTGTCTCCGGGCTGGCCACCGGCCTGTGGCAGACCGGGCTCCTCGGCGGCCTGCTGCTCCTGCTGGTCGTCCTCGGCCTCGGCGCGCCCGCCGTCTTCTTCCTGCTCGGCCGGCTGACCCGGCGCTGGCGTCGCTCCCGGCAGCGGCACGCCGAGAGCGACCGCGAGGCCGACAGCCCACGCCGGCTCGCCGCCCTGCGCGCCTCCGACCTGGGTGGCCTGCCCGAGCCGGCGCTGCAGGGCCTGGCCGCCCGCGCCCGCTGGGAACACCCGTCCACCGGCCGCCCGCTGATCCTGGCCGGCGGCTCGCAGTCGGCCGTCTACGTGGTGGTCGAGGGCGGGCTGACCGCCCGCAAGCCCGGCGACCCGCCCGGCACGGTCCGCCATCAGGTCGGCCCGGGCGGCGTGGTCGGCCTGGTCAACGCGCTCACCGGCCGGTCCACCCAACTGGACTGGTACACGTCCGGCACCACCCTGCTCTACATCCCGAGCGCCACCGTGGCCACCGTGGTCGGCCCGCTGCCCGGCCCGCCGCCGCAGGACCGGGCCGAGGCCGAGGCGCTGTTCGCCGACACCCCGGCGCTGTCCGGCCTCGCCGTCGACCAGCGGCTCGCCCTGATCGCCTCGGCCCATCCGGTCGACCTCGAGGCGGGCGCGCCGGTGATCCTGCCCGGCCCCACCCACGCGGTCGTCGTCGAGTCCGGCGTGATCGCCATGGCGGACGGCACCGAGCTGCGCCGCGGCACGCTGGTCGGCCCGGTCGGTGACGGCAGCCCCGGCATGGTGGCGCAGACCCTCACGCCGGTGCGCCTCTGGGTTCTCCCGGACGCCTCCGACCTGCCGCCGCTGGTCGGCGCCTCGCATCGCCCCGGTTCGCCGATGCCGGTGGTCGCGATCAACGGCGGGGTGCGCCCCGGCGCGCCCGCGCCCGACGCGTACCCGCCGCTCGCCGTTCCGCCCGGCCCGCCGGAGGGCCCCGACGACCAGTCGGTCGACCGCCGTTTCGAGGGCCGCCTCTGGTGGCTGACCGTGTTCCTGCTGGTGCTCGCGCTGGTGCTCACCGTGCTCAGCTTCCGGCCCGGCCCGGCCTGGGCCGAGATGGGCCGCGACCAGGTGCTCATCACGGTCGACCAGGGCCGCGCCACCATGCAGGTCGACAGCGAGCTGATCACGGTCGAACCGGGTGGCGAGCGCTACCTCGGCCAGGGCACCGAGGTCGACGTGCCGGCCCAGTCGACGGCCCGGCTCACCTTCCCAGGTGGCGGGGTCACCGTGCTCTGCGCCGGCTCGCGGGTGATGGTCGGTGCGCTGTCCGTCGACGGCGGCCGGCAGCAGAGCCCGCGCGGCTCGCTCAGCCTGCAGGCCGGCCGGGTGCTCGCCGACACCACCGGCACGAGCGGCGCCTTCAACCCGCTCGCCCTGAGCGTGGTCCGGCCGGACGGCAAGATCACCAACAAGGGCGCGGCGTGGTACTCGGTGGACCCGAGCGCGATCACCGTCTCGACCGGCACCGTCTCCACCGCAAGCCAGGCCACCGCCGGCACCGGCGCGAAGCTGAGCTGCGGCGACGGGGTCGAGGTCACCCAGCCGTCGGAGGAGACCCAGCCGAGCCAGGAGCCGGCGCCGGCCGATTCGGCGACGCTGGACCCGTCGGCGTCGGCGAGCGTGGCGCCGGTCGAGAGCGCGACCACCGCGACGGCCGACCCGGCCGCGACCGACGACCCGGGTGACGGGACGACGACCACCCAGCCGACCGAGGCCACCACGACGAAGGCGCCGACGACCCGGCCCACCACGACCCGGGCGCCGGTCCCGCCGACGACCACCACCAAGCCGACGACGGCGCCGACAACGGCGACGACCACGAGCGCGGCACCGTCGACCAGTCCGACCCCGGCGGACACCGGGACAACCAATCCGTCGATTTCGTCAGTTCAGGAGAGCCCCTCCGAGTAGGTAAGGTCAGACGCATCGGAAGGGGAGCCGATGCTCTGCTGGTTCTGTGCCGAGGCCGCCCGTGCGAGTTGCCGCTTCTGCGGGCGCGCCGTCTGTCCCGACCATGCCCGCTTCGGGCCCTACCTTCTCCAGGTGAGTCACTCCGAGTCCCGGCAACGGGTGGAGGCGCTCGTCGTGGAGGACGCCGTGCAATGCGGCACCTGCCGGCCACGACCACACCCAGTGGCGATGCCGGAATTGGACTGAACGCCGTACCGTCGGGGAATGACCCAACAGGACGGCGAAGACCTCGGTGCGTGGTCGGAGTTCGGCACGGCGGCGGGCCTGGCCGCGGGCCGGGCGCTGGGTGGCCGCTCCGGCCTCGGCGACCGCGTCGACCTCGACGGGCTGCCCGCGGTGCAGGGCCTGGGCGATGCGCCCACGCTCGGGCTCGACGAGGCGGTGCGGCATGTCACCGCCCAGGTCGAGCAGACCGTCGCGCCGAAGGGTTACCACAACCGGGTCGATGCGGACGGTGACGGCGACCTCGACAAGGCGACCTACCGCGGCGACGGCCACGGCGGCGCCGAGATCCTGGTCGACCTCGACGGCGACGGCAAGGCCGACTTCATCGGCCACGACACCGATCTCGACAACCGGGTCGACTTCGCCGAGTACG
The DNA here is from genome assembly GCF_040638295.1 of Actinoplanes sp. NPDC026619. Classification (NCBI taxonomy): domain Bacteria; kingdom Bacillati; phylum Actinomycetota; class Actinomycetes; order Micromonosporales; family Micromonosporaceae; genus Actinoplanes; species Actinoplanes sp. NPDC026619. Next base: position 384,642 of record NZ_JBEZYA010000004.1, read on the forward strand.
ACAAGGACCACAACGGCGTCTTCGAGAAGACGATGTACGACGACAACGGCGACGGTTACCTCGACCGGACCGAGTGGACGCACGGCAGCTGATCCGCGCTCATCTATTTACAATTACAGTTAATATTCCTAATAATTGGCCATGCGCCGATCGATGATCTTCGCCATGGCTGCCGTCCTTGCCGCCGGCGGCGTCCCCGTCTACCTCGCCTCGACGGCAAGCGCAGCCACTGCCTGCGCGCCCGCGTGGAGTGCCACCCAGGTCTACGTCGATGGCAACTCCGCTTCGCAGAACGGCCACAACTACTCCGCCAAGTGGTGGACCCAGAACGAATCCCCGGCCACCCACTCGGGTCAGTGGGACGTGTGGGCAGACAGCGGGGTGTGCGGGGGCACGACCACCCCGACGACCGCACCGACGACGGCACCGACCACTCCGCCGACAACGGCACCGACCACTCCGCCGACGACTCCGCCGACCAGCTCCCCGGTCAGCGGCATTCCGAAGCACGCCCTGATCGGCTACCTGCACGCGAGCTTCGCCAACGGCTCCGGCTACCTGCGCATGGCGGACGTGCCGGCCGACTGGGACATCATCAACCTGGCCTTCGGCGAGCCGACCAGCGCGACCTCGGGCGACATCCGCTTCACTCTCTGCCCGGCGACCGAGTGCCCCGGCGTCGAGTCGGAGGCCGCTTTCCTTGCCGCGATCAAGGCCAAGCGCGCGGCCGGCAAGAAGGTGCTGCTCAGCATCGGTGGCGCCAACGGCCAGGTCCAGTTGACCACCACCGCGGCCCGGGACACGTTCGTCAGCTCGGTCAGCGCGATCATCGACAAGTACGGCCTGGACGGCGTGGATGTCGACTTCGAGGGCCACTCGCTGTCGCTGAACACCGGCGACACCGACTTCAAGAACCCCACCACCCCGGTGATCGTCAACCTGATCAGCGCGCTGAAGTCGCTCAAGGCCCGTTACGGCGCCGGCTTCGTGCTGACCATGGCCCCGGAGACGTTCTTCGTCCAGCTCGGCTACCAGTACTACGGCTCCGGCCCGTGGGGCGGCCAGGACCCGCGGGCGGGCTCCTACCTGCCGGTGATCTACGCGGTCCGCGACTTCCTGACGATCCTGCACGTGCAGGACTACAACTCGGGCTCGATCATGGGGCTGGACAACCAGTACCACTCGATGGGCGGCGCCGACTTCCACATCGCGATGACCGACATGCTGATGGCCGGCTTTCCGGTGGCCGGCAACACGGCCAACGTCTTCCCGGCGCTACGTGAGGATCAGGTCGCGTTCGGCGCGCCGAGCTCGGTGAGCGCCGGCAACGGCTACGTCGCCCCGGCGGCGGTCCAGCAGGCGGTCGGCTGCCTGGTCAGCGGGTCCAACTGCGGCGGTTACACGGTCCGCAGCGGCACCAACCCCAGCTTCCGCGGCCTGATGACCTGGAGCATCAATTGGGACAAGTTCTACAGCTGGGAATTCCAGCAACAAAATGGCCAATATGTTAAGGCGCTGCCGTAATAGAAATTCAAATTCATGATGTCGTGCCTGGGCGGGTGGTGCAGACCGTAGCTCCCGCCGAGGCCGGGCCGGGGCCCAGCTGCGCCGGCCCTGGCCCTTCATTCTGCGTGAGTGGCAACTTCAAAACCCCACCCGGGCTCGCCCGTCAACGGCCGAGGGCTCTCGGGCGCACCGTGACACGATGAGGTCATGGTCGACAGCTCGGTGGCGTTTGTGCTCGGTGGTGGCGGTGTTCTCGGCGCGGTCGAGGTGGGGATGCTGCGGGCGCTGTTCCGGGCCGGCTTCCGGCCGGACGTGGTGGTCGGCACGTCGATCGGCGCGGTGAACGGCGCCCTGGTCGCGGCCGACCCCAGCGAGTCGGTCACCGACCGGTTGGTGCGGTTGTGGACGTCGCCGGAGGCGGCCGCCGTCTACGGCGATTCGATCGGCCGGCAGGTGCGCCGGTTCGCGGCCCGCACTCACCTGCACTCGCCGATGCCGCTGCGCCGGCTGCTGGAGAGCGAGTTGGGCGAGCACACCACGTTCGGCGACCTGAAGGTTCCGTTCCGGTGCTGCGCGGCCAGCATCGAGCGGGCCGCCGAACATTGGTTCGACAGCGGGCCGCTGGTCGACGCGGTTCTCGCTTCCTCGGCGGTGCCCGGTCTGCTGCCGCCGATGGAAATGGACGGGGAGCACTATGTGGACGGTGGCATCGTCAACTCGATTCCGATTGGCGAGGCAGTCCGGGTCGGTGCGAAACTGATCTTCGTGCTCCAGGTGGGGCGGATCGAGCGTCCGCTCAGCGTGCCCCGTCGGCCGTGGGAGGTTGCGCAGGTGGCGTTCGAGATCGCCCGCCGGCACCGGTTCGCCCGCGAGGTTGCCTCGCTGCCCGACGATGTGCGGGTGCACGTGCTTCCCAGCGGCAGTGGCGATGGCCGCGACGACTCGCCATGGGCCTACCGCGACATGGCTGCGGTCGGCCGCCGGATCAGCCGCGCCTACACCGCCTCCCGGCGCTACCTGGCCGCCAACGTGCACCCGCTGCCAGGGGAAAGACCGGGCGACAGCTGATGCCGTTGCCCCCGGTCTGGGTCCGCCGCCTGATCTTCGCGCCGGTGGTCGTGCTGCTCGCCGTCGGCCTGCTCACCACGCTGCCGGTCTGGCTGCTGCTGGCGCTCGCCGCGTCCCCGCTGGTGCCGGGCCATCTGCGGGTGCCCCGCCTGGTCTTCCTCGGCATCGTCTACATCGTGTGGGACGCTGCCGCCCTGGTGGCGCTGGCCGCGCTGTGGGTGGCGTCCGGCTTCGGCTGGAAGATCCGCGGCCCGGTCTTCCAGCGCGCCCACTACGTGCTGACCGGCAAGTTCCTCGGCGTGCTGTTCTGGCTGGCCCGCTGGTCGCTGCACCTGACCGTGGACGTGGTCGGCACCGACCCGGACACCGCGATCCCGGGCCGCCCGGAGATCGTGGTGAGCCGGCACGCCGGGCCGGGTGACTCGTTCATCCTGATCCACGGCCTGGTCAACTGGTTCGACCGCGAGCCGCGGATCGTGCTGAAGGCGACGCTGCAGTGGGACCCGGCGGTCGACGTGCTGCTCAACCGCCTGCCCAGCCGGTTCATCACGCCGGGGCGCACCATGCCGGGCACGAAGAGCCTGGAGGAGGAGGTCGGCGAGCTGGCGGTCGGCCTGGACGAGAACGACGCCTTCGTGATCTTCCCGGAGGGGGGCAACTTCACCCCCCGGCGCCGGGTCAAGGCGATCGAGTGGCTGCGCTCGCGGGGGATGTCGGGCCTGGCCAAGAAGGCGGAAAACCTGCGGAACCTGTTGCCGCCGAAGCCGGGTGGCCTGTCCGCGGCGATCGACGCGGCGCCGGACGCGGGGGTGATCTTCGTGGCCCACACCGGCCTCGACCGGATGGTCACGGTCGCCGACCTGTGGCGCGAGCTGCCGATGGACAAGCAGCTCATCATGCGGTTCTGGAGCGTCGAGCCGAAGGATGTGCCGGTCGGCGAGGAGGAGCGCACCGCCTGGCTCTACGACTGGTGGGCCAAGATCGATTCGTGGATCGAGGAGAACCGGCCGGCGGTCCGTCCGCTGGGCACGGACTGGACCGCCCGCCGGCGGACTCAGGAGCCGAGCGAGTTGTAGAAGCTGTCCGGGGCCTCGGTGACCTCGGAGGCGGCCGGCGCGGTCACGTTGACCGGCGCACCGTAATCGGCGTAGGTCACGTCGATCGGGTCACCCTGCGGCACCGTGACGGTCAGCTTGTTGAGCCGTCCCTGGTCGTCCAGGGTGGCCGTGAACGGCACCTTGGAAGCGGCCGTGCCGTAGCTGTCGATGGTCACCTGGCTGAGACCGGCCAGACCAGCCGCCTTGGTGAGGTCCAGCGTGCCCGCGTACGTGCTGGCAGTGGTCTCCTTGACGTCGGTGGCGGCGCCGAGCAGATTCGCCGTACCCACCGGGTCGATCTGATTCGGCCGCAGGCCGATGTTGGCCCCGGCCGGCAGCCGGGAACCGTCGAGGTGGGTCCACGTGCCGGCCTTGGTGATGCCCGGCACCTGGGCGTAGAGATCGTCGCCGACCAGCAGCGTCTTGATGTTGATCTCGGCGTTCGTCCCGCTCGCGGTGAGCTGGGCGCTGGCCTTGCTGCCGACCGGGTCGATCGCGCCGGTCATCTTGAAACCGGTGCCGGAGGTCGCGGTGAGCGTGAAGCTGGTCGTGCCGAGCAGGGCCGTGGCCTTCGACAGCGCCGAGACCGCGGTCGCGTCGGCGGCGCCCGAGGATGGGCCGGCCGCGACGCTCGGCGCCGGAGCGGCGCTGGCGGCGGGGGTTGCGCTGCCGTTGTCGCACCCGGCCACCGCAAGGGCGGCCGTGGCCATCGTGGCGAGACCGAGTCCGGCGAGCCGTGGTGTCCGCATGTACGTCCTCCCTGACGTGCCGGGGTCCGGGAGCCCGACTCCGGCTATCTCAGCCGGTGTCCGGATGACTCCGGCTGATCGATGTCAATTCCCGACCGGGCCGCTGGGCAAACGGCACCTGAGGGGTACGGCATGATGGGCCGAGGCAAGAACACCTGGAGGATCCGTGAGATTCGAGGTCAGCAAGGTTCTCGATGCGATCGAGGCGCGGCTGTCCACCGATCCGGCGCTGGCGCGGGCGGTGGTCGACCTGTCGGAGATCGTGCGTTACGCCGACCTCGACGGCGGCCGGCCGGCCAGTTCGGTGCGTCTCGGGCTGGTCGTCGACGCCCTCGGACAGTACTTCGCTGAGGAGAATGTGCCGGTTTACGTGGTGTCGCCGCGTGGCCTGCTCTCCGACACCGACCTCACCTCCAACGAGCGGATGGTGATCCGCCGCTGGGCCGACGACGGCAAGGTCGAGGTGGTGCCGATGCTCGACGACCGCGTCTTCGAGGTGGCCGAGCTGCTCGGCGTCCCGGTCCTCACCCGTACGCGTGGCGAGCAGTACCGCGCTCGCCGCCCGTGGGTGGACGAGCCGGGCCGGCTGCTGGCCGCGGTGGCCGGCGAGGGCGGCATCCCGGTGCTGGTCTCCCGGGTCGGCCGCGGTGACCCGGGCAAGCAGCCCGAGCGTTCACCGATGGGGGAGCGCATGCTGGCCCGCATCTGGCGGTGCCCCGAGTCGAACTGCACCACGTTCGGGACCGGCGCCGATGCCGACAGCATGTTCGCCGACATGCGGACCTTCACCAACCCGGTCGCCCAGCCGCCGCCGGCCGTGCGGGCCGGGACGCCCACCTGTCCCCGGCACGGCGAGAAGCTCAAGGACATCGGGCCCCGGCCGGCGGTGGAGGTGCTGTCGGTGCGCATCGACGGCGTCATCCGCAACCGGTTCGTCGTCTCCACCGGGGAACCGGTGGTGGTCGGCCGGGCGCCGGAGGGCGGCAAGGGCGTCATGCTCGGCCAGTGGCTGAGTGAGGACGCCCGGAAGTGGATCAGCCGCGGCCACGTGCAGTTCGCGCTGCGTGACGACGGCACGCTGACCGTCCAGGACGTCAGCACCAACGGCTCCGGCATCCGCCCGGGTGGCTCGAGCGACGACGACGGCCGGATCGCCCTGGGCCGCAGCGAGAGCCGCCCGCTGGCCCCGACGGACGTGGTGGAGCTGTACGCCGGGGTCAACGTGGGCCGGTCGAAGATGTGGGCCACCGGCGGGCTCGCCCAGCCGGCTTCGGTGATGGGCGAGGCTCCGACGATGGCCCTGCGAAAGTTCGACCGCTAGGCGACGATGGCCGCGAGCTGGGCCAGCGCATGGTCCAGCTCGTCGGCCGTCACCACGAGTGGCGGGGCCAGGCGGATCGTGGAGCCGTGCGTGTCCTTGGCCAGGACGCCGCGCGCGGCCAGTCGCTCGCACGCCTCGCGGCCGGTCATCAGGGCCGGGTCGATGTCGACGCCGGCCCACAGGCCACGCCCGCGCACTCCGACCACTCCCTGGCCGATCAGCGCGTTCAGACCGGCGTGCAGCCGGTCGCCCAGCTCCTCCGACCGCTTCTGGAACTCGCCGGTTGCCAGCAGCCGCACCACCTCGGCGCCGACCGCGCAGGCCAGCGGGTTGCCGCCGAAGGTGGAGCCGTGCTCGCCGGGCTTGAGCACGCCCAGCACGTCCCGGTCGGCGGCGACCGCGGAGACCGGCACGATGCCGCCGCCGAGGGCCTTGCCGAGCACGTACATGTCGGGGACGACACCTTCGTGCTCGATCGCGAAGGTGCGGCCGGTGCGGCCCAGACCGGACTGGATCTCGTCGGCCACGAACAGCGCGTGGTTGGCGTCGCAGAGCTCCCGGACGCCACCGAAGTAGCCCTCCGGCGGCACCAGCACGCCCGCCTCGCCCTGGATCGGCTCCATCAGCACGGCCACCGTGTTCGGGGTGAACGCGTCGGCCAGGGCGGCCAGATCGCCGTACGGCACCGTCACGAAGCCCGGGGTGTACGGCCCGAAGTCATTACGAGCTTCCGGATCGGTGGAGAAGCTGACGATCGTCGTCGTACGCCCGTGGAAGTTCCCGGCCGCCACGATGATCTCGGCCTGCCCGGCCGGGACGCCCTTGACCTGGTAACCCCACTTGCGGGCCACCTTGATCGCGGTCTCCACCGCCTCGGCGCCGGTGTTCATCGGCAGCACGAGGTCCTTGTCGCAGAGCCGCGCCAGCCCGTGGCAGAAGTCGGCGAACTGGTCGTGCACGAACGCCCGGCTGGTCAGCGTGACCCGGTCGAGCTGGGCGTGCGCGGCCGCGATCAGCCCTGGGTGCCGGTGGCCGAAGTTCAGCGCCGAGTAACCGGCGAGGAAGTCGAGGTAGCGCCGCCCGTCGATGTCGGTGACCCAGGCGCCCTCGGCCTCGGCGACGACGACCGGAAGCGGATGGTAGTTGTGCGCAGTCCAGCGCTCAGCCTCCGCGAGCGCCTCCGGCGTACGCATGTCCACGCTTGTCATCGCACCTCCAACGTGCAGCACTTCGGTCCGCCGCCGGCCTTGCGCAGCTCGGAGACGTCCACTCCGACGGTCTGGTAACCGGCGGCCTTGAGCTCGGCGGTCAGGTGGGTGGCCTGCACCGGCAGCACCACGGTACGGCCGTCGCTGACCGCGTTGAGGCCCAATACCGCGGCGTCCTGGACATTCGCGATGATCGCGTGCGGGTACAGCTGACGCAGGACGGCCTGCGAGCCGGGGGAGAAGGCATCCGGTAGGTACGCGACGTTCGTGTCGTCGAGCACGCACAGCGCCGTGTCCAGGTGGTAATAGGCCGGATCGACCAGTTGCAGGGTGATCACCGGGCGGCGCAGCACCTCCTGCGTCTCGGCGTGCGAGGCGTGCGAGGTGCGGAACCCGGTGCCGGCGAGCAGGACGTCCCCGGCCAGCAGGATGTCGCCCTCGCCCTCGTTGGTGTGCTTGGGCATGGTCACGTCGAAGCTGCGCTCGCGGAACCAGGCCGCGTACGCCGGGGCCTCGTCGGCTCGCTCGGCGTCGCGGAACTGCACTCCGAGCACCCGGCCGTCGACCACGGTCGCGCCGTTCGCCGCGAACACCATGTCGGGCAGCCCGGGCAGCGGGTCGATCAGCTCGACGGTGTGGCCCAGCCCGAGGTAGGTCTGCCGGAGCGTCTCCCACTGCCGGACGGCAAGGGCGTTGTCGTACGGCGCCGTGGGGTCCATCCACGGGTTGATCCGGTACGTGACCGCGAAGTGGGTGGGGCGGCACATGAGGTATCGGCGCATGACTGAAACGCTAGGGCGGTTGGCCGTTTGAAACTATGGATCAACCGTGCGTGCAGCGTTCGATCGTTGCGCTCTTTCTCGGCAGAGCGGCGATTCGTTGCACACGTCGAAGGGCGGCTCATCATTGAGCCGCCCTTCGAGGGGTGTTGCGGCCGCGAACCGCTGACCGCGAACTGGTTAGTGCCCGTCAGAACCTGTTGACAAACTGTGAATCAAGCCACTCGCGAAGGTTGTTCACCGGCTGCACGTCGGTGCCGAGCCAGGTGAGCGACCCGGTCAGGGCGAGCACGCCGAGCACGATCGCGCCGAGCGAGAGCACCATGCCGAGGAGGGCGTCGCTCTTGCCGGCCACGTGCCGCTTACCGGTGGCGTGGATGCCGGCCAGCGACAGGATCAGCGCCAGACCGGCCACCCCGATGCCGTAGCCGAGCAGCGGCCCGGACAGCACCAGCAGGACGGCGGCGACGCCGAGGACCAGGCCGAGGGTGGCGAGCAGGCTGGCCCGCGGTTTCGGTCCGGTGACCACCGGCTTTTCGTCGACGACGACGGGCTTCTCGGTGACCACCGGGGTGCGCTCGGTGACCGCGGTGTCGCGGTCCGCGTCGCGGTTGTCCGGCCACCGCTCGACGGCGGCGGGCGGGGGCGGCGGGGTCACCGAGCGGTCGGCCGGCCGCAGGTCGGCCGTCGTGTCATCGTCTTTACGCGGGCGCACGGGCGTGCTCGCCCGCGCCGTGGTGTCGGTGTCGGTAGTAGTGGCGGAACCCGCCGTGATCGGGCGGTCCGCCTCCGCGGTCTCGGACTCGGTCTGGCGGGAGAACGTCGGGAGCCTCACGTCAGCACCTCCTTGACGGATCTGGGGGATGCCATACCTCTACCCAGAACTCCCACCGAGCACACAACGGGCGCGCGGCAACCGCCGCGCGCCCATTGATCGACAGGTCAGGCCGGGAGGGCCACCACGTCGCTGGCCTTGCTGATCACGTGATCGACCAGGCCATACTCCTTGGCCTCGGTCGCGGTGAACCAGCGGTCGCGGTCGGCGTCGCGCTCGACCTCTTCCGCGGTGTGCCCGGAGTGGAACGCGATCCGCTCGTTCATCACGCGCTTGATGTGCAGCATGCTCTCGGCCTGGATCGCGATGTCGGCCGCCGTGCCGCCGATGCCGCCGGAGAGCTGGTGCATCATGATCCGGGCGTGCGGCAGTGAATACCGCTTGCCGGGGGTGCCCGCGCAGAGCAGGAACTGGCCCATCGAGGCGGCCATGCCCATCGCGATGGTGGCCACGTCGTTCTTGATGTACTGCATCGTGTCGTACACCGCCATGCCGGCGCTGATCGAGCCGCCCGGCGAGTTGATGTAGAGCGCGATGTCCTTTTCGCTGTCGTTCGAGGCGAGCAGCAGCATCTGGGCGCAGATTCGGTTGGTGACCTCGTCGTTCACCTCGCTGCCCAGGAAGATGATGCGCTCCCGCAGGAGCCGCTCGAAGACCTGGTCGTCGAAGGATGCGCCACCGCGCATCGTCAGCCCGTCACTCATGTCCCCAGCTTTCCTCAGCATCCCTGGTCACAACCAATGATTCTCCTCTAGGCAGAAATAGCGGATAACCTTCCCCCTCGTGCCAGAGGGACACACCATTCATCGCCTTGCCGCGCAGCATCGTGCACTGTTCGCCGGCCGGCGGCTCGCGGTCGACAGCCCGCAGGGGCGCTTCGCGGCCGGAGCCCGGCTTGTCGACGGGCGCACGCTGCGCGACACCGAGGCGTACGGCAAGCATCTGCTCCATCACTACGACGGCGACCTCAGCGTCCATGTCCACCTGGGACTCTACGGAAAGTTCAGCGACGGCGAGGCGCCCGTGCCGGCGCCGGTCGGGCAGCTGCGGATGCGGGTGAGCGGCGATCGGCACTGGCTGGAGCTGCGCGGGCCGACCGCGTGCGAGGTGTTCGATCCGGTACAGGCGCAGCGGCTGCGTGACCGGCTGGGCGCCGACCCGCTGCGCGACGACGCCGACCCGGCGTCCGCGTTTCGCCGGATCGCCACCAGCACCAAGCCGATCTTCGCGCTGCTGATGGACCAGTCGATCGTGGCCGGCTGCGGCCTGATCTACGCGAACGAGGTGCTGTTCCGGGCCGGGCTGTCGCCGACCACGCCGGGCCGCCTGGTCGGCTCCGACGGCTGGGACGCGCTCTGGGCCGACCTGCGGGCGCTGATGAAGGAGGGGGTGGCGCGTGGCCGGATCGACACCGTGCACACCGTGCACACCCCGGAGGCGATGCGGCGGGCGCCGCGCGTCGACCGGCACGGCGGCGAGGTGTACGTCTACCGCCGCCCCGGCCAGCCCTGCCTGGTCTGTGGCACCGAGGTGAGTCGTGGCCCGCTGGCCGGCCGGAACCTGTATTGGTGCCCGGCCTGCCAGCCGGGCTAGCTGGTCGCTGCGGCGTCGGCCGGCTGCGGGCTGGCCGACACGGCCGGGTCCGGCGTGGCCGGCGTCTCGGTCGGGGTGGGCGAGCTCGGCGTCGGTGAAGCGGTCGGCGGCGTGGTCGGCGACGTCGTGGGCTGCGCCGGGATGCCGAGCGTGAAGTTCTCCTTCAGCCAGGGCAGCAGCTTCTGGTACGCCGCGATCGTGTCCGGCTGGTTGAAGTCGTGCGACAGCACGATCGAGCCCGGCCGCACGTGCTTCTTGACCGTGGCGACGACCCGGGCGATGTGCGCCGCGTCGGTCTCGCCCTCGGTGTGATTCCAGTCCTGCGGGTCGACCTGCCAGTAGAGCGAGGTCATCCCGTCCGACGCGGCCACGCCGACCAGCGCATCGGTGAAGTTGCCGCCGGGCGCCCGGAAGAACGGCACCGGCGTGCCGGGGGCGGCCGCCTCGATCGCGGCGTTGGTCCGGGCCAGATCGGCCTGGATCTTCTCCGGCTTGTCCTTACCGATGGTGAGGCTGTGATTCCAGGTGTGGTTGCAGAGCGTGTGCCCGGCGGCCACGATCTGTCGCACGATCTCGGGGTGCTTCTGCACCTGCTGGCCGACCAGGCAGAACGTCGCCTTGATCTGGTACTGGTCGAGGAGCGCCAGGATCTTCGGCGTCTGCTCCGGGTCAGGCCCGTCGTCGAAGGTGAGTGCCACCGTGGTGTTGCCGGTGACGAGCATCGACTTGCCGGGACCCTTGCCGTGCTCGATCTCGCTCGCCGGGATCGCGCCGCCGGCCTGGACGGCCGGCGCGCTCGGGGCGGGGGTGGTCGTGGCGCCGGCCGGCGTGGCGTCGGCATCGTCCTTCGAGGAGTTGCCCGAACCGCCGTTGGTCTTCGCCTTCTGCGCGGCGTGCGTGCCGCTCTTGCCCTGGGCGGCGGCGTTCACCGCGTCGATGTTCTCGCTGCCCCGGGTGCTGGGGATCGCCACCAGCAGCAGGCCGGCCGCGACCAGCGAGGCGAGCAGCACCTGCTGCCGGGTCTTGCCCATCAGCAGCCAGGACTCGATCGGCAGGGTGCCGGGCGCGCGGTGGCTGCCGGTGACCGGGCGCTGGTTGCCCGCCGCCCGATGTCCGGCCGAGTGCCGGGCCGACCGCGAGTTGCTCTGCGCCAAACCGCCGAGCTGGCCCAGGGCGCTGAGTTGACTCAGAACGCCGCGCTGGGCCGGGATGTTGCGATGGTGCCGGGCGGAGCGCTGAGCGGGAACTGGCACCGCGGGCAGGTCGTAGCTGACCCGCGGCCGGGCGTCGGCCAGCGACTCCGGACGCCGATGCCGGCCGTGCGCCTCGGCGACGTCGCCGGTCGCCGGGCTCGGGTATTGAAGAGATTGCGGCGACATGCTGCATCTCTACCGTGAAGCAAGATCTGATGCGATACCGGATGGGTGATTTCAGCCCTACGGTCGGTAGTAACAGCAGTTCGCGCTCCGTGACACCGGACCTCATGAAATCGACCGGATCCACCGATGTCGGGCTCAGTTCTTCTGGTGCACTGCCTCAGTTGCCTTGCGCGCGGCGATCAGCACCGGGTCCCACACCGGGGCGAACGGCGGCGCGTAACTCAGATCGAGCGCCGTCATCTCCTCCACACTCATCCGGTTCCACACCGCCACGGCCAGCGCGTCGATCCGCTTGGCCGCCTCGGCCTTGCCGACGATCTGCGCGCCGAGAAGCGTTCCGGTGCGGCGCTCGGCGATCAGCTTGATCGTCATCGGACTCGCGCCGGGGTAATAACCGGCCCGGCTGGTCGACTCCACGCTCGCCGTGACGAACTCGAAGCCGGCGTGCCGCGCCTCCTTCTCGGTGAGGCCGGTGCGGGCCACCTCGAGCTCGCAGACTTTCGTCACCGCGGTGCCGATCACGCCGGGGAACGTGGCGTAGCCGCCGGCGAGATTGATGCCGGCGACCCGGCCCTGCTTGTTGGCGTGGGTGCCGAGTGGAACGTGGACCGGCGCCCCGGTGATCAGGTGCCGGGTCTCCACACAGTCGCCGGCCGCCCAGACGTTGTCGGTGCCGTCGACCCGCATCCGCCGGTCGGTGCGCAACCCGCCGGTCGGTCCCACCGGCAGTCCGGACGTGGTGGCGAGCGCGCTGTTGGGGCGTACGCCCAAGCCCATGATCACGATGTCGGCCGGCAGCGAACCGGCCGGGGTGACCACCGCGGTCACCCGGCCACCGGCCGTCTCGAGGCCCTCGACGTGCGCCTCGGTGACCACCTTGATGCCCTCGCGGCGGATCGCCTCGGCGACCATGTTGCCCACGTCGGGGTCGACGGTCTTGCCCATCGGCTGGGCCGACTTCTCCAGCAGCGTGACGTCGAGACCACGGCGCAGCATGGCCTCGGCCATCTCCACCCCGATGTACCCGCCGCCGATCACCACGGCGGTCCGCGGCCGGCCGGGCTGCGAGCCGTCGAGCCAGCCCATGATGGCGGCGCCGTCGTCCAGGGTCTGCACGCCGAAGATGCCGGCCGCCGGGACCCGCGCCCACTCCGGGGTGACCGGGGACGCGCCGGCGGCGTACATCAGCTGGTCGTAGTTTTCCCGGACCTCCCTGCCGTCGGTGAGGTCGCGTGCGACGACCTGCCGGCGTTCGAGGTCGATCGCGACCACCTCGTGCCGCAGGCGCACGTCGATGCCGGCCTCGCGGTGTTTCTCGGGCGTGCGGGCGACCAGAGCGTCGAGATCGTCTACCGCCCCACCGATCCAGTACGGAATGCCGCAGGCCGAGTACGACGTGAAATGCCCCCGCTCGAACGCGACGATCTGCAATTCTTCCGGGCCGAGACGCTTGCGGGCCTGCGACGCCGCCGACATGCCGGCCGCATCGCCCCCGATGACGACGAGCTTCACGAAATCCAACCTACGTCGCGGCGGCTCACCGGATCAGGATTCGGCGCGAGTCACTCGGGCGAGCCAGTCGACCACGTCGGCGACCGAGCCGTTCTTGCCGAGGATCGCGCGTTGCCGGGCGGCGCCGGTGCCGTGCGAGCGCAGCCGTCCCATCAGGATGGTGGTCATCTCCAGGTCGCCGTGCCGTTCCAGCTCGGGGCGCACGTAGTCGAAGAGCTGCCGCATCAGCCGCCAGGCCGGCCGGGGCTCCCGGCTGGCCAGGTCGAGCAGTTGGCCCTCAAGGCCGTCGCGCGCAGCCCGCCAGTGCGCGGCCACCAGCAGCGGATGTGACACCTCCGGCGCCGGGTCATCGAGCGGCTCCCGCAGCAGCGTCGCGACCAGGGCCCGGGCCAGCGCGGCCAGCAGCATCGCGTCGTCCAGGCTGGGCATCACGTCGCCCATCCGGATCTCGACGGTGGGATAGTTGGCGGAGAGCCGGGCGTACCAATAGAGCATTCCCTCGTCGAGCATCGCGCCGCTCGCCTCAAGGTCGGAGACCAGCGTCTCGTAGTGCTCGTGCGACTCGAGGTAGGGCGTCGGGCCGACGGTGGGCCAGCGCTCCCAGAGCATCGACCGCCAGCTGGCGTAGCCGGTGTCGTGGTCGTTGTGGAGCGGCGAGTTCGCGGTGGCGGCCTGGAAGACCGGCAGCCAGGGCCGCAGGCGGTTCAGCACGCGGATGCCGCTGTCCGGGTCCGGGATGCTGACGTGCACGTGCGTGCCGCACATGCCCTGACCGGGGGAGAGGTCGCCGAAGCGCTCCCGCATCCGGTGGTAGCGCGGCCGGTCGACGAGCCGCGACACCGGTCCGGAGGCCGGGCCGGTGCCGACCGCGACCAGCCGGGCGCCGGCCTGTTCGGCCGCGCCGGCCACCACGCCGCGCAGTTCGCGCATGGCCGCGTAGAGACCGCTCAGCTCCAGCTGCGGCGGGCTGGCCACCTCGATCTGGGTGCGGAAGTATTCGCGCTGCACCGACTCGGCGTACTCGGCCGGGATCCGGTCGAGCACCTCCTCGACCGCCTCCACGCCGCGCGGTTCGACCGCGTCGACCAGTAGGTATTCCTCCTCGATGCCGAGCGTCAGCAACTCCTGCGACTCGGCCTCCTCGGCCATCTCTGCGGAGATCGTGGTCCCACCGGAAGCCGTGTCCATGCCCTGCCGGTTACCCGCGCGCCGACATGCGGAAACGGTTGCCCGGCAGCGCTACGGTTGCGCCATGCTGCTGGAGGGTTTCTGGGCGCTGGCCGCCCTGCTCGACCCCACTGCGCCGCAGCTCGTTCTCGGCTTGGCGCTGGTCGCCGCCGCCATTCTGATCGTCGCCGCCACGGCTCTGCCGACTCCGGCCCCGACGATGGCTGTCGCCACCTTCGCGCTGTCCCGCCGAGCCCGCGCCGCCGAGCGCCCCCGCCTGGCCGACCCGGACGCCCCGGGCCGTCCCCGCTCCCGAGCTCCGGCTTTGAGCCCCGCGGCAGCCTAAAAGCAAGATCAAGATCCGGATGTCGTGCCTGGGTGGGTGGTGCGGACCGCCGCTCCCGCCGGGACCGCGGCGTGGTGAGCTGGCCGCTGGCGCGGCCAGAGCGCTCACCCCACCACGGCGACCTGCGTGCGTGGTTGCGCCCCGAACCCCTTGATCCTGCCCAACTTTTGCTGCCGCCTTTGCGTCCCATTTCTCCGGACCGCAAGGGATCTCCCATGTCCACCGTCTTCGGCGCCGTGGTCGGTGCCGCCCACTCCATCATCGAAGCCCTCGCCGCCGCCCTCGCCCCGCTCGCCGGGAGCCTTGCGGCGGCCCTGGCGATTATCGTTTTCACCCTGCTCGTGCGGCTGTTGATCAGTCCGCTGACCTATCTGCAGGTCCGCGGGGAACGCCGCCGCGCCACCCTGAATCCGCAGATCGAAAAGCTGCGTAAGAAGCACGCCGGCGACCCGATGGCCCTGGCCACCGAAACGCTCGCCCTGCAGCGGGCAAACGGCCTGAATCCATTCGCCGCTTTTCTGCCGGCATTGGCCCAGGCCCCGTTCTTCATGATCATGTATCGGGTCGCGATGAACGCACCGGCCGGCGCCGTCCTCGGCATTCCACTGACCGCCCACCTGATGGCCGGCCTGCCGGTCTTCGCCCTGCTCATGGTCCTGGCCGCGCTGATCGCCCGCTGGTCGTCGCGCCGGATGCCGGCCGAGGCTCCGCGGCTGCTGAAAGCGATGCCCTATTTCACCGTGGCGGTGGTCGCCTGGATGCCGCTGGCCGGCGCCCTCTATCTGGTCACCTCCAGCTCGTGGACCGCCCTTGAGCACGCCGTTCTCCGGAAGCCGGTATCAACGGGCAATCGTTGAACGCCAATATTGACAATGCCCTGTAACACGCGTGAAATGCGCTGAGAGCGCTCTCACGCGCCCCGACTCCCGCCTCTCGACCCCCCTTCAGAAAGGCGCAACCCATGTCCCGGACCAGAACGAGGCTCCGCGGCGTCCTCGCGGTGGCGACCGCCGCCGTCGCGGTCGCCGCGACCGCCGTCTTCACGATGGATGCCAACGCGGCCGTCCCCGCCGCACCCGCCGGCATGACCACGGTCTTCAGCGACGACTTCACCGGCGCGGCCGGCACCGGCCTGAACACCGCGAACTGGCTCTACGACATCGGCACCGGATATGCCGGCGGCGCGGCCAACTGGGGCACCGGCGAGGTCGAGACGATGACCAACTCGACCAGCAACGTCTACCAGGACGGCAGCGGCAACCTGGTGATCAAGCCGATCCGGGACTCGGCCGGCAACTGGACGTCGGGCCGGGTCGAGACGCAGCGCACCGACTTCGCCGCGCCGGCCGGCGGCAAGGTCCGCATCGAGGCGCGACTCCAGCAGCCGAACGTCAGCGGCGCGGCCGCCGCCGGCTACTGGCCGGCGTTCTGGGCGCTTGGCGCGGCCGCCCGCCCGGTGGGCGCCACGAACTGGCCGAGCATCGGCGAGTGGGACATCATGGAGGACATCAACGGCCGGTCGTCGGTGTTCGGCGCGCTGCACTGCGGCACCAACCCGGGCGGCCCGTGCAACGAGACCACCGGCATCACCAGCGGTGAGCACGCCTGCTCCGGCTGCCAGACCGCGATGCACACCTACGCGGTGGAGTACGACCGCAGCACGTCGCCCGAGCAGATGCGGTGGTACCTGGACGGCACCAACTACTTCACCGTCAACGCCAACCAGGTCGACGCCACCACCTGGAACAACGCCACCCAGCACGGCATGTTCGTGATCCTCAACGTGGCGATCGGCGGCGGGTTCCCGGCCGCGTTCGGCGGCGGCCCCACGTCGGCAACCCAGTCCGGCGTCCCGATGACCGTCGACTACGTGGCTGTCTACCAGTCCTCGGGCGGCACGACCACCACTCCGCCGACGACGTCGCCCACCACGTCGCCGACCAGTGGCACCACCCGGGACGCGTTCGCGAAGATCGAGGCCGAGTCGTTCAACGCGCAGTCCGGCGTGGTCGCCGAGACCTGTTCCGAGGGCGGCCAGGACATCGGATCCCTGGCGAACGGTGACTGGGCCCAGTTCAACAACGTCAACTTCGGCAGCGGCGGGGTGAAGGACTTCGTCGCCCGGGTCGCCTCGGGTGCGAGCTCCGGGATCAGCGGCCTGGTCGAGGTCCGCCTGGACAGCCGGTCGAACGCGCCGATCGGCAGCTTCGCGCTGGCGAGCACGGGCGGTTGGCAGACCTGGACGTCGATCCCCGGCAACGTCTCCGCCGTCACCGGCACCCACACGGTGTTCCTGACCTTCACCAGCGGGCAGCCGAACGACTTCGTCAACGTCAACTGGATCCAGTTCCGCAAGTAGTGACGTGAATCGATGGGCTGAATGCGCTGACCTGCGCATTCAGCCCATCGTCGTCTCTGCAGAAGGTGCGAAAAATTTAAGGTTGTTTAACGTCCGGCCCCCTGGACTTTATTGTTAACAGTCCTAAGGATTGATACATCTCACAGAGCTACATGGAGGGACGGCGATGAAGCGCTCCAGATCGGTGGTCCTCGCGACCGTAGCGGCGCTGGTCGCCGGTGGCGCGGCTGTCTACTTCTCGGGCACGGCCGGCGCGGCCGTCGCGTGTGCTCCCGCGTGGAGCGCCACCCAGGTCTACGTGGGCGGCAACAGCGCCTCGCAGAACGGCCACAACTACAACGCCAAGTGGTGGACGCAGAACGAGTCGCCGGCCACCCACTCGGGCCAGTGGGACGTGTGGGCGGACGCCGGATCGTGCGGAACGACCACCCCCACTACCGCCCCCACGACAACGACGCCGACCACGGCGCCGACGACCACGCCCCCGACGACGTCGCCCACCACGTCGCCCAGCGGCACCCTGCCGGCCCACTTCCTCACCGGTTACTGGCAGAACTTCTACAACGGCGCGGCCGCCCTCAAGCTCGCCGCCGTCCCGACCAACTACGACCTGATCGCGGTTGCCTTCGCGGACGCGACCAGCACGCCGGGCGCGGTCACCTTCACCCTCGACGCCGGCCTCGCCGGGCAGGTCGGCGGCTACACCGACGCCCAGTTCAAGGCCGACATCGCCACGCTGCACTCGCGCGGCAAGAAGGTGATCATCTCGGTCGGCGGGGAGAAGGGCACGGTCAGCGTCGCCGACTCGACCGCCGCCACGAACTTCGCCAACTCGGTCTACTCGCTGATGACGGCGTACGGCTTCGACGGCGTCGACATCGATCTGGAGAACGGCCTCAACTCGACCTGGATGGCCAGCGCGCTGCGCAGCCTGCGAACCAAGGCCGGCGCCAACCTGATCATCACGATGGCGCCGCAGACGATCGACATGCAGAGCACCGGCTCGTCGTACTTCGCGTTGGCGCTGTCCATCAAGGACATCCTCACCGTGGTGCACACGCAGTACTACAACTCCGGCTCGATGCTCGGCTGCGACCAGATGCAGGCGTACTCCCAGGGCACCGTCAACTTCCTGACCGCCCTGGCCTGCATCCAGACCCAGAACGGCCTGCGCCCCGACCAGGTCTCCCTCGGCCTGCCGGCCAGCAGCAGCGCGGCCGGCGGCGGCTACCAGTCACCGGCCAACGTCAACGCGGCCCTGGACTGCCTGGCCCGGGGCACCAACTGCGGCAGTTTCCAGCCGCCGGCCACGTATCCCGGCATTCGGGGCGCAATGACCTGGTCGATCAACTGGGATGTCACCAACGGCAACTCGTTCGCCAACACCGTCAAGCCCCACCTCTCCACACTCCCCTGAAAAACTGGAGACCCCGTGAAACTCGGCAGAAAGCTGCTGATCCTCGGTGCGGTGGCCGCCACCGGCCTGTCCGCCGCGATCATCCCCATGACCATGTCGAACGCGGCCACCGCCTGTGCGGCCGCGTGGTCCTCGAGCGCCGTCTACGTCAATGGCAACAGCGCTTCGCAGAGCGGTCACAACTACACCGCCAAGTGGTGGACCCAGAACGAGTCGCCGGCCACCCACTCCGGCCAGTGGGACGTGTGGGCGGACAACGGCGCCTGTGGCGGCACCACCACCCCGACCACGCCGCCCACCACCGGCCCGACGACCGGCCCGACCACCACCCCGCCGACCACCGGCACCAAGATGGCCTCGGCGCCGTACGTCTACCCGGGCTGGGGCAGCCCGCCGGCGCCGGCCACGGTGACCAGCGCGACCGGGATCAAGGCGTTCACCATCGCGTTCGTGCTCGCCAACGGCTGCAACCCGGTGTGGGACGGCGAGAGCGGCCTGACCGGCGGCGTGCACGCCAGCTACATCGCGCAGGCCCAGGCGGCCGGCGCCAGCATCGTCCCGTCGATCGGCGGCTGGTCGGGCAACAAGCTCGGCCCCAACTGCACGACGGTTGATGCGCTGGCCGGCGCGTACCAGAAGGTCATCAATGCGTTTGGTCTGAAGGCCATCGACATCGACATCGAGAACACCGATGAGTTCGAGAACACCGCGGTGCAGGACCGGATCCTCGGCGCCCTGAAGGTCATCAAGCAGAACAACCCGTCGGTGAAGACGATCCTCACCTTCGGCACCTCGCCGACCGGCCCGAACTACTACGGCACCCGGCTGGTCCAGCAGGCCAAGGCGCTCGGCGCGAACATCGACATCTTCACCCAGATGCCGTTCGACTTCGGCGGCGGCTCGGACATGTACGCCTCCACCGTCGGCGCCTCCGAGGGTCTGAAGAGCCTGCTCAAGACGACGTTCGGCTACACCGACGCGCAGGCCTACTCGCACATGGGCATCTCCGGCATGAACGGTCTGTCCGACCAGCAGGAGGTGACCTCGACCGACACCTGGACCCGAATCCGCGACTACGCCAAGAACAACAACTTCGCGCGGTTCACCTTCTGGGCGGTCAACCGGGACCGGGGATGCGCCGGGGGCGGCGTTGTCTCCACTTGCTCGGGTATCGCGCAGGCCGACTGGGCCTTCACGAAGATCAGCGCAGGTTTCTAGTCACGGTTGATCTGGGCGCGCGGCTGCCGGTCCTCCCGGCGGCCGCGCGTCTTCTTGATGACCCACCAGGCCACCGTGCCGACGAACAACGCCCCAACCGCGTAGTCGAACCAGTGGCTGTATTCCTCGATGTTCTGCCAGCGCTCGCCGAGCAGGTAGCCGCCGGCGATGAACAAGGCATTCCAGACACCGCTTCCGATCGCCGTGAAAACCACGAACTGGCCGAGGTGCATGCGATTGGCGCCGGCCGGAATCGAAACCAGCGAGCGTACGACCGGAGCGCAGCGCCCGAACAGCACGGCGTTCTTCTCGTGCTTCTCGAACCAGCGGTCCGCCTTGTCGAGGTCGTCCGCGTCGACCAGCGGAATCCGGTCGAGCCATCGCCGCAGTCGATCCTCGCCGAGCGCCCGGCCGAGCCAGTACAGAATCAGCGCGCCGCCGACCGACCCGGCGGTGGCCGCGACCAGCACCAGGGCCAGGCCCACCCGGCCCTCGGCGGCGAGGTAGCCGGCCAGCGACAGCACGATCTCGCTCGGGATCGGCGGCACCAGATTTTCCAGCGCGACCAGCAGGCCGACACCTGCCTCGCCGAGTGACTCGATCACCGACGCGACCCAGCCGGTGAGGCCGGTCAGCTGCCCCAGGTCGCTTTCTGCCATGGCTCGTGTCTACCCGACTTCGCCCCACTCAACCGTTCACATATACCGATCATCGGTATATGCTGCCGACGTGACCGACGGACCGATGCGCGAGCCGACCTTCCTGGTCCTCACCGCGCTGGCGAGCGAGCCGCAGCATGGCTATGCCGTTATCGAGGACATCCTGCGGATGACCGGCGGCCGGGTGCGGCTGCGCGCCGGCACGCTCTATGCGGCGCTCGACCGGCTGCGCGCCGAGGGCCTGATCGAGGTCGATCGCGAAGAGGTCGTCCAGTCCCGCCTGCGGCGCTATTACCGGCTCACCGGCGCAGGCGAGCGGAGCCTGACGGTCGAGACCGCCCGCCTGCGCACGCAGGCCACCATCGCGGAGCGCCGGCTGCGCGCTCGCCGGATCGAACTCGGGGGCGCCACCGCATGACCACGCCGGAGAGCCACTTCCGCCGCCTGCTTGCGCTCTATCCGAAACAACACCGCGCGGAGTACGCCGAGGAGATGCTCGGCGTCCTGCTGGCCGACGGCCGCACCGGCCCCGCAGTGACCCTCGATCTGATGCGGGCGGCTCTCGGCGCGCGGCTCCGGCAGACGTCCGCCTCGTTGCGACAAGAGTTGCGAGACGAGCGGTGGCGGCACGCGGCCTACGCGGTCCAGCTCTTCGGCTCGCTCCTGCTGCTGGCCATGGCCCTCCGGCGATTCGCCATGGCGATCCTGACGATGGTTCGGTGGCCGGAGTCCGACATCTCCCCGTTCTACGGGGTCGACGTGGTCCGCGCCCTCGGCTGGGCGGTCGCCGTGACCGGTGCCGTGCTGGGCATCCGGCTGCTCGGGGTCACCGGCGCGGCGGCCGGGCTGGCCGGCGAGATCGTCGCCCCGTTCCGGTACTACCTCGACACTCCCGCGCAGGTCCTGAACGCGTACTGGATCTTCGTGGCGGCGACGGTCGTGCTGATCGCCGCCACGATGTCCGCCCGGCGAGCCGTCCCCCGTGAGTGGCCGTTCGTGGTGGCCGCCGGCGCGGTGCTGGTCGGCCAGGGGCTGGCGCCCTTCAGTCTTCGGGTGCCAATGTTCGGCGTGGCGGCGGTGCTGGCGCTGATCGGGGTCGTCCGGCTGGAACCCGTGACCCGTGGCCGGGTGGTCGTCTTCGCGGTTCCGGTGCTCACGGTGTTCCCGCTGGTGCGCGTGGGATTCAGCGGCTTCGTCGAGCACAACATGCGCCATCCCGAGACGCTCGTGCTGATCAGCCCGGTGCAGTGGGCGGTGCTCGTGGTGGGTCCGGCCGTCGCGTTCGTTGTCGCCGCTGCGATGGACCGGCGGTTTCGAGGCCAGATACCGGGGACAAGTAAGGGGGCATGAGTGACCGCTGGTATCAGAAAGCCGTCGTCTACTGCCTCGACATCGACACCTTCGCCGACTCGAACGGCGATGGGATCGGCGATATCCGCGGTCTGATCGGCCGGCTCGACTACCTCGCCCGGCTCGGCGTCACGTGTCTGTGGCTCAACCCGATCCATCCGACCCCGGGCCGCGACGACGGGTACGACGTGGAGGACTTCTACAACGTCGACCCCCGGCTGGGCACGCTCGGTGACTTCGCCCAACTGCTGCACGAGGCGGGCAACCTCGGCATCAAGGTGATCATCGACCTGGTTGTGAACCACACGTCCGACCAGCACCCGTGGTTCCAGTCGGCGCGGTCGTCGCCGGATTCGCCGTACCGCGACTGGTTTGTCTGGGCGGAAAGCGCGCCGCCGGACCGTCACCAGGGCATGGTCTTCCCGGGCGAGCAGGGCGAGACGTGGTCCTACGACCGCACCGCCAAGCTCTGGTATTACCACCGTTTCTACAAGTTCCAGCCGGACCTCAACATCAAGAATCCGGCGGTACGCGAGGAGATCAAGAAGATCTGCGCGTTCTGGCTGCAGCTCGGGGTGGCCGGTTTCCGGATGGACGCGGTGCCGTTCATCATCGAGGAGACCGAGCCGGGCAACCCGAACTCGCCCAAGGACATGGATTACCTCACCGACCTGCGGCAGTACGTCCAGTGGCGCAAGGGCGACGCGGTGCTGCTGGCCGAGGCGAACGTCGAACCCGACCAGCTCGTGAAGTTCTTCGGCGACGGCGGTGGCTCGAGCAACCGCATCCACATGCTCTTCGACTTCATGCTCAACGGCCAGCTGATCCTGGCGCTGGCCCGGCAGGACCCGGACCCGATCATCCAGGCGCTGCGCGAGACGCCGAAGCTCCCGGCCGGCGGCCAGTGGGCGACGTTCCTGCGTAACCACGACGAGATCGACCTCTCCCGGCTCACCGCCGACCAGCGCAACCACGTCTTTGCCGAGTTCGGCCCGGACGAGGACATGCAGCTGTACGGGCGGGGCATCCGGCGCCGGCTGGCCCCGATGCTCGGCGGCGACCGCCGGCGGCTCGAGCTGGCCTATTCGCTGCAGTTCAGCCTGCGCGGCACCCCGGTGCTGCGCTACGGCGAGGAGATCGGCATGGGCGACGACCTGTCGCTGAAGGGCCGCGACGCGATTCGCACCCCGATGCAGTGGTCCGTCCTGGAGAACGCCGGCTTCTCCACCGCCGACCGCAAGCAGTTGGTCCGTCCGGTGGTCTCGACCGGCGAGTTCGACTATCACGACGTCAACGTGACGAAGCAGCGGCAGGATCCGACATCGCTGTTGTCCTGGTTCGAACGCATGATCCGGACGCTGCGCGAGGCGCCCGAGATCGGCGCCGGCACCTGCACCCACGTCGACGTCCCGGTTCCCGAGGGCGTGCTGGTGCACCGCGCCGACGACTCCACCGGTACGATGCTGTTTGTGCACAACCTGTGCACAAAGGATGCGGTCGTCGACCTCAGCTCCGTGTACGCCGACGCCGAGTTCCCGAACGACGTCATCGCCGACCGTGAATACCCTGAGCTGGGAAAGTTCACCGAGGTAGCGGTCGCTGGGTATGGCTATCGGTGGATCCGGCTGCGGCGTCATTCGTGAGCCGGGTTAAAGTCGGCCGTCGGCGCAGAGATCACTACCGGAGGCCGCAATGTCGCAGTCCGCACCCAGCCGCGTAGCCATCGTCACCGGAGCCGCTCGCGGCATCGGCGAGGCCACCGCCCGCAAACTCGCGGCCGACGGGATGGCCGTGGCCGTCGTCGACCTCGACGAGGGCGCCTGCGCCAACACCGTGACCGCGATCCACGACGCCGGCGGCACCGCGCTCGCCGTCGGCGCCGACGTCTCCGACCCGGTGCAGGTCGCCGCGGCCACCGAGCGGGTGGTCGCCGAGCTCGGCGCGCCGACCGTGCTGGTCAACAACGCCGGCGTGCTGCGCGACAACCTGCTGTTCAAGATGACCGACGACGACTGGGAGACCGTGATGGCGGTCCACCTGCGCGGGGCGTTCCTGTTCAGCCGGGCGGTGCAGAAGCACATGGTCGACGCGGGCTGGGGCCGGATCGTCAGCCTGTCCAGCACCTCGGCGCTGGGCAACCGGGGTCAGGCCAACTACGCCGCGGCCAAGGCCGGCATGCAGGGCTTCACCAAGACCCTCGCGATCGAGCTCGGCCGTTACGGCGTCACCGCCAACGCGGTCGCCCCCGGATTCATCGTCACCGACATGACCGCCGCCACCGCCGCCCGGGTCGGGATGGATTTTGCCGATTTCGAGAAGGCTGCGATCAGCCAGATCCCGGTTGGCCGGTCGGGACGTCCCGAAGACGTCGCGAACACCGTATCCTTCCTCGTCAGTGAGGGCGCCGGATTCGTCTCCGGGCAGGTCATCTACGTGGCGGGTGGCCCTCGTGACTGAGGGTTGTTCAGGGCCTACATTGACCAGCGATGAGCCGTAGGTGAGCATGGCGGTCTCCACCGCCCTGAACAATCCTCACCAGTTGCTGAGGGGCGCTACAAAGAGATGATGAATCGACGCATGACCTCCCGTCGCGTCTCGCTGACCAGCACGTTCCTGATGCTGGCAGCGGGCGGCGCGGCGGCCTGCGACAGTGGCAACAAGTACCAGGACGAGGGCTTCTACTGCGCTGACCAAAACGGCGTGGTCGTCGACGAGGACCGCTGCGACGACAACCACTACTACTCGTCCGGCGGTCTTTATCCGTATTACATCTGGCACTCGCCGTCGTACGGTCGGGGTTACTCGGTGGGCTCGCGCCTCCCGGCCGGGGGCAGCAAGTTCGCCTACAACGACAAGGCGTCGCGCGCGTCGTTCGGCCTGCCGTCCAGTGGCAAGATCGGCAACGGCACGGTCAAGACCAGCGTGGTCGGCAAGGGCGGGGGCGGCACCTCGTCCAGCGGCAAGAAGTCCGGCAGCTGACGTGCGCCGTGTTCCCTACGGTCCGGTCCGGGACGGGTGGAAGCTCACCAACTACAGCCTCGGCCTGACCTACAACGACACCGAACTGCCCGACGGCACCATGCAGTCGTACTGGCAGGAGGGTCCGTACTACGACTTCACCGCGGCCGAGATCGAGCAGCTCGAGTCGGCCACCACGACCCTGTTCGCCATGTGCATGGAGGCCGGCGACTGGATGGTCGAGCAGTGCCCGCGACACACCGTCCAGGGCCGCCGCGACGGCTATTTCAACTCGGTGTGCAACCCGGAGAGCTGCTTCCTCGCCAAGATCGGCATCCCCGAGTTCGCGCACGAGCAGATCATCCGCACCTGGTTCGACGGCGACGCGGAGACCTGGACGCATTACGACAAAGACCCCGACATGCGGCTGCCGATGCAGACCCCGGACTTCTCGCCGAGCGTCTACGGCCGGTTCGATTTTTGGTACAACGGGGCCGGCACCACTCCCAAGCTGCTCGAGTTCAACGCGCAGACGCCGACGTCGCTGGTGGAGAGCGCGGTCATCCAGTGGCACTGGGTCGACCAGACCGGCGTGACGCAGCATCCCTGGCGGCAGTGGAACTCGATCCACGACCGCCTGGTCGGCTGGGAAGCGGCGGACGGCGAGCCGGCCAACCCCGGCGCCTGGCGCCGCAATATCAACAAGTTGCGCGAGGCCCGCACCTGGCTCCCGGAAAAACCGAAGATCTTCTTTGCGTACGAGACGAGCGAGACCTCCGGTGAGGACCGGATGAACGTCGCTTATCTGATGTCGACCGCCGAGGAGGCCGGTTACCCGGTCGAGCTGATCGCGATGAGCCAGATCGGCTGGGACGTGGCCGGCGACCGCGTCGTCTTCGTTCCCGAGCCCGGCAAGGAAGACAAGGCTCAGCCGATCGACATCATCTTCATGCTCTACCCGTGGGAGTGGTTCTGGACGGAAGAGGGCGGCAAGGGCTTCTTCCGCAACATGGCCGACCCGACCAAGCACGGCACGGTCTGGATCGAGCCGCCCTACAAGGCCGCGCTGCTCGGCAACAAGGCCCTGCTCCCGGTGCTGTGGAAGCTGTTCGGCGACGACCCGGAGCGGTCGAAGTTCCTGCTGCCGGCCTATTTCGCCGGGTCCACCGGGGCCGCCTCGCTGAAGAGCTACGCGAAAAAGCCGGTGTGGGGCCGGGAGGGCGGTTCGGTCACGCTGGTCGGTGACGGCCAGGTGATCACCGAAAACCCTTCCGAGTACGGCTCGGACGGCCTGTTCGTGGTGCAGGAACTGTGCGAGCTCCCGTCCTTCGACGGCCTCGAGGGCGTGGTCCACCCGGTGATCGGCGCCTGGCTGGTCGACGGCGAACCGGCCGGCATGGGCATCCGCGAGGGCCTCGGCACCGACGGCCTGGTCATCAAGGACAACTCCTTCTTCGTTCCGCACACGGTCGAGGCCGACGCTTGAGCCTGAGTGACGTGCCGTTGTCGCCACCGAGCGACGATCGGCTCCCCGCGCTGACCCGGACCGGCCTGACCGCCGCGCCCGACCCGGCGTTCGACCGTTTCGCCGAGCTGGTGCGCCGCGTTCTGAACGTGCCGGTCGCACTGGTCACCATCGTGGAGGCCGACCGGCAGGTGTTCCCGGGCGCGTGCGGGCTGGCCGCGCCGTGGCAGCAGGACCGCGAGACCCCGCTGTCGCACTCGTTCTGCAAGTTCGTGGTGGAGACCGCCGCGCCGCTGATCGTCACCGACGCCCGGACCGATCCGCGGGTGGCCGGCAACCCGGCGATCACCGACCTCGGGGTCGTGGGCTACGCCGGCATGCCGCTGACCGACGACACCGGCAAGGTGCTGGGGTCGCTGTGCGCGATCGACACCGCGCCCCGGCGGTGGACCGACAGCGACCTCGCGATCCTCGCCGATCTGGCCGCGGCGTGCTCGGACAGCCTGCGCTTCCGGATCGCCACTCAGACCGCGCGCCGCCGCCAGATCCGGGTCGGCGCGGCCTTCGACCGCAGCCAGTTGCTGCTGCG
This sequence comes from Actinoplanes sp. NPDC026619, assembly GCF_040638295.1. NCBI lineage: Bacteria > Bacillati > Actinomycetota > Actinomycetes > Micromonosporales > Micromonosporaceae > Actinoplanes > Actinoplanes sp. NPDC026619. The sequence continues at coordinate 411,217 of NZ_JBEZYA010000004.1, forward strand.
AGCGAGCGTCGCACTCGCCGACACGAGCACGCCCGACGACGTCGTGAGCGTCGTCCGGGAGTTGGTGACCGGCTCGCTGGACCCGGCGTACGTCGGGATCTCGCTGATCGATCGCGCCGGCCGGGTCGCCCTGCGGTCCGGTGGCACGCTGCCGCCGCGGGTCGCCGAGCGGTGGACCCGTTACCCGGCCAGTGTCGCCACCCCGTCCAGCCTGGCCGTTCGTCGCGGCGTCCCGGTGCTGCTCCCGGACCTCGCCGTGGTCCGCGCGGAGGCGCCGGACGCGTTCGGGACGTTCGCCGACATGGGCTGGCAGTCGGCCGCCAGCGTGCCGTTGCCCGGTCCGGCCGGCCCGATCGGCGCGCTGACCTTCGTCTGGAAACAGCCCTACGACCTGGGCGACCCCGAGCAGACGCTGCTGTCGGCGCTGGCCGGCTACGTCTCCCAGGCGCTGCAACGCGCCGAATACCTGCACGCGCAGAAGAGCGCGGCCGAGATCCTGCAACGGGCGCTGCTGTCGGCGCTCCCCGAGACGGCGCCGTTCGAGGTGGCCGCCCGCTACGAACCGGCCGCCCGCGGCGAGCACGTCGGCGGCGACTGGTACGACGCCGTCCGGCTGGACAGCAGCCACCTCGCCCTGGTCATCGGAGACGTCACCGGGCACGACATGCAGGCCGCCGCCCTGATGGGTCGCCTGCGCAGCAAGCTGCGCGTCCTCCTGGTCGACCGGCACGAGCCGCCCGCCGCCCTGCTGCGCCGCCTCGACGCGGCCAACCAGGCCCTCGGCGACCGGATCGCCGCGACCGTCGTGCTCGCCTATCTCCAGCCCGAGCCCGGCGCCGCCGGCCACCAACTGCACTGGTCCAACGCCGGCCACCCCAGCCCACTGCTGCTGGCCGGCGGCGAGGTCACCGTGCTCGACAACCGCGACCCGCTGCTGGGCGTGCTGCGCCGCACCCCGCGGACCAGCCATTACCAGCACGTTCCGCCCGGCTCGACGGTGCTGTTCTACACCGACGGCCTGATCGAGACCCGAGCCGACGCCTGGGACGACCGCGTCCAGGACCTGTGCGACCTCGCGGCCGGTCTGGCCGACCTGCCACTGACCGACCTGCTGGACCGCCTGTACCTCGAGCTGGCCGGCGACAACCACGAAGACGACGTCGCCCTGCTCGCCGTCCGCACCCCGTATTGAGCGGTCAGGCCGGGCGCGGCCGGTGGCGCCAGATCCACCAGAGGCCGATGAACGGGAGCAGTAGCGGGACGTAGCCGTAGCCGCTGCCGTAGTGGGACCAGACGGTGTCGTCGGGGAAGGCTACGGCGTCGGCGACGCTCAGCGTGCCTACTACCAGGACGCCTAGCAGTTCGATGCTGCAGCTGGTCAGGGCTATTCGGCGGCCGCGTTCGCCGCCGATTGCCAGGCCTACGGTGGCGGCTATGTAGACCAGGCCGGCCAGTGCGGACAGCAGGTAGGCCAGCGGCGCCTCGGAGAACTTCGAGATGATCTGCACCAGGGCGCGGGCGCTCGCCGACAGGGCGAAGATGCCGTAGACGAACAGCAGCACCCGGCCGAGGCCGGTGTTCAGCGCGGCGTCGGCCGGTCGGGTGCGGGTGGCGGGGGCGGGAGAGTCAGGCAACGGTCACCGACGCAATCTGCTGCAGCCGCAGCACGAGAACCGGCAGCACCAGGCAGGCGACGCCGAGGATCAGGTTGCCCCAGCGGGTCGGCTCCATCCGGGCGAGGTAGAGCGCGGTGGGGGCGAACGCGATCGTAGTGATGAGGTAGCCGCCGAAGGTCGGCGTATCGGACGGCCGGTGGTCGCCGAACAGACCGACCACGGCGAACACGACGAGAACCGCGACCAGCACGCCGAGGCCGGCGGTCGCCAGCAGGTCGAAGCGGCTGGGCGCCCGGTTGAGCGCGGCGCGCAGCAGGAACCACGCCGCCAGCACGAGGGCGGCGACGATGGTCGCCACCGACAGGGGACCGTTCACCCGGCAAAGAGTACTGATCGCTATTGGCCTCGGTGCGTGCGGCCGGATAGCTTGCGATCATGCGCTTCGGACTTTTCGGTACGGGACCATGGGCACACCTGGCACACGCTCCCGCGCTGGCAGAGCACCCTGATGTCGAGCTTGTCGGGGTCTGGGGGCGTAATCCCGACAAGGCGGCCGCCGTGGCGGCCCAGTTCGGCGGCGCCCCCTACACCGAGATCGACGAGCTGATCGCCGCCGTCGACGCGGTCGCGATCGCCCTGCCGCCGGACGTGCAGGCGCCGATCGCGTTGCGCGCCGCCCACGCCGGCAAGCACCTGCTGCTCGACAAGCCGGTGGCGTTCACCGCGGCCGAGGCCGACGAGATCGCCGCCGCCGTCGCCGAGCGCAACCTGGCGTCGGTGGTCTTCTTCACCCGGCGGCTGATGCCACCGGTCGCCGACTTCCTGGCCGAGGCGGCCGCGGCCGGCGGCTGGCGGGAGGCCCGGGTCGACCACCTCGGCTCGATCTTCACCGAGGGCAACCCGTTCGGCGCGTCCGCCTGGCGCAAGGAGAGCGGCGGCCTCTGGGATGTCGGGCCGCACGCGCTCGCCGCCCTCCTGCCGGTGCTCGGCCCGGCCACCGAGGTGACCGGGATGGCCGGCCCGCACGACATGACCCACCTGCTGGTGCGGCACGCCGGCGGCGCGATCAGCACCCTCACCCTCACGGTCGACGCCGCGCCGGCCGCCGAGCGCGAGGAGACGGTCTTCGCCGGCGAGGCCGGCATCCGCCAAGTGCCGGGGGCCGAGTGGCTGCCGACCGAGGCGCTGGCCCGCGCCATCGACCAACTGCTCGCCGCGGCCGCCGGCGGCCCGGCCCCGGAGCTCGACGTCCGCTTCGGCGCCGAGGTGACCGCCATCCTGGAAGCTGCCCAGGAGGCGATCACCACCGGCCGCACGGTCGCTATTCGCAGCGCCAGATAACCGGAATACGCGCCAGGATCGGGTCGGCGACGACGCTGAGGGCGGTACCGGCCACCGTCCGGCCGTCCTCGCTGATCGTGACGAGATGGAAGCCGAACCCGGCGCCGATGCTCGGCTTCGCGTCGGTCGGGAGTTTCAGGACCTTCGGGCCGACGTAGACCGTCGGGGCAGGCTCCATCCCCTGCTGCCGTGCGCCGGGCGCGGAGACAGCCACCTGGGCGGTGTCCTCCAGCTTCTGCCAGGTGCCGCTGTGCGGCTCGAAGCGATAGAGGCTGGTCTCGTAGCCCGTCTGCATCGACCCGGGTTCCCGGACCTGCGGGACCCCGGCGCTGTTGGTCGGCGACGCCTGGATCGTCGACCACGAGTCGGCCTCGCCGTAGAGCCAGCCGTAGTGCAGCCCGATCGGCTGGAACGTCATCATCCGGCCCGCAGCCGCCGGTGGAAGCACTCGCTTCAGCGAGCCGTCCGGCATCCAGACGTAGCCGACCTCGCCTCGGAGGGCACCCATCTGTTCGGTGAACTGGGCCATCACCGTGCCGTCCTCGGCCAGGTCGTAGACCATGAAGAACCGCGCGGTGCCGCCAGGCAGGGGCAGCCGCTCGGGCTCGGCATCGATCGACGTCCAGCGCACCGGGACCGCCCCGCCGTCGAGGCCGGCCCGGCCGAGCACACCGACGATCGTGCCGTCGTCGTTGATCGCGGTCGCCTCCCCGACGCCGCCCTTGAGCTTGATGAAGTTCCCGTCCCGATATGCGTACGGGTATTTGAGGCCGGTCTGGTTGGAGCCGACCGCCATGCCCGCCGAGTTGATGTCGTAGAGATATAGCTCCGACGGCGTCGGCGTCGCGGCTATCAGCTTGCCGTCGCGCCAGATCAGCACCGGCGACTTTTTGCCGGGCGCCGGATCGCCGCTGCCCACGTGCCATCGGCCGGCCGCGTCGCCGCCGCGGACCGCGATGTTGTGGTATTTGCCCATCGGTAGCCGCTGCTGCACGCAGGAGGCCGGCACGGCCGGGTCCGGCGGCAGCTTGGGCTGGGGCTTCGGGGCGTCGTGGCCGCTCGGGGCGAGCAGCAGGCTGCCGCCGACCAGGACCGCCGCCACCGCCGCCAGCAGTCCCGAACCGCCCGCCCACCAGCGCCGCCGCATCCGGCGGCCGTCACGCATCGCCTTCGCCACGTCGATCGACGGCGGGCCGCTCGGCTCGCCGCGCAACGGTTCGAGCAGCATCGTGCCGTAGTTGTCGTCGTTCATGACCGGCTCCCCTGGACGCGGCGGGCGGACACCGGCTCGCCGAGGATCTTGCGAAGGGCGTTGAGACCGTGCGAGGTCTGACTCTTGACCGTGCCCTCCGAGCAGCCGAGGATCTCGGCCACCTCGGAGACCGGCTGGTCACAGAGGAATCGCAGGACGAGCACGGCCTGCTGGCGCGGCGGCACCTTGGCCAGGGCGGCGCGCAGCACGGTGCGGTCCTCGGCGGCGGCGGGTGCGGATGCGGCGCGGTCCGGTGCGGCGCCCCACAGGCGCACTCGCCACCAGCCGCGGCGCTTCTCGTCCAGGAACGCGCGGACCATCATCGTATGCACGTACGCGTCGACGTTCTCCACCGCGGAGATTCGCGGCCACCGCGCGTACAACTTCGTGATTGTCTCTTGCACCAGGTCATCGGCCTGGTGTTCGTTGCCGCTCAGCAGGTATGCCACCCGCCGCAGCGCTGGTATCCGGCCATGCACGTACGCCAGGTACGCCGCGTCCGATCCCTCATCCATGCCCCGCTCCCGTCTGAGTCTCCCCACTAGACGGGAACGGGGCCAGGGCGGTTGTACGGGAAGTTCAGGGAACGGTGCGCTCGATCGCGGCGGCGCCGTCCTGTTCGAGTTCCTGGCGGGCCCGCTCCACGTTCGCCGGGGTGGGGTCGCGACCCTCGGCGACGGCCAGATCCTCCGGGTCCCACGGCTGGTCGGCGCCGGTCCGCACGACCGGCTCCTCGCCGGGCGCAAGGAACTCCGGATTGTCGGGGTCGGCGCTGCCGCCGGTGATGAAGGCGTCCACCGCCACGTCGTCCTCGATCGCGTCGGCCACCTCCTCGCTCTCCTCCAGCGGCGGGCGAATTTCGTCAGTCATGGGATCCCTCCACAATCGGCTCTCGTCCGTCTTACCCCGTACCGTCGGCCCTGACCATGTGATCGAAAGGGACGATCATGTCGTCGAAGGGACGAACTGAGCGCTAACTGGACAGGGATTGCGTGTTACGGATGGACGCTACGTAGTGGGCCGAATACATTTTCGCGTGGCACCCTCGTCGGTGCCGGTGAGGGGGAGCGCGCGTGACGAGCTTGTCCGACGCGGAGCGGGACGCATGTGACGTGATGCAGGCCCTGGCCGGTCTGGCCGCGCTGTTGCGCCGGACGGCGGGCGAACTGCCCGGCCTCGACCCGGCCGACCCGGAGGACGCCGAGACCCGCCGGCTGTTGCTGGGCATCGCCGAGGACAGCGGTGCGGCCGCCGCCCGGGTGGTGGCCTACCTGCGCGAGCAGCGGGGCGCCGGCGATGGCGAGCTCATTGCCGTGCCGCGCCGCCTGGGTCAATACCGCGATTGGGTTCCGCCGCGCGGCCATCTTTTCGGCGTTCCCGGGGGCATGCACCGCCCGAACGGCGTGCCTCAACCGCGCCGGAGCGACCCGGGCGAGTGACTCACCCTCCGGCCCGCAGGGTCTCCGACGGTGGTACGCCGAATCGGTAGCGATAGGCCGAGGCGAACCGGCCCAGGTGGGTGAAGCCCCAGCGATGTGCGACCGCGGCCACGGTGACCCGCAGCGGATCCGATCGGCGCAGTGTCTCGTGCGCCCGCAGCAGCCGCTCCTGTTGCAGGTAGGCCATCGGTGCACACCCGACGTGCCGGCGGAAGCCCTCCTGCAGCGAACGCACGCTCGTCCCGGCGATCGCGGCCAGGTCGGCCACGGTGAACGGCCGCTCCGGCTCGTCGTGGATGGCGTCCACCACCCGGCGCACGGCCCGTGGCGGCCCGGCGGTGACCGGCCTGGTCAGCTCGTCGTGGTAACGATGCGGCAGGCTCATCAGCAGCCCGCTCAGCACGCTGCTGCGCAGTTGCTCGGCGATCAGCGGCTGGTAGATCAGGCTCTCCGCGAACTCCAGCTCGTCGTGCAGCAGGCGGATCAGCCGGCTCCAGCTCTGGCTGGGCCCGCAGGAGACGTCCATGGCCGGCGGCAGGTCGATGGGTCCCTCGACCGGGTGACCCAGCAGCGTGGCGAGTTCCTGCTCGAGAGCGGCGCGCTCGATCTTGATGGCTAGCTCGGCCGAGTTGCCGTCGTGCACCGTGTAGACCGGCTTGCCCGGGCCGAAGACGGCGGCCGTCGACGGGTCGGCGAGAACCTCGTGGCCGGCGTGCCGGGCCTGCATGCGGCCCGTGGTGGGCATGCTGACGTGGTACGCGTTGATCTCCGCCACCGTCAGCGTCATCCGGGACGCGTAGCTGAGCTGCCCGACCGTCAGCGGTCCGAGTTGGATCACTTCCATACCCAGGCCGAAGCCGTCAGCGCCGTCCGGGATGCCGACTGCCACGGGATAGTAGAAACGATTTAGCGCGGACCGTGCTTGATCGATATCTACGCTGCTGAAGTGGAGGATGTCGGGCACTTCGGATGACGCTGGGCCGGACCTCGGAAAGACATCAGCCATGCCGAAGGTGACTCCATCGCATACCGTGAGTATTCGGCCCCGATACGTGGAACGTCAACGTTCCCGCCACGCGCTGACCGTTCCAGCACATTCAGGCCATATGAACTACTCTGGCGTTCCGCGCCTACGTGGCGTAACTTGCAGACCAGCGGATTGTTGTAGGAACGCGGTTTGAGCGGGCGCTGGGCGAAGCGTCCGAAGCTCGGCTGAGCCACAGGCCGGCGGGCAAATTCCGCGCGGAAAGGGTCGGCGTCGGCATCGTTCGACGCCAGGAAGAGGGCAGCCGTGTATCTGCCGATCACCACCCGCCAGTTGGCCGATGGCACCGTCGAGATCGCGCCCAGCGGAGAGATCGACCTGGACAACGCTCACGTGATGCGGGACGCCGTCAATGACGTCCTGACCAGCAGCACGCCGGGCAAGATCTGTCTCGACCTGCAACGGGTGATGCTGATCGACAGCATCGGCATCGGCATCCTGGTGGCCTGCTTCCATACCGCCGCCGCCAGCGGCGTGAAGCTGGTGGTGAGCCATCCCAGCCCCACGGTCTACCGCCAGTTGTGGGTCTCCGGGCTGGTCGGCCTGCTGGGCTGCGCCGAGCCGCCGACGCCGCGCACCTCGGTCGGCCTCCGCCCGTCCTGAGTCGTTTCTGATCTGGTCGAGAGCGGCCCGTGACAGCCGCTCTGCCAGGCCGCCCATCGGAGGTTCACCCGTCCGGGCGATGGTTGCCGACCGATTTCGGCCAGGGCAGAGCCGCTAGTGCGTCGAGGTGGCGGCCGCCGCGGCCTCCTCCTGAGCCCGGCGCTCCTCGCCGGAGAGGGTGGACAGCGGCTTCTCCTTGACGAACAGCACCGCGATGATCGCCAGGAACGCGATCGGCGCACCGACCAGGAACAGGTCGGCGGTGGCGTCGCCGTAGATGTCCTTGATCACCGCGAGCACCTGCGGCGGCAGCGTGGTCAGGTCAGGCACCTTGCCGTCGCCGGCCGACGCCGCGGCGGCGCCGAACCGGTCGGCGAACAATGACGTCACCCGGTTAGCCAGGACCGCGCCGAGTGCGCTCACCCCGATCGCCCCGCCCATGCTGCGGAAGAACGTGAGCGCCGAGGTGGTCGCCCCCAGCTCCGCGGCCGGCACGTCGTTCTGCGCGGCGAGGATGAGGTTCTGCATGAGCATGCCTACGCCGGCGCCGAGCACCAGCATGTAGACCGACAGCATCAGCACGCTGGTGTGCGCGTCGATCGTGCTGAGCAGCAGCATGCCGACAGTCATCACGACCGCACCGGAAACCAGGTAAATCTTCCACCTTCCGAACTTCGTGATGAGCTGTCCGGCGATGGTCGAGGAGACCAGGAGACCGAAAATCATCGGCAGGCTCATGAGGCCCGCGACGGTCGGAGACTTACCGAGAGCGACCTGAAAGTACTGCGACAGGAAGACCGTGCCGCCGAAGAGCGCCACCCCGACGAGCACGCTGGCCACGATCGTCAGGCTGACCGTGCGGCTGCGGAAGATGCGGAGCGGGATGACCGGCTCGGCGGCCTTCGACTCCACCAGCACGGCGAGGGCCAGCAGTACGACGCCGCCCACGACGAACGCCGCGGTCTCGGTGGACGCCCATGCGAAGTGCTGGCCGGCCAGGGTCGACCAGATCAGCAGGGTGCTGACGCCCGCCGTGATCAGGAGCGCGCCCAGCCAGTCGATCTTCACCGAGCGACGGGTGACCGGCAGGTGCAGCGTCTTCTGCAGCATCAGGATCGCGGCCACCGAGAACGGCACGCCGATGAAGAAGCACCAGCGCCAGCCGAGCCAGTCGGTGTCGACCAGGACGCCGCCGATCAGCGGGCCGGCGATGGTCGCGACGCCGAAGACCGCGCCGAACATGCCGGAGTAACGACCCAGCTCGCGCGGCGGGATCATGGCCGCCATCACGATCATCGCGAGCGCGCTCATGCCGCCCGCGCCGACGCCCTGCGCCACCCGGCTGAGGATGAGGATGCCGACGTTCGGGGTGAAGCCGGCGATCAGCGAGCCGGCCACGAACAGCAACAGCGAGATCTGGATCAGCAGCTTCTTGCTGTAGAGGTCGGCGAGCTTGCCCCAGAGCGGCACGGTCGCGGTCATCGCCAGCAGTTCGGTGGTGACGATCCAGGTGTAGACCGACTGGCTGCCGCCGAGGTCGGCGATGATCCGGGGCAGCGCGTTGGAGACGATCGTCGAGGCGAGGATCGCCACGAACATGCCGAGCATCAGCCCGGACAGCGCCTGGATCACCTCGCGCTGGGTCATGCGGGCGGGCGGCGGGTTTTCAGTGGTCGCGTCGACGACTGACATGTCAGGCAACTTCCTCATCGGTGGGGGCCGGATCGGCGAGGCCGGCGGCGAGCATGCCGAAGGCCTCGCGGACGAGGTCGGAGAGCCGGCCGTCGGGGCCGGCGGTGGTCCAGCGCATCATCGCCACGCGGAACGCCGCGCCGGTCGCCACCGCGGCGAGCTGGGGAAAGGTGTCTTCGGGGGTGAGGCCGACCCGGGTGGCGACGGCCGCCACGAACTGCTGTTCCTCGACCGCGCCCCGGGCGAACAGGGCCAGCAGCAACGACGGATTGTTCTTGATCACGCGCATCCGGAGCAGCCACAGCTCGCGATCGGCCTGCATCAGCTCGATGGCGGGGGCGAACACGCGGAGCACGGCGTCGATGATCGGCACCTCGCGGGGGAGCGCCAGCAGGCGCTCACAGACCGTCGCGCTGTCGATCACCGGGGCGCCGAGGATCGCGTCGTCCTTGGTGGCGAAGTAATTGAAGAACGTCCGCGACGACACCTCGGCGGCCGCGCTGATCTCCTCGACCGTCACGTGATCGAGGCCGCGCTCGTCGGCCAGACGCAGCGCGGCGCTGGTCAGCGCGGCGCGCGTCTGTTCTTTCTTGCGATCCCGGAGCCCCACGACCGGGAGACTACGGCCAAACTTTCAGAGACTGCAAACTTTTATTGGCTGCAAGATCGCAGGAAGGTCGCGGTCGCGGCCACCGCCTGGGTGACGTACGGCTCGGCGTCGTACAGGTCGACGTGGCGTTCGCAGTCCAGCCAGACCGTCTCGTCGGCGCCGAGCGCCTCGGCCAGCTCCGGCGAGCAGTAGTCGTCCTTGCGGCCGTGCACCACCAGGCTGGGCGGCAGCAGCGGGCGGGCGGACAGTACGTCCAGCGTCATCAGGCTGTGCAGCGAGCCGCGGGTGACCCGGTTGACCCAGTTCGTGGTGTGCCGCGAGTAGTAGGACCACGGCTCCTCGCCGGGCATCGCGGCCTCGCCCTCGGGTGCGATCGCGGGCAGGAACTCGTCGTAGCGCTCGAGCATGCCGCGCAGCGCCGACCGGTAGGCGGCCAGGCCCATCCGCTCGGCGAACCAGGCGGGGCTGTTGTAGGCGCCCGCGACGCCGGCCACCGCGGTCACCCGCGGGTCAGTGGCGGCCGCCTTCATCGCGTAGCCGCCGCCCAGGCAGATCCCGACGATCGACACCTGGTAGCCGTCGGCGGCCAGCAGGCCCACCGCTGCCCGCAGGTCGGCCAGTTTGCCCTGGCTGTCCTCGTGCTGCGGGCGGCCCTCGCTCTCGCCCCAGCCGCGATGGTCGAAGGTCAGCGTGGTGAAGCCCTCGGCCGCCAGTCGCTCCGCGTAGACGCCGGTCACCTGCTCCTTCACTCCGGTGAACGGTCCGGTGAGGACGATCGCCTGCGGGCCGTCGGCGCGGTGCAGGACTCCGGTCAGGCGCAAGTCTTCGCTGTGAAATTCGGTCACCGGGCGACACTAAGCTGGTCGTGCGGCGGGAGGACAGAAGGCACTTCCGCGTACCCATGGGGAGGGTGGCCGTGGATCTGGTCGTGCCCGACGTGCTCGAGGAGAGCTGCGCCACCCGGCAGGCGCTGGAGCGCTTCGCCGCGAAATGGCGGGTCCTGCTGATCTATTCGCTGCTGCCCGGGCCGCAGCGCCCGGCCGACCTGCGTCGCCGGGTGCCCGGCATCACCCAGAAGATGCTCACCGAGACACTGCGCGGCATGGAAGAAGACGGCCTGGTCGCCCGCCGGGTGGTCAAGGCCGAGCACCCGCAGCACGTCGAATACGACCTGACCCCACTCGGCCGTACGCTCCGGGAGCCGCTCGCGGCGATCTGCGACTGGGCCCGCGCTACGGCTCCCGCTGGCTGATCTTGATGAGCGTGCCGTCCGGCGTGCGGACGCACAGTTGCTCGCCGAGGTCCTGGTCGGCCGCCACCTCGTCGACCGGAACGCCGGCCCGATGCAGCCGCTGCTCCCACTGCTCCAGCGGCACGGAGGCGCCGAAGTGCAGCTCCACCGGGGTCTCGCCGCGGGTCGGGTCGGGCGCGCGGGCGAGCAGGCCGATCTGGACGGTGCCCAACTGGATGAGCACCCAATCCGAGTCACGGCCGCCGTGCACGATCTCGGCGCCCAGCTTCTCGTAGAACGCGAGCGAGGCGGCCATGTCACCGACGTGAACCAACGGCCGCAACTCCATGATTGTCTCCTTTGTCCCCATTGTCGGGGTGTTCAACGACCGATCAGTCGTTGAGCTGCGTCCGTTCGATCTCGGTCAGGGCGGCAGTGAGAAACGGCGGGATCGAGCGCGGGCCGAGCAGGTCGGCCAGCAGCAGCGCGGCGTGCCGGGCCAGCTCGTCGAGCTTGGGCGGCGGCGTGTCGTCGTCCTCGTCGCTCACCCCGAGCGCACCGGCCAGCAGCAGCAACACGACGTGCGCATCCACCCCGGCCTGCCACTCGCCGGCGCCGCGCACGCAGTGCGTCAGCACGTCCCGCACGCCCTCGCCGTCGATGCCGTCCGGGTGGGTGTCCTCCAGCAGCAGGCGCACGGTCACGCCCAGGATCAGGCCGGTGTGCGCCGGGTCCAGCCCGGCCATCCTGGCGACGGCGTCGTCCAGCGCGTCGCCGTCCCGCCGCTGCGCGGCCTCGACCGCGTCGGTCGCCGCGGCCGCGATCGGCCGGGCCGGAGGTGGAAGGTGCCGCCAGGTCCGCGCCGTGTCCGAACGCCTGTTCTGCTCCATTCCCGAACCATAGTGGCGGCGAAATTGTCGGAGGGGCCTGGCAGGCTGTGCCCATGACTTCGTTGCGTGATGCGATTGCCGCCCGGGTCGACCGCGGCGAGTTCCCGGGTGTCGTGGCGCTGGTCGCCCGCGGTGACGACGTGACCGTCCACACGGTCGGCGTCACCCATTTCGGGGGAGATGTCCCGATGCGGCGTGACACACCCTTCCGCATCGCCTCGATGACCAAACCGGTGCTCGCCGCCGTCACCATGATGCTCGCCGAGGATGATCGGCTCGACCTCGAGGAGCCAGTCACCAAGCTGCTCCCCGAGCTGGCCGGCCAGCGTGTCCTGCGCCGCCCCGACGGCCCGGTCGACGACACGGTCGAGGCGGTCCGCCCGGTCACCGTGGCCGACCTGCTGACCTTCACCTTCGGCTTCGGCACGGTCATCTCCGGTGACGACGTCGACCCGCCGTGGCCGATCGTGCAGGCCTGGCGCGATCTCGACCTGGTCATGGGCGAGCCCGACCCGGCCACCCCGCACAACCCCGACGAGTGGATCCGCCGGTTCGGCACGCTCCCGCTGATCCATCAGCCCGGTGAGACATGGCTCTACAACGCGGGTTCCCTGGTCCTCGGCGTGCTGCTCGCCCGGGCGTCCGGCCGGCCGCTGCCCGAGTTGCTCTACGACCGGGTGTTCGCGCCGCTCGGCATGACCGGCACCGGCTTCTGGCTGCCCTCCGCTCGCGCGGCCGAGCTGCCGGGTTATTACATGACCGATTCCGAGGCCGGCAAGATCGTCGAGAAGGGCTGGACCGGCCCGGAGACCTGGGTCAATCCGCCGATCTTCCCGTCCGGCGCCGGTGGCCTGGTCTCGACCGCCGACGACTATCTGGCCTTCGCCCGACTCCTGCTCGAGGGCGGGGTCACCGGCGGCACGCGCCTGCTCTCCGAGCAGTCGGTGGCCGCGATGACCACCAATCACCTGACGCCGGCTCAGATCGAGGGCGGCGGTTTCCTGGCCGGCGGCCAGGGCTGGGGTTATGGCATGAGCGTCACGATCAAGGCCGACGAGGTGTCCGGCCCGGGGCGTTACGGCTGGTCCGGCGGTTACGGCACCGACTGGTTCAACGACCCGGCCGAGGGGCTGACGGTGATCCTGCTGAGCCAGGTCACCGATCTCTTGTGGAACGGAGCACTGCAGGAGTTCAGCCGCCTCGCCTACGCTGCCGATTAGGAGCGACCTGGGGAGGTGCGCCATGAGCAGTCTCGACGCGGTGACGGCGTGGGTGGCGAACTATCGCAAGGCGTGGGAGTCGAACGAGCCGGACGACATCGCCGACCTTTTTGCCGAAGACGCGGCATATTTCACCGAGCCGTTCGCGGAGCCGTGGTTGGGCCGCGACAAAATTGTGGAAAGTTGGCTGAAAATTCGGGATGCGCCGGGTTCGACCACGTTCGAGTGGCACCCGCTGCTGGTGACCGAAGATCTGGCAATTATCGAGGCGACGACCACCTATCCGGCCAAGACCTTCAGCAACCTCTGGGTGCTCCGGCTGGACAACCTTGGCCAGGCCCGACAGTTCACCGAGTGGTGGATGCAGCACCCGAAAAGTTGATCAAAGAGAGCTTCTTGATCATTTAAACGTGCCGGAAACAATCGGGCGATACGGCCCGAAAAATGAAACATGAATGCCATTCGAGTGGTCTTCGATGTGCGATTTTCCGGCCGGGCGGGCAGACTGCCACGGTGGAGGTTCGGCAGACGCTCGGCGGCCGCTACAAATTGGTCGACGAACTCGGCAATGGTGGCATGGCTGTGGTTTGGCGTGCCCGCGATGAGGTGCTGGGCCGCCCGGTCGCGGTGAAACTCCTCGCCGGCCGCTACGCCGACGATCCGCAGTCCCGTGCGCGCATCCGCGACGAGGCACGCGCCGCGGCGACCCTCTCCCATCCGAACATCTGCCAGGTCTACGACTACGGCGAGACGCCCGACACCGGCACCCCCTACGTCGTGATGGAGCTGATCAACGGCCCGACGCTGCAACAACGCGTCGCCGCCGGAAAACTGCCGCCGCGCACCGTCTTCCGCATCTGCGGCGAGGTCGCGGCCGCGCTGGCCGCCGCGCACGCCGACGGTCTGGTGCACCGCGACATCAAGATGGCCAACATCATGGTCACCCCGGCCGGCGCCAAGGTGGTCGACTTCGGCATCGCCGCCGCGGCCGGCCCCGCCGCCCCCGAGGAGATGCTGGTCGGCACCCCCGCCTACCTAGCGCCCGAACGCCTGACCGGCGACGCGATCGTGCCGGGCTCCGATGTCTACGCCCTCGGCGTCCTCCTCTACCGCCTGCTGGCCGACGAGTCGCCGTGGTCGGTGGAGAGCACGACGCAGATGCTGCGCGCCCACGTCTACCTCGAGCCGGCCCCGCTGCCCGACCTGCCCGGCGTGCCACCCGCGGTGACCGCGCTGATCAGCCGCTGCCTGGCCAAGAATCCAGCGTCCCGCCCGACCGCGAACGAGGTCTCGGCCACCCTGGCCGACGCGGCCGAGGCCTCCACCGCAATAAACCCCGCGGGTGTAGGCGGTGAAGCCGGCACCCGCCCACCCCGCATTCCGCGCCCCGCCGCGGGCGAAGCCGACAGCCTGGACGACCTGGACGCCGAGACCGGCGCATGGAACCCCTCGCGGCGCCCCGGCGCCGGAGGCATTGCCGGCGCCCAGGCCGGCAACACGCCTTCGGGCGGTGCGCCCGGGGCTGGCGGCGGGGCCGGCAGCGCGGCTTCCGGCGGTGTGCTCGGAGCCGGTGCGCAGGCCGGCAGCGCGGCTTCCGGCGGTGTGCTCGGAGCCGGTGCGCAGGCTGGCGGTGCGGGTGCGGCTGGTGGGCTTGGTGCCGGAGCCAATGGCGATGCGGCGCCGGTCATCGGCGGCGGCCGGGCGCGTGGCGGCTGGCGGCGCGACGGTCAAGGCGCGGCTGGAAGTGCCGACGTGGAGCGGACGTCGGGCAGTGATCGGGGAGCAGGGAACGCGCAGCTCCCGGGCGCGCGTCCGGGTAGTGAGGGCCCTGCTGGTCGCGGTGATGATCAGGATGCGCGACTCGGGCCGGCCGCGGGCGGTCGGCGGCGGCGTGGGGTCAATGCGGGGCCGGGGGTCGAGCTCGAGCGGGATGGGAGTGCCGGCGCGGGCCGGGAGTCCGAGCGTGGCGTGGCCGCCGGAGCCGGGCCGGACGTTGAGCGTGCGGCCAACGCCGGGCCGGGCCGGCATGGCGATTCGGGAAGTGGTCGCGGGGCGAGGTCTGAACGAGCGGCCGGGCCGGGCGGGCCGAATTCGGGGCGTGGTGGTGCGGCGGCGGGGCGTGGCGCGGCCGGGTCCGGTGCGGGAGTGTTCGGCGCTGGAGCGGCTGGTGCTGAGACGCCCGGTGCTGGGACGCCCGGTGCTGGGACGCCCGGTGCTGGGACGCCCGGTGCTGGGACGCCCGGTGCTGGGACGCGTGGTGCTGGGACGCGTGGTGCTGGGACGCGTGGTGCGGGGACGCGTGGTGCGGGGACGCGTGGTGCGGGGACGCGTGGTGCGGGGACGCGTGGTGCTGGGGCGCGTGCTGCTGGGGTTTCCGGGACGACAGCGGCTGGGGCTGGGGCTGGGGCTTCGGGGCGGCGGAATGGCGGGCAGGAAGCGGGAGGGGCGGCCGGGGCGCGCGCTGGAGGGAGTCGGCGGGGTGCGGCGGTTACCGAGGTCATGGCTGGGGTGGGGGCAGGGTCTGCTCTGAGCCAGGGGCGGCCGGGGTTGGGCGGGGACGGTGCTCGGCGCGTACGGAAAAAGCGGTTGATGTTGATTGTGGCTCTTGTCGCGGTCGTTGCCGCTGCTGTCGCTGGGCTTGCCTGGCAAGGGGGGTCGGGGTCGGGGACCGCGGCGCCGGAAGCGGCGGAGACCGGCTCTCTTGCACCGACGGTGAGCAGGTCGGTGGGGGTGCCTACGGTCAGTAAGGGTGATGAGGTCACTCGGCCGGCGGCCACCGGGGTGCCGGGGAGCCCGCCGGCTGCCGGGAGTGATCCGATTGCCTCGGTCAGCCCGGGTGGGTCGGCCAGTTCGTCGAGTGCGCCGGGGTCGCCGGAGCCGAGCGTTTCGGATGGGCCCTCGTCGGCGCCCGACGGGAAGCGGCTCGAATCGCCGGGTGGGCTGGTCTATGCGGTCTGCGAGGGCGGTAAGGCGCGGCTGACCTCGTGGGAGGCGAAGTCGGGCTACACCGTGGAGAACGTGGAGGCGGGTCCGGCGCTGACCGCGTCGGCCATCTTCAAGGGCACACCCACTCGTTACCGCACGACCGTCACCTGCGTCGCCGGAACGCCGACCCCCGTCGTTCTCCCACTCTGACGAAACCGGTCAGGAGGAGGCGGCCAGGAGGGCTTCGGCTACCTCGGTTCGGGTGTTCAGCAGGGAGCGGCCCTGGCGGTGCGTCACCACGAGGCCGGCTGCTCGCAGTGTGGTCAGGTGCTGGGAGACGCCGCCGGGGGTCAGGCCGCATCGGCGGGAGAGCTCCGTTGTGGACAACGGTGTGGACAACTCCTGCAGGAGGGTGGCTCGGCCCCGGCCCAGCAGGGCTACCAGGGGTTTCGTGGAGCGGGACGAGCGTTCCCACAGGGTGGCCACGCCGCGGGCCGGGTAGGCCAGTTGGGGGATCTCGCCGGCCGTGACCGTGAGCACCGACGGCCAGACGAAGATCGAGGGGATCAGCACCAGGCCGGTGCCGTGCGGGACGTCGGGGGCCGTGCAGTGCGGCTGGTCGATGCTCAGGTGGCCGGCCTGCCAGGTCACCTGGGGATGCAGGTCGTTGAGGATGGCGGCGCTGCCGGCCTCGGCCAGGCGGCGGGCCCGGCGCTGCACATCGGCGTCGAGCAGGGCGCGCATCCGCGGCCAGTCGGGGGCGATCGCCACCTTCCAGTACGCCTCGATCTCGGCGGCCAGCCGGGTCAGGCCGCGTGCCGGGTCGGCGTGCAGGTCGCGCAGCGGCGTGGACAGGTCGCCGAGCAGGTCGAGTTGCGACCGCACCAGGTCGGCGGGGGTGGCGCGCAATCCGGCCAGCTCCCGGGCCAGGTCGGCGGAGAGGCCGGACGGCGGCGGGGTGAGGAAGTCAGGCGTGTAACCGCCGCTGGGGGCGACCAGATGCCACAGCAGGCTGTCGGGGGAGAGCCGGGCGCCGGCGGACCAGATGCGGTGCACGGCGGGGGTGCCGGGGCCGCGCAGGATGCGGACGCTGGCCAGCACCTCCCACAGGCCGGACACGGCGAACCGGATGCGGGTCGCGGCCGTTGCCGACAGGCCGATGGTGGCCAATTCCACCTCCGTGGATTTAGCTGGCGCTGAAACCTTACGCCCGCGCCGGGCCGTCGCGAAGACTGAGCCGCGTGACCGAACAAGCAGCACTACTGCGTTCCCTGCACGTTCCCGGCAACCCGCTCGTGCTCGCCAACGCCTGGGACGCGGCCAGCGCCCGCATCGCCGAGGAGGCCGGCTCGCCGGTCGTCGCCACCACCAGTGCGGGTGTGGCCTGGAGCCTGGGCGCCCGGGACGGCGACGCGCTCGATCGCGCGTCGGCCGTCGAGGCCGTGCGCCGGGTGGTCGCCGCCGTGCAGGTGCCGGTGACCGCCGACATCGAGTCCGGCTTCGGCGCCGACCCGGCCGGGGTCGCCGAGACGATCCGCGGCGTGGTCGCGGCGGGTGCGGCGGGCATCAATCTCGAGGACTCGGTGCGGCCGATCGGGGAGTATGTGGCCCGGCTGACCGCGGCCCGGGAGGCGGGGCCGGCGCTGTTCATCAACGCGCGGATCGACACCTACCTGAGTGGCGGCGGCGACCTCGACGAGACCGTCGAGCGGGCCGAGGCCTACATCGCGGCGGGGGCGGACGGCATTTTCGTGCCCGGTGCGATCGATCCGGCCACCGTCGAGAAGCTGGTCGCCAGGATCGCGGCGCCGGTGAACATCCTGGTCTGGCCGGGTGCGCCGTCGGTCGCCGAGCTGGCGAAGCTGGGCGTGGCGCGGGTGAGTCTGGGTTCCGGGGTGGCCGAGGCGGCCTACGCGGTCATGCGCCGGGCGGTGCGGGAGGCGCTGACCGAGGGGACGTACACCTCGATCGAGAACGCCATCGCTTACGGCGACCTGAACGGCCTGATCTCCGAATAGGACAGAGCGGGCGGCCGGATGGCCGCCCGCCGGGATCGGTCATTCCGCGTAGCGGGCGGGTGCTCGGTCAGGACGCAGCGAACGCGGTTTTTAAGAAGCGGAGCAGCGCCTCGTTCACCACCTCGGGCTGCTCCAGACCGGGCAGGTGGCCGGCGTTGTCGACGACCACCAGCTCGCTGCCGGCGACCAACTGGTGGATCAGCTCGGCGTCGGCGACCGGGGTGTAGAAATCCTCGGCACCGACCAGGACCAGGGTCGGCACCCGCACCGCGGCGAGGCTGGGGCGGTAGTCCGGGCGCTGCGCCCGGCCACGCAACGCGGCCGCCGCGCCCTGCGGCGCCGTCGCCAGCATCATCCGGCGGACATGCGCGGCGACGTCCGGTTTCGCCATGACGTGGTACGGCGTGATCATCTTGTCGAGGACCTCGTCGGCATAGCCCGCCATGCCCTCGGCCAGGAGCCGCTCGGCGGTTCGCAGTCGCGTGTCCCGGCCGGCCGGGTCGTCCGGAGCCGGGGAGGTGTCGGCCAGGACGAGACCGGCGACGCGATCCGGGAACTGCCGGTGGAACTCCATCGCGATCTGGCCGCCCATCGAGATGCCGCCGACGACGGCCCGGGTCACGCCGTCCGCATCCAGGCGAGCGGCCAGGTCGGCGGCGAAATCGGACAGCAGGGTGACTTCGCCGCGGGCTGGCCCACGGCCGTAACCACGCAGGTCGGGGGCGATGACCTGGTGCCCGGCCGCGCGCAGGGCCGCGGCCTGCGGGTCCCACAGGGTGTGGTCGAACGGGTGGCCGTGGATCAGCAGGATGGTGGTCATGTCGTTGACGCTGCCGGTGATCCGCGCCCGGGGCAAAGGCCACTCCGGACATGGTGGACCCGTGCGACGCGACCACCCACTGCCGCGCCGCACGGGCGTCTGATTGACAAGCGTCGTTGCAACTCGGGCGAAAGTCAACGGTCAATTTTCGATGACTTGCCGAAAGTTACGACTGCCCGAGCGGGCTCCGATGGGGCGAATCGAAGCGCTTCGACGTCTCGGGAATCTGCAACTATCGGAGCCAGACCACGATGCCGGTCAGGTTGTTGAGCACGGCCGCGACGCCCGCCCGGATGGCGGCGGCGCAGCGGTCGGCGGTGAACGACGCCGGGTCGTAGGTCGAGGACATGCCCAAGCCCTCGCCGCGGAACGACGCGCCGGACCAGTCGACCGACGTCACGTTCCCGGTCGGCTCGGCCACCTCCGCGCCGACCACCAGGAACTGTTGCGCGAGGTGATTGGCGGTGACGACGGCGAGCGGGTCGATCAGGGTGTTGCCGGCGCTGACGATCAGGTCCGGCTTCATGGTCATCGCCCGGGTGATGTCGGGGACCGGGTCGGCGCCCGCAGCGATGGTGCGCAGGTCGATCTTCTCGGACTCGGCCCAATCGCGTACGCCCTTGACCAGTGCCGTGGTCGGCGCGTCGTCGCCCGCGGTGAGCAGCACCACCCGGTAGTCCTCGGGCGCGCGGACGCCGTCCCACGAGCCCGGGCTCGGCGTGATCGTGCCCTCCGGTGACGGCGGGGCCGAGGGGTCGGTGAAGCCGGCGCCCAGCGTGCCGACCGGGGCGGGCGACGGATGCGGCTGCGCCCAGTCGTGAGCGCCGCCGGAACATCCGGAGATGAGCGCGACGGCCGCGGCGAGGGAGGCGGCGGCTCGGAGCATGGCTCTCTTCTTATCGCAGGCCGGGCGGGGAGCGTACGGCTAAAACTTGATCTTGGCCGGTTGTTTTCCGGGGTTTTCCGGACGGCCCGATCCTGTTCACCCGGGGCAGGGAGCGTGCACTCGCCGAACCCGAAGGAGTCGCATGTCCCGCCCCGTCCGCGCGGTCGTCCTGGCGGTCGTCGCCACGGCGATCGCCCTGCTCAGCGCCGATCCTGCGGTCGCGCACGGTTTTTCGTCAACCGTTTACCTCGACGTCACCGCCGGTGATCGGGGGCACGTGCGCACGGCGCTGGAGCTCGAGTACGACCTGTTCGTCGTCTCGGCCGCGGATTTCGCACACGACGACTCGTTGTTCCGGGACGGCACTGCCGCGTTCGACGCCGAGGACGCCGGCGCTCAGGTGGCGGCGCTCGAGAAGCATGCCGATGCCGCGGTCAGCTATGTGAGCAGGCACTTCTCGGTGGCCGGCTGCACGCCTGCCAAGGTCGGCGCCTTCACGATCGGCCAGCGCGAGGGCGTGCCCTACACCGGCCTGACGCTCGACTGGGCCTGCCCCCGCTCGGCTGATCACGAGATTCGCAGCGGCCTCTTCCCCGACGGCGAGGGCTACGTCAAAGGCACGAAAACCATTGTTACGTACGATTTGGACGGTCGCACCGGCAGCGCCGCGCTCGATGCCCAGCAGCCGTCGTTCTCCACCGCACAGACCTGGTACCAGCGGTTCTGGGAGTTCTTCCGGCTCGGCGCCGAGCACCTGCTCACCGGGATCGATCACATTCTGTTCCTGCTCGCGCTGATCGCCGGCTCCCGGCGGCTGCGCGAGATCGTGCTGGCCGCCACCAGCTTCACCCTGGCCCACTCGGTGACGTTCATGCTCGCCGCGCTCGGTGTGGTGGACGTGCCGGGCGCGGTGGTCGAGCCGATCATCGCGCTGTCCATCGCCGTGGTCGCCGGCTGGTATCTGTTCCGGATCTGGCGGCGCGGCGACCAGGCGACCGATCTCTCCGTCGAGGGCGGGCACTTCGCGCTCGACCGGGCCGGGTGGACCCGGCTCGCGGTGGTGTTCTGTTTCGGACTCGTGCACGGCCTCGGGTTCGCCGGCGCGCTCGGCATCAACCAGGCGTGGTCGTGGACCCTGCTGTGGTCGCTGCTCGTGTTCAACGTGGGCATCGAGGTCGTACAGCTGACTCTGATCGCGTTGATCTTTCCGGCGCTGATGCTGCTGCGCCGCCGGTCGCCGCGGGCCGGTCTCTGGGTCACCGGCGTGGTCTCCGCCGGGGTGTCGCTGATGGGGCTGATCTGGTTCGCCCAGCGTGTCGCCGGTCTTTCGTGAAGATCCATCACCCCGAACACCCGCATTCACATCGGGTTCATCGAGTACCGCGAACTTGATCAAGCCGTTCCTGACCTTCTATCAGGAAAAACGGCAGAGATCTCATCAGATAAAGGGGAAACAACACCGATGAGAACGAGCAACTCGCTCTCCGGGTCGATGCGGCGCCGCGTGGTCGTCACGACCGCCGCGGCGTTCCTCGGCCTCGGGCTGGCCGTCGGCAGTGGACTCGCCGCCCCGGCCCTGGCCGCCGACACGGCCACGCTCTCCGGCATCATCCTGGGCGTCGGCTCGAACGAGACCCAGCGCATCGTCACCTGGTACTCGTCGGCCGACACGGCGCAGCAGGTCCAGGTCGCGCCGACCGCCTCGTTCCCGGCCGGCGCCGTGACCTTTGCCGGCTCCGGCGCGGCCAACATCGCCACCAGCGGCGGCTACAACCGCCACGCCACGATCACCGGCCTTACCCAGAACACCGCTTACTCGTACCGGGTCGGCTCCGAGGGCAACTGGTCGCCGACGTACGCCTTCAAGACGCAGTCCTTCGAGGGCGACTACGACTTCCTGTTCTACGGCGACCCGCAGATCGGCTCCTCCGGCGACACCGCCAAGGACCAGGCCGGCTGGGTCGACACGGTGAACGTCTCGCTCGCCGCCAACCCGAACGCCGAGATCCTGGTGTCCGGCGGCGACCAGGTCGAGACGGCCAACACCGAGTCGCAGTGGGACGCGTTCCTCGCCCCCACTCAGCTGAAGTCCTACCCGTGGGCGGCCACCATCGGTAACCACGACGTCGGCGGCAAGGCGTACGAGCAGCACCTCTACACGCCGAACACCGACCGGTCGGGCGCGTACTACTCGTCCGGCACCGCGACCGGGGCCCAGTCCGGCGGCGACTACTGGTACATCTACAAGGACACGCTCTTCATCGATTTGAACAGCAACAGCTACGCCACCTCGCAGGGTGGTGGCGGCGACGCGGCCCACCTGTCCTACGTCACCGACGTGATCAACCAGCACGGCGCCGAGGCCAAGTGGAAGGTGCTGGTCTACCACCACGCGATCTACTCGCCGGCCGACCACGCCAAGGACGCCGACAACAAGATCCGTCGCGTCGACTTCTCGCAGAAGTTCTCCGACCTGGGTGTGGACCTGGTTCTGCAGGGTCACGACCACAGCTACTCGCGCAGCTACCTGATCAAGAACGGCGCCAAGGCCGACGCCACCGAGCAGCCCGGTGCGGCCGACGTCTACCCGGGCCCCGGCGGCGTGCTCTACGTGACCGCGAACTCGGCCTCGGGCTCGAAGTACTACGACATCACCTCTCCGGACAGCACCGGCACCAGCGGCGCGGGCAACGGCGCCGACCCGCTGGACCCGAGCAAGTACTGGTACAACTCGGTGCAGAACCAGGAGCACGTCCGGTCGTACGTCAAGGTGCAGGTCCGCAACGACAAGCTGGTCGTGCAGGACCTCCGCTCCGGCACGTGCGCGGCGCCGAACGCGGCCGTCGAGCTGGCCAAGTCGCCGTGCGCCGAGACCGGCCAGGCGGTCGGCTCGATCGTCGACAAGGTGACGGTGCACCCGTACCACGGCGACAGCCAGGCCATCCAGGTCAACGTGCCGACCGGCGCCCCCGGCGAGTTCGGCTGGACGATCGACGGCTACAACGGCCTGGTCGACCTCGGCACCGCGGTGGACCACTCGGACTACTTCGAGGCCACCGGCTCGATCAACCCGATCGTGGTGTCGGACAGCCGCCGGTCGCTCGCACCCTGGTCGATCTCGGCCGGCGTGGGTGACTTCAAGGACGCCGACAAGACCTTCGCCGGTTCCTACCTGGGCTGGACCCCGAAGGTCGTCACGGCCGGCGCCGGTGCCAAGGCCGGTGCCGCGGTCGGCTCCGGCTACGACGACGGCGGCCAGGGTCTCGCCGTCGCACGCGGCCTCGGTTACGCCGACCAGGGCCACGCTCGTGGCACCGCCAAGCTCGGCGCCGACCTGGATCTGAAGATCCCGGGCAGCGCCGCCCAGGGCGCCTACCGCACCACCCTCACCATCACTGCTCTGAGCAGCTGACCTTCGGTGTGGCGGGCGCCGTTTCACCGGCGCCCGCCACACCCATTTTTGAAGGATTCGCCGGATGAAGACCTTTGTTGCCGCAGTGGCGGCCGCCTTTGTGGTTCTGGGCGCGACGCCCGCTCTCGCCGAAGGGGGCGATGTCACCTGGACCGTGCGCACCGCCTCGAACGGCTACGGCGAAGACCGGTCCAGCTACAGCTACGCCGTCAATCCCGGCGGCACGATCAAGGACGCCATGGTCGTCGCCAACCGCGGCAAGATCCCGCTCAGCCTGGCGGTCTACACCGCGGACGGCTTCACCACCGGCACCGGCCAGCTCGACCTGCGCAACCGCGAGACCAAGGCGACCGGCATCGGCCTGTGGGTCAAGACGGCCGGCACGACCGTCGCGGTGCCGGCCGGGCAGGCCGTCCCGGTGCCGTTCACGGTGACGGTGCCGCCGAACGCCACCCCCGGCGACTACGTGGGTGGCATCCTCACCTCGCTCACCCAGCCCAGCAGCACCGAGACGATCAACGTGGAACGGCGCCTCGGCATCCGGATCAAGCTGCGGGTCGGCGGCGACCTGAAGCCGGCGCTGTCGATCGAGAACCTGGCGGTCGACTGGACCGGCTCGGGCAACCCGTTCGCCGACGGCGACGCCACGGTCAGCTACACCATTCACAACACCGGCAACACCGGTCTCTCGGCGACCCAGGCCGTACGCATCGAAGGTCCGTTCTCGATGTTCGGCACCGACGCCGCCAAGATCGCGGCACCGCCGGAGCTGCTGCCCGGCGAGACCTGGAAGTTCAGCGTCCCGGTGCACGGCGTGGCCCCCGCGATCGACCTGACCGCGACCGTCACGCTCACCCCGATCGCCACCGACGCGTCCGGCAGCACGTCGTCGCTACCCGCGGTTCGCGAGAGCACCCACTTCGCGGCGATCTCCTGGTCGCTGATCCTGCTGATCCTCGTGGTGATCGCGCTGATCGTCGCGGCGGTGGTGATCAGCCGCCGCAATCGCGCCCGCCGCCGGGAACGAGAGGCGGAGAGGGTCCAGAAGGCGGTCGCCGAAGCCCTGCGTGAGAAGGCCGACACCCAGGCCTAGCCAGCTCATTTCCGGTACGCCTGTGCCGATCGGAAACAGGTGGGCAACCGGCCGAAGCGCTTGATCCTGCCGCGCGTCGCCGCTGTCCTGCTCGCCGGCGTCGTGCTGCAGTTCCTGCTGCCGCACCTGAGCGACCCGGTGGGCATCGTCGTGACCAGCGTCCCGATCGCGGTGACCGGCTTCTTCGCGGCCGCCGGATTCCTGCGGTGGGCCCGCGTGGGCCGCGGCCGGCTCCGCGCCGGCTGGGGGCTCGGCGCTGTGGCGGCGGTCACCTTCGGCGTCGCGTACCTCGTCTATATCGCCGCCGCCGTGCTGGGCCACCCGCCCGAGAGCGCCGGCGACGGCCTGTCGCTGCTGGCAGCCGTCCTCGCCACCGGCGCGCTGGTGCTGGCCTCGCCCCGGCTGACCGACCTGGCCGCCCGCCTGACCCTCGCGCTCGACGTCACCGCGGTCGCCGGCGCGCTGTACGCGCTGGCCTGGCAACAGATCCTCAGCGGCGCCCAGGGCGACCTCGAACCCGGCACGTTTCTGATGTTCGCCGTGATCATGGCGGTGGAGGCGCTCGCCGCCGCGCTGGCGCTGGTCCTGATGTCGCGCAGCGCGCCCACGCCCAACGGCTACGCGTTGCGCCTGCTCGCCGGCGGCCTCGGCATCTTCGCCCTCGCCGCCGGGACAGCGGTGCATAACGACACCGAGGACCTGCACTGGTACGCCACCGGCGCGGGCGGTGGTTACCTGGTCGCGACGCTCCTGATCGGCCTGGCCAGCCGCACCGTGCTCCCGTCGGCCGACCGCACCGGCGAACGGGTCTTCGCCGGCATCTGGCCGATCCTGCCGTACATCCCGGTGGTTCTCGCCCTGGCCGAGGTGCTGCGGTCCTACGTGCGGACCGGCACCCTGACCCCGGTGCTGGTCTGGTTCCTGCTGACCGCCGTGGCGGTGGCGATGCTGCGCCAGTTGCTCATGCTGGCCACCATCCGCAGCCTGATCGGGAGCCTCCGCCACCAGGCCGACCACGACGCCCTGACCGGCTTGCCCAACCGGGCCGCGTTCTACGGCCGGGCCGCCGCCGAACTCGCCGCCGCTGAGCTCCACACCGCGGTCCTGGTGCTCGACCTGGACGGCTTCAAGCAGGTCAACGACACGATGGGGCACGCCGCCGGCGACGCCCTGCTGATCGAGGTGGCCCGCCGCCTGACCGCCGCGGTGCGAGCCGAGGACACCGCCGCCCGCCTGGGCGGCGACGAGTTCGTGGCCATCCTGCCCGCGCTGCTCGAGCCCGACCAGGCCGACGAGGTGGCCGCGCGAATGCTGCACGACATCGGGCAGCCGATGATCGTGGCCGGCCGCGAGCTGTGCGTGCGCGCCAGCGTCGGCATCGCCGTGTGCCGCGGCCCGGGGCACGAGCTGGATCGGCTGCTGGTCGAGGCCGACCTGGCCCTGTACGAGGTGAAGGACGCAGGCAAGGGCACCTTCCGTCGCAATGAGCGCGTAGTCGCGGCCTAGAACACTGATGGAATGGTCGTCTCGGCTATGCTGAAATCCATTATCCAGGCACATATGCGCGAACTGCCAAGATAGGTTTTATTGCATGGCGCGGGCCCTGAGTTGGCACGGAAGATTCATTCTTGCGAGTATTGTGATCTTGTCACTTTTGACGCTCAATCTGACCGAAAGTAATTCAACGGCCAAGACGTCACCGACCCATTCGTTGAAGGTCGGTGTCTCATACGGTGACAGTCTCGTCTGGATGTCCGATGCCGAACTGTCCGCCGCTCTGGACGATGCGGTGTCGCTGGGCGCCGGTTGGATCCGGGCCGACCTGTCCTGGAACAACATTCAGAACGACGGTCGCGACGTTCGGCACTGGAAGCTGTTCGACCGGGTCGTCGCCGCCGCGAACAAGCGGCATCTGATGATCCTGCCGGTGCTCGCCTACACGCCACCCTGGGCCCGCCCGGCGAACTGCAAATTGCAATCGTGCGCCCCGGCCCGCCCGGCCGAGTTCGCGATGTTCGCCGGCGAAGCCGCCGCCCGGTATGCGGCGAAGGGCATCCACACCTGGGAGATCTGGAACGAGCCGAACCTCGGCTCCTTCTGGCTGCCCGCGCCTTCCCCGGCGGATTACAACGCGCTGCTGCAAGCAACCGCGAAGGCCGTCCGGAACGCCGATTCGGCGGCGAAGCTGGTCTTCGGTGGCCTCGCGTCGGTATCGACCAGGGGCCGGAACATCTCGCAGGCCGAGTTCCTGACGCGGGTGTCCGCGCTGGGCGGCAACCGGGTGGTGGACGCGGTCGGTTACCACCCGTACACCTATCCGTATCTGAGCAGCGCCCGCACCAGCTTCCGCACGCCGTGGGAGCGGATGGAGAGCGGCACCAACAGCCTGCGTAGCGTGCTCAGCGGCCACGGAACTCCGCAGATGCCGATCTGGGTCACCGAGATCGGTGCGCCCACCGGCGGACCGGGCAGCCCGTCCGACGGCAGCCTGGTGTCGATCAAGCCGGGCACGACGCACGTCACCGAGAACCGGCAGGCCCAGATCGCGACGGACGCGGTGCGCGCCGCGTCGGCCGCCCCGCACGTCGCCGCGCTGGTCTGGTACGCGGACCGCGACCTGAGCACCGACCGCTCGTCGAACGAGAACTTCTACGGGCTGCGCCGGGCCGACGGCTCGGCCAAACCGGCGTTCGCCGCGCTCCGCGCCGCGATCAGCGGGCTGGGCGCCGCCAACGACCGGAAGATCCCCAGGTAGCGGTCCATCAACGGCGCCCAGGCGTAGCACTGGGTGGCGTGCCGCCGCCCGGCGTCGGCGAGCCGGTCGGCCAGCGCGCCGTCGGTGAGGACCCGCCGGCAGGCGCCGGCCAGCGCCAAGGCGTCATCGGGCGGCACGAGCAGGCCGGTGACGTCGTGCGTGAGCACGTAGGGAATCCCGCCGATGTCCGAGCCGATCACCGGGGTGCCGCAGGACATCGCCTCGATCAACGCCATCCCGAAGGACTCGGCAGCCGATCGGGACGGCAGCACCGCCACCGCGGCCTCCTGCATCGCCGCGACCAGGTCGTCGCCGCGCAGTTCGCCGGCGAAGTCGACCCGGTCGAGCACGCCGAGCTGCCGGGCCAGGCCGGCGAGGTCGGCGATGGCGTCACCGGCGCCGATCAGGCGCAGCCGGACACCGGGGAGGTCACCGATCGCGGCGAAGGCCCGAACCAGCACGTCCACCCCCTTCCAGGCGGAGGACCGGTCCATCCGCCCGACGTAGATCAGGGTCCGCGCCCGGGTGGACGGCGGCGGCCCGGCGGTGAACCGGTGCGGGTCGACGCCCGGGGTGATCTGGACCGCACCCGGATATCCGGAGGCCAGGGATGCCGGCGAGACGGCGACGAGCACCCCGGCGCGAGCGAACGCGCGGGGCAGCACCCGTTGTTCGTACCCGGCGATCACGGCGTCGGCCAGGGGTTTGCCCTTGCGCATGGATCCGGCGTGATAGGTCAGCACGACCGGACGTCTGCCGCGTACGGCGATGGCCAGGTCACCCAGACCGGGAACCGGCAGGTGGACGTTGATCACGTCGACGTGAAAGCGGCGCAGCCGGCGTCGCAGCTGCATCGGCCACAACGGACTCAGCGGCGTGTTGGACAGCCGGGCCCAGGTGCCGAGCCGGATGACCGGAACCCCGCCGGTGACGTCCAGCGTGCTGCGCCACCCGGCGGTGTTGGTGGTGATGACGACAACGCGCATCTCCGGCGAGCCGTGGACGGCGGCGGCGACCCGCTCGGCGTAGTTCTCCACCCCGCCGATCTTGGGTGGGAAGTAGGGCGCGACCACCGCCACCGTGCGGACCCGTCGCTCAGCGTCCAGGACCCGGTCGAAGACCTCGACGGTGCGGTCGCCCTGGACCTCCCAGGACAGCTCCCGTTCGGCGTGCCGGCGTCCGGCTTCGCCCAGCTGCCTGGCCAGCCGGTCCGAACGCAGCACGTCGCCGAGCGCCTCGGCCAGCGCCGGGATGTCGCCGGCCTCCACCAGGAGTCCGTTGCGGCCGTGCGTGACCAGGGAGGGAACGCCGCCGACCCGGGTCGACACGACCGGCCGGCCGCAGGCCATCGCCTCGATGATGACGGTCGGGAAGCTGTCGTAGTGCGTGGGCAGCGCGAGCACCCGCGCCCGGGCGTACGCGCCGGCCAGCGCCCGGCCCTCCAGCCGGCCGTGGAAGGTGACGTGCCGTTGCAGGCCGAGTTGGCCGGCCAGGTCCTGGTAGGAGGCCGCCGCCGACCCGCTGCCCAGCACGTCCAGGTGCACGCCGGGCAGGCCCGGGATGAGCAGCGCGACCGCCCGGAACAGGTCGGCGAGTCCCTTGTAGGCGGTGCCGGGCTCGAGTGACGCGGCGAAGACGATCCGCGGCCCGGCCGGCACCGGGCCGGCGGTGAACAGGCCGAGGTCGGCGCCGGGCGTGATGACGGTCGACCGGCCGGCGAACAACTCGGGCTGATCGGCGGCGACATAGTCGGACGCGCAGATGATCTGCCGGGCCCGTGCCGCGGTCCGGGCCAGCACGGTGCGTTCGTAGGTCGCGCAGACCGCGTTGGCCAGCATGCTGCCGGTGCGCATCCGGCCGGTGTGGTAGCTGAGGACGAACGGGGTGTCGCCGGCGGCCCGGGCCGCCGCGTCGGCGAACATCGGCACCGGCGCGTGCCCGTTGACCAGCCCGATCCGCTCCGCCTGGAGGATCCGCCGCAGGCCCCGGACCCAGCCGAGGCCGACCGGGGTGTTGGACAACCGCATCGGGGCGCCGAGCCGGTACACCGGGCCGTGCTCGCCGTCGAAGCGACCGGTCTTCTCCCCGGCGCCCGCCGTGGTGGCGATCACGACCCGCCGGTCGTGCCGGGTCCGCAACTGGTGCGCGAGATTCCAGACGTAGTTCTCGACCCCACCGGTCCGCGGCGGGTAGTACGGCGCTGCGAGCAGAATCGCCGGCTTCACGATCGCGTGGCCAGGTCATAGGTGCGGATCAGTCCGGTGGCGTGCTCATCCCAGGCGAAGTTCGCCACCGCGAACCGCCGCGACCAGTCGCCCGCCCGCTCCCGCCGGGCGGCGTCACCGGCCATCGACCGTAACGCCGCCCGCCACCGCCCGGCGTCCCGGGGGAGCAGAGTGACGTGCTCGCGGGCCAGCCGGTAGGGCGCGTAACCGGGGTCGTCGGTCGTGACGACGGGCAGGCCACTGGCCATCGCCTCCTGCACGGTCAGTGGGAACCCCTCGGACTCCGACGGCAGCGCGAAGACGTCGCAGGCGCGATAGACGTCGGCGAGTTCGGCCGGTGGGAGGGCGCCCAGGTGATGCACGCCGGGCCGCCCGTCGAACAGCCGCAGGTCGCTGCCATCACCCGCGAAGACCAGGTCGTAGGCCGGATCAGCCGCCTTCAGCAGCAGGTCGTAGCCCTTCTTCTCGACCAGGCGCCCGACGAACAGCACCAGCAACCGGTCGGGCGGCAGGCCGAGGCGCTGCCGCAGGGCGATCCGGTCGGCATCGGAGCCGGCCGGCTGGAACAGCGCCGAGTCGACACCGTTGGCGAAGTGCGTCACGTCGTCGTGGCGTACCCCCTGGCGGCGGACGAAGTCGGCGACCTTGCCGTTGACGACCATCACCCCGGCCGCCCGGCGCAGCAGCGGGCGGCCGGCGATCCGATAGACCGCGCGCTGCACGCCGCGGACCAGGCCGGACGGGTGCGCGACCAGCCCGACGTGCTGGGTGAGCAGGTAGGGCGTCCGGGTCAGCGCCGCGGCTGTGCCGGCCGCCCAGGAGGTCATGTACAGGCAGTCGTGCACGTGCACGACGTCCGCCCAGAGCGCCCAGCGCCTGGCGGCGGACAGCAGGCCGGGACCGAAGACCGGGAACGGCACGCCGGTACGCCGCTCGACGCCGTTCCAGGCGGCCTGCCGGATCACCCGTACGCCGTCGTCCGTCGCGGTCGCGGTGCGCGGGCCGCTGGTGAGCACGGTGACGTCGGCGCCCTGCCGGGCCAGATGGGTCGCCTGCTGGTGGACGACGTTCTCGATGCCACCGACGTGCGGCGGGTAGTAATGGCTGACGAGCAGGACCCTCATCGGTAGATCGCCGATCCGTCACTGCTGTAGATCTTGTTCTTGGTCGAGTCGAGCACGCCGAACGGATATCGGTAGGTCACGGCGTCGCCGCGGTAGAACACGGTTGCTTCTCCCTTGTGGACGGTCGCGTAACTCAGCAGGACGTAGTTGCCGGTGCCGATCAGCGTCGGGAAGATGTCGCCCGCCGCGCTGGGGCTGGACAGGGAGCGGATCTTGGCGAAGGCGTACGGGTTCTGCAGCTGGTTGTGCGCGTCCCGGAACTCGGCCGTCGACGTGTGCTCGTCCAGCCACCTGATGGCGCTGCGATCCTCGGGATGGACGTAGTAGATGTCGTAGTACTGCCCGGAGTTCGCGAGTTGCAGTTGGGCCGGATAACCACCCAGCACCGTCGGCACCACCCCGGTCAGGTCCAGGAACAACGCCAGCACCAGGCCGAATGCGAGCCGTACCGACAGCCGCGTGGTGGTCCAGCGGAAGCTCCAGACCGAGGCCGCCGCGACGAACGGCGCGAAGAAGATCAGCCCCTGCTGGAAGGCCCGTAGCACGCCGTAGTCGACGGACAGTTGCGGCAGGACGGTGAGCACGCCCAGCATGGCCAGCGCGCCGGTGCTCAGCCGGATCTGGTCGGGCGGCGCCCGGAAGGTCCGGCGCCGGGCGAACGTGGCCGCGACCAGGCCGACCAGCAACAGCAGTTGGAGCAGCCCGGCCGCGCCCTGCCGGACGACGCCGTTGAACTGCGGAACGTTCACGCCGATCCGGTCGAGCCACGATCCGAAGCCGGTCAGCGGCATGGCCGACTCTCCGACCACGCTGATCGGGTTGGCGTCGATGGCCGACAGCGGCAGGTACGCGCCGGCCGCCCGCTCGGCGCCGGTCTGCTCCTCGGTGTAGGCGAGGTAGTCGCGCAGACGCTGCTCCGAGCTGATCTTCTCGCCACCGAACAGGCTGTATCTGGTGTCGGAGGAGCCGGTCGCGCTGGACTTGCCGAGCAGGTTGCTCACCGTCGTGGCGAGGGTGATCCGCACCTGACCGCCGGTATCGGTGGCCGGCCCGGTCCAGGCCACCGCGCCCGCGGCCACCAGAGCGACCATCCACCAGGTGATGAAGCCGGTGGTGGTGGCCGGCGGCCGGTGCCGGGCGCGCCGCACCAGCCGGCCGCCGTAATCGATGGCCAGCGCGAGCCCGAACGTCACCAGCACCAGGTAGGTGGTGGAGTAGTGCGACAGCACGATGCCGAGCAGCAGCACCAGGACGATCGCGCGCCGGGCGAGCAGCGGCCGGGCGGCGTCGGTGACCACCACCATCACGCAGCCGAGCAGCAGGAAAGCGACCTCCTGGCGGGCCATGAAGGTCATGTCGGTGAAGAAGGTCGGGAAGGCCATGAAATACATCGCCGACAGCAGCGCGATGGCCTGTGACGCGACGTTGCGCACCGACCGGTAGACCAGCACCGGGGTCAGTGCGAAGAACAGCGGGAGTACGGCTTTGAACACGTACTCGCCGGGGATGCCGGTGAGCCGGGACAGCAGCACCGGCAGCAGGTTGATGCTCAGGCAGGCGTTGTACGGCTCCCGGAACGCGCTGATGTCCCAGCGGTCCATGATGTTGGCGAGCTGGAAGATCTCGTACTCCAGCTGGATGTCGTGCCCGGTGACGAACCATCCGCGCAGCGAGTTCAGCAGCAGCACCGCGGTCGCGGCCAGGAACAGCCCGATGCCGGTGACCGCCGACGAGTGCCGTTCCCGGCGCCGGAACACCAGGATGAGCAGGGCGGCCACCGCGAGCAGGGCGACGACACCGACCGCGCCGCTGAAGCCGTTGTTGAGCCGGATCGCGCCGGCGACCGCGAGGGTGACCGCGGCGGCCCCGGTGAGCAGAACCGGGCGGAGGCCGGCCGGGACCCGAGTCCCACTGCCGATCCGTGGCCTGCTCACCGGGGCCGTCGCGACCAGCGCGGCGACGACGACCAGCATCCCGACGATGAGCGGGAATTTCGCCAGGGGATGCCGCAACCCGATCGCCGGCAGCGTGGTGTTGAGCACGAGGGCCATCACGATGTCGGTCAGCACGGTGAGCCCGATCGAGATCAGCGCGCGCCCGTCCCGGGTGCTGACCATCGCCGCACTGATCGAGTACCACAGCGTCGCGGGCGCGCCGAGCGCGAGCCAGCCACCCGCGAGCACGATCACCAGCGCGGGTGTCACCGGCAGCGCGACCAGCAGCGCGGCGAGCGCGGTGCCGCCGAGCAGGGCGGCCCGCGCGGCGAACCGGCTCAGCGTGACCCGGACCATCGAGCGGGAGCTCCGGTGCACGTGCCCCTGGCAGCCGGAATGGTCGTCGTGGCTGTTCGGGACGGGCACCCGGCGGCATTCGGCCGGCCGGGACAGCGGCTTGCGGGACGGACTGTGGCGGGGTGAGTGCGAGTGCTCGCTCAACTCGCGCTGTTCAAGGGCCGCAAGTGGACTCACGACAGCACTTCGGCGTAAATGTCCTCGACCTGCCGGACGACCGTGTCCCAGTCGTGTGCCCGGGCCGCGGTCAGGCTGCGCAGGCCGTGGAACTCGGCCAGGACCGGATCGTCCGCGATCGCGTCCAGCGCGGCGGCCAGCGCCGCCGGCTCGGGCTGGGCCATCAACGCCACGTCACCCAGCAGTTCGGTGTTGCCGGGCACCGCGGTGGCCACGATCGGCAGCGCGGCCGCCATCGCCTCCAGGGCCACCAGCGGCATGCCCTCCTTGTCGGACGGCAGGACGAACGCGTCGGCGTCGGCGTAGGAGCGGGTCAGTTCCGCACCGAGGCGCGCGCCGGCGAACGTCACGTTGGTGAGGCCGAGCCGGGCGGCGAGTTCGTGCAGTTCGGCTCGCTGCTCGCCGTCGCCGACCACGGTGAGGTGGATCGGCAGCTGCACCCGGCTCATCGCCTCGAGCAGCCGCGTCACGTTCTTCTGCGGACTGAGCCGGCCGACGTACAGCAGCTCGAGCGGACCGTCGTCCGGTCGCCGCAGCGGCCGGGGGTCCATGAAGTAGGCGGCGCCGACCCCGTTCGGGACGACGAAGATCCGCTCAGCGCGGACCCGGTAGGTTTCCCGGACCCAGTCGGCCTGGCTGCGGGTGAGCACAATGACCCCGGCGGCGGCCCGCAAGACCCGACCGAAAACATGCTTTTTGTACGCCGGGAGCAGCCACCCGAGCCGACCGCTGCTGTCCACGTCCAGATGGAAATGCACGAGAAACCGCTGGCGGCGAATCCATGCCGTGAGCGCGACCAGTTCGGGCAGCAGCGCGTGCGCGGTGTGCAAGTGCAGCACCGCCGAGCGCGGGGCGCGCAGCAGCGAGCCGAGCAGGCCCGGCGCCAGCGGCGTGTGCGCGAACTCGATCGACCGGTGCCGCCGGACCTGGACCGGGCCGACCCGCGAACGCCGAGGCGCGTTGCCGGATCCGATGGTCGTGGTGACCACCCGCACGTCGTGCCGGTGGCCGAGGCCGGCGGCGAGATTCTCGACGACCCGTTCCAGACCGCCCAGATGCGGCGGGTAGTACGGCGTGATCTGCATAATCGTCGTCATCGGCTCAGGCGCCCAGCGCGAGCAGGTCGCGGTTCTGCACGTAGGTGACGTCCGGGTGGCCGGAGATGTGCGCCAGCAGCCGCTCCAGCCGCTGCCAGTCGCCGCGGGCGTCGACCTCCCAGCTGTGGCCCCAGAGGTGGAAGACGCCGCCCTCGAGCCGGCAGATCTCGAACCACTTCATCGCCAGCTCGTCCCAGGACAGGAACAGCCGGGCCGCGGTCCATGGCCGGCCGCGGGCCATCCGCAAGGCGAGCGGCGCGTCGACCCGATGCGCGTACGCGTTGACCGTGGTGTCCAGTTCCAGGGGCGAGCCCGGCTCCAGCGTGCTGCGCCGAACCGTGCGGGCGAGGGTGAAGCCGAGCTCGCCGGTGATCTGGACGTGCGTCTGCGTGTAGTCGCCGCACGGGTAGCAGAAGCTGGTCACCGACTCACCGATGACGTCCTCCAGCTCCTCTTTGCCGGCCTGGATGTCGTCGCGGGCCGCCCGGTCGGACAACGTCGGCAGGCGCCGGTGCGACAGGGTGTGCCCGCCGATCTCGAATCGATCCGCGAGCTCCCGGACGCCCGCCGGGGACAGCAGGTCGGCCGCGTTCCATTCGACGTTGCGCGGGGCGATGTAGAAGGTGGCGGGAATCGCGTACTTCTCCAGGAGCGCGGCGAGCCGGTCATCGAGGCGATGCCCGTCGTCCCAACTGGTCGTGACGACAACCTGGCGGCGCGGCACCTCGGTCATGGTTTGGCCTCTTTGCTATCTATTCGGTAGTGCAGCGTCTGCGGCTGCCCGATCAGGGACACGTGCACCAGATACCGGCCGGTCCGGGCGCGGCCCGGGATCGTCAACCGCCGCAGCACGTCGGCGGGCACCTCCGGCCGGGCACGGAGCGGCGCGGTGGCGGAGCTCACCACCGCGCCGCTCGGCCCGGTGAGCGTGAACCGGACCTGGAAGTCGCGTTCCGCTGCGCCGTGATCGAGCAGGGTCACGCTGACGACCGCGGCCGACGTCGTTCCGGACGGCTGGATGACGGGTACGCCGGTGAAGTACAGCTCGGCGTACTCGCTCGGCATCCGGGTGAAGGAGCGGCGCAGTTCCAGCCGCCCGGCCGGTGTCCACGCTGCCACGACTGCCGCGATCAGGACCGGCAGAGCAAGGAACCGCGCGAACCGCCGGCCGGTCATGCCCGGCTCAGCTCCTCCGCGGGTGGCGCCGAGACGGTGTCCGGAACGCGCGGCGACGGGGCGGGGGCGATGTCCTCGGTGGAGCAGGTCGCGACGGCGGGGAGGACGGCCACCCGAGCCGTGCGGCGGAACCGGTGCTTGAAGAGCTGCAGGACGTTGCCCACGCCGTCCGGCAGCGCGTTCAGCTTCACCTCGCCGGACCGGACCCGGTACTCGATCGGCGCCTCGAGGCAGCGGAAACCGGCCGTGGTCGCCGAGTTCTTGATCTCCTGGGAGAACGCCATGCCGGTCGAGCGGACGTCCAGACTCCGCCAGACGTAGTCGCGGAAGATCCACATGCCCGACTGGGAATCGCGTACCGCGTTGCGGAACAGCGAGCGGCTCAGCCGGCTGAGCGCCCGGTTGGCGACGGCGTGCGACGGCTTCATCGCCGCCCGGTTCCGGGACAGGAGCCGATTCGTGGTCATGAACTCGACGTCGTTCATGGTGAACGTCTGCAGCAACTGCGGCAGCGCGTCGAACGGATAGGTGAGGTCGGCGTCACCCGTGGCGATCACGTCACCGGACGCGGCGGCGAGCCCCGCCCGGTAGGCATTGCCGTAACCGCGGTTCGGCTGCAGCACGACGCGCGCGCCCAGGCTGCGGGCGACGTCGCCGGTGCCGTCCGTCGAGGCATTGTCGACCACCACCACCTCCGTCTCCCAACCCGCGGATCTCAGCTCGCGCACCGGGATCGCCTTCATCAGCGGCGGCAGGTTCAAGGCCTCGTCGAGCGCCGGGATTACGATGGACAGCGTTTGCAATGCGTCTCCCAAGTTCATGAAACTCATCCGAAGAATGACGTGCCGGCCCGCAGTGGATAGGCCGGAGCTCCCTGGAATTGCAAGGGTCGGTCATTCAATAGCGATCTCGCTGGAAGGGTCGATAGGCCCCGACTCGGTGGCGCAAACCCCTGGCAGAGAATAGGGGGTCGGCGAATGGATTTGGATCCTCCATGCGAGTGACGGACGACTCGCCAGCGCAATTGGCCAAACGGTTGATTTCGGTGGGCCGCAACGGAAAGACCTTTGTGAGTAGTTCTCGGCGAGCACGGGTGACCTCAGTCGACGGACTACCTCTTTCATGGGCCGGAAGAAATGCATCGACGGTGGTTCGCCGTGAAACATCTTTCGCATTCGTACGCCGTGTCCACCTCGGTGTTGCGTCGTTACTCCATGCTCGGCGCGGGCATCGGTGCAGTGGCCAAGCTCATATCGAATCGGTGTGACCACGTGTGGGGTAAGCCGGATCGGTGCCACCGCCGGATTTCGCGCAGACAATCGCGGACGGATTCCTGATCACGCATCCGGCCCGAATCCGGAAGCATTTCTCGCCGGTGTCGCAAACGGCGACCTGAAGGTGAGGTATTGGTGCAGCCGATTGTTCTCGGCCGGCCGAAGGTCGACGGTGCGAAGCTCACAGTTCCGATCGATCCCGGAGGCGCCCGCCAATGGTTCCGGGACGACACGTTCCGGGCCGAGTACTCGGCCCTCGATGGATTGGCCGACCTGGACCCGGCGGTGCTCGTGGTGCCCGCCCTCGGCACCGTCCTGACCCTCGCCTACGCCCTCGGTGTGCCGGTCGAGGTGGACCGGGTCGACGCCACGTACGCCGCCGCGGCCGACCGGCTGGCGGCGACCTTCGCTGCGATGTACCCGGACTTTCAGATCGACGGATTCGAGCTGCGCGGCGAGCGGGTCGGGCCGGCCGCCCCGGTGCCGTCGGCGACCGACCCGGCGCTGCTGCTCTTCTCCGGCGGCGCCGACTCGACGTCGTCACTGATCGAGCATCAGCGCGAGGTGCGCGCCCTGGTCACCGTCTGGGGCGCCGACATCCAGCTCAAGGACCGGTCGCTCTGGGATCAGCTCTGCCGGGTGCTGCGGGACTCCGCGCTGACCGCCGACCGGCGACAGGTGGTGGCCCGGGCCAACCTCCAGGAACTCATCGACGGCCCGGCGCTGACGCGGAAATGCGGCTTCGCCGGCGGCAGTTGGTGGGGCGCCGTCCAGCACGGACTGGCGCTGACCTCGGTCACCGTCCCGGTGGCCACCGTGCTGGGCCTGACCCGGGTGGTCATCGCCGGCAGCGACCTCGGCGGGGTCGACGTCCCGTGGGGTTCGTCGCCCCGCACCGACAACGAGATCCGCTGGTCGGGCGGCCGGGTCGAGCACGATCAGGCCGAGCTGTCCCGCTTCGACAAGATCTCCCGGGTGATCGCCCCGTACCTGCACGGCGGCGGCCGGCTGAACCTGGCCATCTGCTACCAGCCGGGCCGCGGACCGGACGGGCTGAACTGCGGGCGGTGCGAGAAGTGCCAGCAGACGACGATCCAGTTGCTGCTGGCCGGAATCGCGCCGCCTGACGTCGGGATGCCGATCTCGCCGAAGACCCTCGCGGTGGCCCGCCGTGCGCTGACCCGGGGCACCTGGCACGGCGACGCCGGCCACCGCGCGGCGTGGCGCCACCTCCAGTTGACTGTGCCGGCCACCCTGACCGGGCCCTGCGCGGTGCCCTACGTCCGCGAGCACCTCGAGTGGTTCCGCACCGCGAAGATCGTCATCGGCTCCGGCCACGCCGGGCCGATACTGCACCGGATGGTGCTGGGCGCCCAGTTCCTCGCCGCCCGGACGCTGTCCTGGCTCCCGTTGCACTTCCGCAAGTGGTGCGCGCGGCGGGTAGCGCGGCTACTGGGTGAGGGCTGACCGGCCGGTGTCAACGCAGCCGATACCGGTGCGCCGGGCGCGGGCCGCCGGTCCTCGCGACGTGCTGGTCGACAACTCCTTCTTCATCCTGGCCACCAGCGTGGTCACCGGGGCCGGCGGATTCCTGTTCTGGACCCTCAGCGCCCGGCTGTTCACCCCCGCGCAGGTCGGCCTGGCCAGCGCGCTGCTGGGCGCCTGCGGCACGCTCGCCCTGTGCAGCTTGCTCGGCCTCAACCAGACCCTGGTCCGGCGGCTGCCCGGCAACCATGCCCCCAGCCGGCTGATCAACACGTCGCTGTTGCTGATCACGGGCGCGAGCATCGTGGTCGCCGCCGGTTACGCGCTGATCGTCCCGTCGTTCGTGCCCGCGCTCGGCGCCCTCCGCGGCGCGCCCATGTTCCTCGCGTTCGTGCTGGTGACCGTCCTGACCGCGGTCAACGTCGGCACCGACGCGGTCTTCGTCGCCCATCAGCGGGCCCGGTTCAACTTCGCCATCGACGGTCTCCTGCAGATCACGGTCAAGCTGGTCGTTCTGCCTGCCCTGGTCTGGCTCGGGGCGTACGGCGTCTTCTTCTCGGCCGGGATCGCCACCGCCGCCGCCGTCGCGACCAGCCTGATCGTCCTCGTCCGCCGGTTCAGTTACCGTCCCCGGCCGGAGGTGGACGGCGGCGCCGTCCGCCGCGACCTCGCCTTCTCGTCCCGCACGTACGTGGCCGAGCTGTTCGACCTGGTTCCGCCGCTCGTCCTGCCGCTGCTGATCGTCCAGGCGCTGGGACCGCAGGAGACGGCCTACTTCCTCATCGCGTTCCAGATAGCCAACCTGCTGTACGCGGGCATCTTCGCGGTCACCCAGGCGACCTTCGCCGAGGGTTGCCGGCACCCGGGCAGCCTGCGGGCGCTGGCCGGACGGTCGGCTCGGATGCTGCTGCTGGCCCCGGTCGGCGGGCTCGTGCTGGCCGGCGTCGGACCGTACCTCCTGGGTGTGGTCGGCCCCGAATACCGCGCCGGCGGCGCCGGGCCCCTCGTGGTCCTCAGCCTGGGCGCGGTCGTCGTCGCGCCGACCGCCCTGTCGGCCGCGCTGCTCAAGCTGACCGGCCAACTCGGCGCGCTGGTGGCCGCCACCGCCTTGCGTAACGGCATCGTGTGCCTGCTCGCGGTGCTCCTGATGCCGCACGGCCTGATCGGGGTCGCCATCGCGTACGTGGGCGGCGAAGCCATCTCTCTTGTCATTCCTGCCTGGGCGTTGCTCCGGCGCTCCGTCTGGAAGGTCCGAGCGTGAAAATCCTGCTGTCGCACGCCTACTCCCGTCACAACGCCGGTGACGCCGCCCTGCTCAGCGTGCTCATCCAGGATGTCCGGGACGTGTATCCCGGCGCGGAGCTGACCGTGCTGATGATGGACGAGGTGCAGCCCGGGGAGACGTTCGACGCGGTGCCGGTCCGGCCGTTTCCCACCCACCACGCCCTGCACCGGTTCTCGTCCCGGGCCGCCAAACTCGGCCACTGCCTGGTCACCCTCGCGACGACCGCGCTGGCCGTGCGGGTGCCGGCCTTCGTGAACCACCGGGTCATCGGCCGGCGGCTCACCGAGTACCTCCGGCTCTGCCGCGGGAGCGACCTCGTGGTCTGTGTCGGGGGCGGCTATCTGCGCGGGAAACCCGCCCTGTCGAGCACATTCGAGCTGGCCCTGCTGCTTCAGCCGCTGGTGCTCTATCGCTGGATGGGGATTCCGACGGTGCTCTACGCCCAGTCGGTCGGGCCGTTCGCCACCCCGGCCCAGCGCCGGATGGCCGGGCACGTGCTGCGGAAGATCGACCTGGTGATCGCCCGGGAGGACATCAGCCTCGGCATCCTGGCCGGGTTGGGCGCGACCGCGAACGTGCGGCGGTCGGTCGACTCCGGCTTCGCCTTCGACACCGCGACCGAGGTCGACATCCGAAGCCGGGTCGGCGCCGCCCCGGACCGCCCGCTGGTCGGCATCACCGTCCGGCAGTGGCTCGACCCGGCCGGCCAGGAGCGCTACGAACGCGCGGTCGCCGCGGTCGCCGACGTCGCCGTCGAGGAATTCGGCGCCACCGTCGTCTTCGTCCCCCAGGTCACCAGCGAGCGACAGGGCGACGACGACCGGGTGGCCGGCCGCCGGGTGGCCGCCCGGATGCGCCGCCCCGCATCGGTCCTCGGCGACAGCTTCGACCACCACACCATCAAGGCCCTGTACAGCGGCCTCGACCTGCTCATCGGCACCCGCTTCCACTCAGTGATCTTCGCGATGACCGCGTCGGTGCCGGTGCTGGCGATCGAGTACGAGCACAAGACCTCCGGCATCATGCACGACCTGGGCCTGGACGAGTGGGTGTACGACATAGCCACAGTGGACGCCGCCACCCTGACCACCGGCCTGCGCGAGCTGTTCGCCCGGCGCGAAGAGGTGGTCGCCCAGCTCGCCGAACGAATGCCCGCCTACCAGGCCCGAGCCCGGGACGCCAAACAGGAACTGACCACCGTGGTAAGCAGCAGTTCTCCTGTCGTTCTCAAAGGACGATGACGGTCTTGCCGGGCAGCGCGCCCGCGGCGGCCTGGGTGTGCACGGCCGGCAGCTCGGTCAGCGGGATCCGCTGGGCGACGTTTACCCGCAATTCGCCGGAGTCGATCAGCCCGACCAACCGCGCCAGTTGGTCGGCGTCGCTGCGGACGAAGAGGTCGATGCCGCGTACGCCGCGCTCGTCGTTGCTCGGCGCGGGCATCCACACCGTGGTGTTCACCAGCACTCCGCCGTCGCGGATCAGGTCGAGCAGCGCGGCCAGCTGCGCCGGTTCGATCGGCGCCAGGTTGAGCACCACGTCGACCGGCGTGGTCACCGCGGTGGGGTCGACGACCTCATCGGCGCCGGCCGCTTTGGCCTGGTCGTTGCTGCGCGGGCCGGTCACACCGAGCACGTACGCGCCGGCGTTCTTGGCCAGCTGAACGGCGTAGCTCCCGACCGCCCCGCCCGCGCCGTTGATCAGCACGCGCTGGCCGGCCGTCAGCTTCGCGTGCTCGAACAGCGCCTGCCAGGCGGTGAGACCCACGGTCGGCAGCGCGGCGGCGTCGGCCAGGGGGATGCCGGCCGGCGCCGGAGCGAGAATGTCGGCCGGAGCGACGACATACTCCGCGGCCGCGCCGTCGGCCACCATCGACAGGAACCCGATGACCTGGTCACCGACCGCCCAGCCGCCGACGCCGTCACCCAGCGCCGCGATCGTGCCGGACACGTCGATGCCCGGCGTGTGCGGCAGCGTCACCGGGATCGGGCCCTGCATGAAACCGGCGCGGATGTTGCCGTCGACGCCGTTGAACGACGTCGCGGCGACCCGGATCAACACCTGTCCGGCGCCGGCGACGGGCTGCTCGACGTCCTCGTAACGCAGGACGCTCGGGTCGCCGTACTCGTGGAATCGCATTGCCTTCATGTTTGCCTCCTAGGTTTCTGCTTCGAACTCGAAGCACTTTCTGACCATAGCGTGCTTCGAGTTCGAAGCAAATAACGTGGGGTGTGAGTCGGCCGACAGTCGCCCTAGTCGCTCGCGGCCGTACGGAGACGGATCTTCGCGTCCGTCGAAGAGCCGGGCGCCGCCGTGAAGACCAGCAGCACCTGGAGCTCCTCCGGGTCCACGAGAAGCTGCCGGTGCAGCTCCAGCCGGTCTGCAACAGCACCTCGCCGGACCGGGAGAAAACGATCGCCGGGCAGTCCGGCAGGCACTCGATCATCCGCGTCATGACGCGGCTGGCGCGCTCTCGGTCCACACCTCTTACCTGCCTTCCCGGTCCGACCGATCAAGCGTGTCGTGAACCGGCGGCCGGGTGAATGGCCTCGTTATCCACTCGTCGCTCGGTGAGCCGGGCTCGGCCAGGAAGACCAGCAGCTCCTGGCCCTCGTCGGGGTCGACCAGCCGCCGGGCGTGCAGCTCCAGCTCGCCCAGTTCCGGATGGTGGTAGCGCTTGAGATCGTGGTGGTGGGTGACGTCCACCTCGTGCCGCCGCCAGACCTCGGCGAACTCGGGGCTGACCGCCAGCAGCGCGTCGACGATCTCACCGGCCTTGCCCGCCGGGCCGGGCTGACCTCTTCGTCGCGCAGGGAACGCCGTGGCGCCGAGTGCCCGCCAAGGGCGAACAGGTGCTCGCGCTCACTCGGCCTGAGCTTCAGTGCCCGAGCCAGAGCGGCCAGCATCTGCTCGGACGGCATCGGCCCGCGCTGCTGTTCGAGCCGGCTGTAGTAGTCGGCCGACATGCCGGCCAGCACCGCCAACTCCTCGCGCCGCAGCCCACCGGTTCGGCGCCGAGCCCCGCGGGGAAGCCCGACATCCTCCGGCTGCATTGCCTCCCGGCGCGCCCGGAGAAAGTCGGCCAGCAGTGCTCGGTCCATCCCTCGCGCTGCCATCTCAGTCGGTTCGGTTGCGGCTGGCGCGAGGTTTCGCGGACCGGGGAGGATCAGCGCGCATGTGGTCGCGAACACGGCCGAGAACGGCGCCCAGGGCGGTGAGGTCCGTGCCGGTCATCGGCTCGAACAGCAGTTGCCGGACGCGGTCGACATGCCCCGGAAGCACGTGGGCGATCAGAGCCCGGCCGGCGTCGGTGACCGTCACCATGACACTGCGCTCATCGTCCGGCGACGGCGAGCGGGTGATCAGGCCGCGTTTGTCCAACAGCCCCGCCTGATAGGTGAGCCCGCTGCGGCTGTACACGACCCCGTCGGCCAGATCGGTCATCCGCAGCCGGCCCTCGGGCGCGTCGACCAGCCGGGCCAGAATCTGGAACTGCACGTAGCTGAGATCACCATCGGCGCGCAGGTGCTCGTCCACCGCGTACTGCAGAAGGCTGCTGACCTCGATCAGAGCAAAGTACGCCCCAAGCTGCTCCGCGTTGAGGCCAGCCGCCGAATCACTCACCCCACGACCCTACTTGCTTAGAATTCGAAGTGCATCTCCGCCTCCGGAGGGCGACGCTGCGTGTCTCACTGCTCAGTGCATGCGATCCGGGTGGGTTAGCCGAGGCGTACGGCGTTGATGGTGTGGCTCAGGGTCGGCTCGAAACGGGCTATCTCGGCCTGCGTGATCCCATTGCGGCGAGCGATCGAATCCCAGTTCTCAACGGCCTCCGCTACCTCGCGAAGGATGACGCGTGCCTGCTCGTCGGCCAGGCCGAAACTCTCCGCGTAGACGAGGAGCGCGTTGACCTCGTCAGCCGGACGGGTTGCTCCGCCCACGCTGGTCACGCGCTGCGCCGCGAGCTCTGGGTTGGGGTTGACGTCGAAAGCGGGGGCCAACCTCCAGCCGGAGCCGAGGCGGAGGAATCCGTGGTTCCGAAGGTGGTCGTCGGTGTTGTGGATGGCTATCGAGAAGGCAATCCGCCGCCACAACTGACGAAGGTCTTCAACGGCTGCGGAGCTGTTCTCGGGGAGAACCTCGGCGATCTCGGTGTAGTCGCGAGGCTGCCCGTCCTGGGCTTCCAGAAGCGTCATCGCGCTGATGTACCCGACGCGGTGCGGGCCCTTCCGGTCGAACCGGTCAAGGAGGAGCACCGGGCTTCCGTCGTTCGACCGTCGGCTACTGCCTCGGCCCGAATGCGCTTGGCGATCAGATTTCGGCCCCAGCGGTCGGGTGCCGCGTCACTGAATGCCCCGGGGAGTCCTTGGGGTAGTGGCCAGGATCCCGTAGTCAGGCGGAGGGCGGGGTCGATGGCGTAGGCCCCAGGCAGTGCGAGGTAGTCGCGGTCGTAGGTGAAGGTTGCGGTCAGTCGACCTCGGCGAAAATTGAAGTGGGCATCGCCGGCGGCAACGGTTCGCCCGGAGAGCTCGACATAGGTGCGGAGATGGCTCACTGACGTACCCGCTTCGGCAGCGTCTCGTCGGCGCGGGCACGGCCGAGGTCAGTCTCATATGGATCCGTGGCTGTCACCATGGCATCCAGCACGCCCAGAGCCCGGGCTACGCTCAGGAACGCCTGCACGCCAACACCAGTGTCCCCGGTCTCAACACGGCGCAGCGTGGT
Organism: Actinoplanes sp. NPDC026619; assembly: GCF_040638295.1. NCBI lineage: Bacteria > Bacillati > Actinomycetota > Actinomycetes > Micromonosporales > Micromonosporaceae > Actinoplanes > Actinoplanes sp. NPDC026619. The sequence goes on from NZ_JBEZYA010000004.1 coordinate 454,921, forward strand.
CCGGGATATTCCGGCTCTCTCGGACACCTGGACAGTCGTGAGACCTTGCAGTTTTCGCCAGGCCACGAACTGCTCGCCGATGCTCTTAGCGGCGGCGCTGACCCGCGCGGAGGGACGAGGCATAACTACTCCTCAGAATTACGGGCCAGGATAGTAACCACTATACGACTTAACGACCACAATCGTGACCCTTAAGTGCGCGCCGAAGAAACCCGAAGCACAGGAAAAACCGTAGCGCAGGAGAAACCGAAGGAGAGGTGTTGGCAGGGGCGAAGCCCCTTCCAGCGCAAGACCCGCGAAGACCAACCACGACACGTGGGGTCTGGGGCTCGGCCCCAGGAGAAATAACACGAGCTCCCGGTTCGCGCTTCTCAGCGAACAGGGAGCTCCCAAGCTCGTGCCCCCGGCAGGATTCGAACCTGCGCTTTCGCCTCCGGAGGGCGACGTAGATCGCCTCCCACGCACACCCTCTGAGCAGGGCAGACATGTCATCCATGTTTCGGTAATGACGCCATCTCGGTACGCAACCGGTAAGACAACCTCCATGAGACGCCTTGGCTAGAGCGGAGGACCCCCATCCCGTCGCGAGCCACTCCAGGGTTGCGCTAGACGCTGAACACTGCGCCCCCCGGCCGAGCGAAGGGCGAGGTGTTAGTGAGCGGCCAGGCGTGAGAAGATGCCTACGGAGCGTAGATTTCCATCTTGGACTACGGGCAACCTTGATGGGCCTCACCGTTGGAGGGCGGCTGCTTATGGACCCGGTAACAGGCGCCATCGCGAAAAAGGCGACCAGTTCTGTTATGGCCGGGCTCGGCAAGCTGGCACAACCCAGCCGTGTGGAGAAGTTGGTTAGTCGAGCACTTCTAAAGCGAGACCGATCGCTGCCGAAGCCGTCGTTTGCCGAAGGTCGTCGGCTTGAGAAGCTATTGGCCCAGCCTGACATATGGGCGCTCATCATGAATAATAGCGTTCAAGTCAGCGATGATTTGGTTGACGAAGTATCGCGATGCTTGTCGACCGAAGACGAGAAAATGCGGCGGGCGCAGGCCCAAGACCTGGCGGAACTCTTTGTCGGCGAACTCCCTGCCGCACTTGATCCTGAGGACCGCACGGTATTAAATTCCTACCAGAACAGGCAGATCGCGGATCAACTGGTCGAGCTGCGCACCATTGCTGCTGGAACTTCCACCATCGCGAAGCCCCTGCTCAGCGAAGCGGCCGATGTAGCCGAATACCGTAGGCAGCTACGGGATGAACTTGATCACCGGAAACCGTCGATTAAGTTCAATCTAATGTACAGCGACAGCGAACATGGTATAGAGCCGCTAGAGGCTCTGGTCGGTGTAGCCAAATCTTCGCGGCAGGTGGCAGTTCACGCCGTAGCTGGCAGCGGCAAGAGTGTGGCGCTGCTGGACCTGGCTCTGCGCCTAGACGACTCCGCTGACGACCTAGTCCCAACGCCGCTCAGTTAGGGCGGGGTGGTGCTCGTCAAGGGTCTGGGCTGACGATGTTGATGCTGGTGGTGGCTTGGTAGCTGTACCGGTCGATG
>NZ_JBEZYA010000005.1:0-429585 GCF_040638295.1 Actinoplanes sp. NPDC026619
TGAAACGCCTGGTCAACCGACAGATCCTGACCGAGAGCCAACCCGGCCTATTCACCCTCAACCCGGAACGGACATAACCTCCCGGACCGCCCTCTCAGGAAGCCCTCGGTCTGTTTGATCATCGGAGCCAGCGTCAGCAGGTTCTGCATGTAGGCGTTTGCCCGCAGCAGCGTGAATTGCAGGCCGCTGGCCAGCAGGTGCGCCTCGATCTCGGCCTGGCCGCGCCGCCGGTCGACCGGTGAATCGGCCGACGCCTTGCTGGTGACCTTGACGATGTGGGTGACGCCCTGGCGGACGGCGCTGTCGATCACCGCGATCTCCTGGGCCGGCACGGCCGGGCTGACCAGGAGCACGGTGCCGACGCCGCGCAGGGCCGCGTCGAGCGTGCCGGGGTCGTCGAAGTCGCCGGTGACGATGTCGGCGCCGGCCGGGGCGCGGGACGGATCGCGAACCAGCGCGCGCGCCGGTTGCTGCTGTGCGGTGAGTAGCCGGACTGCTGCGGAGCCGACCTTGCCGGTCGCGCCGGTCACCAGAATCATGACGTACTCCCTCAGGCATTGGATTGATCTATCCATTCTTAGGTCGCTAGGATTGGATAGTCAAGTCCAATCTGCGGAGGTGGCGGTGGTGCCGAGCACACCGAAGGGCCAGGCGACCCGGGACCGGATCGTGGTGGCCGCGGCCGATTTGATGTACAGGCACGGGGTGGCCGGCACGAGCACCCCGGCGGTGCGGGACGCGGCCGGCGTCAGTTCGTCGCAGATCTACCACTACTTCGCCGACAAGGACGACCTGACGCGAGCGGTCATCGCGTACCAGTCGGGGGAGATCCTGGCGCGGCAGGCGCCGTTGCTGGCCCGGCTGGACAGCTTCGCCGCGCTCCGGTCCTGGCGGGACGTGGTCGTCGAGGCCGCCCGGCAGCAGGGCGGCGCCGGCGGCTGCCCGCTCGGCAGCCTCTCCAGCGAGCTGTCCGACGAGAACGCCTGGGCCCGCGACGCCCTGGCCGCCGGCTTCACGGCCTGGTCCGACGCGATCCGGGCCGGCCTCGACGCCATGGCCGGCAACGGCACGCTGCGGCCGGGCACCGACGCCGGCCGGCTGGCCCTCGCCCTGCTCGCGGCCCTGCAGGGCGGGCTCGTCCTGGCCCAGGCGCAGCGCGGCACCGAGGCGCTCGAAGCCGCTCTGGACATCGTGATCGCGCACATCCAGGATCACGCGCGCTAGGGTCCCTGAATGCAGACACCCGTGCGGTACCGCTCCGATGAGGAGGACAGCGGGCGGTGGCTCGGCTTCCGGTCCCGGCCGGGAGACGTCGTCATCAGCACCCGCTCCAAGAGCGGCACCACCTGGATGCAGATGATCTGCGCGCTGCTGATCTTCCAGACCGCGGAGCTGCCGGCGCCACTGGCGCGGCTGTCGCCCTGGCTGGACTGGCTGACCATTCCGCAGCAGGAGATGTACGACCTGCTCGCCGCCCAGCAGCATCGGCGGTTCGTCAAGACGCACACCCCGCTGGACGGGATCCCGATCGAGCCGCACGTGTCGTACCTCGTGGTGGCCCGGCACCCCCTGGACATGGCGGTGTCGATGTATCACCAGGGCGACAACATCGACCGGCAGCGGCTCGCCCAGCTGACCGGGGCGCCGCCGCCGGCCGGTCCGCCGAAGGCGCGAGCGCCGCTGCACGAGTGGCTGTTGCGCTGGGTCGAGCGCGACTCCGACCCGCGCCAGGAGATGGACTCGCTGCCCGGCGTGCTGTCGCACCTGGACGATGCCTGGTCGCGCCGGGAGCAGCCCAACGTGATGCTGGTGCACTACGACGACCTGCTGGCCGACCTGGCCGGTCAGATGCAGCGGATCGCCGCCTGGCTGGGCATCGCGGTGCCGCCGGAGCGATGGCCGGGGCTGGTGGAGGCGGCCGGGTTCGCCGCGATGCGCCGGCAGGCCCGGGCGCTGGTGCCGGACGCGGGCGGGGTGCTGAAGGACGAGCAGGCGTTCTTCCGGCGGGGCCGGTCGGGCAGCGGGCGGGACCTGCTCGGCGCCGGCGAGCTGGCCCGTTACCACGAGCGCACCGCGGAGCTGGCCGCGCCGCCGCTGCTGGACTGGTTACATCGGGGTCGATAGGGCCTCGCCCAGATCGATGTCGGCGACGCGCAGCAGCTTCGCGTCCGGCCGGCTGGCGCCGCAGACCCGCACCGGCCGCCTGCCGGCCGACGCCCTGACGGCCCGATAGGCCGCATGGGTGGCACTTTCGGGCCTGCCGAATCAGGGCCGGTCAGTCTGCCCAGGAGGCCGCGACCGGGCCGAAGCGGCCCCCATCCAGGGCCGTCAGGAAGCGGAGGAAGTGCGGGTCGAAGCGGCCCGGGTCGGCCGCTACCAGTTCGGCGCGGGTCCACCAGCGGACGGCGTGGAACTCGCCGGCGTCCGGGCGCAGTTGCTCGTCGCCGGTGCAGGCCAGGACGTACCAGAGGCTGACGTCCGTGTGGCCGTGGTCCGGCCCGACCGTACGCGTGATGGTCAGGAAGATCGGCGACCGCGACAGGCCCGTATCGCCCAGGCCGAGCTCTTCCTGGATCTCCCGCCGCGCGGTCAGCGCGGGGTCCTCGTCGACCTCGACGTGACCGCCCGGCGGGAGCCACAGCCCGGCGTTGATGTGGTCGGCGAGCAGGATCCGCCCGTCCGCGGCGACCGGCACCACGTAGGACACCAGGTGCTGCGGCGGGGACGCCGGCTTGACCCGGCGGAACACGTCGTCCGTGCCCGCCAGCCAGGCCAGCGCCGACGCGCGATGCTCGGCGCCGAGTTCGTCGGCCGGTACGAACCGGGACACCAGGTCATGCACGACCGCTACGGACTCACGCATCCGGAAATGCTGTCACGAGCGAAGCGGCGCTGTGGACCCGCCGGTCAGCCCGGCAGCGCACTTCTCTCGCCGCCGTTGGCGAGCACGACCGTGCCGTTGATGTAGCTGCTGCGGTCGTCGACCAGGAACAGGACGACCTCGGCGATCTCCTCCGGCTCGCCCACCTGGCCGCGGATGTTGGCCTGGCCGAGCAGGTCGGCCACGTGCGCGGTGCCGGCCGTGCGCACCGGGCCGGGGGAGACGCCGTTGACCCGAACGCCGTCCGCGCCGAACTCGGTCGCCCAGGAGCGGGTCAGCAGCTCGACCGCCGCCTTCGACGCGCCGTAGGCCGCTCCGATCGGCGCCGCCGACGTGGCCGCGGTCGAGGTGACGTTGACGATGGCGCCCCGGCCGCGCTTCGCCATGCCCGGCGCCAGCGCGCCGACCAGCAGGAACGGCGCCCTGGTGTTGATCGCGACGTGCCGGTCGAAGCTCTCCGCGCTGGTGCCGGGGGTGCTGGTGAAGTCGTAGATGCCGGCGTTGTTCACCAGGATGTCCACCTCGCCGGCGTCGGCGGCCAGCTGCGCGACCTCGCCGGCGTCGGTCAGGTCGGCGGCCACGAAGCGCGCCGTGCCGCCCCGCCGGGCGATCTCGCCGACCACCTCGGCGCCGCGCCCCGGGTCGCGGCCGTGCACGATGACGTCGGCGCCGCGGGCCCCGAGCTGCAGTGCGACGGCGCGGCCGATGCCGGCGGTGGCGCCGGTGACGAGGGCGGTGCGGCCGGTCAGATCAGACATGGGAAACCTCTTTCTGGGTTGGTCTCCCCAATTTCTAGCACGGTTTTTGGGTTGCGCAACCCATTCCGTAAGCTGATGTCCATGACGCAACGGCTGACTCCCAAGGGCGAGGCGACCCGGGAGCGCATCCTGCAGGCGGCCACTGAGCTCATCGCCCGCAACGGCGTCGTCGGCACCGGCACCGAGGACGTGCGCAAGGCGGCCGGGGTGAGCGGCTCGCAGCTCTACCACTACTTCGACAGCAAGCAGGCGCTGATCCGGGCGGTGATCACCCGGCAGGCCGAGGCGCCCGCGGTCCCCGGCGTACCGATGATGGGCGCCCTTGATTGTTTTGATGCCCTGCGCGCCTGGGCCGATGCGGCCATCGAGAACCAGGAGCGCACCGGTGGCGACGGCGAGTGCACGCTCGGCTCGCTGGCCGCCGAGCTCGGCACCGCCGACGAGCAGTCGCGCGCGGACCTGAGCCGCGGATTCCTGCGCTGGCAGGGGCTGCTGCACGACAGCCTGGCCGCGATCCGGGACCGCGGCGAGCTGCGCGCCGACGCCGATCTGGACGAGTTGTCCCTCGCGCTGCTGGCCGCGCTGGAGGGCGGCACCCTGCTCAGCCGCACCCTGCGCGACACCGGCCCGCTGCGGGCGTCGATGAACGCGGCCCTCGGCTACGTCAAGAGCTTCAGTCCCCGCTGAGGTCCCGCGGCAGGGCGAGCATCGCGACGCCCAGGGCGGCCGCCGTCCACATGATGAAGACCAGCAGGCCGAACGTTTCGGTGTCGGCGCCGACCGCGGCGAGGTACGCCGAGATCGGCAGGTTCCAGCGCAGCCTGCCGAGCAGGCCCTCGACCACCACGAACCAGACCCCGAAACCGAACAGCAGCCAGGACGCCCGCCGCACCACCGACGCCACGGCCGCCCCGAACACCGCCATCAGCGGCACCACGTACAGCGTGGCGAAGTAGATCTTGCTGCCGTCCTCCTTGACCAGCACCGTGAGGCCGCTCAGACCAGCGAAGACCACGGCCACCAGTACGGTCGTGATGACCTGCGCGAACAGCACGGTGACCCGGCGCGGCCGGGCGAGGTAGAGCAGCGCGATCGTGTGGTGCTGGTGGCTCTGGGCGACGGTCAGCGCGGCGATGCCGAATGCGCCGAGCCCGACGAACACCGCCCAGAAGTACGACTCGGGGATCCCGAACGCGGCCGCCATGATGCCGAACAGGGCGAGCGACAGCCAGCTGGAGCGGATCGTCGCCATCCGGTAGAGCTCGCTACGGACCAGGGTGATCATCAGGCGGCCGCCAGTTCGAGGAAGATCTGCTCGAGGTTCGGGATGTCGGTGGAGAGCTCGTAGAGCGGCACGCCGGCGGCGAACGCGATCTCGCCCGCCTCCTCGGCGGCCAGGCCGTCCACCTCGAGGACCTCGTCGTCGGTGGTGACCTTGGCGCCGGCCTCCTCGAAGGCGCGCCACAGCGTCACCGGGTCACGGCCGCGGATCCGCAGCCGCCCGGTGGCCGAGCCGTACAGATCGAGCAGCGGCCCGGAGTAGCGCAACTGTCCCTTCGCGATGATCACCGCGTCGTCGATCAGCTGGGCCAGCTCGGCGAGCAGGTGGCTGGAGATCAGCACGGTGCCGCCCGCGTCGGCGTGATCGCGCAGCAGGCCGCGCAGCCAGGCGATGCCGGACGGGTCGAGGCCGTTGGCCGGCTCGTCGAAGATCAGGATCTCGGGCGAGCCGAGCAACGCGGTCGCCACCGCGAGACGCTGCCGCATGCCGAGCGAGTAGTCGCCGGCGCGCAGGCCGGCCGAGTCGGCGAGCCCGACCTGCTCGAGCAGCTCGTCCACCCGGTCGCGGCCGACACCGGCCAGCATCGCCTGGGTGACCAGGTGCGCGCGGCCGCTCTGCCCGGGGTGCACGATGCCCTGCTCGAGGACGGCGCCGACCTGCCGCAGCGGACTTTTCAGCTCGCTGAACGGACTGCCGCCGATCAGCGCCGCGCCGCTGGTGGGCCGGGTCAGGCCGAGCAGCATGCGCAGCGTCGTGGTCTTGCCGGAGCCGTTCAGCCCGAGGAAGCCGGTGACGCGGCCGGGCGCGGCCGTGAAGGAGAGACTGTCGACCGCGCGGACGCGACCGTACGTCTTCGTCAAGTCAAGGGTCTCGATCATCGGAGCGCACTCTATCGGTGCAATGCCACCAGTCCGTCGGCGAAAGTGCGGCGCCAGTTGACGTAGTCATGACCGCCCGCGTATTCGGTGTATGTGACCGGGTAGCCGTGGCCGGTCAGGGTGTCGCGCATCTGCCGGACGACGCTCAGCTGGTTCGGCGCGCCGCCCGGCCCGGGTAACGTCTCGCGCACCCCGACGTCGAGGTAGAAGCGCAGGTCGACCCGGGGGTAACGGGTGATCTGCCGGATCAGCCAGCCCGGTTCGCCGTCGGCCGGCTGCGGCCACCAGAAGCTGCCCGACTGGGCCAGCACCGCCCCGAACATCTCGTGCGCGCACATCCCGACGTAGGCCGCGGCGAGGCCGCCGCGGGAAACCCCGGCGATGACGTTGCGCTTGGCGGCCATGCCGGCGCCCAATTGCGTACGGGCCCAGGGCACCAGCTCGTGCTCGACGAAGACGTGGATCGGCCGGGTGGGCTCCAGCTCGCGCTCGCGGCTCTTGGCGAAGCTGCTGACGAACAGCGCCACCATCGGCGGGATGCAGCGGGCCGCGATCAGGTTGTCGAGGATCGTCGGGATGCGCAGCACGTGCCGGGCGGCGAAGCCGTCGAAGACGACCAGGATCGGCAGCCCGGCCGCGGGTGTGCCGGCCGGCCGGTAGACCGTGACCGGGCGATCGCCGCCGAGGGCGGCGCTGGGCAGGACGACATCGGTGAGATCACCGGCCGGCACCCCGGGCCGCGGGGCGGTCCACGGTTCGGGCGGGGCTTGCGGCAGTTCGAGCAGGGAGACCCAGCAGTCGCGGTCGTCCGGGTCGGCGGGGTCGGCCGGGAAGTGCAGGCGGTGCGGGTTGGCGAGGTCGATGTGGGTGGCGCCGTCGCCCGTCTCGTCGCCGGGCGCGTCGTCGGCGCCGTCGTGGGCGAGGCAGTACGTGGTGCGCACCTGCGGCGGCATCGCGGCGGAGCCGTGCCACAGATCGGTGCCGGGCACCCGGCCGAGCGGGATGTCGAGCCCCCACCAGGCCCGGGTGCGCTCCGCCGAGCCGCGCCACAGGAACGTGACGAGCAGCCGGCCGTCGGCCAGCGGCTCGATCAGCGGGGTCGCGGCCGCCGCCCAGAACTCCTCCGCGGACCGGTTGTTCACAGTGGACAGAAGACGGGTGATGCGAGGACTCTGCAAGGCTCGGCTCCCACGATTCCAGCCCCGTGAACGTTCTCAACACCGAGCGTTCCAAGTTGATCACCGGGTGTCAAGTGACTGAAATCGATGAGTGCGGCGCTCAATCCGCGTACGCGTGCAGCCCGCTCAGCAGCGCGGTGAGCCCGGCCTTGGCGTCCGCGAACAGCATCGCGGTCTTCGGATCGCCGTAGAGCTCGTTGTCGATGCCCGCATAGCCATGGCCGAGTGACCGTTTGAGCACGATCACACTGCGCGCCTTGTCGACGTCGAGGATCGGCATGCCGGAGACCGGGTTGCCGGGCCGGCGCGCGGCCGGGTTGGTGACGTCGTTCGCGCCGATGATCAGGGCCACGTCCGTACGGGCGAATTCGGGGTTGCTCTCCTCCAGGTCCTTGAGCTGGGGGTACGGGGCGTTGGCCTCGGCGAGCAGCACGTTCATGTGGCCCGGCATGCGCCCGGCGACCGGGTGGATGGCGTAGGAGACCTCCACGCCCCGCTCGGTCAGCGCCTCGGCGAGGGCGACGCACTCGTGCTGCGCCTGCGCGGCGGCCAGGCCGTAGCCGGGAACGATCACGACCTTCGCGGCGTACGCCAGTTGGATCGCCGCATCGTCCGCGGTGATCTCGCGTACCGAAGCCGCTCCGGTACCGCCGGTGACCGTGACCGCGTCGCCGGTGCCGAACCCACCCGCCATGATCGCGCTGATCGGCCGGTTCATGGCGTCGGCCATGAGCTTGGTGAGGATCGCACCGGCCGCACCGACCAGCCCGCCCGCGATGATCAGCGGGGTGCTGTCGAGCACGAACCCGGCCATCGCGACGGCGGTGCCGGTGCACGCGTTGAGCAGCGAGATCACCACCGGCATGTCGGCGCCGCCGATCGGCAGCGTGAGCAGCACGCCGGCCGCGAGCGCCGCGACCGTCACCCCGGCGAGCAGCCACGGGCTGCCGTCGGCGGCGACGAACCAGACGCTCAGCGCCACGGCGACGGCCGCGAGCGCCGCCGAGATCGGCCGGCCGAACGGCACCACGATCGGCCGCCCGGGGACGCGCCCGGCCAGCTTGCCCGCGGCGACCAGCGAGCCGGTGAAGGTGACGCCGCCGATCGCGACGTCGAGCACGCTCGACACGGTGGCGGTCCGGTCGATCAGCGCGATCAGGGCCGCCGCGCCGCCGCCGACCGCGTTGAACAGGCTGACCAGCTGCGGCATCTCGGTCATCTGCACCTTGCGGGCGGTGAGCAGCCCGGCGAGCCCGCCGGCGGCGAGACCGATGACCAGGGCGACCACCGCGCCGACGGTGATCGTGTGGTCGCGGATCAGCACGACCGCGGTGGTGAGGATCGCGACCGCCATGCCGGCCGCGGAGATCTGGTTGCCCCGCCGCGCGGTGGCCGGCGCGTTCATCAGGTGCAGGCCGATCACGAAGCTCACCGCGCAGGCCAGATAGACCAGGTGGATCGTGGTGTTCATCGCCGGCTCCGGAACATCGCGAGCATCCGGTCGGTGACCAGGTAACCGCCGGCCACGTTCATCGCCGCGCAGAACGCGGCCACCGCCAGCAGCACATACCCTCCGGTGCTGGTGACGCTCGCCGCCAGGAGCATCACGCCGACGACCACCACGCCGTGGATCGCGTTGGCGCCGGACATCAGCGGCGTGTGCAGGGTGGCCGGCACCTTGCTGATCACCTCGAAGCCGACCAGCAGGGCCAGGGTGAACACGGTGATGTCGGCCAGCAGCAGCGGACTCATTCGCTTGTCTCCTTCCGGTCTTGACCGGCCGCGCGGATCCGCGCGTTGACCAGCCGGCCGCCGTGGCTCACCACGACGGCGGCCTGCACCTCGTCGTCGAGGTCGAGAACGACCTCTCCGCCCGGCATCAGGTGGGTGAGCAGGGCAAGCACATTTCTTGCGTACGCCGTGGAAGCCGCACTCGGCACGGTCGACGCGAGATTGTTCGCCCCGATGATCGTGATGCCGCCGTCGGTGACCCGCCGGGTGTCCGGAATTGATCCCTCGACGTTGCCTCCGGCCGCGGTCGACGCCAGGTCGATCAGCACCGAGCCGGGCCGCATCTTCGAGAGGGCGTTTTCGGACACCAGCAGGGGTGGCGCGCCGCCCGGCACCTGCGCGGTCGTGATCACCACGTCGAAGCGGGGGATCGCCTCCTCGAGAGCTGACTGCTGGGCACTCTGCTCGTCGCCGCTCAGGCTACGGGCGTAACCGCCGGTGCCCTCCGCGCTTCCCGTTTCGGTGTCCAGGACCGCGGCGCCGGTCGACGCGATGTCGGCACGGGCCGCCTCGCGCACGTCGTAGCCGGTGACCAGCGCGCCCAGCCGGCGGGCGGTGGCGATCGCCTGCAGCCCGGCCACCCCGGCGCCGAGCACCAGGACCTGGGCCGGGCGGGTGGTGCCGGCCGCGGTCATCAGCATCGGGAAGAACCCCGGGTACGCCTCGGCGGCCAGCAGTGCGGCCTTGTAACCGGCCACGTTGGCCTGTGAGGTGAGCGCGTCCATCGCCTGCGCCCGGCTCAGCGTGCGGGGCAGCAGGTCCAGGCTGATCGCGGTCACCCCGGCGGTCGCCAGCCGCTGGGCCAGCTCCAGGTTGCCCAGCGGGTTCAGCAGGCCGACCAGCAGCTGGCCCGGTCTCGTGGCGGCCGCGTCCTCCGGCGGATGCAGGCACAGGAGCACGTCGGCCTCCGCGTACACCTGCTCCCGGGTGACCACGACGGCGCCGGCGCCGTCATAGGCGATGTCCTCGAACCAGGCGTGGGCGCCCGCGCCCGCCTCGACGAGCACCGTGACGTCCTGCTTGCGCAGCCGACCGGCGCCGTCCGGCGTGAGCGCCACCCGCCGCTCCCGCCCCGCCGTCTCCCGCAGCACCCCGACCGTCGTCATCGACCATCCCATCGTCGCCCTGGCACCGTCCAACGTCGATGCTGGCCCTCCGAACGTCAAGAGGCCACCCGCCTCTACCCGTCGTGGTCGCCCGGCGGGCCCGGATCGCTTCTCCCGGCGGGCCCGGATCGCTTCTCCCGGCGGGCCCGGATCGCTTCTCCCCGCGGGGCTGAATGAGCGGTAGGGTCGGCGCGTGGCGGAGCGCATCGGTGCCGGGACCTGGTTGATCCAGGGTGAGACGATCACGCTGCCGGTGACGATCACCGATGCGCGGATCACCGCGGCGATCTTCACCGCGCCGGCCGCCGGCGCGCGCCGCCTGCTCGACGGGGTGCCGCTGAAACCGCTGACGGTCGCCGGGCGGGCGATCACGCTGCTGATGTTCATCCATTACGGCGAGTGGGCGCTCAAGACGTACGACGAGGTCGGGGTCGGGCTGCTCGTCCGGGGCCCGCGCGGTCTACCGGGGCTGCACATCGTCGATCTGCCGGTCACCGGGGCGTTCACCCGGGAGGCCGGGCAGGACTTCTGGGCGCTGCCGAAGTGGCTGATGCAGGCCGACCTGACCTTCGGGCGTGACTCCACCTCGGTGACGGTGCGTGATGAGGGCGCCGAGGTCATGCACGCTTCCGTGCGCACCGGGCGGGTGCGGCTGCCGTTCGGCACGAGGCTTCAGGTGCCGTCGTGGGCCTACCTGCGGCACGGCGCGCAGGCGGAGCGCCTGCTGCGCGGCCGCCTTCCGATGAATCTGTCCGGCATCCGGGTGGGTCGCGGCGCCTATGCCGTACGGCTGGGGGAGCACCCGATGACCGAGAAGATGCGCGCCCTCGGGATGCTGGAACGGCCGTTGCTCACCGTGACCGCCGCCCGGATGTCCGGGTCGCTGGGCGAGTTCCGCCAGGTCTGAGTCGCGGCGACGGGCGTGGCTTGGGGTGCCACGCCCGCCGGCGTGCGGTCTTCTCAGGGAAGCCGGAGCACCATGTCCCGGCGGATGACGTCCGGGTCGGGGCCGATGACGCCCTTGTTGAGCTGGTAGAGCGCCTGCCAGCCACCCGGGATGTTCAGCCGCTTGGCGATCAGCGCCAGGGTGTCGCCCGCCTTGACCGTGTACTTCTCCGGGATGTCGATCTTCTGGTGGCCGAGGTCGCGGCGGGCCTTCGACAGCATGTCGTCGGCGTCGTCCGGCGAGCCCATGAACTCGAAATGCATCGGGTCCTTGTGATGGCCGTGGTAATTGCCGCCCCAGGCGAATCCGTAACGACCCCACAGCTGCGCCACCCACGCCGGCAAATTGGTGTGGTTCTTGCCGTCGCGGCTTTCCGGGTTCTTGTCCCAGTTGAGGTCGAGGGCCAATCCCCAGGAATGGTTGCTGGGCTTTTTCGTATTCTTGATGGGCCGGTTGACGTACCCGCCGCAGGTCTTCGGATTGAGCCGGTAGCCGCGCTTCTCGGTCTCGTCGAGCAGGATGTCGGCGAGCGCCGCGATCCGCTTGTGCACGTTGACCTTGGTGCCGGTGGTGTCCGCCTTGATCCGCACCATGTCCCGCGACCGGTCCTCCGGCCAGCCGTTCCCCCAGCCCTTGGCCTTCGCGCTGATCGAGTAGTCACTGATGGAGAACCGCATCGGGCACCTCCTCGGGCTCCGGCTGATTCGATTCCGCGACCTCGTCGTCGTGATCGGGCGGCTCGGGCAGGTCCGCTTCCATAACGGCCAGCCTGCTCTCGTCGCCGACCTGAGTTTTGTCGCTCATTTCCGCCCTCCTTTCCATGTCGCCAAGAATGAAAAGGAAACGCCCCCGGGTCAACGCACCCGTCATATCCGGGACGTAATGTATCTGGCCGCCGCGATCACCCCCGGCACGGGTTTCCCTTGTGGTCGCCTGCTTGTTCAGCGGGGCTGTTCGCCGCCCCGGTCGTTCATCGGCGGAGGGTCCGTGCGCAGATCATCCGGAGCTTCCGGGTAGAAGTGGATCTCGGACTCCTCATGGCCGACGGGATCTCGGCTTCCCTAACGAGAGTTCCCCAAGCCCGGTGACGCCGCAGGCGGGGGTTTCATCCGATTACGAGGGCGAGACGTGCCGCCGCGGCGGCCAACTCGGCCGTGCCACCGGAGGCCGCGTCGGCCGCGCCCGGGAGGTCGGCGCGTGCGCTGGTGGCCGCGTCGGCCGCGCCCGGGAGGTTGGCGCGTGCGCTGGTGGCCGCGTCGGCCGCGCCCGGGAGGTTGGCGCGTGCGCTGGTGGCCGCGTCGGCCACGCCCGGGAGGTCGGCGCGTGCGCCGGTGGCCGCCGCCGCGTCGGCGGCGACATCGAGCAGGGTGGGCAGGCCGTCGGCCGAAGGCTGCCGGCGCAGGAGCGCCGGGATGACGGCGTAGGCGACGGCCCACGTGATGTGCTGCCCCCGTCCCGCACCGATCTGGCGGAGACTGCCGGCGGCGCGGCCGATCGAGCCGGGGTCGGCGGTCAGCCGGGCGCGTATCTCGCGGCCGAGCAGTCCGGCGTCGAGGCCGCCGGCGCCGGCGAGGTGCAGGACGGCGGCGACCGCTCCGCGCCGGAGGTGGTCCTCGGGCGCGAGCAGGCCGTTGGCCAGGACGAGTGCCATCGCGGGGCCGAACGTCCCGGCGGACCGGACCAGATCTTGGAGAGTTTCCGCTCGCAGGTCGTTCCCGGCGGGTTCGGCCGCGAAGAACGGGACGCAGGTGGCCGCGATGAGCTCGCGGTGGCGAGGCAGCACCATCGGCCAGCACCGCATGGTGTCGGTGAGGTCGTTGATCTCGGGCGCCGGTGGGGTCAGCAGATCGCGGATGAGGCTGTCGACGGTGGCGGCCGGAACGGGGTCGTGCAGGAGAGGCGGGACACCCGCGGGGGCCGGCTCGGGACCGGCGTCGTGCGGCAGCGTCGGCGCCGGCGGAGAGACGAATGTCGCCCGGCGACGCGGACCGCCCGTGACCGTTATCGTGACCGCCGGCAGTCCGCCCGAACGCAGCCACGCCGCGAACTGGAGCCCCGCCGGGGAAGTCAGCCGATCGGCCGCCGTGGCCACGGCCGGGTCCACGGTGGCGGGCAGGCGCAGCAGGGCCTGCGCCAGGTCTGCGGGACCGGGCTGCCAGCCGTCCCGCTCGGCGGCGATCAGCCGGAACAGCACTCGCACCGGGCTGACCAGTCCGTCGGTAGTGGCCGGGGTGGCGAGCAGCGCCGGTGGCGTGCTGGTGGCCAGTTGCCCGGCCAGCTCCCGGATCCGGGCGGCCACGACGGCGGCCGGTGGCGGCGCGGGCTTGCGGGCGGGGAGCGGCCCGGGCCGCAGCAGCACGTCGAACGGCGAGTCCGCGCTCGCGAGCGTCGCGAGGGCGGCAACCAGGCCGGGCCGATCGGACTGGGCGAAGGCGACCAGGCCGGCGAGGATCCGCTCCAGACTGACCGGCTCCAGCGGCTGCAGGAGGCGAGCGGCGAGATCAGCGGCCAGCTCGCTCACGGAGGCGAACGGCGGTGGCATCGCCTCCGCCGGAAGCGGCACCGGCGCAGGCGGGAACTGCGGCGCGACAGACGGCCGACGCCCCGCCGCAGTGACCGAGCCGCCGACATGCCGATGCGGCTCCTCGGACGATTGCGACGCACGCGGGGTTGCGAACGACAGCGGTCGGGCTGACGGCAGCCCGACCGCCGGCCGGCTGCCCGCCGCGGCCGAGTCCTGTCGTGCGTTGGCCGGCGCCTGCGTCGACGGACGTGCCGAGGGCTTCGGGTCTCGCGTTTCTCCGGCCCGGGATTGCAGCAACCGCGCGCCGCCGGTCGCGGGCGTGCCGGCCGGTGTCTGCGTCGCCGGGCGGGCCGAGGGCCTCGGATCTGATGTTTCTCCGGGCCGGGATTGCAGTGACCGCGCGCCGCCGGTCGCGGGCGTGCCGGCCGGTGTCTGCGTCGCCGGGCGGGCCGAGGGCTTCGGATCTGATGTTTCTCCGGGCCGGGATTGTGGCGACCGCGCGCTGCCGGTCGCGGGCGTGCCGGCCGGTGTCTGCGTCGCCGGGCAGGCAGAGGGCTTTGGGTTTCGGGTGCGTTCGGGTCCGGACTGCGGTGGCCGCTCGTCGTCGGTTGCAGGTGTGGCTTTCGGCGCACGGGCAGGCGATTTTGTCGACGGGTGGGTCGTGGCCGCGCGCTTGTTGCCGCGACGGGGTTGGGGTGATCGCTGGTCGGCGGGTGTGGCCGGCTTCGTTCGGGTGCTGCCCGAGGCCTTTGCCGGGGTGGTCTGCTCCTTCGGCGTGCCGACGGCCGGTTGTTCGGAATGCGCTCTGCCGGCGGGCGGGGATTGCTGGGCCGAGGGCTCGAGGGTGCGGCGGGCGAACGCTGCCTGCGGGCCGTCCAGCAGAGCCGCGTAGTTCTTGCGGTGCTTGGTGATCTCCTGCGGAGTGGGCGCCAGCAGGTCGTGGGTGGCGATGGCTGGGCGGAGGGCGGCGGTGGTGCCGCCATCGCGCAGGCGGTGCAGGGTCAGGCCGATCAGGTGGTTGCGGTCGAGGCGGCCGGTTGTGGTCAGCTGGACCAGGGCGGGCGGCCAGTGGCGGTCGAGGCCGGCGCTGTCGAACAGGTAGGGGAGCAGGTGGTCCAGCCACGGGTCGGCGGCCAGGCGGTCGGCGAGAGTTACCGGGTTGCCGGCATGGTCGCGGATCCACGCCCGCAGCACGGGGTCGGACGTGGGCGGCGGCGTGCCGGCGGCGAGCAGGATGGCTGCGATCACCGGCCATTCGCCGGGCCAGGCCGGTCGTGAGCGCATCCGGTCGGTGAGGGCGGCGGCGATCGATGCCAGGCTGGGCCGGCCCGGCGCGCCAAGGACGCGGATCAGCTCGGCCAGCGTCTCGGCGGACGGCACGTGGCGGAAGCGGCGGGAACGCAGCCAGGACACGATGGCGTCGGTCCGCGGCAGGCAGGCGGCACCGGCGACGAGCAGCGCGGCCTCCGCGCCTTCCGTGAGCCCGGCGGAGGCTGGGCCGGCGGAGGCTGGGCCGGCGGAGGCTGGGCCGGCGGAGAAGAAGACGGTGGGGGACAGGGTGCGGCGGGCGGCCTCGGGAAGGGTGAGCAGGACGTCGGCCACGTCGGCGGGGGTGCCGTCGCGCAGCAGGGATTCCAGCTCGGTGGCGGTCAGGTCGGGCGGGGTGCCGACCGGCGTGCCGTCGGCTTTGTGCCGGGGAGGCCGGTCGCCGCCGGGCCGGAGCCGGTGGGGGACGGATTCGGTGACCGCGGCCATGATCGCGACCGTACCGGGCGGTCCGTCCGGTGGGCGGTGATACGCCCGGAGTGGCCGTTCCGGCCACAATCGGACCTAGCCTCCTAGGATGCCCCAGCGAGTGTGTGAGCTGGACTATTCGTTCATCCGGGACGAGAACACCACGTCCGTAGGTGAAGGTCGAATCAGCGATTTTGCCGTTGTTCCTCATCGCGGGGGACGACCGTGCCGATCTCTCTAGTGCGAAGTGCGACCAGGAGAGGCGTGCCATGGGACTGCTCAGTTGGTTCGACGACCGCTCGCTGCGGGGCAAGATCGGCACCGCCGTTCTGACGGCGACCGCCGCGGGTGTGATCGTCGGCGGCGTAGCGATCGTGACGCTCAGGGGGCAGAACACCGACGCTGCCTCCGCGCAGCGAAGGACCATCGCGGTCGAGTCCGCGGCCGCTTCGTTCGCCAAGAACATCGAGTCGTATTCGGGAAACCAGTCGGCGATCAAGCTCTACCCGAGCCTGGCCGACGGTCTGAAGCAGTCGCTGGCCGCCAACGAGAAGGCGATCGGCGACGCGCTCTCCAGCCTGGAGACGAACCTGGTCGGCGACAGCGCCGGCCTGGCCGCGGTGACGAAGGCCAAGACCGACTGGGCGGCGTATCTGAAGTTCTCCGACACGGATCACAGCAAGGACACCCCGGCGCAGCTGCAGCAGGCGGTGACCGACTACAACGTCCTGTACGGCGCCGTGGTCGCCGACGAGACCACCCTTCAGGAGCGCGCTCAGGCCCTGTCCGAAGCAGGCATCTCCACCGCCGAGGGCGACACCGACTGGGCGACCTGGGTCGTGGCCCTGCTGCTGGCGGTAGGCGTACTCCTGAGTCTTCTGATCGGCTTTCGGGTCGTCAGCCGCATCCGCAGCGCCGTGCAGGGCGTCTCGCTCCTTGCCGAAGGGCTCGCCGAGGGCGACCTGACCCGTACGTCCGGGGTGACCAGCCATGACGAGGTCGGCCGGATGGCCGCCGCGCTGGACCGGGGGATCTCGCGCCTGCGGGAGGACCTGGTGCAGCTGGCCGGCAATGCCGGCACGCTGAACTCGGCGGCCGCGCAGTTGACCACCGTGTCCGGTGAGGTCGACGCGGCCGCCACCGAGGCGTCGACGCAGGCCGGTTCGGTGGCCGCGGCCGCCGATGTGGTCTCCAACAACCTGCAGGTCGTGTCGGCCGGCTCGGAGGAGATGGGCTCGGCGATCCGGGACATCAGCGTCTCCACCACCGAGGCGTCCGAGGTGGCGGTGCAGGCCGTCGAGGTGGCCGCGCAGACCAACCGGATCGTCGGCCGGCTCGGCGAGTCGTCCGCGGAGATCGCCTCGGTGGTCAAGACGATCACCGCGATCGCCGAGCAGACCAACCTGCTGGCCCTGAACGCGACGATCGAGGCGGCCCGGGCCGGCGAGTCCGGTAAGGGCTTCGCGGTCGTCGCCGGCGAGGTCAAGGACCTGGCGCAGGAGACGGCGAAGGCCACCGAGGACATCTCCCGGCGGGTCTCGACGATCCAGAGCGACACCGACGGCGCGGTCGCCGCGATCGGTGAGATCTCGGCGATCATCGAGCGGATCAACGGCATCCAGCTGGCCATCGCCTCGGCGGTGGAGGAGCAGACGGCGACCACGCAGGAGATGAACCGCACGCTGAACGAGGCGGCGGTCGGCGCCGGCAGCATCGCCCAGACGATCGGGACGGTCTCGGATGCGACCCGGCGCACCTCGGGCGCGGTCGGCGAGACCCGCAGCGCGGCGAGCGAGCTGGCCGTCACCGCGAACCAGCTGCAGACGCTGGTTTCGCGGTTCCGTTACTGAGAGTTCGAAAAGCGCAGGCCCGGAACGGGGATCAGCGCTCGAACTGGTGGGCCATGGTGGCCTGCTCCTCGAGCACTTCGCCGATCCGGGCCTGCACCGCGTCCAGCTGACCGATGGTGTCGCTGGTGGTGCGGATCCCGGCGGCAACCGACTCGGCGCTGGATTGCAGCGCGGCGATCTGCTCGGAGACCCGCTTGGTCGCCTCGGCGGTCTCCCGGGCCAGCTCCTTGACCTCGCCGGCGACGACCGCGAAGCCCTTGCCGATCTCGCCGGCCCGGGCCGCCTCGATGGTGGCGTTGAGGGCGAGCAGGTTGGTCTGGTCGGCGATCGAGGTGATCACCTTGATGACGTCGCCGATCGAGTTCGAGGCGTCGCCGAGGGCGGCCACGTCGCCGGTCATGTCGGAGGCACGGCTGACCGCCTGGTCGGCGACCCGGGTCGCGTCGTTGGTGGCCTCGCGCAGCCGGCCGACCGTGTCGAGCAGGGCGCGGGCGTTGGTGGCCGCGACCTCGTTGCTGCGCACGATGTCGAGGCGCTGGGAGACCAACTGCTGCACGTTGCGCAGCGCGTCGGCCCGGGAGTCGCTGAGGTCGATGAACTCGGTGGTGAAGAAGTCCATCGTGCCGACGATCCGGTCCATGCTGACGATCGGGAAGCAGACGCCGGAGCGGACCCCGGCGCGGGTGGCGGCGGGGGCCCGCACGCAGTCGGTGAGGTCGCCGATGTTGCGGACGAAGACCAGGTCCTTGGCCCGCCAGGCCCGCCCGGAGAGGCCGACGCCCTCGGCGAACGTCGCCGCCAGGGTGACCTTGCGGAACTCGTCGCCGGCCGAGCCGGACTCGACCCGGAACTTGAGGACGTTCTCGGAGTCGTCGATCTCCCAGTAGGAGCCGTAGGCCCAGCCGAACGCGGTGCGGACCGCGTCGAGGGCGGACTTCAGCGCCCGGGACGAGTCGTTGGTGTGCCCGAGAGCGCTGACCACGTTGGTGACCGCGAGGCGGTCGTCGGCGATCTGGCGGGTCAGGAACGCGGCGAGGGAGGCCTGCCGGGCCTGCTCGGCCACTCGCATGATGGCGCCCCACTTGCTGATCAGGGCGCTGTCCACGGCTTCGGGGGTGCGGCCGTACATCTCGAGGACGGCGGTGACGGCGCCGCGCTGGACGATCGGCATGGCCACGGCGGCGGTGGCGCCGGCCCGATGGGCGGCGGCCAGGCGCGGGTCGGTGCCCGGGGTGTCGGAGTAGACCGCCTCCCGGTTGCGGATGGCCTGCTGCACCAGGCTGGCCCGGTCGGCGGTGCCGGCCAGTGAGCTCGCGATGCGACCGAGTTCGTACACGACGCGGGGCACGCCGTTCTCGACGACCCAGGCCGCGCCGTACTCCATGTCGTAGAACTCGACGTACGTGGACGCGAAGATGCGCCACGTGCTCGGTTCGTCGGTGGCGGTTTCAAGATTCGCCACGAACTCCTCGAGAGCCTCGATGTCGCGCGGGTTACGCCGCTGCGCCACGGGCTGATCGACCGGCCTTCTTCCGAACAGACCCATGAAGTCAGGCTACGTAGTGATTTACCGGTTTTCCCCGTAATAGCCAGGTTCGGCGGATCGCTTCGGCGCAGGCCGCGTACCGTTCGGCGCTGAGCCCTCCGCCGGCGCCCCGGCCAGGTGTTTGACTGGCCGCATGGGCGACTACCAGCGGGCGTACGAGCGGAGCGGGTCCGATCCCGAGGGGTTCTGGCGGGACGCGGCCACCATGATCGACTGGGTGACGCCGCCCGGGCGCATCCTCGACGACAGCGCCGCCCCGCTGTACCGGTGGTTCCCCGGCGCCGAGCTGAACACCTGCCACAACGCGCTCGACCGGCATGTCGACGCCGGTCGCGGGGAACAGCCCGCCCTGGTGCACGACAGTCCGGTGACGGGCGTGCTCACGACGTACACCTATCGGGGTCTGCGCGACGAAGTCGCTGTTTTCGCCGGTGCGCTGCGCCGGCTGGGAGTCGCCCGGGGTGACCGGGTGGTGATCTACATGGCGATGATCCCGGAGACGGTGGTGGCGATGCTGGCGTGCGCCCGTCTCGGCGCGGTGCACTCGGTGGTGTTCGGCGGTTTCGGCGCCAAGGAGCTGGCGGCCCGGATCGACGACGCGCGGCCGGTCGTGGTGGTCGCGGCGTCCTGCGGGGTGGAGGCCGGGCGGGTGGTGCCCTATCTGCCGATGCTCAACGCGGCCCTGGAGCTGGCCACCCACCGGCCGGGCCGCTGCGTGATCTTCCAGCGGCCGCAGCATCCCGGCTCGCTGCATGCGGGGCGCGACGTCAGCTGGGCGGAGGCGGTCGACGGGGCCGAGCCGGCGGAGTGCGTGCCGGTGGCGGCGACCGATCCGCTCTACATCCTCTACACCTCCGGCACCACCGGGAAGCCGAAGGGCGTGGTGCGCGACAACGGCGGGCATGCGGTGGCGTTGCGCTATTCGATGGCGGCGATCTTCGCGACCGGGCCCGGCGACGTCTTCTGGGCGGCCTCCGACGTCGGCTGGGTGGTGGGTCATTCCTACATCGTGTACGCGCCGCTGCTCACCGGGGCGACCACGATCCTCTACGAGGGGAAGCCGGTCGGCACGCCGGACGCCGGGGCGTTCTGGCGGGTCGTGGCGCAGCATCGGGTGACCACGATGTTCACCGCGCCCACCGCCATCCGGGCGATCAAGAAGGAGGATCCGTCCGGGCTGCTGGTGCGCGGGAAGAATCTGAGCAGCCTCCGGCAGCTCTTTCTCGCCGGCGAAAGGCTCGACCCGCAGACGTACGAATGGGCCGGCGACCTGCTCGGCGTGCCGGTGATCGACAACTGGTGGCAGACCGAGACCGGCTGGCCGATCGCCGCCAGTCCGCGAGGAATCGAGGTGCTGCCGACCAAGCCCGGCTCGCCGTCCCTGCCGATGCCCGGTTACCGGGTCAAGGTGGTCTCGCCCGCGCCGGGGGAGGACGGTCCCGTCCTGATCGAGCTGCCCCTGCCACCGGGCTGCCTGACCACCCTGTGGGGCGACGACGATCGGTATGTGCGGTCCTATCTGTCGGCGTACCCGGGGAATTATCTGACCGGCGACGGCGGGCGCTTCGACGACGACGGCTACCTGTACGTCATGGGCCGCACCGACGACGTCATCAACGTGGCCGGCCACCGGCTGTCCACCGGCGCGATGGAGGAGGTGCTCGCCTCCCACCCGGCGGTCGCCGAATGCGCGGTGATCGGCGTGGCCGACCCGCTCAAGGGGCAGCTGCCGCGCGGCTTCGTGGTGCTGAAATCCGGCGTGGACGCCGACCCGATCGGCCTCGAGGAGGAACTGGTCGCGCTGGTCCGCGCCCAGATCGGCCCGGTCGCGTCGCTGCGCCGCGTCGACGTGGTGACGGCCCTGCCGAAGACCCGCTCCGGCAAGATCCTGCGCCGCACCATGCGCGGCATCGCCGACGGCGCCGACGAGCCGGTGCCGTCCACCATCGAGGACCCGGCCGTCCTCGACCGCCTCCGCCCGGTCCTGCTCGATCATCGATCGACGTGAGTCGGTACCCTGCCGCGCATGGGTCTGCGTGATCTGTTCTCCTCCGGCCGCGACCGCAAGGTCGGCGACAAGATTCAGCGCGGGTGCTGCTCGTCGCGATCAGCATGCTGCTCGCGATGCTGGTGACGGCGATTCTGCTGTCTCTTTCGGTCGATGACGGCGGGGCCGGGATCGCCGCGTTCGCGCTGTTCGTGGCCGCGGCCACGATCGGTGCCGCGCTCGGCTTCCTGTTCGGACTGCCGCGCGCCCGGCTGGCCGACGAGTCGACGTCGACCAGCACCTTTTATTTGACCAACTCCAACCTGATCAAGGTCTCCGACTGGCTGACGACCATCGTCATCGGCCTCGGCCTGGTCAACCTGGGCAAGGTCATCCCGGCGCTGCGGTCCCTGGCGCACGCCCTGCACGCCCCGCTCGGCGGCAAGGCGTACTCCGGCGCCATCGGCCTGTCGGTGCTGATCGTCGGTGTGCTGGCCGGCTTCCTGCTGTACTACCTGTGGACCAGCATCCGGGTGCGCGAGCTGCTGGAGGACGCCGAGCGGCAGAACCAGCAGACGGTCCCGGAGCTGCGCAACCAGACGCTGGGCGAGGCCCGCGAGACGGCCAGCCAGAACAACGTCACCCTGCTGGTCCCGGAGGACGCCCCGGATTCGTCGCTGGTGACCCGCCAGGGCGTGCCGCCGGGCACGACGGTCCGCTCGGGCACGGCCGTCTCGGTGAGCACAGTGGAACCGCCCGGCGGAAAATAGCGCGACATTCGCCGGCATCAACCGGAGAATCTCCGGGTGATCGTCGACGTCGTTCTCCGCCAGGTGCGTCCGCCGTCACCTCTGGCCGGCCGGCTCTCCGCCCAGTCGCTGCTCTTCGCCCTCGGCGAAGGCGCCTTCATGACCGGCTCGGCGGTCTTCTTCACCCAGATCGTCGGGCTGTCCGCCGCCCAGGTCGGTCTCGGCCTGACCGTTGCCGGGATCGCCGCGTTCCTGGCGGCGCTGCCGATGGGCAAGCTGGTCGACCGCTTCGGGCCCCGGAAGATGTGGGCGGTCAGCGCGGCCGGGCAGGCGGCGATGTTCGCGGTGTGGCCCTTCATCACCGGCTTCCACGGCTACCTCGCCATGGCCGTCGGCATGGAGGTGATCGGCGCTCTCGGCGAGGTGGCGTACGGCGCGTACACGATCGACGTCCTGCCGCCCGGCGAGCGGGTGAAGTCCCGGGCCTACATGTACTCCGCGCTCAACCTCGGCTTCACCCTCGGCGCCCTGTCCGGCGGCATCGCGCTGGCCTTCCACTCCAACGACGTCCTGCACGCGCTGCCCTGGTTCACCGCCGCGGCCTTCCTGGTCAACGGCACCGCCATCAGCCGGCTGCCGAAGGCCCCGCACGACAACCGCACCCCGGCCGACCGCAAGGTGAAGGTGCCCGGGCCGGGACCGCTGCGCAACCCCGGCTGGCTCCTCACCTGCTTCTTCGAGGGTGTGTTCTGGACCAACCAGGTGCTTCTCAACGTCGTGATCCCACTGTGGCTGGTCGAGGAGACCGACGCGCCGCGGGTGCTGCTCGCCTTCCTGTTCGGCACCAACACCGTGATGTGCATCTTCCTGCCGATGGTGGCGGCACGCGGCGTTGTGGGCATCTCCACCGCCCTGCGGGCGATCCGGGTGTCGTCGGCCTTCTTCGTGATCTCCTGCCTGATCACGCTGGCCACCCACGACACCGTCGGCTGGGTCACGATCGCCCTGGTCTGGCTGGGGCACGTCACGGTGACCGGGGCCGAACTCTACCTCTCGGCCGCCAACTGGACGTTCGAGGCTGAGCTGATGGATCCGCGCCAGCGCGGCGCCTATCAGGGGGCGGCCAAGCTGAGCAGCACCCTCGGCAAGGTGTGGGCGCCCGCGGCGTACACGTTCCTCGCGATGAACTGGGGCGCCACCGGCTGGCTGGTGATCGCCGGCATCGTCGTGGTCGCGACCATCGCGGTGCACCCTTCGACCCGTCTGGCGCGGCGCTTCCTCGAGGCCCACGTCCCGGCCGACGTCCTGGCCGACGCCCGCGCCACCGAGCCCGCTCCGGTCGGCCCGACGCCGCTCACCACCGCGGAGCCGGCGCCGGAGTAAGCCGGGTTTATTCGGTGTCGCCGGGGAGGTTCGGCGGGTACGAAGATCGCGTGCCCTTTCTTGCGTTGTTCGCGGCCGTGCTGCTGCTCGGGATCGCCGATTCGATGGTCAGCACCTACCTCGTGCTGTTCGGGGCCGATGTGGTCGGGCTGACGCCGGTTCAGGTCGGTGTGTGGTTCTCGGTGTTCGCGCTGGCCGGGATCACGATCAGTTGGTGGCTGGGGCGGCTGTTCGACCGGCGGCCCGCCCGGGCGTACGCGATCGTCGTGATCCTGCTCAGCTCGGTGGGCTATCTGCTGTTGCCCCGGGTGTCGAACTTCGTGGTGCTGCTGCTGATGGCGGTGACCGTGCTCGGGGCGATGGGGGCCGCATTTCCGCAACTGTTCTCGCTGGCCCGGGCCGTGCTCGGCGAGGGCGCCGCCGGGCAGCGGTCCGCGCCGCTGCTGCGGTCGGCCTGGTCCCTCGCCTGGGCGGTCGGGCCGTTGCTCGGCGCGTTCGTCCTGTCCAGGAGCGGCTACACCTGGCTGTTGTGGACGTCCGCGGGGGTGTTTCTCGTGGCCGCGCTGACCGTTCTCGTGGTCCCGCGGCCCGGGCCGGTCGCGGTGGCCGACCGGACGCCGGGTGGCACCCCGGTGCTGCTGACCGTGAGCGTCACGCTGTTCTTCACCGCGATGTTCGCCGGTGGCCTGGCGCTGCCGCTGTTCGTGACGCGGGAGCTGGATCAGGGGGCGGCGTCGGTCGGGGTGCTGTTCAGTGTCTGCGCCGCGGTGGAGGTGGTGGCGACGCTGGGGCTGGCCGCCCTGCCGGACCGGGTCAGCCAGCGGTTCCTCATTCTCGGTGGCTTCGTCGCGTTCGTCGCGTACTACGTCCTGACCGTGGTGTCGTCGGGCCTGGCGATGCTGGTGGCGGGGCAGGTCCTGCGCGGCGTGGGGATCGCGATCGTCGGGGCGGCCGGCATCCGCTACTTCCAGGACCTGCTCGCCCCGGCGACCGGGCGCGCGACCACCCTGTTCGCCAATGCGTCCACCGCCGGGCTGTTGGTCTCCGGGGTGCTGTCCGGGCTGGCGATCGAGCACTTCGGCTACCGGGTGACGCTGGTGCTCTGCGGGGTGGCGGCGGCGCTGGGCGGGGTCGCCTTCACGCTCGGGTCGCGCCGTCTGACCCGCGGAGCACAACCCGTGCAACGCGTTTAACGTCACCGCAATGGCCGTGGTCGTGGGGTGACTTGCGGCGTCGGTTAGCCTTGGGGTGTCCGCAAGGTTAACGGAAGGTGTACGCGACTGTGGCAACCACTGGCTTCTGGCAGGCCGCCCCGCTGCGGACCCTGGCCGGGCAGGTGCCACAGGTCGAGCTGAAGATCGTGGTGCCGCAGCACCGCGGGCGCAAGCTCGGCATCGACCCCAACCGCGGGCCGGCCCGCCGGGTCTACTTCCTCGACACCCCTGACCTCGACCTCTACCGGCACGGCGTGATCATCCGGTTCCGCGATCACGCCCGTCGCAGGGACGACGCGGTGGTCAAACTGCGGCCGGTCGTGCCCGGCCGGGTGCCCGGGTGGCTGCGCGACGCCAACCGGTTCCGGATGGAGATCGACGCGCTGCCCGGCCACGCGGTGTGCTCCGGCGCGCTCAAGGAACGGCTCGGCCGCAAGGACGTGTCGCGGGCGCTGGCCGCCGGGCGACCGCTGGCCAAGCTGCTGTCCGCCCGGCAGCGCCGGCTGCTCGGGAAATACGCCCCGGCCGGCATCCGCCTCGGCGACCTGACCGTGTTCGGGCCGATCGACGTGCGCTGCGCCAACGTCAAGCTGCGTGGCCTCAACCGCGGCCTGACCGCCGAGCGGTGGCGCTACCCGGACGGCTCGGACCTGCTCGAACTGTCCACCAAGTGCCCGGTCGACGAGGCCGCCAAGGTGGCCGGCCGGGTGTCGACCGCGCTGCGCGCCTACGGCGTCGAGCCGGCCGACCTGCAGCGCACCAAGACCGAGCTGGCCCTGCAGGCCTGAAACGGGGTCGACGGCCGCCGATCGGTCGTGGTTTGATTCGCGCTCGTGAATCACGGGCGGATCCTGGCCGCACTCCTTCTCCTTCTCCTCGGCTCGCTCGCAGCCTGCACCTCGCCGGCTGACGCCACGCCGGCGCCGGCCGCGTCCTCGGCGCCCGTCGTCGACGACATCCCGGTCAGCCCGTTCGAAGCGGCGATCACCCTGCTCCGCAAGCAGGGCGGCGCGCTGCTGGCCGGCGACGAGGCCGGCTGGCTGGCCGCCGTCGACCCGGGACAGTCGGCCCTGCAGGCCCGCTACCGCAGCATGTTCGCCACGCTGCGCGCCCTCGACATCAGCCAGTTCCTCTACACGCCGCATCTGCTGTCCGACCCCGGCAACCCGGTCATGAAGATCGACTCCGACGTGTCGTACTGCTTCAGCCTGGGTCTGTGCCCGGCGTTCAGTTACGACGTCGAGGCGCCCAAGGTGCGCCAGATCCTGACCGTCAAGAACGTCGGCGGCCAGCTGCTGATCACCGCGCTCGCGGTGCCGAAGGAGACCGGTGCGCTGCAGCCGGCCCCGTGGGAGAACACCACGCTGACGTTCCGGCAGGGTGCTCGGGTGACTGTGGCCGCTCCGGCGAGCGAGGCGGCGAAGCTGGATGACGTGCTCGCCATCGCCGAGGCGGCCGCGAAGCTCAACGACCGCATCGCCGGGTACGTCGAGAACCCGCAGAAGCGTTACCGCATCTACCTGGCCGACGCCAAGGCGTGGCGCACCTGGTACCAGGGCGAGAAGGACAAGTGGGTCATCGGTTACTCGATCAACCTGAACACCGCCGGCGCCGACGTGGTGCTCAACATGCCGCGGTTGACCGGTGACCGGAAGGTGCTGGTCACGACGATTCAGCACGAGATGGGCCACGTGGTCACGCACAGCGGCGTCAACGGGCGTGGCCGGCGTGACATGTGGCTGACCGAGGGGATCGCCGAGTACATCGGCTGGCAGCCGGCCGCCGCCACCGCGAGCTGGCGCCGCCCCTCCGTGCACGCGGCCGTGCACGGCGCCCACCGCCCGTCGTCGATCGCGCTGCCCGCACCGGCCGACGGCGCCTCCGGGTCGCAGATGGACGCCTTCTACGGCCTCAGCCACTTCGCGATGAGCTGCCTGGCGAGCAAGTACGGCGAGCGCGCCCTCTTCGACTTCGTCCGCTACCGCATGCAGAACGGATTCGAGTACGACGACGCGTCCCGCCGAGCCTTCCACCAGCCGTTCACCACGGTCGACAAGGCCTGCGTCAGCTGGATCCGCACCACGGCGTGATCAGCTCTTCTTGACGATGATCTTCCGGCCGGAGGCCTTGACCACGTACGAGATCGTCTTCTTGGTCCAGGGGTTTGTTGCGGAAACCTGGACGCCCTGGCTGATGGTCGTGACCTTGACGATCGCGGCGCCTTCGCGGGCGTTGACCGCCGCCGAGTCCCGGCGCACCAGCTTGCGCAGTGAGGACACCTTTACCGTCCCGCCGTGCGCGGCCGTCCGTGCGTCGGCCACGCCACGGGTGACGGCGGTCTTCACCGCGCCCGGCATGTCCAGCTACGCCGAACTCGGAATGCCGAACAGGCCACCGGCGAGCGCGGCGGTGACCACCAGACCGGCGGGCCGGAAGGTGGGGGACATGCATCACCTCATGCAGGAAGGAGAACATCAGGACCGAGCGACGCCATGATCGGTCGAGGCGCCGGCCGCATGAGGGTTGCGGCGTCAGGTGAGCTCGGCCAGGGCGGCGGCGAAGACCTCGTGGTGGCGGTCCACGTCGGCGCGGGTGGTGGCGGGGGACATCAGGGCCATGTTGTGGAACGGGGTCAGCAGGATCCCCCGGTTGGCCAGGTAGACGTGCAGGAAGTCCTCGAGCTCGGCGTCCGCCGTCGCGGCCGACTCGGTGCCGTTGCGGGGCGCGGGGTTGGCGAAGCGGTATTCGACCCGGGCGCCCAGCTGGGCCACCGACCAGGGCAGCTGGTGGTCGTCGATCAGCTTCTGGACGCCGTCGGCGAAGGCGGCCGCCGTCTCGATCATGCCGGCGAACGCTTCCTCGGTCAGGACCTCGGTCAGGGTGGCTCGGGCGGCGGCCATCGAGACCGGGTTGCCGGCCAGGGTGCCGCCGACGCCGCCCATGTCGACCAGGTCCAGGTCGGCCCGGCCGATCAGGGCGTCGGCGAGAGCGGCTGACAGCCCGTACGCGCCGATCGGGATGCCGCCGGCGATGGCCTTGCCGATGGTCAGAACGTCCGGTTCGAGGCCCCAGGCCGCGGTGGCGCCGCCGGGGCCGGCCGAGAACGTGTGGGTCTCGTCGTTGATCAGGTAGGTGCCGTAGCGGCGGGTCAGCTCGCGGACGCCGGTCAGGTAGCCGGGCTCGGGGAGCACGATGCCGATGTTGGTCAGCGCCGGCTCCATCAGGACGGCGGCCACGTCGCCGTGCGCCAGCTCGCGTTCCAGGCCGGCCAGGTCGTTGAACTCGGCCACCCGCGACGTATTCGTCACGTCGGTCGGGGCGCCCACGTTGCCCTCGCGGGACTCACCGTGGCCGTCGGGGCCGACGACGATCAGGGACTCGTCGACCGAGCCGTGGTAGCAGTAGCTGTTCACCAGGATCTTCGGCCGGCCGGAGACGGCGCGCAGCAGGCGGACGGCCCAGCGGTTCGCGTCGGTCGCGGTCAGGGCGAAGCTCCAGTACGGCAGGCCGAAGCGCCGGGCCAGCTCGGCGCCGACGAACGCGGCGTCCTCGGTGGGCAGCATCGTGGTCGCGCCGCCCAGCTCGGCCAGCCGGTGGGTGACGGCGGCGACCACGGGGGCGGGGGAGTGGCCGGCCATCGCGCCGGTGTCGCCGAGGCAGAAGTCGACATACTCGTGGCCGTCGATATCCGTCAGGCGGGCGCCGCGGGCGGTGCCGACGTAGACGGGGAAGCCGGCGGCGTTCTTGTTCATCCACGTCATCGGGACGCGCCCGAACAGGTGGTCGGCGCTCGCGTAGGCGGCCGCCGAGCGTGGGTGACGGTCGGCGTAGACACCCCGCTCGCGGTGGGACAGCGAGGCGAGACGAGCGCGATCAACTCCGGAATCCGTCGGCATGGCGCGACGCTACCAACGAACAGCGCGCCATGGGAGGGGTCAGCTACGGAATCCGAGGATCTTGGCGAGGATCAGGGGAGCGGCGGGCTCGGCGAGTGCGAGCACCACCCGTACACCTGAATCAGCTGTCGCGTCCTCTCGCACCGCTCCCGAGTCGTCGATCCGCAGCGGCAGCTGCGGGGCGTCCGGCGTTACCGCGCCCACCGCGATCGCCGCCGCGAGCGGATCGTGCAGCGGGATCTCGCGGACGCCCAGTTTCGGCGCGTAGAAGTCGAAATAGGCGGAGAGCATGTCGGCCAGCGCCTCGTGCAGCGGGGTGCCGCCGGCTCGCAGTGCCGCCTGGTCGGCGACGGTCCAGCGATGCTGCATGGTGACGTCGAGCGGAACCAGGGTCAACGGCCAATCCGCGGCCAGTACGGCGGCGGCCGCGGCCGGATCGTCGTGGATGTTGGCCTCGGCGCCCCCGGGGCGGTTGCCGGGGACGCGGACCGCCCCGCCCATGACCGTCACCGACGCGATCAGCGACGGCAGGCCGGGCGCGGCCGTCAGCGCCGCGGCCAGGTTGGTGCAGGGGCCGGTCACCAGAATATGCAGTTGGCCGGGATTGTCCCGGGCGAGGTCGATGAGCAGCTCTTCGGGGGCCCTTTTGTCGGGGGCGTCACCCATGGGCAGCGTCACCCCGCCGACCCCGTTGCCGCCGTGCACCTCGGCGGCCCCCTCGCGAAAGGCGCCAGTACCTATCGCGAGGGGAATTCCGGAAATGCCGGAAAGCGCCAGGATGCCCAGCGTGTTCCGGGCGGCCTGGACGGCCGAGGTATTCCCGTTCGTCGTCCCGATGCCGACGATCTGGACATCGGGACACGACAGCAGGAAGGCGATCGCCAGCGCGTCGTCGACGCCGGTGTCGCAGTCGAGGTAGAGCTTCAGGATGCCGCCACCTTCGGGCCGAACGCGGTGAAGAACCGGTCCCGGAACGCGTTCATCGGCCACACCGGGGTGTCGCCGGCCGGCCGCAAACCCTGCGCCCACTTCCAGTCGGTGATCCGTGACAGCACAGTCTTGTCCTTGGTGACGATCGAGATCGGCACGTCGTGGCTGGCCCCGGCCCCGGACGCGATCGGCGAGGGCTGGTGGTCGCCGAGGAAGACGAGCACGAGGTTGTCGTCACCATACTTCGTCACCCAGTTCACCAGGGACGTCACCGAATAGACGATCGACTTGCCGTACTCGGGCCGCACGTCGCGGGGGTTGGCCCAGAGCGCCTTCGGCTTCTTGCCGTCGGCGGCCATCGAGGCGTAGACCGAGCCGTCGCCGATCGAGTCCCAGTCGTCGAGGTAGCTCGGGATCGGCGCCCACGGCGTGTGGCTGGACACCAGCGGCATCTCGATCATCAGCGGAGCCCGGTTCGGCTTCTGGTACTCGATGGTGTTGAGCTGCTTGAGGGTGTACTGGTCGGGCATCGGAGCCCAGGAGAACTTCGGGCCCTGGTAACCGAGATTGCGGGAGTCCCAGACCGCGTCGTACCCGTAGAACGCGCCCTCCGGCCAGGCCCGGGTGGCGCCCGGCATGACGCTGACCGTGCGGGCGCCGGCGTTCTTGAACGCCCGGGTCAGGGTGAGCCGGTTGCTGGAGACGAGGTTCCGGTAGCGTTGCTCGTTGTTGATCCACAGCCCGGACTCGAAGGTGGAATGGGCCAGCCAGCTGCCGCCGCCGAAGGTGGGCGAGGTGAGCCAGCCGGACTCGGAGCTGAAGCCGGCCGCGGCCAGCTGCTGGGTGCCGGCGTCCAGGACCGGGTCCACCATCGGGGCGAGGGCCGGGTGCTCGACGGCGCTGCGGCCGTAGCTCTCGACGAACGTGAAGATCACGTCCTTGCCCTTGAGCGCGGTGAGCATCTTGTCCGGGGCGACGTTCGCGAACGCGTCGCTCTTCACTTCCTTCTCGAACTGGGAGGCGTCGGCGAAGCCGGCCCGTGCCTGGTGGGCGCGGTCCCAGGCGTACGTCGCGGTGCTGCGCGCGGCGATCGGCACGGCGCCGGTGAACGACGCGCCGAGGGCGAACGTGGCGGCCCAGGCCACCGCGATGCCACCGGCCGCGTACATCGCCCGGCGGTGATGGTTGCCGACCAGCTTGCCGACCCGCAGAACCGCCCAGGTGGTGAGCGCCATGATCCCGCCGACCAGAAGCAGGATGGCGGCGACGGCGCCGATCGCGGCCGCCCTGCCGTAGGAGTCGACCACGAAGCTGTACGCGTCGTCGAACAGCACCCAGTCCAGGACCGGGTCGAACGGCCGGTTCAGCTCGGAGAAGAAGCCCATGTCCAGGCACTTCTCGATCACCAGCCACCCCAGCAGCACGCCGGTGACGATCCCGACGACGCGGCGGGCGCGGGCCGGGACGAGCAGCAGGGCGATCAGAAAAGCGCCCTCGACCGGAATGCGGAGGAAACCTGGCGGGGACAGCCTGGACAGGATGTTCGGGAAGACCAAGGCCGCAAAGAGCAGCAAACCCGCCAGAACGGTCAATGTTCGGTTGACCGCCGGGCGGGAAAACAGGGCGAAGAAGCGGTGAATCCGGGACTGTGTGGGGAGTGGGGCATCGGGCTGCACTCCAGGTGGAACGGATCAGCGCCAGCAGCGGTTCACCGTCACTTAAAAGTCACCGCAAGGCCAAAAGACCCTACGAAAGCGGTTCCGTGACCCCGTAGCGTCGGAGCCAGACGAAGATCCGCGAAAGGAATCCACCGTGACCACGGTCAGTGCCGATCTTGTCCGTACCTTGGGCGAGCCCAGCCAGGAAGACCTCGACAGGCTGGACGCCTGGTGGCGGGCCAACAACTATCTGACGATCGGTCAGATCTACCTGAAGGCCAACCCGCTGCTGCGTGAGCCCCTGAGTGCGGACCACATCAAACCGCGCCTGCTCGGCCACTGGGGCACCAGCCCCGGCCTCTCCTTCATCTACGCGCACGTGTCCCGCCTGATCAAGCTGACCGGGCAGGAGGCCATCTACCTGGCCGGCCCCGGGCACGGCGGCCCCGCGCTGGTGGCGGCGGGCTACCTCGAAGGCACCTACACCGAGCACTTCCCCAGCATCACCCAGGACGAGGGCGGGCTGCTGCGGATGTTCCGCCAGTTCTCCAGCCCCGGCGGCATCCCCAGTCACGTGTCGGTGACCACGCCCGGCTCCATCCACGAGGGTGGTGAGCTCGGTTATGTCCTGGTCCACGCGTTCGGCGCGGTGATGGACAACCCCGACCTGCTGGCCATCGCGGTGGTCGGCGACGGCGAGGCCGAGACCGGCCCGCTCGAGGGCTCGTGGAAGGGCGTCTCCTTCATCAACCCGGAGCGGGACGGCGCCGTGCTGCCGATCCTGCACCTCAACGACGGCAAGATCTCCGGCCCGACCGTGCTCGGCCGCAAGGACCCGGAAGACGTCCGCTCGCTGCTGCGTGGCCACGGCTACCAGATCATCGAGGTCTCGGGCGAGGACCAGCCGGGGATGCACCTGCGGTTCGCGAAGGCTCTCGCCGACGCGTACGACGCGATCCAGGCCAAGAAGAACGGCAACAAGGATGTCCGCTGGCCGGTGATCATCCTGCGCTCGCCGAAGGGCTGGACCGGCCCGCACGAGGTCGACGGCGTTCAGGTCGAGGGCACGTGGCGCTCCCACCAGGTGCCACTGTCCGGCGTCCGGGAGAACCCGGAGCACCTCAAGCTCCTGGAGAAGTGGCTCAAGTCGTACCGTCCGGAGGAGCTGTTCGACGCCACCGGCGCACCGGCCCGGCTGGTGCGCGAGGCGTCGCCCGAGGGCAACCTGCGGATGAGCGCCAGCCCGCACGCCAACGGCGGGGTGCTCACCCGCGACCTCGACATGCCCGACTTCCGCAAATATGCGATCGACGTCCAGAAGCCCGGCACCGAGCACGCCGAGTCGACCCGCAAGCTCGGCGAGATGATGCGAGACATCTACACGTCGAGCCCCGACCGGTTCCGGCTGTTCTGCCCCGACGAGACCAACTCCAACCGGCTCGGCGCCGTCTTCGAGGTCTCCGACCGGGCGTTCATGGAGCGCACCATCCCCGGCGACGTGAAACTCAGCGCCGACGGCCGCGTGATGGAGGTGCTCAGCGAGCACAACTGCCACGGCTGGCTCGAGGGATACAACCTGACCGGCCGGCACGGCCTGTTCGCCACCTACGAGGCGTTCGCCATGGTCAGCGCGTCGCAGACGGTGCAGCACGGCAAGTGGCTGCAGGAGGCCGCGCACCTGCCCTGGCGGGCCAAGGTGCCGTCGCTCAACATCCTGCTCACCTCGACGGCGTGGCGTAACGACCACAACGGCTTCAGCCACCAGGGCCCCGGCCTGCTCCAGGTCGTGCTCAACCAGCGCGGCAACGTGGCCCGGGTCTACCTCCCGCCGGACGCGAACTGCCTGCTGTCGGTGGCCGACCACTGCTTCCGGTCGCGCTCCTACGTCAATCTGATCGTCATCGACAAGCAGCCTCAGCTGCAATATCTCACGATGGACGAGGCGATCGCGCACTGCGCGCGGGGCGCGGGCATCTGGGACTGGGCCGGCACCGACGACGGCGTCACCGACCCCGACATCGTCCTGGCCTGCGCCGGCGACGTGGTCACGATGGAGACGGTGGCGGCGGCGCAGATCCTCAAGGAGAAGCTGCCCGGGTTCAAGACGCGGGTGGTCAACGTGGTCAACCTGATGAGCCTGCCCCGCCCCAAGGACCACCCGCACGGCATGTCGGAGGTGCAGTTCACCGAGCTGTTCACCGACACCGTCGACGTGGTCTTCGCCTTCCACGGCTACCCCGGCGCCATCCACCAGGTCGTTCACGGCCGGCCCGACGCCGACCGGTTCCGGGTGCGCGGCTTCATCGAGCAGGGCACCACGACCACCCCGTTCGACATGACGGTCCGTAACAAGACGTCGCGCTACCACCTGGTCATGGACGCCATCAACAACGCCAAGCGCCTGCCGCGCGGCGCCGCCGACCTGAAGGCCTGGTGCGAGAGCCAGCTGGCCAAGCACGAGGCCTACGTGGTCGAAAACCTGGAGGACATGCCCGAGGTCCGCGACTGGGCACTGCCCCGCTGAAACCCATAGGGATACGGGATTCGGACGAGTCCCGTGCGAATCGAACAGGCCGCAGCCGGCCGATGCCGTTCCTTGCCGCCGGGCCGGACCCGGGGCAGGGAACGGCCTTTTCATCGGCGAGGACGTCCGGATGTACCGGTTGAGTCCGCATTGGATGGTCAGTTGCGCGGCCGACCGCCTCGGGGTGCTGAACCGCCGCGGAGTCGATGCGGGACAGCTGTTTACGACCGCTGATCGAATGCAGTAAATTCCGCTCGCCGAATATCTCGGGGAGGCGGCCGAATGACGACGGCGGAACGGGTAAACCTGCTGGTCCCGGCCGAGGTGGTGGCTCGCCTGTCAATTCCGGACACCAGCGGCGCCGCGCCGGCCCTGCCCACCCCGATCCGCGGCGGCGATTTGTTCCTGCCGGGCGTCCCGGCCGCGCTCGCCGCGCAGTGGATCGACCGCAACCCTGGCGTCTACACGGTGTCCCGCCGCCCGGCGGTTCGCCGCTACCCACCACACGTCTACCCGATCGCGGCCGTGCTCGCCCTGCTCACCGCCGTCCAGGCCGTGATCGTCCCCGCCGTCGACGGCGTCGCGAACCCGCCGTGGGCCTGGCTGCTGGGCCCGGCCCTGGCCGCGGCCGGCGTCACCCTGGCCTACAAGGCGATCCCGTTCGCCCACGTCCGCTACGCCCGGCCCCGGCCATCCGCCTGACTCGATCGGCGGCCAGCGCCGCCACATCGTCTGCTTGACCTGCGCTGAGTGGCTGGTCAAACACGAGTGGCGCCCGGCCCGCCCCGATCCGCTGGTCGATCGATCGGGATGAAATCGTCATGTCGTACGGTGGTCTCCATGACGCGGGCCGGGATTCTGCGCGATCTGCTGGACAACGGCCGAGACCATGACGCGCCGCGGCTGGCGGAGCTCGCCCGTGTGCTCGGCCTGCCGGTGGCGGACGTGCTGGTGGTCGGGGGTCACCCGGTGCCTGGCCAGCTGCTGCCTCCGGACCGGGAAAAGAAGGTCCTGCGGGAGTTCACCTACCGGGTGACGTACTGTGATCATCCGCAGCTGGCAGCCCTGTGCGCGTTCCTGGACGGTATGCCGGACGAACGCCCGCCGGCCGAGGCGCGCCCGGCACGCGACCTCGCGGGGGTGGATCCGTTCCCGGGAGTCCTGCGCGGGCTGATGAGCAATCGCGGGTTCGGGGTGCTGGAGTTCCCCTTCGTCGGGCTGTCCAGGAGCACCATCGCGGGCATGCTGGGCGGAGCATGGCACCAACTGTCGCAACTGCAGGAAGTCGCCGGTCCGCTGGGCTGGCGGCCGGGGGACCTGGCCGTCCTCGCGGGCGAGCCGGTGCGGGCTCTGGAGCACAGGCCGACGTTCTGTCACCACGTCGGGGCGGTCTTCCTGGCCGCCGTTCCCCGGACCTCCGAACAGTTGGTCCGCGCTGCCCGCGAGGCGGACCGGTTGAGTTCACGCGAGGACCATGGCGCCTGGCAGCCCGCTTCGGTCGGCATCTACGACTGTCCGGACGCCTGACGCGTCCCTTCGTCGAGAGGCTTGGTGCAGAGCACGTCCGGCATCGGCAGGTAGCCGAGCTCCTGCCAGAACCGCAGGGCGGCTTCGTTGTCCGGCAGGACCAGCAGGTTGATGCGCGGGCACGCCAGTTTCCGGAAGCGGCTCTCCAGCTCGGCGACCAGCGTGCGACCGATGCCCTGCCGCCGCCGGGCCGGGTCGACCGCGAGGCGCAGGATCCACCCGCGGCGGCCGTCGTAGGTGCCCATGACCACGCCCGTCACGTCGGCGCCGTCCTCGGCGACCAGGAACAGCTCCGGGTCGCGGGTCAGTTTCGCTTCCAGCTCGGAGCGCGGGACGACCTCCCGGCCGGCGGTCGCCCACACCGCCACGACGGCGTCGTAGTCCGCCCAGCGGAACTGCCGGATCCCCGCCGGGCCGGCCGTCACAGGGCCGGCGCGATCTGTTCGAAGGCGAGGTCGAGCAGGGCGATCGGGTCCTCCGGGTGGTCGGCCTCGGCCCAGCGGCGCAGGACGGCGACGAACGCGGCCAGCGCGGTGCCGGCGGCCAGCTCGGCGTGGAACGGCTCGACGCCGCGGGCGATCAGGGTGGCGGCCAGCGCCGGCTGCCACTGGGCCTGGCGCTCCAGGTAACGGGCCAGCAGCGACGGCGTGACCAGCACCAGGCGGACCACCCGCAGGGCCTTGTCGCGGGAGTCGCGGCAGTCCTCGATCGCGGCCGCCAAGGCGTGGCGCAGGGCCACCGCCGCCGGCTCCTCGGGCGGGCGGGACCGCACCACCGCCTGCATCACCTCGCCCAGGTAGGACAGGAGCTGGACGAGCACGTCCTCCTTGGACGCGAAGTAGCGGAAGAACGTGCGGCGCGACACCCCGGCCACCGCGACGATCTCGTCGACGGTGGTGGTCTCGAAGCCTTTGACCGCCATCGTCTGCAGCGCGGCCTCGGTCAGCTCGTCGACCACCAGCTGCCGTTTGCGCTGCGCGAGGCTGGGAGTCGGCAAATCCATGCGGCGATGATACGGCAGGCCGTTGTTGACACTCAGTGCCACCGGCGGCATGATGTGTCGCATGGCTGCTAAGTGGACGGTGGGTGACATCCCCGACCAGACCGGCCGGGTCGTCGTGATTACGGGGGCGACGAGCGGGCTCGGTCTGATCGTGGCGCGCGAGCTGGCCCGCGCCGGCGCCCGGGTCGTCGTCGGGGCCCGGGACCCGCGCAAGGCCGCGGCGGTGGGTGCCGGCCAGGAGGCGTACCCGCTGGATCTGGCCGATCTGGACTCCGTGCGAGAGTTCGCCGCGGCCGTGCGCAGCGGCCATGGCCGCCTTGATCTGCTCATCAACGACGCCGGCTGCAGTTCGCCGTCAACCATCTCGGGCATTTCGCCCTGACCGCGGCGCTGCTCGACCTGATCGAGGGCCGCATCGTCACGGTCACGTCGGTGCTGCACCGCAAGGGCCACCTCGACCTGGACACCCTGCGCGCCGACGGCGCCTACAAGGCGAACGCCGCCTACAACCGGTCGAAGCTCGCCAACCTGGTCTTCGCGCTCGAGCTGCACCGCCGCCTGACCGCCGCCGGGAGCCCGGTCCGCAGCATCGCCGCGCACCCCGGCTACGCGGTCACCAACCTGCAGGCCTCGGTGCCGCCCGGCTTCTACCGCTTCCTGCTCACCAAACTCGGCAACCCGCTGATCGCCGTGCCGGCGGCCACCGGCGCGCTGCCGCTGCTCTACGCGGCCACCGCACCCGACGCCCAGGGCGGCGCCCTGATCGGGCCGGGCGGCCTCGGCGAGATGCGCGGCGCCCCGGCCTCCTTGAAACCCTCCCCGGAGGCCGCCGATCCCGCGTCCGGCGAGCGCCTGTGGTCGGTGTCGGAGGAGCTGACCGGGGTCCGGTTCACGGCATCCTGAGGTTGGCCTCCAGATAGGCGAGGGCGTCCTCGGCGTCGCCGCCCTCGCCGTGCGGGCGGCGCAGGCCGTCGGTGTAGGCGGCGATGTCGGCGAGGATCCAGGACAGCCGATAGAAGTCGAGGCCGGCCTGCGACGGCGCGCGGCCGGTCGCCTCCTGGTAGCGGGCCAGGTCCGATGCCGCCGGCGTGAACGGATCCCGCGTGCGGAGCCACAGGTCACGCTCGGGTGGCGCGATACGGACGGTGTCCCAGTCGATCAGCAGCAGGCCCGCTACGGTGTGCAGGACGTTGCCGGGGTGGGGCTCGCCGTGCGTGATCACCCAGTCCGCGGTGGTGGCGCGCAGCTCGGCCGCCATCCGTTCATGGTCGTCCAGTCGGGACCGGATCTGCCGGTCGTGAGCGGCGAGCAACGCCTGGGCGTTGGCCGCATACGGTCCGCCGGCCCACGGTCCGTCGATGGCGGTGAGCAGATTCGCCCGCCCGGGGATCTCGAGGCCGGTTCGCTGGGCCGCTTCGATCGGCTCCACCAGGTGCAGGGTGGCGATCAGGCCGAGCACGCCTTCTCGCGAGTCGTCGTGGGGGCCGAAGTCGCCCGCCGTGCCGTTGATCAAGGGGTAGACCGACAAGGCGTGGCTCTCGCTCAGCGGCCACAACACCTGCGAGCCGTCGATCGGGGCGACCACGAAGTCGAGGCCGGCGTCGCGGCGTAACGCCCCACCCGGCGGCGAGCGCGGCCCGCACGTCGGCGTCGCTCACCCCGGCCGGCCGGTCCTTCATCCGGCCTGCCGCCGGCTGTAGGCCTCGATGAGGGGCAGGCCACGGAATGCCTGTTCGGCGGCGGCGTCCAGGGTGGCCTGGCTGATGCCGCCCTTGGCCATCACGTCCATGCCGCGGTTGAGGGCAAGGATCATGCAGGCGATCGAGCAGCCGTCGGCCTCGGGGGCGAGGTCGCCGTGGCGCTGAGCGGCGGCGACGCAGTCGGACAGGACGCGTTGCTGCTCGGCGAAGACGCCGAGGATGACGTCACGGGCCTCGGTGTCCTGGTCGCCGACCTCGAGGGCGAGCTTGCCGGCCATGCAGCCGAAGTGCTCGCCGTCGCGCAGCACGAATCCGGCGCCGGCCAGGATCCAGGCGCGCAGGCGGTCGATGGCGGTCCCGGCCGGCCCGTCGAGTTCCTCGTGCGTCTGGATCAGCGCCTGTCGCACGTACTCCTGCAGGGCCTTGATGAAGACCGTGTGCTTGTCGCCGAACGACGCGTAGAGGCTGCCGCGACCCACGCCGGTGGCGGCGGAGATGTCGTCGAGGCTGGTACCGGCCGCCGCGAGGCCGAGCTGGACAGGGCGGTCGCCGAGATCGGCCGCAACGTCCGCGCGGTGACCGGCGATATCGCGAACCTGGACGACCTCGACCGGCTCTACGCCACCATCGGGCAGGAGAAGGGGCGCCTCGGCATCCTGGTCGCCGACGCCGGCACCGTAGAGCTGCGCCCGACCGCGCTCGCCGACCCCGAACACTTCGACAAGACATTCGACACCAACGCCCGCGGGACCTACTTCACCGTCCAGAAGGCCCTGCCCCTGTTCGTCGACGGCGGCAGCATCGTGCTCGTCTCGTCCGGCATGAACGTCAAGGGCCCGGGCGGCCGGAGGAGATGGCCGGCGCCGTCTACCACCTGGCCTCCGACCAGAGCAGCTACACCACCGGTTTCGAGCTGGTCGCCGACGGCGGCGTCACCGAGAACTGATCCCCATCACCGGAGGATCAGGATGCTGAGCGGGATGACCGGGGCGGAGCAATCGGCCGCGTACGCCATACTGCAGCGCATGATTCGTTCCCTGCGTGACCCCGGCGAGGGCGTGTGACGGACGCCGACTGGTCGAGATTGTCGTGGTCGGACCTCGACGCGGTGCGGGCCCGGCTCGCGGCGGGCGCCGACCCGAACACCCTCGTTCGCGGGCGCGGGCGGCCGCTGCACCACGCCGCGCGGGCAGGCTCGGCCGAGGTGGTGGCGGAGCTGGCCCGGCTCGTCGACGACGTGGACGCGATCGACGACGGGCGCACCGCCCTCTGGCTCGCGGTTCAGTCCGGCCGGCCCGAAATCGTCCGCGCGCTGGTGGCCGCCGGCGCGGACCCGGAGCGGCCGATGATGGCCGGCTGGTCACCGGCGCGGCTGAGCCTGGCCGGGGCGACGCCCGGCCTGTTCGGCACGAGCGCGACGCTGACCGGGGGCGAGGCCGCCGCCGTCGCGGAGGCTCGCCGGCTGATCGACGCGCTGGCCGGGATCGACGGCGACGGCATGAGCCTGTGCTGCGTGGGCGGCATCGACGCGGCCGAGGCGGTCCGGCGCCTGGACGCCACGGCGGTCGAGGACGAGATCTCCGCCGAGGACATGTGGGACGCCACCGACGACGAGTCGATGCGGACGCTCGGTGTCACCGACGTGCCCGGCGGCTGCGTCGTCAGTCAGCCGTGGGCGTTCGGCGCATCGATGCCGCAGGTCGCGTTGCGGCTCTCGGCCGGCACCGCGTGCTATGGGATGTACGCCAATCCCAAGAGCGGCAACCAGGGCGCCTCGGTGCACGACGGCGTCATCACCGGCTGGGACCTGCATCCCGGCGGCGGATGGGCCGAGGCCGACGCGCCCGCGGCCGAGGTCCTGCGCCTCTTCCTCTACCAGCACCATGCCATCGAGTACTGCTGTGCCTACGCCGGAGTGCGCCCCGCCGACGCCCGCCCGTTCACCGAGCCCGACCGGTGGGTGCGGTTGCCCGATCGTGACTGGTGGGCAGTCGCCGCGACCGGCTAGTGGGAGCCGCGCCCGAAGACGTCGCGCCAGACGAGCTTGCGGTTGGCCTTGACCTCGTCGGACATCCCGAAGCTCTGGTCGCTGTTCTGCGGCAGCCCGGCGATCTTGACGCCGGCCCGGGCGAACAGCACATAACCGATGATCATCGGGATCACGTAGAGCACGACGAACAGGAGCAGGGAACCGCCTCCGAAGACCGGCACGGCCCCGGTCGCCATGGCGACCACGTAACCCGCGAGCACCAGCAACATGAGCCGGAACATCCAGACACCCGCACGGTACGCCGGGCGGGAACGCCGCACGTCGACGCCACCTTCATCGATCACGCCGGAACCGTAACGGGACCACCCGCACCGGTCAATGCGACCGGATCGGGGCGGCGGCGGCCAGCGCCGCGGTGCCCAGGGCCTGCAGGGCGACGTCCTCCTGCGGGGCGTGGACCAGGGCGGACTGGACGTCGCGGAAGTGGCGCTCCAGCGGGTTGTCGCGGCTCAGGGCGGGGTTGCCCAGCAGGCGGGTGGCCAGGGTGACGGCCGCTACCGCGTGGCGACCGGCGATCACCCGGGCGGCGAGGGCGTCGGGCGGCGGTGTGCCGGCGTCGAAGCGGGCGGTGGCGTCGAGCAGGAGACGTTCGGCCGTGGACAGCAGGGCCTCGATCTCGCCGGCCGCCGCCTTGAACCTCTCGGTGGTGGCGATCTGCCGGCCCAGGTTGGCCGGCACCCGGTCGTGGGCGAAGCGGTGGAACCAGTCCTGGGCGGCGCGGGCCACGCCGACGTAGATGGCGGCGAGCGGCAGGTGCAGGGCGCCGTCGTCGCCGGCGGGCGCCGGGGGATCGGCACGTCGGTGAAGACGACGTCGTGGCTGCCGCTGGCGCGCAGGCCCAGCTGGTTCCAGGCCGGCACGACCTCGATGCCGAGGGTGTCGGCCGGCACCACGAACGTGCCGACCCGCGGCGCCGGTTCGTCGGTGCCGGCCCAGACCAGGAAGTAGCTCAGGCCGGCGGCCCCGGTGACGAACCGTTTCCGGCCGGTCAGCGACCAG
The DNA here is from genome assembly GCF_040638295.1 of Actinoplanes sp. NPDC026619. Taxonomy (NCBI): domain Bacteria; kingdom Bacillati; phylum Actinomycetota; class Actinomycetes; order Micromonosporales; family Micromonosporaceae; genus Actinoplanes; species Actinoplanes sp. NPDC026619. The sequence goes on from NZ_JBEZYA010000005.1 coordinate 40,095, forward strand.
CCGGCGGCGGTGCGCCGGGCGATCGTGGCGGGCCGGCCGCCGCGGGACGGCGAGCCCAGCTCGGGTTCGACCCGGCAGGTGTTGAGCAGGGTCGGCTGCACCGCCGACTTGGCGAGCACCTCGGCGTAGACGTCGGCCGGCCAGGTCGGCCGCAACGCCTGGAACAGGTGCGGGAGCTGGGTCATCGACGCGATCAGGGCGACCGAGGGGTCGCCCCGGCCCAGGGCGAGCAGGATGCGGGTGAGCTCGGCGACGCGCTGGCCGGGACCGCCGTGCGCCGTGCCGACCGTGGCGGTGAGCAGGCCGGCCTCGTGCACGGCCTGCAACCCGGCGTGCGGGAACGCGCCGCTCCGGTCGTACTCGGCGGCGGTCGAGGCCAGCGTGGCGGTGAGCGCCGCCAGACTCATGGTGTTTCGCCGGTGGCGACCGGCCGGTCCGGGTCGGCCGACCACGCCGACCAGGAGCCGGGGTAGAGGGCCGCGTCGATGCCGGCGACGGCGAGGGCGGCGATCTCGTGGGCGGCGGTGACGCCGGATCCGCAGTAGACGCCCACATTCTCCAGGCCGGCGAAGCGTTGCCGCAGCTCGTCGGCGGTCTTGAAGAGCGGCACCCCGTCGCGCAGGTTGCCGGTGGTGGGTGCGCTGATCGCGCCGGGGATGTGCCCGGCCTGCGGGTCGACCGGCTCCACCTCGCCGCGGTAGCGCTCGCCGGCCCGGGCATCCAGCAGGGTTCCGGAGGACGGCAGCGCGGCCGCCTCGTCGGCGGTGAGGGTGGGCAGGTGGCCGCCGTCGAGCACGATGTCGCTGGCCGGTTGCGGCCGGGCCTCGCCCTGCCCGGCGCCGTATCCCTCGGCCCGCCAGGCGGCCAGGCCGCCGTCGAGGATGCGCACGTCCGGCACACCGGCCCAGCGCAGCAGCCACCAGGCGCGGGCGGCGGCGAGCCCGCCGGTGTTGTCGTAGACGACCACGCCCCGCTCCCGGGTGATGCCCCAGCGGCGGGCCGCGGCCTGCAACTTCTCGGTCGACGGCAGCGGGTGCCGCCCGGCCCCGGGCGCGTGCGGCCCGGCCAGGTCGGTTTCCAGGTCGACGAAGAGCGCGCCGGGGATGTGGCCCTCGCGGTAGTGGTCGTGGCCGTGCGGGTCACCCAGCGCCCAGCGCACGTCGAGCAGCACCGGCGGCTCGGGCTCGGCCACCCGGCGGTAGAGGTCGGGGGCGGAGACCAGCACCGGCGGGCGCTGCTTCTCCACGAGCAGGCCGGGCAACGTGCGAGCCAGGTCGGCGTCGCCCAGGGAGCCGGCCGGGGTGGCCTCCGCGACGGCCCGGTGGATCCGCCGCCGGATCGCCTCGTTGTGCGGGGTCGCGACGCCGTGCAGGCGGCCGAGCAGCACGATCTCGCCGCTCAGGTAGTCGATCTCGGGCGGTGCCTGGCGGGCGAGGCTCTGCCAGGTCGAGTTGCCGCCGCGCTCGCGGCCGGGGATCTCGGCGGCGCCGAAGCCGCCCGGGTCCGGGGTGGCGGGGGTGATGCCGGCCGCGGCGTAGACCGCCCGGGCCTCGTCGCGCAGCGCGGCGACCGCCGCGGCCCGCAGCTCACTCGGCGGGTAGAGCGCGTCGAGGCCGTTGACCAGGTTGCCGAGCAGCTTGGCGGCCTTGTGCGCGGCGACGTCCGGCACCACGTGCACGGTCAGGCTGCCGCGGCGCAGGTCGTCGGCGATGGTGGCGGCCACCCGGTCGGCGCCCTCGGGGTAGCGGCCCAGCCACAGCACGGCCGGTTCCGGGGTGCCCCGGTTGACCACGACGCCGGGCTCCAGGTGCAGGGCCGGGATCCAGACGACGCCGCCGATCACGTGCTCGAACGAGCGCAGCGCGATCCGCTCGTTCTCCAGGCCGTTCTGCAGGGTGACGATCGGCAGGTCGGCGGCGGCCGTGCCGGCGCTGCCGTCGGCGCGCTTGACCGGCTGCCACGCCCAGGCGACGATCGCGGCCGCGGTGTCCTGGGTCTTGGTGGCGAGCAGCAGCACGTCGCCCTCGGCCAGCTCGACCTCGGCCGGGCCGGCCGCGACCGGCAGGCGCAGCGTGTGCTCGCCGTCCGGGCGGACGTATCGCAGGCCGCCGTCGCGCAGTGCCGCGAGATGCGCGCCCCGCGCGACCAGCAGCGTCTCCACGCCGGCCCGGTGCAGCTCGGCGGCGAGCGACGCGCCGACCGCGCCCGCCCCGATCACGATGTAGCGGCTCATCGCAGCACCTGGGCGATGGTGGGCAGGCCGGCGCCGAGGCGCAGCCGCTCGAGGAACAGCACGATGGTGGCGGCCACGGTGCGGTGGGTGACGTCGTTGAGCACGTCGTGCCGGCCGCCGGCGATCGCGACGACGGCGCCGGGGTAGTGCGCGCGGGCCTCGGCCAGCGGGCTGACCGTGTCGGCGTCGCCGTGCAGGCCGAGCGTGGGGAGAGCAAGGTCTCCTCTAGCGCCGATCAGTTCAGTAGGAATTGGTGATGAAAAGAGAGCCCCTGGAGTGGCCGCGCCGCCGCCCAGCACGCGCTGGTGGTTGGGGCAGGCCGTGCGGGCCTCGACCTCTGCCTCCCAGCCGAGCAGGTTCACGGCGCCGCCCACCAAAGGCAGGCCGGCCAGGATCAGGGCGTCCAGGCCCGGGGCGTGCCGGGCCGCGAGGGCGAGCGCGAACAGCGCGCCGGTGTCCGGACCGACCACCACCTTGGGCCCCGGCGACGAGTCGTCGACCAGGAGTTTCTCGGCAGAAGTGAAGCTCGCCGCGAGATCGGCGGTGACGTCCGGCAGAACCCGGACGCGGTATCCGTCGGCGGAGATCCGGCGGCCGAATCGCTCGTAGGCCGCTTCCGTCTCGCCACGGCCGGCGGCGACCAGCAGGGTGCCGCGGGCGGCGATGCCGCTGGGTTCGTCGTACGCAGTCGTCATGACCGTCAGCATGCAGGCGCGCCGCCGGTGATGTCCAATACCGAATTCCCATCGGGATTGAATAGAACTTCTTATCAATTCGCTGCTAGCGTCCCCGGCATGGGACACGTGCTGGACATCGTCGCGCTGCGCAGCCTCGTCGCGGTCGCCGACTGCGGTGGCTTCCACCGGGCCGCGACCACGTTGCTGGTCAGCCAGTCGGCGGTCAGTCAGCACGTCCGCCGATTGGAGAAGGTCATCGGGCGGCCGATCGTCGAGCGGCACGGTCGCGGCGCCACCTTCACGCCGGACGGGCAGGCGCTGCTCGCCGAGGCACGGCGGATCCTCGGGGCCCACGACGACGCGCTGCGCCGGCTCGTCGGCGCCGACCGGCCGACCGTGACCGTCGGCACCACCGAGCACGCGGCCGACCTGATCCTGCCCGCGGTGACCGCGGCGCTGCCCGGGCATCAGGTGCGGTTCCGCATCGACCGCACCCGGCGGCTCGACGAGGCGGTCGACCGCGGCGTGCTCGACCTGGCCGTGCACCTGGCCGAGGCGTCCAACGCGACCGGCGAGCCGGTCGGCTCCCTGCCCCTGCTGTGGTACGCGGCGCCCGGCTGGCAGCCGCCGGCCGGCCGCGGGTGGCCGGTGGTGGCGATCGAGGAGCCGTGCGTGCTGCGCCGCCTGGCGCTGGCCGCCCTGCATGCGCGGGGCCTGGATCCCTACGTCGTGTGCGACAGCGGTTATGCGGCCGGCGTCCTCGACGCGGTGCGCTCCGGGCTGGGGGTGGCGCTGATGGCGGCGACCGCGTCCACCCCGGACGGCGTCGAGGCGCGCCGGGACCTGCCGCCGGTCGAGGCGGCCGAGCTGCTGCTGCGGGCACGCAACGGGGCCGATCCGGGGGTGGCGATCGCGGTCGCCGCGGAGATCCGCTCGGTCCTCGAAGTCCAGCAGCCGGGACAACTGGTTGCCTAAAACCGATAGGCAATGTAGGAATTAGGCGTCCGGCTGCCATCGATGGGCCGGGCAGTCCTTTATTCACGCGCTGCCGCTCGCACTTCTCGGACAACCGGCGCGCTCGTACGCCGTACCCCTGGAGTGTTTTTTGTCCACCTCGCTGGAAGTCCGGCCCGTCGCCGTCGCACCCGGCGCGACGCCCGTCGTTCCGCGGCGCCGGCGCCGCATCGCTCTGCGGCTGATCGCGCTGGTCGTCCTTTACCTGTTGTGGGAAATCACGGCGCGCACGGCGCGCAACCCGACCTTCATTCCCTCACCCGGCGCGGTCTGGCATCAGCTGATCGTCACCTCGACCACCCACGATGGTGTACGGGGTTACAGCGGTCACCTGCTGATCGAGCACCTCGGCGTCTCGCTGCGGCGCATCCTCATCGGATCGGTCATCGGCGTGGCCGGCGGCCTCGTGATCGGCCTGGTCATGGGCACCGTCACCTGGATCCGGGTGGTCACCGAGCCGGTCGTGACGTTCGTCCGGGCGCTGCCGCCGCTGGCGTACTTCAGCCTGTTCATCATCTGGTTCGGCATCGACGAGACGCCGAAACTGTGGTTGCTCTCGATCGCCGCGTTCCCGCCGGTCGCCGTCGCCACCGCCTCGGCCGTGCTCGGCGCGCCGACCGGTCTGGTCGAGGCGGCCCGGGCCCTGGGCGCCGGGAAGTGGGCGGTGGTGCGCGACGTGGTGCTGCCGCACGCGCTGCCGGAGATCTTCACCGGCGTGCGGATCGCGGTCGGCGTCGCCTACTCCTCGGTCGTCGCCGCCGAGACCATCAACGGCGTTCCCGGCATCGGCGGCATGGTCCGCGACGCCCAGCGCTATTCGCAGACCGACGTCGTCGTGCTCGGACTGTTCGCCATCGGCCTCTCCGGCCTGCTCATCGACGCCCTGCTGCAGATCGCCGAGAAACGGCTGATCCCGTGGCGGGGACGCGCATAGATAGGGGTTTTTCGTGAAGAAGATCTTGGCATCGCTCGCCGCCGTGGCTGTCCTCGCCGGCTGTGGCAACGGTGCGGCCAGTGGCGGCTCGTCGGGCAGCTCCGACAAGACCATCCGGATCGCCTACCAGGCGTTCCCGAGCGGCGACCTCGTCGTGAAGAACCAGGGGCTGCTGGAGAAGGCGCTGCCGGACTACAAGATCACCTGGACCAAGTTCGACTCGGGAGCGTCGATCAACACGGCGTTCGTCGCGAAGAGCCTGGACATCGCGGCGATCGGGTCGTCACCGGTCGCCCGTGGACTGTCGGCGCCGCTCAACATCCCGTACCAGGTCGCCTTCGTTCTTGATGTGGCCGGGGACAACGAGGCGCTGGTCGCCCGCAACGGCAGCGGCGTCACCGACGTGGCGTCGTTGAAGGGCAAGAAGGTGGGCACGCCGTTCGCGTCGACGGCCCACTACAGCCTGCTCGCCGCCCTGAACCAGGCCGGGGTCAAGGAGTCCGAGGTCAACATCGTCGACCTCGAGCCGCAGGACATCCAGGCCGCCTGGACCCGCGGTGACCTGGATGCGGCGTACACCTGGCTGCCTTCGCTCGCCGAGATCAAGAAGACCGGCAAGGTGCTGATCAGCAGCAAGCAGCTGGCCACCGCGGGCAAGCCCACCCTCGACCTCGGCGTGGTGTCCACCGCGTTCGCCACCGCCCACCCGGACGCGGTCGACGCGTGGCGCAAGGCCGAGGCCCAGGCGCTCGACCTGATCGCCGCCGACCCGGCCGGCGCCTCCAAGTCGATCGGCGCCGAGCTCAACCTGTCGCCGGCCGAGGCGCAGGACCAGCTGTCGCAGGGCGTGTTCCTCAAGCCCGCCGACATCTCCGCGCCGGAGTGGCTCGGCACCGAGAGCAGCGTCGGCAAGCTCGCCGACAACCTGGTCAGCGCGGCCGAGTTCCTCAAGGGCCAGCAGAAGATCGACTCGGTGCCGGCGCTGGCCGACGTGCAGAAGGCCATCTACGTGAAGGGCTTGCCGAATGTCCTCAGCTGAGGCGGTCGTCCTGTCCGCGGTCACGCACACCTATGGCGACGTGACCGCGGTCGGCCCCGTTTCCCTCACGGTGCCGGCGGGGGAGTTCCTCGTCCTCGTCGGCGCCTCCGGGTGCGGCAAGAGCACGCTGCTGCGCCTGATCGCCGGGTTCGAGCAGCCCACGGCCGGTTCGGTGGAGGCGGCCGGGGTGCCCCCGGCGCCGGGGCGCGGGGCCGGGCTGATCTTCCAGCAGCCGCGGCTGTTCCCGTGGCGGACCGTCGGCGGGAACATCGCGCTGGCGCTGCGCTATGCGGGAATTGTTCCGTCGCGTGACCGCATCGTGTCCCTCCTGTCCAGCGTGGGCCTCGACGACGTCGCCCACCGCCGCACCTGGCAGATCTCCGGCGGCCAGCAGCAGCGCGTCGCCATCGCCCGCGCCCTCGCCGTCGACAACCCGCTGCTGCTGCTCGACGAGCCGTTCGCGGCGCTCGACGCGCTCACCCGTGAACGCCTCCAGGAGGACCTGCGCCGGGTGAGCGCGGAAACCGGCCGCACCTGCATCTTCGTCACGCACAGCGTCGACGAGGCGGTCTTCCTCGGCAGCCGGGTCGTCGTGCTGACGCCCCGGCCCGGCCGAATCGCCCTCGACCTGCCCATCGACCTGCCGCGCTCCGGGATCGACCCGGAGGAGCTGCGCGGCCTGCCCGCCTTCGCCGCGGCACGCACCCAGGTGGGCGCCGCGGTCCGTCATCCGGAGGTTTTCGCATGAAGGAGCTCGAGGTTCTCGGTCCTGCCCTGGGGGCCGTCGTCCACGGGGTCGACCTCGCGTCGGTGTCCGACACCGACATAGCCGAGATCCGAGCAGCGCTGGTCGATCGCAAGGTGCTGTTCTTCCGCGATCAGGTGCTCGACGACGACGGCCAGATCGCGCTCGGCCGCCGGATCGGCGAGCTCACCGCCTCCCATCCGGTGGTCGGCGGCGTCGACGCCGAACACCCCGAGGTGTACGCCCTGGACAGCGCCGACAACGGCTTCGCCGACGTGTGGCACACCGACGTGACGTTCATGAAGCGCCCGCCGCTCGGCTCGATCCTGCGCGCGGTGGTGCTGCCCCCGACCGGCGGCGACACCCAGTGGGCGGACGCGCAGGCGGCGTACGCGTCGCTGTCCGCGCCGGTGCGCCGGCTGGCCGACTCGCTGACCGCCGTGCACGACGGCAACCGCGAGTTCGGCTACTACCTGGCCCAGCGCCGCGGCGGCCAGGGCAACGAGTGGGACGGCGAGGTGGTCACCCAGCTCGTGCCGGTCGAGCATCCGGTGGTGCGGGTGCACCCGGAGAGCGGCCGACCGGGCCTGTTCGTCAACCCCGGCTTCACCTCGCACATCGTCGGGGTGTCGGAGTTCGAGAGCCGGCACATCCTGGACCTGCTCTACGCCCACCTGACCAAGCCCGAGCACATCGTCCGGCACCGCTGGCGCCCGGGCGACGTGGCGATGTGGGACAACCGCAGCACGCTGCACTACGCCAACCGCGACTACGGCACCGAGCGCCGCGTCATGCACCGCATCACCCTGCGCGGCGACGTCCCGGCCGGCGTCGCCTGAGTTCCAATCCGCGTGCGCGGCTGACGAGGTGGGCTCAGGTCCGGGGCCCTCCGACCGAACTATCGCCCGTCGGCGACACCACTTCCGCACGGGGACGGATCATCATGAACGCAGAACGGCAGGTCCAGGACATCTGGCAGACCACGCAGCAGCCGCAGTACCAGGCGCGGCCGGCCCCGCAGCCCCAGTATCAGCCGCCCCACCCGGGTTACGCCCAGCCCAACTGGACCGCGCGCACCAACGGCCGCTCCAACAACTTCGCCGCGCCCGCCGGCCCGGGGCCCGCCATCTGGCCGGTCATCCTGTGGACCTCGCTGTTCGGGCTCTTCGGGGCGATCTCCGCCGCCGGCCGCGCCCGGACCGCCGCGGCGCTGGGCCTGCCGGGCAAGTACTGGATCGCGTTCGCCGCCACCTGCGCGTTCTGGACGGCGCTGACCGTGCTGATCATCGTGGCGGGCATCGCTCTGCTCAGCGCGGCGGCGACGTACTGATCCCAGGCGAGTGGGCCGATACGGTGCGGGCATGGCCTCTGCCGAAACCGGTTGGCTGCGCACGCCGGGCCTCACTCTGACCCGCCCGGCGACCACCGACATCGGCGACGTCTTCCGGATCCATGCCGACCCGCGGACGTACGAGCACGCGCCCGAGGCCCGCATGACGAGCCGGGCCGAGGCCGCCGATCTGTTCGACGCGTGGGACGGCCACTGGGCGGAGCACGGTTTCGGTCTACTACCGGTTCGCCCTCGTCAGGGTCGCGACAATCAAAGCCTTTTCCGGTACGGGCGGCGATGTCCACAACCGCGCCCTCGCCCGACCGCCGGCACCACGCGACCGGCGTGCAACACGAGCACGCGCCGCGCCTTTCGGGCAACGGGACCTCACATGGGTGGACCAGGCGGCGCGCGGCGCGCATGGGGAGGGGAAACGGACCTTGACGGCGGAACGATGCTGGAGCAGAAGGCCTGACGCGTCGATGAGGTCGGGCAGGCGCAGCCTCGACCAGAACTGCTCCGGGCCCGGGTCGAGCGTGACCCGGCTCGCCAGCCAGACGGTGAGGGCGAGTCCGTGCGTGCCGATGACGAGGGTCCGGTGCGTCCGGGCGGCGTGGTCGGCGACGGCCGCGCCGAATCGTTCGATGACCTCGTCGTGCGGCTCCCAGGCGGCGTGGCGTTCGCCCCGGACGTAGGCGCGCGCGGCGGCGCGGTACGTGTCGCCGTCGGTCCAGTCGGGCGGGCGGCGGACCTCCGCGAAGCGGGCGTCGGCGGCGATCGCCTCGGTGGGGGCGATCTCCCGCAGTGTTTCCCGGGCCTTGGGCTCGGAGCTGGCGACGTAGTAGGCCGGCGCCGGCATCCGCGGGGCGAGTTCGCGGGCGGCGGCGCGGCCCGCCTCGGAAAGATGCCAGCGCTCGGCCGGCACGGCCGGCTCGATCTCGGGCATGGCGTGCCGGATGAGCAGCAGGCGGGGCGGCATCAGAGCGCGGCGGCGCGGCGCAGCACGTCGGCCTCGCAACCGGGTGCGAGCGGGTCGAAGCCGTGTTCGACCAGCCAGCGGATCGCGCGCAGGCTGCGCACCGACCACCACGCGCGGATCACGTCGACATCGACGTCGGCGCCGTAGCCGGCGATGACGTCGCCGAGGTGTTCCTGGTGCCCGATCGTCAGGGAGGCGAGGTCGAACAGGGCGTCGCCGCGGCTCGCCTCGGACCAGTCGATCACGCCGGTGATCTCGTCGCCGGTGGCGAACACATGGGAGGCGTGCAGGTCGCCGTGGGTGAACACCGGTGTCCACGGCCGGAGCACGGCCTCGGCCACCCGGCGGTTGCGGGCCACCAGGTCGGCGGGGAGGACCTCGTTCGCGACCAGCCACGCGCACTCGGCGTCGAGCTCGGCGGCGATCTCGTCGACGGTCCAGCCGCACCATGGTGGCAGCGGCGCGTCGTGCAGCCTTCGGACGGCGGCGCCGGCCGCGGCCCACGCCGCCGGTGACGCGGTCGACGGCTTGCCGATGCGGCCGATCGGGGTGCCGGGGACGGCGGCCAGGGCGAGCACGGGCGGCTTGCGCCAGAGCACGGGCGGGGTCGGGATCGGCGCCAGGGCCATCGCTTCGACCTCGACGTCGGTGTTGGTCTGATCGGCGTCGATCTTCAGGAACACGTCGCCGACGCGCAGAGTCGCGCGCTCGTGATGGGCGATGACGACCTCGACCTGCTCCACACCGGACATTGTCGCGAGCGGGACGGCCGGCGTCATCGGATTTACCCGGGCTCTAGAAAATGGATGCTCGTTCATTATTCTGGGCGCGTGCAGAACAAGGCCAGCCGGACCGCGCAGCAGGTGGCTCTCTTCCGCGCGCTGGAGACGGCGCGCGGCCATGACCGGGTGTTCGACGATCCCCTGGCGGTGCGGTTTCTCAGCGGTGGCTATCGGCTGCTGGCCCGGGCGGCGCGGCTGCGGCCGGTCGGGCTGCGCCTGTCGCGGCTCATCGACACCCGCTGGCCCGGGCCGCGGCCGTCGGCGGTCGCCCGCACCCGGCTGATCGACGACCTCGTGCTGGCCGCCCTCGGCCGGGGCGCGCGGCAGGTTCTGCTGCTCGGGGCCGGTTACGACAGCCGTGCCTACCGGCTGCCCGGCATCGAGCGGGTGCGCGTCTTCGAGGCCGACCACCCGGCCACCCAGGCGGTGAAACGGCGGCTGATCCGCGGGGCGGTCCGGCCCGAGCGGCGCCGGCACGTGCGGTTCGTGCCGGTCGACCTGCTCGCCGAAGACCTGGGGGAGGCGTTGCTGCGCAACGGGTTCGCGGCGCTCGAGCCGACAGTGGTGGTCTGGGAGGGCGTCACCAACTACCTGACCGAGGCGGCCGTCGACGCCACGCTGCGGCGGCTCGCCGACCTGACCGCGACCGGGAGCACGCTGGCCTTCACGTACGTGGACCGCCGTGTCCTGGACGGTGAGATCGACGCCGGGCCGTGGCCGGAGGCGGTGCGGAGGGCCGGTGAGCCGTGGACGTTCGGGTTCGATCCGGCCCGGCTGCCGGGTTATCTGGCCGAGCGGGGCCTGCGGCTCGGGCTGGACATGTCCACCCACGACGCCGCCGACCGTTACCTTCGGCCGCTCGGCCGCCGCGAGCAGGCGGCCACGTTCTACCGGGTTGCCGAGGCGGAGATCCAGTAATGCCCAAGGTCAGCGAGGCGCACCTGGCGGCGCGGCGGCGGCAGATCCTGGACGCGGCGGCGGCCTGCTTTGCGCGCGACGGCTTCCACCGCACGTCCATGCAGGACATCGTGCGCGAGTCGGGGATCAGCGCCGGCCTGGTCTACCGCTATTTCGCGGGCAAGGACGAGGTGATCGCCGCGATCGTCACCGAGTGGCACGACCAGCGGCAGATGTTCGCGACCGGCACCGTCGACGAGCGGGCCGCCGCGTACCTGGATTATCTGCGTTCGGTGGGGGAGCCGTCGTCGGCGGCCCGGCTGCGGCTGGGCGTGCAGATCTGGGCCGAGGCGGTGCGCAACCCCCGGGTCCGCGAGCTGTCCCGCCGCAACGTCGACGACCCGCGCGCGGCCGTGGCCGAGATTCTGCGCGCCCAGGAGCTGGCGCCGGGCCTCGACCCGGATGCGCTGGCCCGCGTGCTGATCGCCGTCTACCAGGGACTCCTCGTGCAGACCAGCTGGGACGAGACGCTCGACAACGCCGCCTACGTCAACACCGTCGCGGCGCTGCTCGCGGCGATCATCCCGCCAGGGCCGCCTTCAGCGCCCCGAACAGCTGAGCGCTGCTGAACGGCTTCGCCAGGATCGTCCGGCCCGGTTCCAGGGAACGGCCCTCGTTGTCGATGAGGGCCTCGGCGTACCCGGAGATGAAGATGATTTTGGTGTCCGGGCGCTCGGTCTGGAAGCGGTGGGCGAGCTGGCGGCCGTCCATGCCGGGCATCACCACGTCGGTGACCAGGCAATGGATCGGGCCGGTGTGCTGCTCGGCGACCTGCAGCGCCTCGGCGCCGCCGCCCGCGGTCAGCACCCGGTAACCGGCCTTGGCGATGAACCGGGCGGTCACCTCGCGCAGGTCCTTCTCGTCATCGACCAGCAGCACGGTCAGATCACCGTTGATCACCGGAGCGGCGGAGACCGGAACGGCCGCGGCGGGAACGGTGGACGCCGGGCGCGGGGCCGGGGATTCGGCGGCGGGCAACCGGATGAGTACGGTCGTCCCGCGCCCGACCTCGGAGTCGAGCGTGATGTCGCCACCCGCCTGACTGACCACACCCTGTGCGGTGGCCAGCCCGAGCCCGGCCGTACGGCTGCCGGCCTTGGTCGAGAAGAACGGCTCGAAGGCGCGGGCCAGCACGTCGGGGGCCATGCCCCGGCCGTTGTCGGCGATGCCGAGCGTCGCCTGGCCGTGCGGGGAACGACCGGTGGTGATCGTGATGGTGCCGCCGTCGGGCATGGCGTTGCGGGAGTTGCTGATCACGATGTGCATCAGGCGATCGAGCAGGCGGGGGTCGATGCGGACCGGCGGCGAGTCGCCCGGCCGCAGATCCAGCTTGATCCCGGTCCCGGCCGCCTCGGCCAGCGTGCTCGCCGCGTCGCCCAGGAACGCGTCGAGGTCGACCAGCTCCGGCTGGCTGATCTCCCGGCGGCCGAACGCCAGGAGCTGCTCGGTGAGCTTGGTGGCCCGCTCGCCGCCCTTGGTGACCTGGCCGAGGTCGTCGAGCAGCGCCTCGCCGATGGCGGCGGCGATCCGGCCCGCCTCCATCTCGTCGGTGATCTGCTCGACCGCCAGGGTGAGGAAGCCGAGCATCGCGCCGAGCAGGTTGTTGAAGTCGTGGGCCATGCCGCCGGCCATCCGGCGCAGGCTGTCGAGACGCTCGGCGTCGCGGCGGCGAGCCTCGGACTGCCGCTGCCGCACCTCCCAGCCGGCCCGCTCCTCGGCCGCGACCACGTCGGTGATGTCGTCGACCATCACGACCGCGCCGGACAACTCGGCCTCGGCGTCGCGGATCGGCCGCAGGTGTACGCGCAGCCAGCGCACCTCGCCGTCCGGGCGCTCGATGCGGTTGCGGTAGCGGTGCTCGACCGCCTCGGCCGCGCCCGCGTGCACCACGGCCAGGGCCTCGTCGTGCGTCTCCGGGTCGAGGCAGTCCATCCAGCCCCGCTCGAGCAGCCGGTCGGCCGGCTCGCCGACGATCTCGGACAGGCGCGGGTTCACATAGGTGGCGTCGCCGTCGGCGTCGAGCAGCGCGATGCCGACGGGGGAGGAGGCGGCCATCGCCGCGAAGCGCCCCTCGGTGTGTTTCAGCGCGCGGACCTTCTCGACCAGCTTGGCGTTGATCGCGCGGGCATGCACGGTGGCGAACTCGTCGGCCGGCCGCGGGGTGATCTCGACCGGCCCGTTGCGCAGCGCCACGTCGACCGCGTCGAGCAGCTCACGCGGGTCGGCGCTGCGCAGCACCACCTGGGAGACACCGCACGCCTCGGCGATCGGCCGGGTCTCCGGCTCGAGGTAGTTGGCGGTGTAGAAGATGACCGGCGCGTGCGCGGCCTGCTCATCCGGGGCGTTGCGCAGCCGGTGGACCATCTCGAGGCCGTCGATGCCGGGCATGAGAACGTCCGAGACGACCACGTCGGGGTGGTGGCTCTGGGCCAGGGCGAGCGCGTCGGCCCCGTCACACGCCTCGATCACTTCGTGCCCGCGATAGCCGAGCAGCATGGTCATGAGTTCCCGGTTGGCGGCCACATCGTCCACGACAAGCACGGTCGCCACGGCATCCCCTCCCAAGGAAACGACTACGCCTCACCTGGGAAATTACCGCCACAAACAACCGATGAAGGTGATATTCCGGATATATGTCGTCTTCGCCGGAAGTTGCCGAGCGGGCGGCGTCCCGGCCCTCGACGATCTTTTCGCAGTCGATGGGTGCCGTCACCGGCCTCCTCGGTGTCAGCATTCTGATCTTCGCAGCTCTCGGCCGGGTGGGCGGGTTTGCCTGCGTCGCGGTCTGTCTCCTGCTGCTCGCGGCCGGGACGATCGGCCAGGCGCGGATCACCGGGCCGCGTCGCCGGGCCGGGGGCCTGCTGTCGGTGCTTGCCATCGCGGTCGCGATCGGTGGACTGCTGGTTCAGGCGCCGGCCGTTCCGGGGGGCGGCCCGGTGGCGCTCGGCGCCGCCGTCGCGGTGATCGCGGCCGCGGCCGGTGTGTCGGCTCCGGACTCGACGAAGCCGCAGGCGGCCGAAACGTTAGGGCCGGAAACGTTAGGCGCACGAACGTTAGGCGCACGAACGTTAGGCGCACGAACGTTAGGGCCACCAACGTTAGGTGAGCAAACGTTAGGCGCACGAACGTTAGGCGCACCAACGGAAACAGGTGATCGGAGCAGGCAGGCCCAGATGGAGACGATCATGCGGCACACGCCGACCGCGTTCTTCATCAAAGGCATCGACGGCCGCTACCGGATGGCCAGCGCCGCGTTCGAGGAGCTCTTCGCGATCGAGCCGGGCACCGCCGCCGGCCGCCTCGACCGGGAACTCCACACCGCGGAGACGCAAGCCGAGATCGAGCGCCGCGACAAGCTGATCGTGGCCACCGGCGAGCCGCAGGTGTTCGAGAACGAGCGGGGCAACCGCACGTTCGTGACGACCGGGTTCGCGCTCCGCGACGACGACGGTATCGCGTACGCCGTCTGCGGGGTGACCAGCGAGATCACCCGGCTGCGTTTCGCCGAGAGCAAGTTCAAGGCCCTGCTGGATGCCTCGCCGGAGGCGATGATCTGCATCGACGCGGAGAGTGTGATCGGGCTGGCGAACGCCCGGGCCGCGCAGGTGTTCCGCTACCGGCGTGACCAGCTGATCGGCATGCCGGTGGAGGCGCTGATCCCCCCGGAGCACCGGCAGCGGTGCCGCGATTATCTGGCCACGATCGAGCCGCGCAAGACGGGGGAGCGGCTGCGCCTGACCGCGCTGTGCGGCGACGGCACCGAGTGTCCGGTGGAGATCAGCCTGGCGGCGGTGGACGGTGAGGGCGGCACGGTCGTGTTCGCCACCGTGCAGGACGTCACCGACCGGCTCGCCCAGGCCCAGTCGGACGCGCAGTTGGCCGGCATCGTGGCCGCCTCCAGCGACGCGATCGTCTCGAAGACCCTGGACGGCACGATCCTGACGTGGAACCCCGGGGCGGCGCGGCTGTACGGATACACCGCCGAGGAGATGGTCGGCCGCGACGTCACGGTGATCCTGCCGCCGGACCGGCCCGACGAGGAGGCCCGCCTGCTGGCCCGGGTGCGCGGCGGTGAGCTGATCAAGCACCACGACACGCGCCGGGTGCGGCAGGACGGCACCACCATCTACGTGTCGCTGAGCATGGCGCCGATCCGTGACCCGGGTGGTGTGATCGTGGGGGCGTCGACGATCTCGCACGACATCACCGCCGAGGTGGAGGCGGAGCAGCGGCTGCGGTTCGAGCGTGAGCAGTTCCAGATGATCATGACGGCGGCCAGTGACCCGTTCATCAGCATGGATTACCGCGGTCTGATCACCGAGTGGAACCGGCAGTCGGAGCAGGTGTTCGGCTGGACCCGGGAGCAGGTGCTCGGCAAGCACGTGGTCGACACGATCCTGCCCGGCCAGTATGCCGCCGCCCTCGACCGGATTCTCGAGGGACGGTGGGACTGGCTGCTGGACCGGCCGACCGAGATGGCCGCGGTGCGGGCCGACGGCACCGAACTGCCGATCGAGCTGACCATGTGGCGGGTCCGCCGGGACGACCGGTCCACCTTCCACGCGTTCGCCCGCGACATCACCGCCCGCCGGCAGACCGAGCAGGCCCTGGCCCAGGCCCGCGACCAGGCGGTCGAGACCGCGCGGCTGAAGTCGCAGTTCCTGGCGTCGATGAGCCACGAGATCCGCACCCCGATGAACGGTGTGATCGGGCTCAGCGGGCTGCTGCTCAGCACCCCGATGAACGAGACGCAGCGCCGTTACACGCAGGGCATCAACAACGCCGGCGTGGCCCTGCTGTCAGTTATCAACGACGTGCTCGACTTCTCCAAGCTGGAGGCGGGCAAGGTCGTGGTGGAGCGGGCCGACTTCGAGATCTGGCGGCTGCTCGACGAGGTGGTCGGCCTGGTCGCCGACGTGACCGGGGCGAAGTCGCTGGTGGTGACGTCGCGTTGCGATCCGCTGCTGGCCGCGCCGGTGAGCGGCGATCCGGGCAAGCTGCGGCAGGTGCTGCTCAACCTGGCCGGCAACGCGGTCAAGTTCACCGCCGGCGGCCGGGTTCGGGTCACCGCGACGCCGGCCCGGGGGGATTTCCCGGAGGGGTGTGTGCCGGTGCGGTTCGAGGTGTCCGACACCGGCATCGGCATCGACGCCGACCAACAGGCCGGGCTGTTCGAGCCGTTCATCCAGGCCGACGCGAGCACCACCCGGCGCTTCGGCGGCACCGGGCTGGGCCTGGCGATCAGCCGGGAGCTGGTCGGGGTGCTGGGCGGCGAGATCGGGCTGCTCAGCGAGGCGGGCCGGGGCAGCACGTTCTGGTTCACCGTGCCGCTGTGGCCGGCCCGGCGCCAGGCGAAGCCGGCCTTCGACGGGCTGCGCGTCCTGGTGCCGGACGGTGACGGCACCGAGCAGGTGGCGTCGTGGCTGCCGGACGGCGTGGTGGTGCGGGACCCGGCGAAGGAGGTGGACGTCGCGATCCTGGACGACGTCTCGGCGCCGGTCCATGCCAAGACCGTGCTGGCCCGGCCGGACCGGCAGTCGCAGCTGTACGACGCGCTGGCCGGCCGGTTCGACGAGCCGGCCGAGGAGCGCACCGACGAGCAACCGGCCGGCCGCGGCCACGTGCTGCTGGTCGAGGACAACGACATCAACCAGACGGTGGCGCTGGGCATCCTGGCCAACCTCGGCTACACCGCCGACGTGGCCGCCGACGGGCGGCGGGCGGTAGAGATGGCGGCCGCCCGCGAATACCAGGCGGTCTTCATGGACTGCCTGATGCCGGAGATGGACGGATACGAGGCCACCACCGCGATCCGGGACGCCGAGCGGCGGGGCGGCCGCCGGGTGCCGATCATCGCGATGACCGCGGGCGCGCTGGCCGAGGACCGGGAGCGCTGCCTGACCGCCGGGATGGACGACCACCTCGCCAAGCCGCTGATGCCGGCCGACCTGTCCCGCGCTCTGGAGAAGTGGGCGCGGCCCGGGGTGCGGCAGCAGATCGAGCAGCGCCTCGATCTGCTGCGCGGGGCCGGGGCGGCGCTCGGCCCGGCCGAGCTGGCCGGCCTGCTGCGGCGGCTCAGCGCGCACGCGCCCGGCCACGTGGAGGACATCACCCAGGCGGTCGCGACCGACGACGCCGACCGGCTGCGGGAGGAGGCGCACCAGCTCAAGGGCGTCGCCGCCAACCTGGGCGTGCGCGACCTGGCCGACGTGTGCGAGCGGCTGGAGCGGGCGGCCCGCGACGGCGATCTGGACGCCGCCGTCGAGCCGCTGTCGCAGCTGCGGCCGCGCATCGCGGAGATGCTGGCCGCGATCGACGCGATCCTCGCCGGGCTGGATCAGCCGGCCGTGACCGGCACCCGCACCACGGCGTCGAAGAGGTAGCCGAGCGTGTTGTAGCGGGCCACGTCCGGCTGGGTGTGGCCGCGCACGTCGGTGGCGCGGGCGAGCAGCTCGTGCGGGCCGGCCGGGGGCCGCCAGTCGATCTCCCAGCGCTGCCACGCGCCGCCGGCCGGGCCGACCGGCCGGGCGCGACGCCAGTGTGTGCCGCCGTCGGTGCTGACCTCGACGTGCCGGATCGGCCCGTTCGCCGACCAGGAGCGGCCGCGCAGCGCCGTGCGCACGCCGGCCGGGAAGGTGGCGCCCGGGTCCAGCTCGAACGCGCTCTTGATCACCTGACGGTCGAACGGCGTGCCCTCGGCCGGGTAGTCCGGGCCGAACAGCCGGTAGAAGGTCGTGTTCCACGGCGAGAAGAGCGGCTCGGCGGAGACCTCGATGCGGCCCACCCACTTGATCGAGGAGATGCCGATCCAGTGCGGCACAACCAGGCGCACCGGGTGGCCGTGGTCGGCCGGCAGCGGCTCGCCGTTCATCTCGTAGGCGAGCAGCACGTCGTCGAGCGCCTTGCCGATCGGCATCGGGCGGCGCACCGGGCCGAGGTCGACGCCGCCGGTGACATAGTGCGGATCCAGGCCTTCGGCCTGCACGTCGACGGCATGCGGCGCGAGGCCGGCCCGGCGCAGGACCGACCCGAGGCGTACGCCCCGCCAGCGCGCCACCCCGACCGCGCCCAGCCCCCACGCCGTACCGCTGACGGTCTGGCCCTGCTGGGTGCTGTAGTAGCTGCGGCCGTTGCCGGCGCACTCGACCGCGACCGACCGGGTTTCGGCGGGGAAGCGTTTCAGGTCGGCCAGCGAGAAGGTCACCGGGGCGCCGCGCAGGCCGGCGCCGAAGATCTCGAGCCGCCAGGCGGCTGCGTCGATGATCGGCGTGCTGGTGTGGTTGCGTACGAAGAACCGGTCGATCGGCACGTGGAAGCCCTGATCGCGCATGGCCGACCAGCGCATCTCCGCGTTCGTGCCGAACACCGTGAACAGCTCGGGCGGCAGCGGCTTGAGGATCGGGCCGGCCGCTGCCGCGGGCAGCACTGCGATCCCGCCCGCCGCCGCGCTCAGCTTGAGGAAGTCGCGCCGGGAGAACCCGCGGGCCCGGCCGGCGATCCACTGCCGGAGCCGGCGTTCGTCGTACTCCGCCTCATCCATGACCGTGACTCTATCGAGCCGATAGGAGAAATGGGTAGAGGTGGGCCGCCTCAGACCGTGACGTCGAACCGGTTGTTGCCGCGGGCCTGGGCGTACGCCTGCCGGCTCTCCACGATCGCGGCCTTGTCGGCCGCGATGATCCGGTGGTCCGAGCCGGCCTCGACGTCGGCGGTCAGCCGCCGCCAGTCGGTGGTCAGGTGGATCTGGGCGATGTGGGAGCCCCACTGGGCGTTGGCGCTGCTACCGATCCGAATGCTCATCGCGATTCCTTTCGCTCCTGAGTTGCACCCGCTTGCATCGGTCGCCCGCACCCACCGGTTGAGGGTCGCCGGAGTGAACTGGGCCACTCCGAAGTGACAACCAGAGGGCACCCGAAGCCTTCGCAGGTCGCCCGGTGCCAGGCCGATCTGCTCGGGCGTGCATACCGAACTCCTCCTCGACCAGGCCGGCGACCTGCTGAACGGTGGCCGCGCCGGCCAAGCCGCGACCCTGCTCGCCCCCGTCGTGGGGGAGGAGCCCGGCAACACCGAAGCGTGGCTGCTGCTCGCCCGCGCCCACCTCGAGCTGCGGCAGCCCGCCGCCGCGCTGGACGCGGCCCGGCACGCCCTGCAGCTCGAGCCGAACGGCATCGAGGCGCTCTACTGGGTCAGCGCCGCCTACACCGCGTCCGGCCGGCACGAGATGGCGGTGACCGCCGCGGTCGCCGGGTGCGCCGAGGACCCGGGCAACCCCCGCCTCATCGAGCGGCACGGCCGGGCGCTGCTCGCGGCCGGCCGGGTGAGCGAGGCCGAGCGGGTGCTGATCGCCGGCGCCGAGTTCGCCCACTACGACGCCGACCTGCACGTCGCCCTCGGGGTGGCGCTGTTCGCCGCCGGGCGGCCGCTCAGCGCCCGGGAGGCGCACGGCCGGGCGCTCACGCTCGAGCCGGCGCACGCCCGGGCCGAAGGGGAGCTGCGCCGGATCACCGCCGCCGAGCAGAAGATCGTCGACGCCGAGTCGCTGATCCGGGTCACCGACGAGTTCGCCGAGTCGCTGCGCATCCCGGCCGGCGGCATCGGCGCCGCCCCGGCCCCGGCCACCGGCGTGCTGGCCCACCTGTCCACGGTTGTCTTCGCGGTCTGCCTGGTCGCGCTGATGGTGCTGGGCCTCCTCGACCGGATGACCTCGTTCGCCGCGCCGTGGACGCTGACCCTGGCCCTGCTGTGCGCGGCCGGCTCGGCCGCCTGCGTGATCCTGCTGGCCCGGCGAAAGGCTTAGTCTTCGCGCAGTTTCCGCAGGATGGCCGACAGAGCGGACCGGTCGTCGGCCGTCAGCTTCTCGAAGAACTCCTCGCCGGAGGCCTGCCGGGCGGCCCGGATCGCGTCGGAAGTCGCGATGCCGCGCGGTGTCAGCGACAGCAGCGTGGCCCGGCGATCGGCGGGGTCGGGCTCCCGGAGCGCGAGACCGAGCTCGGTCAGCGAGTCGGCCACCTCGGTCGCCGACCGCGGGGCGATCCGCAGGTGGTCGGCGAGGGTGCTCAGCCGTACACCTGGATGGCGGGAGAGAACGCTCAGAGCGCGAGCCAGGGAGGGGTTGAGGTCCCACTGCTCCAGGGCCGAGCGGGTGCGGTGGCGAAGCCGCCGGGCCACCGTCCAGAACTCCTCCGACAGGCTCTCCTCGTCCACGCGGAATACGCTAGCACCAACTCCTGTTGTAGCCTCAAGATGAGGTAACCTCAGTATTTACTGATGACAGGAGAAGCACTTGGATAGGCCCCGAGGCAAGAAACCCACCGAAGCCGAGAAGAAGCAGGCCCGCGAGGTCTCCCTGCGTCGCATCGGCGCCCTGTTCACCGAGCACCGCTGGCCGCTGACCACCGTCGTGCTCATCATCGTCGTCTCGTCGATCCTGGCGATGGCGTCACCGTTCCTGCTGCGCGCGGTCATCGACGACGCGCTGCCACAGGCCGACGTGCGCCTGCTCGTCTGGCTGGTGATCGGCATGGTCGCCGTCGCCGCCGTGACCAGCGCCCTCGGCGTCGTCCAGACCTGGATCTCGACCGCCGTCGGCCAGAAGGTCATGCACCGGCTGCGCGTCGACGTCTTCACCCACCTGCAGCGCCAGTCGATCGGGTTCTTCACCCGCACCCGCACCGGCGAGGTGCAGTCGCGCATCACCAACGACATCGGCGGCATGGAGGCGGTGGTCACCTCGACCGCCACGTCCATCGCATCGAACCTGACCACCGTGGTTGCCACGGTCGTCGCGATGGCCGCGCTGTCCTGGCGGCTGTCCCTGGTGTCGCTGGTCGTGCTGCCGCCCGCGATCTACCTGTCGAGGCGGGTCGCCCGGATGCGCCGGGAGATCACCGCCCAGCGCCAGCGCGAGCTCGCCGACCTGAACGTGACGATCGAGGAAGGGCTGTCGATCAGCGGCGTCCAGCTGGCCAAGACGATGGGCACCGGGCCCGCGCTGATCAGCCGCTTCACCGCTTCGTCGACCCGGCTCATCGATTTGGAGCTGCGCTCCGAGCTGGCCGGCCGGTGGCGGATGGCGGCCATGTCGATCGTGTTCGCCGGCATTCCCGCCGTGATCTACCTCGCGGCCGGACTCCCGCTGACCAGAGGCACGATGAGCATCGGCACCCTGGTCGCGTTCACGGCGCTGCAGACCAACCTGTTCCGCCCGCTGATGGGCCTGCTCAACGTCGGGGTGCAGCTGACCGCGTCGCTCGCCCTTTTTGCGCGGATCTTTGAATATCTGGACCTGTCAGTGGATATCCAGGAGCCGGAAAGGCCTGTCCGAATTGTCGCGAAAGGCCACCTGCGCTTCGAGGGCGTCACGTTCGCCTATCCCGGCAGCGAGGAGGCCGCGGTGGCGGGAGTGAGCCTCGACGTGCCCGCCGGGACCTCCCTGGCCCTGGTCGGCGAGACCGGCTCCGGCAAGAGCACCCTCGCCGCCCTGATCGCCCGCCTCTACGACCCGACCGCCGGCCGGATCACCATCGACGGCGTCGACCTGCGCGACCTCACCCTGGCCGACCTGACGTCGATCGTCGGCGTGGTCAGCCAGGAGACCTACCTGCTGCACACCACCGTGCGGGAGAACCTGCGCTACGCCCGCCCCGACGCCACCGACGAGCAGATCGTCGCCGCCGCCAAGGCCGCCCAGATCCACGACCGGATCGCGGCGCTGCCGGACGGCTACGACACCATGGTCGGCTCGCGCGGGCACCGGTTCTCCGGCGGCGAGAAGCAGCGCATCGCGATCGCCCGCACCCTGCTGCGTGACCCCCGCATCCTGGTGCTCGACGAGGCCACCAGCGCCCTCGACAACGAGACCGAGCGGGCCGTGCAGCGCGCCTTCGACGAGCTCGCCCGGGGCCGCACCACGGTCACCATCGCGCACCGACTCTCCACCATTCGCGACGCCGACCAGATCGTCGTCGTCGACCACGGCCGCGTCCTGGAGTCCGGCACGCACGAGATGCTGGTCGGCGCGGGCGGCCGGTACGCGGCGCTGGCGTCGTAATCCTCAACCAGGCCCGGCCGCCGACCGAATACCGCAGGCGACACCCCGCCCGCAAGCGAGACTTGGATAGGACCAGCTGATGACGCAGGCCACGCGCGAGATGCCGGTCCGGGCCGATACCTGGCGGCCCACCGACCCGGTCATGGAGACCCTCATCCGCCGGTGTGCCGCCGACGCCGAGGCGGGCGCGGCCCGTGACGGCGTCCGCGAGTACATGGCGGGCGCGCTGATCCTCGTGATCCTGTTCGTGATCCTGCTGATCGCCGGTGTCGCCACCGCCGCGGCCATCATGATCCCGCTGGCCCTGTTCGGCGCCGGCGCCCTGTACATGGTGCAGAGCGCCCGCCCGGAACCGGTCGACCGCCGCAAGGCCCTCGACGTCATCGGCGGCCCCGGCAACCTGCCGGCCGGCTACCTGGTCCACCCCGGCGCCTGGTCGGCCGGCATGCGCGAGCACGTCGCCGCCGTCCCGCAGTCGCAGCTGCAGGCGGCCGTCGACATGGCCCGGACCTTCCCCGGCTCGGTCAACGACCTGCTCAGCTTCAGCGGCACGATCGCGTCCCAGCTCCCGCCGGTCAAGCACCACCTGACCCCGGAGGACGTGAAGAAGCGGTCGCGCGACATGGTGCACGTCGGCCTGCCGCTGATCAAGGAGTTCAACGAGAAGTACCCGAAGGCCGCGCTGCCCAGCGGCAAGAAGAAGAAGTAGCTCAGGACTCCACGCAGAACTCGTTGCCTTCCGGGTCCTGCATGACGACGAGGTCGCCGTGGACAGCGAACACGGTGGCGCCGAGACCTTCGAGGCGCTTCACCTCCTCCGGGACACCGCCAGGCGCGCGCAGGTCGAAATGCAGGCGCAGCTTGGCGGTCCGCCCTTCCGGCACCCGCTGGAACCACAGGTTAGGCGCGCCCCACCCCGGCGCCTCCACGAACGCCTTGTCCGCGGTGGCGTCGACGTCCAGCTCACCACCCAGCGCGGCGGCCCAGAACCGGGCCACCACGAGGGCGTCGGCGCAGTCGAACGTCAGGCTCTTCACATAGGTGGCCACGACGACCATTATCGTGAACCCATGCCGGAACCGCTCGACGTGCTGGAAGCCCTGCACAGCACCCCCGCCCGCCGTTACCTGTCGGACGCCCCCATCCCCGACGAGATCGTCCGCGACATCCTCGACGCCGCCGTGCGCGGCCCGAGCGGCGGAAACACCCAGCGCTGGGCCTGGATCGTGGTCCGCGACCCCGAGGTCAAGGCGAAGATCGCCGAGTTCTACCTGGAAGGCTGGGACAAGGCCTACGGGGTGAACCGCGAGAAGATCCTCGCCGACCCCGAAGGCATGAGCGCGGCCAGCTTCAACGCCGCCGACCACCTCGCCAACCACCTGGCCGAGGCCCCCGTCTGGATCTTCCCGGTCCTCCTCGGCGCCGCGAAGTCACAGAACCCACGCCTCGGCTCGTCCATCTACGGCGCCGTCCAGCAGTTGATGCTGGCCGCCCGCGCACACGGCATCGGCAGCACGCTGACCACCCTCTACATGGCCCACGAGCCCGAGGTCCGCACCCTGCTGGGCCTCCCGGACGACGCCCTCACGATGGCGCTGATCCCGCTCGGCTACCCGGCAAAGGGCCGCTGGGCGCAGCCGAAACGCCGCCCCCTGGACGAGGTCGTCTTCTTCGAGAAGTTCAAGACCCCTTAGCCGTACGAGGGCCCGCCCGGTCCCCGCCACTTAGCCCGGCACCGCCACCGGTCACCCCCGGTGCCGCGGCCACCGGCTGGAGCGCGGGGCCGGCCGGCCCTCAGCTCGCTCGCGTGCCGTCCTCGGGAGGCCCGAGGAGCCGCTGGATGAGCCGGGTCTCGCCGGGCCAGGCGGCCAGGATGACGTCGCGGGGGACATGCCGGGCGGCGTAGCGCAGCGCGAGGGCCACCACCACGATGTCGTCGAGCGGCCCGATGACGGGGATGAACTCCGGGATCAGGTCGATCGGGCTGGCGACCCACAGCCCGGCGATGATGATCGCGACTTTGGCGCGACGCGGAACCCGGGGGTCCTTGCGCAGCCGGCGAACGGTGGTCACGCAGTCCGGGATGAACGCGGCGAGGTCACGCAGAATGCCGGGCGGCAGCCGCCGGGCAAGCACGATCAGCATAAGCCAGCTCACGACCATGCACCCGGCCGCGATCCCCAGGCCGATCAGCCAGTCGCGCATGGACAGTCACCGCCTTCCGCCGTTGCCGCCCGTGGGTTCGCCGGTGCGCAGCAGGCGTCGCCGCGCCACGCGTCGCGGCCCTCCTTGACGGCGACCGCGGCAATGACCAGGGCGGCGACCGGGTCGGCCCAGCTCCAGCCGAACAGGCTGTTGACGCCCAGGCCGACGAGCAGGACCGCGGACAGGTAGGTGCAGAGCAGGGTCTGCTTGGAGTCGGCGACCGCAGTGCGGGAGCCGAGCTCACGGCCGGCGCGCCGCTGGGCCCAGGACAGGCCGGGCATGACCGCGAGCGAGACCGCGGCGAGGACCAGCCCGACGGCGGAGTGCCCCGCTTCGCCACCGCCGGCCAGCGCCCGCAGCGACTCGACGCTGACGTAGGCGGCGAGCGCGAAGAACGAAACCGCGATGATCCGCAGCGCGGTCCTCTCCCGGGCCTCGGGGTCACGGCCGGCGAACTGCCAGGCAACCGCCGCGGCCGAGGACACCTCGATGACCGAGTCGAGCCCGAACCCGATCAGCGCGGTGGAGTCCACCGCGGCGCCGGCACTGATCGCGACGACCGCCTCGACCACGTTGTAGCTGATGGTGGCGGCGACCAGCAGCCGGACCCGCCGGCCGAGCGCTGCTTTCCGCTGCGCGGCCGGACCGACCGGGGTGAGCGGGACCATCGGCAGGTTCATCAGCAGCAGCCCTTGTCGGCCGCGTCGGGGCAGGCGGCCGGGTCGACGGCCAGCACGAGCCCGAGCAGATCGTCGAGGGCATGCCGGATCCGGACGTCGGCCAGCTCGTAACGCGTGCGCCGGCCCTCAGGAACCGCGACGACCAGCCCGCAGCCGCGAAGGCAGGCGAGGTGGTTGGACAGGTTCTGCCGGCTGACCCCGAGCAGATCGGCCAGCTCGGCCGGGTAGCCGGGCGCCTCACGCAGCGCAAGCAGCAGCCGGGCGCGGGTGGCATCCGACAGAGCATGGCCGAAGCGCGCAAGAACCTGGCCGTGCGTCACCGTCTCCATGTCCCGACAATACAGCGAGCGCTGTATTCAGCAAAAGCTGTACCCCCAGAGGCGATCGACGACGACTCGGTGCTGCGCCGGCAACGGCGTTCGCCGGATGGTTAAGGTCCCGGCTATGAGTGTTGACGTCGAGGTGGTGCGTGCGGCGACCGACGAGCTGGTCAAGGCGTTCGGGCGGCTGCTTCCGCAGCTGTCGCGGTCGGCCGGGGCGCTGGACGCCGCGGCGCTGACGGCGCTGGTCACGTGGCCGGGCAACCGGCAGCTCGTCGCCCGCGCCGACGGCGAGATCGTGGGCGCGCTGACCCTGGTGCTGTTCCCGATCCCGACCGGCCTGCGGGCCTGGATCGAGGACGTCGTCGTCGACGAGGCGGCCCGGGGGATGGGCGTCGGCGCGGCCCTGACCCGGGAGGCGGTGCGGCTGGCGCGGGAGGCCGGCGCCCGCACCGTCGACCTGACCTCGCGGCCGTCCCGGGCGGCGGCCAACCGGCTGTACGAGCGCCTGGGCTTCGAGCTCCGCGATTCCAAGGTCTACCGGCTCGCCACCCCCTAGACCGGGTCCTCCTCGTCGTCGCGCAGTTTCACGGCCCAGCAGAGGGCGCCGCCCCAGGCGTTGACCAGGATGGCGCCGGCGAGGAGTTCGCGGCGCTCGGCGCGGCTGTTGGCTCGCCACTGCGCGTTGGTGACCGGAACGAGTGAGTCGTCTCGCAGCTTGAGCGCGTAACCGCCCGAAGGGGTGCGCACCGAGCCACCCGGTGGGTCGTGGGTCACCCCGGAGAGGTACACGCCGATGGCCAGCGCCGTGGCCAGAAGCACGCCCGCGCGGATTCCGTTGCCGACCCACCGCAGCAGGGAGGCTACCTGCGCCGAGTCGGGGCGGCCGTCGGTGCGGCCCTCCGCCACGCCGAACGCGCCGCCGACCAGCGCGGGTGCCGAACAGGCCAGGACCAGCGCGAACGCGACCAGCGGGGTGTGCGGTCCACTGGCGACGGACGAGTCGGCGAGCAGGCCCAGACAGGCGAGCAGAGCCAGTACGGCCCACCCGGCGGCTATCGGCATAGGCGCAGCGTAAGCATTCGCGCACAATTTCTGGGCCCCGCCTCTTGCTTGCGACGTATCCATCCCCGAATATGGCTTAGCACCTCGTTCGGGGCTATTTGCCGTGGCGGCGGCTCGTGATCTGAGGAACGGAAAAATCAGCGCCCAACTGGATACTGTCACGTCCTTCAGCGGCGATGGCCGCCTGCTCGCAACGACCGCCCCCAACGGCGACCTGAAATTGTGGACCGTCCCCTCCCCGAGACGCCCGCGACTGCTCACTCGTCTTCGTGACCGCCACCGGGTGGTCGCGGTGGCCTGGAACCCGGTCGCCGCCGACGTCCTGGCAACACTGTCGATCGCCGGCCGCATCACGGTCTGGCGGCTGCGTGGCTCGTCCGCGCCCGAGGAACTGCTGTCCGTGCGATCACCGGCGGCCGGCCCGGCCGCGCTGGCCTGGCTGTCCGACGGTCGTTTCCTGGCCTGTGCGCCCGCTGACGGTGTGGTCAGCGTGTGGAGCATCGACACCGGTGTTCGTCATGCCCAGATCCTGGGCCGCCCGTCGGCGTGTGTGGCTCTGCACGCCGACCGGAACGACGTGCTGCACGCCGCCTACGAGGACGGCACCATCCGCCGGACGAGCCCACTGTTGCAGCCGGGCCGGCCGCGGTCGCAGCAGTTCTCGCCGATCACCGCGGCTGCCTGGTCGTCGAGCGGCCGCACCCTGGCGGTGGCGCATCCCGGCGGCTTCTTCGAGATCCACGACGAGGACCTGTACGTCCGCTGGACCGGCCAGGTCGCCACGACGGCGCCGCTGATCCTGGCCTGGCACGACGACGCCGCCCTGGTGGTGGCCGAGCGCACCACGCGGTCCCTGACCGCCTTCGACCCGGCCGGCGCCACGCTGTGGCAGCGGCAGCTGAGCCCGGAGCCGGCCGCCATGTCGGCCGCCGACGACATCCTGGCCGTGGGCTGCTACAACTACGCCCCGCTGTTCGTGGATCTGAGTGACGGGTCACTGTTGGCCGCTGCCTGATCAAAAGCGGAAATGAGCCGGGCCGCAATCGTGTTGGCTCACGGCATGACGACTGTGGGATTCATCGGCAGTGGGAACATCGGCGGGACCGTGGCCCGGCTCGCCGTCCAGGGCGGCTATGACGTGGTGCTCAGCAACTCGCGCGGGCCGGAGACGCTGGCCGGCCTGGTCGGCGAGCTCGGGCCGAAGGCGACGGCGGCCACCGCGGCCGAGGCGGCCGCGGCCGGCGACATCGTGGTGGTGAGCGTGCCGTTCCACGTGTTCCCGAAGCTGCCCGCCGAGGAGCTGGCCGGCAAGGTCGTGCTCGACACGAACAACTACTACCCGCAGCGCGACGGGAACGTGCCCGAGCTCGACGAGGGCCTGGCCACCAGCGCCGAGGTCGAGCAGCGCTTCCTGACCGGCGCCAAGCTGGTCAAGGTCTTCAACAACATCTTCTTCAAGCACCTGGGCAACCTGGCCCGGCCGCAGGGCGATGCCGAGCGCACCTCGCTGACGATCGCCGGCGACGACGCCGCGGCGAAGCTGGTCGCGACCGAGTTCCTCGACGCGATCGGCTACGACGCGGTCGATGCCGGGCCGCTCAGCGAGAGCTGGCGGTTCGAGCCGGGGCAGCCCGCCTACGGGCCGCCCTACGGCAGTTTCGAGGACCCGGCCGGCACCCCGGCCAGCGCCGAGAAGGTGCGGGCCGCACTGGCGGAGGCCAAGAAACCCGCAAACTGACGCGGAGGCTAAGAAACCCGCAAACTGACGCCGAGACTGTTTCCGCCCGGGTTGGCCAGCTGGATCGCATACGCGGGGTCGGTGGCCAGCCGGGCGGACGGGTCGGGCAGAGCCAGCGACAACGCGTAGCTCCCGGTGCGGGCGGGCGCCTTGAACGACACGGTCAGCGTGACCGATCTTCCGGGCGCGAACGTGCGCAGGTCGGCCGGGACGGTGACGGTCGTGGTGCCCACCCTGAGTTGGATCGGACGAGTCTGGACCGGCGCCGCGTACCCCTCGTTGGTCAGAGTGATCTTCGCGGAGAGTGACGTGCCGGCCTTGGCGCTGGTGGGCAGCACCGCATCGGTCAGGCGGAGGCGGTAGCCGAGCCGTCGGCTTGCCTCGGCGAGCCGGGCGGCGCCCCACGAGTCGAGGACGTCGGCGTTGAACGACGGGTTCAGGTAGGTCCAGTGGTAGGCCGCCATCTCGGCCGAGGCGTTCGCCCAGCCGGAGCGGGCCGACGGGTCGCACGTCTCGCCGCCGACCAGGAACGACTGGGACGCCAGCCAGGTCCGGTCGTCGGCGGCGGTGTAGGTGCCGTAGTCGTCGTCGCCGGCCAGGAAGCAATCGTCGTGCACGCCGACCCGGGCCACCGCCGGCGCGTAGGCGCGTTTGTAGCCGGGCGTGCGCAGCTGGATGGGCGCCGGAGTGGCCGCCAGCAGCGCGGAGACCACCTGCTTGCGGGCGGCGGTGGCGGTGAGCGGGAAGTTCTGCGAGTAGTACCACTCGCCCCAGGTGCCGATGAAGCCCGCCTGCACCGCGACCAGCAGGTCGGCGTTGCCGGTGAGGATCGGCTTGAGCTGGGCGATGTGCTTGAGCACCCGGGCGAGCGGCGCGTCCTGGGCATCGGTCGACGTGTAGGCGAACCGGACGACCAGCTTGACGCCGGCCGTGCGCGCCGCCGCGAAATCGGCCTTGATCAGGGCGAGATCGGCCGCCGAGATGGTGTCGACGCTGCGGTATTTCTCCAGGTAGAAGGTGCGGTAGACGACGGTGTGCGCCTCGTTGGTGCGCTCCTGCGCCAGCTCGGCGGCGTCCAGCGGGACATAGGCGACGCCGGCCGCGAGATGCGCTTCGGTGTACGTGAAGAAGCCGCGCCCGGGGTTCGCGACGACCGCGTCCGTCCCGGTGTAGGTCATGGTGGTGCTGCTGGTCGTGGCGGGGACCGCGACGGGGGTGGCCAGCAGAAGAGCGGCCAGGAGGAGACGCATGGCCGGGAGATCGGCCCGGTCCGGCTGATCATGAGACAAGCAGCCGGAGAATCAGGGCGAGCGGCGGCCAGGCGGTCCGGCCGCGGCGACTGATGGCGTACGCGCGGAGCACGACCTCCGGGCTCTGCAAAGGGAGCACCTCGACGCCGTGAAGAACCGGCCGGTCGGCGGGCAGCAACCCCACCCCGACCCCGGCGATGATCAGATCCTGCACCAGGTCGAGGCTGTCGCAGCGGTGCGCGATCCGCGGCGAGAACCCGTGCAGCGACGCGAGGGTGCGGGCGACCAGCTCGTCGGCGGTGTTGCGCGAGTTGACGATCCAGTCCTGCGCCCACGCCTCGCCGATCGGCATCCCGGCCGGCACCGCGAGCCCCCACGGCACGGTCCACAGCGCCCGCGTGTCGTAGCGGTCGGGGAACGACACCGGCGCCAGGTTGTACTCGTAGGTGAGCGCGAGATCCATCTCGTCCGCGTCGAGCAGCGCGAACGCCTCGGCCGGCTCGTGCTCGTGGATCTGCAGCCGCACCCGCGGATGGTCGCGGGCCAGCAGCGCCTGCACCGGCAGCAGCGACCGCCGGATCGCGGTGGCGAAACCGGCGACCCGCACCTCCCCGGCCGGCGAGGCATCCGGGTCGAGGTCGAGCCGGGCCGCCTCGACGGCGGCCAGGATCGTCACGCCGTGCGCGGCCAGCCGCCGGCCGGCCGGGGTGAGCCGCACCCGGCGGCCGTCCGGTTCGACGAGCGCCGCCCCGGCGTCGCGGGCGAGGATGGCGAGCTGCTGGGACACGGTCGAGGTGGTGAGGCCCATCTCCTCGGCGACCTCCCGCATCGAGCCGAGCCGGGCCAGTTCGACGAGTAACCGCAGCCTGCGCGTCTCCATCCGGCCATTGTTCGCAAACATCGAACGGTATGTCCAGGATCGGCACGTGGACACGAACAATCGATCGGCCGTACAACGAAGGCATGACAAGGGGAACCGCACTGGCCGTGGCCGCGATGCTGACCGTTCAGGCGAGCATCGCGGCGAGCGTGGGTCTGATCGGGGAGATCGGCGCCGAGGGCGCCGCCTGGCTGCGCCTGTCCTGGGCCGGCCTGCTGCTGCTCGTGCTGATCCGGCCGCGGCCGCGCGATTTCAGCCGGCGTGATCTGGGCGCCACCGCCCTGCTCGGGGTGGCCACCGCCGGCGCCACGATCCTGTTCATGGCCGCGGTCGGGCGGCTGCCGCTCGGCACCGCCAGCGCGATCGAGTTCCTCGGGCCGCTCGGCGTGGCCGTCGCCCAGAACCGCCGCAACATGACGTGGCCGGTCCTGGCCGCGGCCGGGGTCCTGCTGCTGACCCGCCCCTGGGAGGGTGGCGTCGACCTGGCCGGGGTCGCGTTCGCGCTGGGCGCGGCGGTCTGCTGGGGCGCCTACATCGTCCTGACCCAGAAGGTCGGCGACCGGGTCGACGGCCTCAAGGGCCTCGCGGTGTCGATGCCGGTGGCGGCCCTGGTCGCGACGCTCACCGTGCACCCGTCGGCGATCGCGGCGCTGACCGGCGGCCAGGTCCTGCGTGGCCTGGTGCTCGGCGCGATGATGCTGGTCGCGTTCGGCATGGAGATGCTCGCCCTGCGCCGGCTGACGACGGCCGCCTTCGGCACGCTGATGGCCCTGGAGCCGGCGTTCGGCCTGCTGATCGGCGCGGTCGGGCTGCACCAGACCCCCGGCGTGCTCGGCGTCGCCGGCGTCGGCCTGGTGGTCACCGCCGGCATCGGCGCGACCCGGCGCGGAGCTCGCCCCGCTGTGCACGGCGAAATGCGGCAGCCGGTGGCGGCCGCGTCATCGCTACCTTGACGATCAGGCCTCGAGCATTTCCTCGGCGCGCTCCGGGCTGCCCGCGGCGAGGCCGCGGTCGATCGCCCGGCGGGAGGCCAGCCACATCACCAGGCCGACCCCGAAGACGATGCACTCGGTGACGGTCAGCGCCCAGATGATGCCGGACAGGCCGAACCAGAGCTTGCCGAGCAGCACGATCGGGATGAACAGGATGCCCTGCGTCAGCGACATGACGGTGGCCGGCAGCGCCCGCCCGGTGGCCTGGAACAGCGAGGTGATCAGCCCGGTGAACCCGTTCGCGATCATCGCGGTGAGCTGCGCGGTGATGATGGTGACGCCGATCGCGAGGACCGAGCGGTCGGACACGAACGCGGTGAACACCTGCTCGCGGAAGAGGTAGACGGTCACCGAGAAGATCAGCGCGATGCCGCCCACGGTGATCGCCGACGCCCGCAGCGCCGCCGTCAGCCGCTGCCGGTCGCCCTTGCCGTAGGCGTAGGCCAGCAGCGGCAGCACACCCAGCGTCACGCCCATCACCAGGAACTCCGGCACCTGCGCGATCCGGACCGCAACACCCATCGCGGCGAGCGGGCCGTCGCCGTAGCCGGCCGCGAGGTTGTTGAGCACCAGCGAGGTGACGATCAGGAAGCCGGCTTGCAACAGCTCACCGACACCGCGCCGAGCAGCCGCGACATGAGCGCGCCGCCGCCGACGCCGAACACGCCGCCGACCGCCATGACCAGGCCGAGCAGCGGGGTGCCGAAGGTGATCGCGGCGAGCAGCGCGCTGTCGTGCAGCGAGCCGACGAAGCCGCCGTTGATGACGTTGTAGACCGCGCTGACGATCATCGCGGCGGCCATCGGCACGCAGAGGTGCACGAGGGCCCGGGCGATCGGCGCGGCGGACAGGTACCAGCGGTTGGTGCCGACGGCGTCGGTGTTCACCGGGCTTTCGAGGGTGGTGGTGGTCATGACTGCGCCTTCTTCCGGGCAGGGGTCATCGCGCGTCCTCGGACGCGTCGTTCGGGGGTGTGCGGGCGGTTACCGCGTCGGGTGCGGCAACTCCGCCGTGATCTTCGTCAGCAGGGTCTGCAGGGCGTCTCGCTCGGCCTGGTCGAGCGGGGCGAGGATGGCCTCCTCGACGCCGGCCATCGCGGTGTCGAACCCGGCGATGAGCTCGGTGCCGGCCGGCGTCGCGAAGACCCGCTTGCTGCGCTCGTTGCCGCTCTCGGTGCGGCGCTCGACGAGGCCGCGGCGCTCGAGGCCCTGCAGCAGGCTCGAGACGCTGGCCGCGCTGGTGCGGCTGACCTCCGCGATGTCGCGCTGGATCGCACCCGGGTTCTGCGCCAGGTAACCCAGCACGAAGCTCTGCTCGTGACTGAGCCCGCGCTCCCGGATCCAGTCCTCGCCGGCCTTGCGCTGGGCCCAGCCGATCCAGCGCATCAGGTCGAGGTTGGTGGTGAGCTTCGGTGCGTCCATGTTTAGAACTTTAAATGTTAGAGCTCTAACTGTCAATACTCGAACTTTCTGGCGCGGGTGGCAGCTGTTCTTATCGGCAGCGACCGGCATCCGGCCAAGACGTCTGTGGGAAAGGTAACGGCGGATTGACGGGACCGGCGGAACGGCAAAGCGTGGAGGGATGGCCGTGCCACCCGGGCAGACCCACGACGACTTCGAGGCGCCTGCGGCGCTGCGGAACCTGGTCGCGTGCGAGTTGCATGCGCAGCTGGCGTTGCGGTGCGAGACGATCGCCCTGGCCGACGTCGCGGGGGTCGCCGACGCGGTCGCCCGGCGGCTGGCGCAGACGTTCCGCAGCGAATGGGTGCCGGCCTGGGCCGGCGAGCCCGACGACGACGAACCGCTGGGATCAGAAGCAGCCGTCTTCCACGCCGGCCTCATGCCCGCCGGGAGATATCCGATCTTCGATCGGTGAGTTCGGTGCACGTGTGCGCCGACGATGCCGTGGGTCAGAACGTGGCGATCGGGTTGACCGGGCTGCCGGACGTGCCGGCGAGGCGGACCGGCGCGACGGCGAGCTGGAAGTCCCACCGGCCGAGCTCGGCGGCCGTCGCCGCGCACGCCTCCAGGTCGCAGTTGTCGAGCAGCCACAGGCCCATCGCGACCAGGCTCACGGCGTGCACCGGCATCAGCACGTCGTGATAACCCGACGGCTGAACGTCCTGGGGCGTGTCCGCGCCGATCAGGGCGACCTCGCGTTCGTGCAGCCACGGCAGGCAGGACGCGTGCCAGCCGGCCTGGGTGAAACCGATGGCCGCGCCGTTCTCGTGCCGGGCGCGGCCGAAGCCGGTTCGCAGCAGCACCGCGTCGCCGGATCGCACCCGTACGCCCTGGCGGCGCTCGGCCTCCTCGAGATCGGCGGGAAACACGCCCTGCCCCGGTTCCAGCCAGTCGACGTCCCGGACCGCCGCGACGTCGAGCAGGACACCGCGCGTGACGATCCCGTCCGCCGCCGCCGTGACGGCCGCCCACGCCGAACCCGTTTCGGGGTCGACCAGCGAGTGCGGCCGCCCGTTATACATCTCGCCGTCCCAGAACAGGTGGCACGGCGAGTCGAGGTGGGTGACGGTGTTGCCGTGGAAGGAGAGGCCGAGCCGCTCGGACGAGAACCCCCAGCGCCGGTCGGCGTGGAAGGCGGGCACCGGGATGTTCTCCGCGCCCGGCATGTCGGCGGAGCACGGGCACGCCGTGGTCGACCGCTCCATGTCCTCCGGCGCGGCCATCTCCCAGGCGCACGACACGCTCCGGCCGTGGCGCACGGCCCGCGCCGCCGCCAGCCGGACGTCGTCGGTGATGTGGTTCAGCGTCCCGCGCTCGTCGTCGCCGCCCCAGCGTCCCCAGTTCGACAGCGTGCTGAAGTATCCGAGCACCTCATCCTGGGTGGGCACCGTCATCCCCGCATCGACTCCTCCGGTCAAAGCCCGCTGAACTGGCCAGACATTACCGCGCGGGTGGGCGCGAATCGCCTGCGCCGGCCGTCGTCCGAAGGGTTTCCTGGGACGGTGGTACGACGAACGGTCAGACGGCACCTGCTGGTGGGGCTGTGGCCGTTCCTGGTGTTGACACTGGTCCAGGTCGGACAGCTGCTGTTGCACCGCCAGGTTCTGCCGTACGCCGGGACACTCGCCGTCGCCGCGTTGCTCGGCCACGCCGCCTCGTGGGGCGACCGCCCGTGGAGCCCGGTTCCTGGTCCGGGCGCGCCGCAGCTGGCCGGGCTGGGTGGGCTGGCCGCGATCATGGCCGCCGCCGCGGTGGTCGACCACGGCAACGGTGGCTACGGGTGGCCGGCCGGCTTCGGCCCGGACGCGGGCGCGGCGGCGATCATGCCGGCCGTGCTGGCCGCCGTGCTGCTGCCGGTCGCGGTCGCCGGCGCGATCCAGGCGGGCTCACGCCCGCGACTGCGCCGGGCCGGGATCGCGCTGCTGCCGGCCTTCGCGGTCTCGGCCGGCCTGCTCGGTACGGCTGCGGGCGTGCCGTGGCCGGGCGCGCGACCGACCGTCCTGGTTTGCGTTGCGGTCCGCACGCCGTGCGCCCTGCCCGACGGGGCGGAGGTGGTCACGGCCCCGGCGCGTTCGGAGCCGGAGATGGATCAGGTCCTCCGGCAGTTCACCGCGGCGGGCGACCCCGCGGGACTGGTCGACGACATGCGAGCGTTCGCCGGGCAGGCGGGCGGCTACCGTCTGCGCGCGGCCGTGGTGCGGTTCCTCGGAACGCCGGGCGGGACCAGGCTGACCGTCTCCGTCGCGAAGACCATTCTGAGAACCATGGACACCGTGTGCGCCGAACGCGGAACCCCGACGTGGAGCACCTGGATGTCGGATCCGCCTTTTCCCCTCGACCCGTTGGACTTCGGTGGTACGCAACGGTGGTTCGATGCCCAGGACTCCGCCGTCTTCGACCTCGAGGTCACCTCGTACCTGGACGTGACCGGTGCGTCGCGGGCCGGCGCGTCGGCCGCCCTCGAGGCCGCGTTGCTGCTGGTGGGCCTGGGGCTGGTCGTCCGCCGGGTCTTCCCGGTCTGACGTTCAGGCCGGCGGCTGCAGGTAACCGTTCTCGGCCAGGGCGCGAGCATGCCTCGCATATGCGTCCGGGTCGTCCGGGGTGAAGGTGTCGAGCCCGTCGACGTACCGGTTGAACATGCTGAACGCCGCCGCGATCAGCACGGTGTCGTGAACGGCCCGGTCGTCGGCCCCGGCCGCGCGGGCCCGCGCGATGTCCCCGGCGGTCACCGAGCGGCCGTCCACCCGGACCTTCTCGGCGATGGCCAGCAACGCGTCCATCATGGGTTCCGGGCCGGACCCGCCGCCCAGCTGGTCGGCTACCGCGCCGTGTGTCCGGGCGCAGAACGTGCACTCGTTGCCGCGGGACACGTACGCGGCAATGCTTTCCCGCTGCCCCGGGGTGAGCGGTGAAGGACCGCGCAGCAGCGCTTCGGCGAGGCTGTTGAGCGGGCCCGCGGTCTGCGGATAGGCGGCCAGCAGACCGGCGATGCCGGGAAGCGGCGGGAGCGGGATGTGTGCCACCCGCACAGGTGATCACGCACGCCTGCCGATGTCCACGGCGGATCGGCTGGTTCTCGGCGACCGCTACGATGCAGACCGGTGGATCTCGCGGCACGTCACGGATGACAGGGGGATCGTGTTGACGAACGACAGCTCGGAAGTCTCGACGCCGATCGACATGACCCGCCCGCATCCGGCGCGGCGGTACGACTACTGGCTAGGCGGCAAGGACAACTTCCAGGCCGACCGGGACGCCGCCGAGGCGATCGCCGCGGTCTTCCCGCACATCCGCACCGCCGCCCGGGAGAACCGCGCGTTCATGCAGCGTGCGGTCGGCCACCTGGCCGCCGAGGCCGGCGTCCGCCAGTTCCTCGACATCGGCACCGGCCTGCCCACCGCCCGCAACGTGCACGACGTCGCGCAGCGCATCGCCCCCGAGTCGCGCATCGTCTATGTGGACAACGATCCGCTCGTGCTGGTGCACGCCCGGGCCCTGCTGACCAGCTCGGCCGAGGGCGCCACCGCCTACATCGACGCCGACGCCCGAAAGCCGGAAGAGATCCTCGCCAACCCGGCGCTGCGGACCACGCTGGACTTCTCCCAGCCGATCGCGCTGCTGCTGGTGGCCCTGCTGCACTTCGTCGAGGACCACGAGAACCCGCACGACATCGTCCGGCAGCTGGTCGCCGCCCTCCCGCCCGGCAGCTACCTGGTCCTGTCACACGCGACGTTCGACCCGCTGGACGCCGACACGATCGCCGCCATGAACGCGGTGAACAAGGACATCAAACCCCTTTTCAGCCCCCGCCCGTACGCCGAGGTCGCCCGTTTCTTCGAAGGCCTCGACCTGCTGGAGCCAGGCATCGTCTCGGTCTCCGACTGGCGCCCGCAGCCCGGCCCCCGCCCCACCCCGGCCGAGGCAACCGGCTACGGAGCAGTCGCCGGCCCGATCCCGCGCCACTAGTCAGACGGTCCAGCCGGTCAGGGCGACCCCGGGCGGCGATGTCGCTCCGCTCGATGTGCCGTCGCAGCGCGCTGCCGACCTCCACGGAGAATGGCATGTTGTAGCCCGTGTGGCGGTCCTACGCTGAGGCAGCCGAATAACCAGGAGGCCACAGTGGCAAGCGTTCGGCAGGCTCTGCGCACCCATCGCGACCAGCAGGCCGACCAGTCGTCGGAGGAGCAGTTTCCCGACCTGCACCGAGCCGCGCTCAGCAACACCGCCCTGCGGAGCGTCATCGCGGGCGGGGACCTCGCCCACCCCGGCCTTGCCCGATTACTCGCGCCAGCCGCCGGCAATTCGGCCATCCAACGCCTGGTGCAGCCCATGCCCGCTGCGGCGCTCGGCGCGCTGGAGGTGAGCTCGCCGCACGACCGATCCGAGCAGGAGGCCGAACTCATCGCCCGTCAGGTGGTCGCGATGCCCGAAGGCGAAATGTCGGCTCAGCGGCGCCCGGCGCGGGGCGGCGTCGGCGCCGCGCAACTGCCGTCCGGCGTGCGCGACTATTTTGAGCCTCGCCTCGGGACCGATCTCAGCGCTGTGACCGTCCACACTGGGGCCGAGGCCGATCAGTTGAGCCGTCAACTGGATGCCCGCGCCTTCACCACTGGCAATGATGTGTACTTCCGGGACGGCGAGTACCAGCCTGACTCCGGCGCCGGCCGCGAGCTCCTCGCGCACGAGTTGGTGCACGTGGCGCAGCAGTCGCCTGGCCTGCATCGCGCGCCGGCCGAGACCGCGACGGCGGAGGCGGTCGATGCGGTCGCACTCCGCTCCGACTTCCTGCGTGATCGCGACATCTTCCTCAACCTGTGGCTGGCCGCCGCGCTGGCCGCGCTCGAGGGTGCGCCCGAGGCGAAGGACGAGGAGTCGACGGCCAACTTCTGGGTGGCTTTAGCCGGCAACCTGCTCTGGGCGGCTTCAAGCCTGGTCGCGCCCGAAGCACTGCTGATCATTCGGCTCATGTCGTTCGCCGGGGCAGCGGTCGGGTCCGGCGCGCTGGCGCAGAATCCGGAACAGCCTCCGTCCGGCAAGGAAATCGCCAGCGAGATGCTGACGAAGTCGCGCGACCTGATGGTGCAGTCATCCGGCGCCAGCATCGACGCTGCTATCGCTGACTGCCGGGCCACGCGGACCACCGACGCCGACCAGCAGCGCCAAGTCCTGTGGGGGAAGCTGTTCAATACGCCCTACAACCAGTCCGAGCCGATCCGCAAAGAGATGAAGGCGAAGATCGAGGCGGGCATGGCGGACTTCCTGAAGCAGTGGCACAACTGGAAGGACGAGATCCGCGAGGAGGCCGAGGAGAAAGGCTATTCCGGAGGGCTTCCACCGGACGTCTACGGGGATCCCAGCCTGGTGGCGAAATACGAGAAAGACCCGGAGAAGGCCTGGCGACTCGTCCAGGATCCGGTCAGCCGCGTCGGCGCTCTGGAAAGGTACCTCCGGTCGAAACGCCCCTTCCAAGCGGAGATGAAGTTCCGCTGAGTCCGCACAGGCGTCGCCCACAGATCGATACTTGATCTGAACGTGGCTGTCGGGCGAGGTCAGCCGCGTGGCGCATGGACGATCTTGTCGGCTGCGATGGTCATGATGAGGCGCACCTGGTCGCGACCTCCGAACCATGGATACGGTCGGCCGAGGTACTTGTGTGCCAGCTTGTCGATGTGTTCGGCGCCATTCTTCGTGGTCACATCGACGACGTGGCCCTTCACGGAGTAGTAGTCGGTCACGTCGTCCGGGTCGGTCACGATGACCGAGACACGCGGGTCCCGCTCGACGTTTCGGACCTTCCGAAAGCCCTCCACCGTGTTGATCACGATGTGCTCACCGTCCGTGTCGACCCATGTCTCGGTCAACTGCGGCGAGCCGTCCGGATCGACGGTGGCGACGAAGCACGGGCTCGGCCGGCGCAGGAGGACAAGCAGTCCCTCGGGCAAGGTCATCATGAGGCAAACGTACGCCGCCGAGCCGGCGGTCGGGCTCGCATTGATCCGGCGCGCTCAGTCCTCGAGCGCGGCAGCGATCTCTCCTAGCTGGGCGCGGTCGGTCGCGCGAGGTGGGCGCTTTCGTTCAAACAGGGCAACCAAAATCGCGTCACTGTCAGCGGGGTCAACCTTGCGGGCGCTGGACACCGGTTGTGCCGCGTCGCTTCGCCGCCGGAGGCAAGGAAATCGGTGTCGGTTGGCGGAGCAGGGTGGTACAAAGCCGCGGTGGGGAACACTTTGGAACTCGCTGACCTGATGCGGCTGATGCAGGAGCGATCGATCGCTTTCCAGGCGGCGGTCGCCGCGGCACCCAGCCTCGACGTGCAGGTGCCGACCTGCCCCGAGTGGACATTGCTCGACCTCGTGCAACACCTGGTGGAGGGGCGCCGCAAGTGGACCGCCATCGTCGCCGCGGGGCCTGCCGACGCTGCTGCAATCGTGTCCGCTCCGGTGGCGCCGCGTGAACGCGAGGCCTTGCTGAACTGTTTTGCCACCGCGGTGCAGGAGCAGCTGGACGCGCTGCGGGAGGCCGGACCGGACCGTGGCTGCTGGACGTGGTGGGGTGATTCGCAGTCGCCGCAGACCAGCGGTGCCGTCGCTCGCGACCAGCTCCAGCAGCTCGCCGTGCATACCTACGACGCCCAGGTCACGGTGGGCGCCCCGCAGCCACTGCCCAGCGAACTGGCCGTCGACGGGGTCGACGAGTTCCTGACCACCCGCTGCGCAGGAACGGAACCCTGGCCGCACGAGCCGGTGGTCGTCGACTACCACGTCGCCGAGGGCCGCTCATGGCGGCTCTGGGTCTCCGACGGCCGCACGCGTACCGCCCGGCTCCCCGACGGCGCTACCGCCGGTGAAGGCCCGGAGAAGGCCGACGTAGCCGTCTGGGCCACCGCCAACGAGCTGGTCTTGTTCTTCTACGGCCGGATTCAGTCGGAGTCGCTGCGTACCGAGGGCGACCGGGGCATCCTCGACCGGCTCCACGGCTAGAAGCCGGCCTGGAAACAGGCCTCGGCTGAGCGCATGGCGGTGGGTCCGCCAACCGTGACTCGTGCGCCATCGCCTCGCGCCGAGTGCATTCGCGGTATCAGCGTCGGCCGGTCCCAGCTGCAGCTCGGCCGGCGGAACGCGGGCGCCGGCGGTCGCGTTCAGTCGCGCAGCACAACCACTGCCCCTGAGCCCTCACTCACGCTCTTGCCGATGAGCGCACAGTCGATATGCGCCCAAAGGCCAGGTCGATCGGCGCTGTCGAACGGGCGAAATCTAATCCTCGGCCGTTACGTCTATCATGGTGATTTCGATGCCACACTCCTCATCGAACCACTTTCGCCGACCAAATCGGACGGAAACGTGAGCGTCGAAATGTTGCCCGACGCGGCAACTCGCTATTGCTCCCACAAATATCGGTCCCTTTGGTGCCGGTGCACCGGCGCTCACGCCGAGATGCGATCCCGACGGAAGCCCGAAGCTGCTCGGTCCGCCAGATTCGTGATTGGACGGGCTGGGGCCGATTCCTCCGAGCTTGATAGTAGTCATTTGGATCACTATGGGGGCATTCGTTGACCCCGCACTTGAAGTCCAAGGTCCGTATTTCAGATCCTGCAGCACGGGGACGGAGAGGCCGCGCCGGCGTCGCTCATTGACGATAGCTGTTCCGGCAAGAAGTTCCAGCAGCCGGTTAAGTGTTTCGGCGTCCAGGTTGCCGGAGATTACCTGCTGGTGCAGTTCTTCTCTGCTCCATGTGCGCTTGCGGCGGATCAGTTCCTGCAAAGGCGACTTGATGAGGTCGTACCCGAGGTTGCCGATGAACCCGCTCAGCAACGCGAGACCGACCCAGATCAAATGCTCCTCGAGGGCGGTAGATACCCTGGGCTGATTGACGTCCTCACCTGGCATCAGCGGATCGCGACCGGTCACGAAATCAGGCTAGCGGCTTGCGGCAATCCTGTCCGGTGCCGAAGAAGTACGGCCTTGATGCGGAGTCAGCAAGATCAGTTCACTCACCTGCCGCGATCCGTGTACCGGCGCGTCGGGTCCGGCAACGGCGCCGCACCTGCTCTCCCTCGCGACCAAGAATGCTGGCAGGATCGGTTGCCATGAAGTCCGAACACTTCGTCGCCAGGGTTGCCGCCGGGGCAGGCGGCAAACTACTGGTGCCGGTCCCGTTCAACCCCGACTCGGTCTGGGGCGCCAAACCGCGCCACCACGTTGCCGGCACCGTCAACGGCGCCCGGGTGCGGGCAGTCGTGGGAACGGCTGGCGACGGCTTCGGGTTCACCCTCGGCCCGAAATCACCGGGCGCTGGTGAATTGGCCGTCGGTACCGAGGTCACGGTGGATATCGCACCGGAAGGGCCGCAACGTGCGGATCTCGCCGACGATGTCGCCGCGGCCTTGGCGGCCGAGCCAGATGCCGGGGCGTTTTTCGACTCGCTGGCGCAGTTCTATCGTCGGGCTTACCTACGCTGGATCGATGCAACAAAACGCCGGCCTGAACAGCGCGTTGAACGCATCGCGGAGATGGTGGAGCTACTTAAAGCCGGGACCAAGGCCCGCCCTTGACGCCGTGATTCCGCACCGGCCGAGCGGAGAAGCGGTCAGGCGAAGACGGTCGAGTGCGGGGTTCACTGTCATGCCGCGGATAGGGTGCTGGTGAGCCCCGGATCGACCATCCCGGACGGCAGCGACCACTGCCCTATGATGACGGCCCCGAGATTCTTCCACCACGACCAACTGGACCGGTCGCGGCTGACCAGCGTTTTCTCCTGCCGGAACGGATCTCGGCCGATCGCGTCCTGAAACGCCGTGCCCAACTGGATCCGGCTGAACTCGCCCCGCCGCACCACCTCGGCGACCTCCGGCAACAGGGTCGCCACACGTGCCAGTTCCGCCTCCGTGAGAGTCGCCACCAGTGGGCGTGGCGGCCCGGAGCGCAACCTCAGCCTCGCCTTGCCTGTTCCGTCGCCCGAGGAGACGGTCCATACATCTTGCATAGACATGCCTGTCGTGAAGGGGTTGACCGCGGCACACGCGCTTGAACAGCAACGTCCTACCGCCAGGAACAACTAATCGGCTCGTGGGGTAGAGATACAAGAGTGTTCAAACGGCCGACGTCAGAGATCAGTCGTCTTTGTTGCTGCAGAGCGTAAGGCCCCGCAGTCTGCTCAGGAGCGCGAGATGAGGGCGTGTTCATCGACTTGGAATGTCGTCCAGCCGCGCTGATCCGCAGAAATGCCGAATGCGGCTGGGGAAAACTATGCGGCCACCGGCAGCCTGCAGTGCATGCGCAAATGGTCTCCACTGATCGCCGTCTCTCTCGGCACCTTCCTGCTGCTGGTGGACGTGCTCATCGTCGTCGTCGCCCTGCCGGCGATCTCCGACGACTTCCGGGCGGACTACGCCGACCTGCAGTGGGTCATCGACGGGTACGCCCTGTCCCTGGCCGCCCTGGTGCTCGGCGCCGGCTCGCTCGCCGATCGGTTCGGCCGCCGCCGGATCTACCTGATCGGCATCGGCATCTTCACGATCTCCTCGCTGCTCTGCGCGGTTGCCCCGAACGAGCAGGCCCTGATCGCCGCCCGGATCCTCCAGGGCCTCGGCGGTGCGGCCATGTTCGCGTGCACCGCCACCCTGCTCAACTTCACCTACCAGGGCCGCGACCGGGGTGTCGCGTTCGGCGTCTGGGGCGCGGTCAGCGGCGTTGCCGCCGCGGCCGGGCCACTCGCCGGCGGCCTGCTCACCGAGCACTTCGGCTGGCGCTGGGTGTTCCTGATCAACCTGCCGGTCTGCCTGGTCGCGATCTGGTTCACGGTGCGCGGGGTGAGCGAGTCCCGGGCGCCCAGGGGCGGCCGCTTCGACCTGCCCGGCACGATCAGCTTCACCGGGGCGGCGGCTGCGCTGACGTACGGCATGATCCGCGCCGGTGATGCCGGCTGGACCGACGGCGTGACCCTGGCCGCGTTCGCCACCGGCCTGGTCGCCCTGGTCCTGTTCCTCTTGGCCGAAGCCCGCTCGGACCACCCGATGCTCGACCTGACCCTGTTCCGCCTTCCGATGGCCGCCGCCGCCGCCCTGATCGTCGGCGCGTCCACCGGCCGGCTCCTGCAGCGGATCGCCCCGCGCTGGACCGTCGGCCTCGGCCTGCTCCTGATCGCCGCCGGCGACCTGCTGCAGGCCCGGACCGGCCCGGACAGCACCGGCGCGATCCTGATCCCCGGACTGATCGTGGCCGGTCTCGGCGTCGGCTGCGTGCTGCCCACGAACGCCTCGGCGGTGCTGGCCGAGGTGCCGCGCGAGCGCAGCGGGATGGCCGGCGGGGCGCTCAACACGTTCCGCCAGCTCGGGCTCGCGTTCGGCGTCGCGGTCTTCGGGACCGTCTTCACCGACCGGCACGGGTCTCCGGCCGGGTTCGCCGACGGACTGAACGCGACCCTGCTGATCGCCTCCGGAACTGCCCTGGCCGGCGCGATCCTGGTGCTCGTCCTGCTCCGCAAGGACCGGCAGGAGGCTAATACCGCTGCGCGTACCAGGTCGGTGGCTCGCCGAACATTCTCTTGAAGTCGCGGATGAAGTGGCCCTGGTCGGCGTAGCCGAGGTCCGCGGCCAGCGCGGCCCAGCCGATCGCCCCGCCGGCGGCCATGCGTGCGGTCACCTCGTGCAGCCGGTAACGGCGGATCACCCACTTGGGCCCGATGCCGACGTACTCCGCGAACAGCCGTTGCAAGCCCCGCACGCTCAGCCCGAGCTCGCCGGCGAGGTGTTCGACCCTGGTCACGGCCTTGTCCTCGGCGATCAGCTCGACCGCGGCCACCGCCTGGCGCACTCGGGGGTCGTCGTCCGGCAGGTGTTTCAGCAGGAAGGCCTCCACGGTCGGCACGTCGAGCGTCGTGGGCAGGTCCGGGCCGAACACCTCGGTCGCGGGGACGACGCGGTCGGTGATCGTCGAGAGGGAGGCGCCGAGGAACGGGCGGAAGCAGCCCGGCCGGAACGTGACGCCGAAGACCTGGTCACGGCCCTCGAGGACCTTGATCTGGTAGCCGCTGCACACGCCGCTGAGGTCCGCGCGGCCGCCGCCGAGCGACAGGTGCACGTTCGGGCGCGGCACGATCTTCTGCCGGTACGGCTCGGCGTAGTCCCAGCGAGCCTCCCAGTACTGCTCCACCCATGGCTCGAGCGCCGGCGACGGGCGGTGGAACGCGTGGCGCTGATATCTGGTCCACGCACTCCGCAGCTCACGAACGTCCCGCCCCACACCGCAGAGTTTATGTCGCCTTTGTTCAATACCCCTCCGGACCGCGCCGCTTAGCGTTGCCGCCATGTCACACCTTTCCCACGCGGCCGAGGCCATGGCCGCCGTCGCCCGCACCATCACCGACGATCAGCTCGCCAACAAGACTCCGTGCACGGAGTACGACGTGCGGGCACTGGTCAACCATCTCCTGTTCTGGGGGCCGTCGCTGGCCGGCGCCGGCCGCAAGGAGTCCGTTCCG
This sequence comes from Actinoplanes sp. NPDC026619, assembly GCF_040638295.1. Classification (NCBI taxonomy): domain Bacteria; kingdom Bacillati; phylum Actinomycetota; class Actinomycetes; order Micromonosporales; family Micromonosporaceae; genus Actinoplanes; species Actinoplanes sp. NPDC026619. The sequence goes on from NZ_JBEZYA010000005.1 coordinate 83,903, forward strand.
CAGCCGGCGGCCGCCGAGACCGATGTCGACCTGGCCGCCGGCGACTGGCGCGGTCACCTGCTCGCCCTGCTGGACGACATCACGTCGTCGTGGGCGCCGCCGAGCGCCTGGGAGGGCGAGACGAGCATGGGCACGCCGCAGATGCTGCCCGCCCCCGTCATGGGCGAGATGATCGTCGGCGAGCTGGCCGTGCACGGCTGGGACCTGGCGGTCGCGACCGGGCAGCGGCTGGAACTACCCACCGATCTGCTGGCGCATCTGCACGACACGATGTTCGCCGGCGTGGAGCAGGGGCGGGAGATGGGAATGTACGGACCGGAGGTCGCGATGCCGGCCGACGCACCCACCTTGGACCGCATCCTCGGCCTGACCGGCCGTGATCCCGCCTGGTCGTGAGCCGGCAGCGAACACTCCTAACCCGCGGCGCGGGCCTCCGGGTCCTGGGTCAGCCAGGAGAGGATGGACGGGAGGATCTCCATGGCGCCGAAGTGGGCGGAGCCGGACTGGACGGTCAGCTCGGCGGAGGGGATGCGCTGGGCCAGCCAGCGGGCGTGGCTGGCCGGCACCACGTTGTCCTCGGCGCCGTGCCACAGCAGGACCCGCTGGCTGATGGCGGTGAGGTCGAAACCCCAGGGGCGGCGCAGGGCGAGGGCGTCGTCGATCCAGCCGTACGGGCCGGGGCGGGTGGCCTCCGCGTAGGACTCCAGCAGGAGCCGTTCGATCGTGGCATCGGCGACGACCCGCTGGTCGTGGACGCTCACCTGGTCGCGCAGGGACTCCAGCAGGCTCATCGGACGGCGGCGGACCCGGTCGGCCTGCTGGCGCAGGGTCTCCACCAGCTGTTCCTCGTCGGCCTGGGCGAGGCTGAAGTCGCGGGCGTTGGCGGCGTTCATGCCGGCGTACCAATCGAGGCCGGCCTCGTCGGGGGCGAAGCTCACCAGTACCGCGGCCCGGTTCACCCGGTCGGGGAGCAGGGCGGCGCAGGCCAGGGCGTGCGGGCCGCCGCCGGAGCGGCCGGCCACGGCGAAGCCGTCCAGGCCCAGGTGGTCGGCGATGCGGGTGACGTCGGTGGCGCAGTCGGCGACGGTGCGGCGGGCGTGGCGTTCGGAGCCGCCGTAGCCGGGGCGGTCGTAGCTGATCAGGCGAATGCCCAGGCGGGACAGCAGGCCGGGGCGGGGCCGGGGGCCGATGCGGCTGCCGGGCATGCCGTGCAGGAGGAAGACCGGGTGGCCGTGGAGGTCGCCGGCCTCCTGGTAACGCAGGGTGCGCCCGTCGGTGGTGGTGACGTCCGCATCGGTGGGTCCGTGTGATGACACTCTGGCCGCTCCCCGTTCGCCGGCTGCGCCAAGTATCGCCGCATCAGGGTTGGTAGCGGTAACCCATGCCGGGCTCGGTGAGTAGATGGCGGGGGCGGGTCGGGTCGTCCTCGAGCTTGCGGCGCAGCCGGGCCATGTATTGACGCAGGTAATTGGACTCGGTGCCGTACTGCGGGCCCCAGACCTCCTGCAGCAACTGCCGCTGGGTGATCAGCTTGCCGGGGTTGCGCAGCAGCTGTTCGAGCAACTGCCACTCGGTGGGGGTCAGGCGCTGCTCGGGGGTGATGGTGTGGCCGGCGAGGTCGATCGTGTGCCGGCCCAGGGTGATCACGGGGGCGGCCGACTCCGGTGGTTGGACGCGGCGGGTGACGGCGCGGATGCGGGCCAGCAGTTCGTCCAGGCCGAAGGGCTTCGTGACGTAGTCGTCGGCGCCGGCGTCCAGAGCGGCCACCTTGTCGGTGCCCTCGGCGCGGCCGGACAGCACGATGATCGGCACGGTGGTCCAGCCGCGCAGGCCGCGGATGACCTCGTCGCCGTCCATGTCGGGCAGGCCCAGGTCGAGGACGACCAGGTCGGGCGGGTGGGCGGCGGCCGCCTGCAGGGCACCGGCGCCGTCGGCGGCGACGTCCACGTCGTACTCGCGGGCCCGGAGGTTGATCCGCAACGCCCGCAGAATCTGCGGATCATCGTCGACGACCAGGATGCGGGTCATGCGCGGCTCCCGGAGGCGGGCAGGGTGCGGGTCATGTGTGGCTTCCCGAGGCGGGCAGGGTCAGGATCATGGTGAGGCCGCCGCCGGGGGTCTCGGCCGGGCGCAGGGTGCCGCCCATCGCCTCGGCGAGGCCGCGGGAGAGGGCCAGTCCGAGGCCGACACCGGTGTGGTTGTCGCGGTCGCCGAGCCGCTGGAACGGCTGGAAGACGGCGTCCCATTGGGACGGTGGGATGCCGGGGCCGTGGTCGATCACGTGCAGTTCGACGGTGTCGCCGCGGGCCGTGCCGGTGATCGTCGGCGGGCTGAAGCGCAGGGCGTTGCCGATGATGTTGACCAGCACCCGGTCGAGCAGGCCGGGATCGACCCGGACGGCCGGCAGGTCGTCGGGCAGCTGGACGGTGATCGAGCGGGCGGGCGGCCCCAGCTCGTCCAGGGCGGCCGGGACCACGTCTTCCAGGCCGACGTCGGCCAGGGTCACGCCGAGCGCGCCGGCCTGCAGGCGGCTCATGTCGAGCAGGTTCGCGACCAGCACGGCGAGCCGGTCCAGGGATTCGTCGGCGGTGGCCAGCAGCTCGGCGCGGTCGTCCGGGGAGAAGGACACATCGTCGCTGCGCAGGCCCGCCACCGACGCTTTCGCCGAGGCCAGCGGGCCACGCAGGTCGTGGCTGACCGCGGCGAGCAGAGCGGTGCGCATCTTGTCGCCCTCGGCGGCCACGGCCAGCCTTTGCTGCCGGAGCGCCACCGCCGCCTGCGCCGCGAAGGCATCGACCAGACGCCGGTCGGAGGCGGAAAGGGGCCTGCCCCGCAGGACCAGGACGAGGTATTCGTCAGCGACGCAGGCGTCGCCATCCGCGGGGGTCACGGCGATCGGTTCACCCACGGTCGCAACAGACGACCACCCATCCGGTACGCCCCCGAGCAGCTCACGCGCGGCCGCGCCGGCGGGTACGCGTTCCAGGAGAGTGACCGAGTCGAGGGCGAACGTGTCGCGCAGTTGGCGGAGCAGCGCGGACAGCGGGTCGGCGCCGCCGCGCAGCACCCCGCCGGCGACCTCGGCCAGGGTGTCGGCCTGGGCGGTTCGCCGGGCCGCGAGGTCGACGACCCACGAGACGGCCGCGGCCACCACCACGAAGGCGGCCAGAGACAGCAGGCCGCCGCCGGTGGCGACGGCCAGGGTGTGCAGCGGGGCGACGTAGAAGTAGTTGAGCAGCAGAAAGGCGCCGACCGCGGCCGGCAGCGCGGGCCAGAGGCCGCCGACCAGCGCGACGCCGACGACGGCCGCGAGGTAGAGCGAGATCTCCCCGGTGACCGCCGTGAGCAGCGGCAGGCCGCCGGCGGCGAGCACGAAGCCGGCGATCCGCCGCCGCCGGGACAGCGGCGGGTTCATCAGTCGTGGGGGCCGACCGCGGTGATGACGACCGCGGCGGCGCCGGCTTCGTCGGAGGCGGCCAGGTCGACGGTGGCGTCGATGCCCCAGTCGTGGTCGCCGTTCGGGTCCTCGAACACCTGCCGGACGGCCCAGAAGCCGTCCTGCACCGAGATGTGCAGCAGGGCCGGGCCGCGGGCGGACGGGCCGGTGCCGATCTCGTCGTACTCGTCGAAGTAGTCCGCGAGAGTGGCGGACCAGCGATCGGCGGTCCAGCCGTCCTCGCCGTCGAGTTCGCCCAGGTCGTACCAGCGGCGCAGGGCGGCCAGCTCGACCCGGCGGAACAGCGCGTTGCGGACCAGCACGCGGAACGCGCGCACGTTGCGGGTGACGGCGGGCGGCTTGTCGTCGAGGCGGACCTCTTCGATGACGGCGCCCGGGTTGCGCAGCCGCTCCCATTCGTCGAGGAGGCTGGAATCGACCTGGCGGACCAGTTCGCCGAGCCACTCGATGAGGTCGGTGAGCTCCTCGGTGCGGGCGTCCTCGGGCACGGTCTGGCGCAGCGCCCGGAACGCGTCGGCGAGGTAGCGCAGCACGAGACCTTCGGAGCGGGACAGGCCGTAGAACGACACGTACTCGGTGAAGGTCATCGCCCGCTCGTACATGTCCCGTACGACCGACTTGGGTTTGATCTCGTAGTCGCTGACCCAGGGGTGACCGCGCCGGTAGGTCTCGTAGGCGCCCTCGAGCAGCTCGAGCAGCGGGCGGGGGTGGGTGACCTCTTCCAGCAGGAGCATTCGCTGCTCGTACTCGATGCCCTCGGATTTCATGGCGTTGACCGCTTCGCCGCGGGCCTTGGTGCGCTGCGCGTAGATCACCTGGCGGGGGTCCTCGAGGGTCGACTCGATCACCGAGACGACGTCGAGCGGGTAGTCCGGCGCCTCCCGGTCGAGCAGCTCCAGGCAGGCCAGGGCGAAGGGGGAGAGCGCCTGGTTGAGAGCGAAGTCCAGTTGGAGGTCTTCGACCAGGCGATAGACCCCTTCGTCGGTACGTTCGATGACGCCCCCGGCAACGAGCGCCCGCGCGATGGCGATGGCCCGCCGGATGTGCCGGCGCTGGGCGGCCGGCTCCTCGTGGTTGTCGGTGAGCAGGTGCCGCATGGCCGCGAACGGGTCGCCGCCGCGGGCGATCACGTTGAGCAGCATCGCGTGGGAGACCTGGAACGAGCTGGTCAGTGGCTCGGGGTCGGCGGCGACGAGCCGGTCGAAGGTGGGCTGGCCCCAGCCGATGGTGCCTTCGGGCGGCTTCTTGCGGACCACCCGGCGGCGCTTCTTCGGGTCGTCGCCGGCCTTGGCCAGGGCCCGCTCGTTGTCGATGACGTGCTCGGGGGCCTGCACCATGACGGTGCCGAGGGTGTCGAAGCCGGCCCGACCGGCGCGGCCGGCGATCTGGTGGAACTCGCGCGCCTTGAGCAGGCGGGTCTTGATCCCGTCGTACTTCGACAAACCGGTAAAGAGGACGGTGCGGATCGGCACGTTGATGCCGACGCCGAGGGTGTCGGTCCCGCAGATCACCTTGAGCAGGCCGGCCTGGGCCAGGGTCTCCACCAGGCGGCGGTATTTCGGCAGCATGCCGGCGTGGTGCACGCCGATGCCGTGGCGCACCAGGCGGGACAGGGTCTTGCCGAAGCCGGCGGTGAACCGGAAGTTGCCGATCGCCGCGGCGATCCGGTCCTTCTCCTCGCGGGTGCACATGTTGACGCTGGTCAGCGACTGCGCCCGTTCCAGCGCGGCGACCTGGGTGAAGTGCACGATGTAGACCGGCGCCTGGTGGGTCGACAGCAGCTCTTCGATCGTCTCGTGCAGCGGGGTCGTGACGTACGAGAAGACCAGCGGAACCGGCCGCTCGGCGCTGGCCACGACGGCCGTGGGCCGGCCGGTGCGCCGGCTGAGGTCGTCGACGAAGCGGGTGGTGTCGCCGAGCGTGGCCGACATGAGCAGGAACTGGGCCTGCGGCAGCTCGACGATCGGCACCTGCCAGGCCCAGCCGCGGTCGGGCTCGGCGTAGAAGTGGAACTCGTCCATCACGACCTGGCCGACGTCGGCGTTCTTACCCTCGCGCAGGGCCAGGTTGGCGAGGATCTCGGCGGTGCAGCAGATGATCGGGGCGTCGGCGTTGACCGACGCGTCGCCGGTGAGCATGCCGACGTTGTGCGCCCCGAACATCGCGCACAGGGCGAAGAACTTCTCGCTGACCAGGGCCTTGATCGGCGCGGTGTAGAAGGTGGTGCGGCCGCTGGCCAGGGCGATGAAGTGCGCGCCCGCGGCGACCAGGCTCTTGCCCGAGCCGGTCGGGGTGTTGAGGATGACGTTGGCCCCGGTGGCCAGCTCGATCAGGGCCTCTTCCTGGTGGGTGTAGAGGGCGAGGCCCTGCTCGGTGGCCCATTTCTGGAAGGCGTCGAAGACCGCGTCGGGTTCGGCGTTGCCCGGAAGGCGATCTGTGAGAGTCATGATCGGTCAATTATGACCGCCGGGTCCAGTCGAACGTGCGTTCGACCGCCTTTTGCCAGTTCAGGTACTCGGAGGCACGGGCCGACGGGTCCATGGTCGGCAGCCACTGGGCGGCCCGGTGCCAGTTCTGGCGCAACCCTTCCAGGTCGGGCCAGTAGCCGACGGCGAGCCCGGCCGCGTACGCCGCGCCCAGCGACACCGTCTCGGCGGCCAGCGGGCGCACCACCGGCACGTCGAGGACGTCGGCGAGGAACTGCATGAGCAGGTTGTCGGCGGTCATCCCGCCGTCCACGCGCAGGGTGGTGAGGTCGAGGCCGGAGTCGGCGTTCATCGCGTCGACCACCTCGCGGGTCTGCCAGGCGGTTGCCTCCAGCACCGCCCGGGCCAGATGACCCTTGGTGATGTACGAGGTCAGGCCGACGATCACGCCGCGCGCCTCGCTGCGCCAGTACGGGGCGTAGAGCCCCGAGAACGCCGGGACGATGTAGCAGCCGCCGTTGTCGGCGACCGTGCGCGCGAGGGTCTCGATCTCCGGGGCGCTGGCGATGAGCTCCAGCTGGTCGCGGAACCACTGCACCAGCGAGCCGGTGATGGCGATCGAGCCTTCCAGGGCGTACGCGGCCGGCCCGCCCGCGATCTGGTAGGCGACCGTGCTGAGCAGCCCGTGGGTCGAGCGCACCAGCTCGCCGCCGGTGTTGAGCAGCAGGAAGCTGCCGGTGCCGTAGGTGCACTTGGCCTCGCCGGGGGAGAAGCAGGTCTGACCGAAGAGGGCGGCCTGCTGGTCGCCGAGTGCCGCCCCGATCCGGACCCCCGGAAACGCCGCCACGGCTGTTTCGAAGCCGCCGATCGAGGGCCGGACCTCGGGCAGCATGGCGCGGGGGATGTCGAAGAAGGCGAGCGCGGCCGGCGACCAGTCGAGGGTGTGCACGTCGAGGAGCATCGTGCGGCTGGCGTTGGTGACGTCGGTGACGTGCAGGCCGCCGGTCAGGTTCCAGATCAGCCAGGTCTCCATCGTGCCGAAGAGGATCTCCCCGCGTTCGGCGCGTTCGCGCAGCTCGGGCTGGTGGTCGAGCATCCAGCGCAGGCGCGGCCCGGAGAAGTAGGTGGCCATCGGCAGCGCCGAATCGTGCTCGACGGCTTTCGCGCCTTCCTGCGCGCTGAGCTGCCGGACAAGATCATCCGTTCGGGTGTCCTGCCAGACGATGGCGTGACTCACCGGCTTGCCGGTCGTGCGGTCCCACAGCACCGTGGTCTCGCGCTGGTTGGCGATGCCGATCGCGGCCACCTGCGAGGTGGTGATGCCGGCCTGCTGCAGGGCCTCGGGGGCGAGCCGCTCGACGTTGCGCCAGATCTCCGCGGCGTCGTGCTCCACCCACCCGGGCTTGGGAAAATACTGCTTGTGTTCCTGCTGGGTGAGGGCGGCGAGCCGGCCGCGACGGTCGAAGACGATGCACCGGGTCGAGGTGGTGCCCTGGTCGATGGCGACGACGTAGCTCTCGGTCATGTCTGGCCCCCTGATGATCTAGCGGTGGGCGGCCCCGAGTTCCCGGGAGATGGCGCGGGCCGTGTCCCGGACGTGGGCGACGAGGTGCTGGTGCGGGTGGTAATGGCTGTCGCAGATGCGTTCGACCAGGCCGTTGATGCCGATGGCGCCGACCACGAGGCCGCCGTGACCGCGGATCGGCGCGGCCACCGACGCGATGCCGGGGGTCATCTCCTCGATCTCGGAGCTCCAGCCGGCCTCGCGCACGTGCCGGAGCTCGGCCTGCAGCAGTTGTGGGTCGCGGATCGTGCGGCGGGTGAACCGGCCGAGCTCGGCGGCCGGTGACGCGCCGGCCGCGCGGTAGGCGATCAGCACCTTGCCGAGCGCGGAGGCGTGCATCGGGAGGCGGGAGCCGACGTCGAGGGTCTGGAACGTGTCGTCGGGGCGGAAGACATGGTGCACGACCAGGACCTGTCCGGCCTGGACGGTGCCGATGCGGACGGCCTCGCCGGTGCGGGCGGCGAGCGGGTCGGCCCAGTTGATCGAGCGGGAGCGCAGTTCGTTGACGTCGAGGGAGCTGTGACTGAGCCCGTGCATGGCGGCGCCGAGGCGGTAGTGGCCGGAGACCCGGTCCTGTTCGACGAAGCCGACGTGCTGGAGGGTGCGCAGGATGCCGTGGGTGGTGCCCTTGGCCAGGTCGAGCGAGTGGGCGATCTCGCCCAGCGCCAGGTGCCCCGGTCCGGCGGCGAGCAGTCGCAGGACCGCGGCGGCCCGTTCGATCGACTGCACTGTTGCGGGCACGTTACGACTCTATGCCACCGCGCGAACGCTGACCGTGGTCGATGTTCGGCAATGCCGAACGGCCCGCATTGCCGGTGACCTGGGCGCTACCTAGCGTTCGGCCAATCGAGCAAGGAGGGCACATGGCAGAACGACTGAAGATCCCGGGACTGCTCGGCGAGATGGCCGCCGAGTTCGCCGGGACCATGATCCTCATCCTCTTCGGAGTCGGTGTCGTCGCGCAGGTAGCCGGCGCGGGCATCGGCGATCACGACAGTATCGCCTGGTCCTGGGGCCTCGGCGTGACGCTCGGCGTCTACGTCGCGGCCCGGATCAGCGGCGCGCACCTCAATCCGGCCGTCACCATCGCGCTGGCGGTCTTCAAGGGCTTCGAGTGGCGCAAGGTCGCCCCGTACGCCCTGGCGCAGTTCCTCGGCGCGTTCGTCGCCGCCCTGCTGGTGCGGTGGAACTACACCGAGGTGCTGCACGCGGCCGACCCCAATCTGACCATCAAGACCCAGGGCGTGTTCTCCACGCTGCCGGGCAACGGCACCCTCCCGGTCGGGGAGTGGGGCGCGTTCCGCGACCAGATCATCGGCACCGCGATCCTGCTGTTCCTGATCCTGGCCATCACCGACTCGGCCAACACGGCGCCGCTGGCCAACCTCGCGCCCGTGGTCATCGGCCTGCTGGTCGTCGCGATCGGCATGGCGTGGGGGACCGACGCCGGTTATGCGATCAACCCGGCCCGCGACTTCGGGCCGCGACTCGCCAGCTTCTTCACCGGTTATGGCGGGGCGATGCGAGATCAGACAGGCTATCTCTACTTCTGGATTCCGATCGTCGCACCGATCATCGGCGGCCTCGTCGGCGCCGGGCTTTACCAGGTGCTGATCGGGCGGTTCCTGCCGTCCGAGGCCCCGCAGGAGCCGGGCGAGATCCCCGCGCCCCGAGACACTTTGGAGGCAACCCGTGGCTGACTTCGTCGGCGCCGTCGACCAGGGCACCACCAGCACCCGCTTCATGATCTTCGATCACGGCGGCAACGAGGTGGCCCGCCACCAGTTGGAGCACGAGCAGATCCTGCCCCAGGCCGGCTGGGTCGAGCACAACCCGGTCGAGATCCTGGAGCGGACCACCACGGTCGTGCGCACCGCCATGCAGAAGGCGAACCTGCAGGCCAGCGACCTGGCCGCGCTCGGCATCACGAACCAGCGGGAGACCGCCGTGGTGTGGGACCGCACCACCGGCCGGCCGTACTACAACGCGATCGTCTGGCAGGACACCCGTACCGACCGGATCGCCTCCGCTCTTGACCGGGACGGCCGGGGTGACGTGATCCGCCGCAAGGCCGGCCTGCCCCCGGCCACCTATTTCTCCGGCGGCAAGATCCAGTGGATCCTGGAGAACGTCGACGGGGTCCGGGCGGCGGCCGAGCGCGGCGACGCGATCTTCGGCAACACCGACAGCTGGCTGCTGTGGAACATGACCGGCGGGGTCGACGGCGGCAATCACGTCACCGACGTGACCAACGCCAGCCGTACCATGCTGATGGATCTTGAATCTCTGCAGTGGGACGACGAGTTGCTGAGCTTCTTCGACATCCCGCGGTCGATGCTGCCGGAGATCCGGCCGTCGTCCGACCCGAACACCTACGGCGTGGCCCGCTGGCCCGGCCCGCTCGGCGGCGAGGTGCCGCTCACCGGCGACCTCGGCGACCAGCAGGCGGCGATGTTCGGTCAGGTGTGCTTCGCTCCCGGCGAGGCCAAGAACACCTACGGCACCGGCAACTTCATGCTGCTCAACACCGGGACCGAGCTGGTCCGCTCGGAGAACGGTCTGTTGACGACCGTCTGCTACCAGTTCGGCAACGCCGCCCCGGTCTACGCCCTGGAGGGCTCGATCGCGGTCACCGGCTCGGCCGTGCAGTGGCTGCGCGACCAGCTCCACGTGATCAAGACGGCGTCCGACAGCGAAACCCTCGCGGCGTCGGTGCCGGACAGCGGCGGCGTCTACTTCGTGCCCGCGTTCTCCGGCCTGTTCGCACCCTACTGGCGCTCCGATGCCCGCGGCGCGATCGTCGGGCTGTCCCGCTTCAACACCGACGCGCACATCGCCCGGGCCACCCTCGAATCGATCTGCTACCAGAGCCGCGACGTCGTCGACGCGATGGCGACCGACTCCGGCGTCACCCTCGACGTGCTCAAGGTCGACGGCGGCATCACGGCGAATGCGCTCTGCATGCAGCTTCAGGCCGACATCCTCGGGGTTCCGGTCAGTCGCCCGGTGGTGGCCGAGACGACGGCGCTGGGCGCGGCGTACGCGGCCGGTCTCGCTGTCGGCTTCTGGAAGAACACTGACGAGCTGCGGGAGAACTGGAACGAGTCGCAGCGCTGGCAGCCCGCGTGGACGGATGAACAGCGCAACGAGGGGTATGCCCGGTGGAAGAAGGCGGTGCAGCGCACTCTCGACTGGGTGGACGTGGACTGAATATGACTTCTCTGTCACCGGAGTATCGGGACTCGGCGCTGGCCGCGCTGGCCGGCGCCGAGCTCGACGTCCTCGTCGTGGGCGGTGGCGTGGTCGGCGCGGGCTGCGCGCTCGACGCCACCACCCGCGGCCTGTCCGTCGGCCTGGTCGAGGCGCGCGACTTCGCGTCGGGCACGTCCAGCCGATCCAGCAAGCTGATCCACGGGGGTCTGCGCTACCTCGAGATGCTCGACTTCGCGCTGGTCCGGGAGGCGCTGCGGGAGCGCGGGCTGCTGCTGACCCGGCTCGCGCCGCACCTGGTCCGGCCGGTGCGCTTCCTCTATCCGTTGCAGCACAAGGGCTGGGAGCGGCTCTACGCCGGGAGCGGGGTCACGCTCTACGACACGATGGCGCTCGGCGGCGGCCTGCCGCACCACCGCAACCTCACCCGCCGGGGCGCGCTGCGCGAATGCCCGGCGCTGAAGAAGGACGCCCTGGTCGGCGCCCTGCAGTATTACGACGCGCAGGTCGACGACGCCCGGCACACGATGTTCCTGGCGCGCACCGCGGCCGCCTACGGCGCCCACGTCGCGTCGCGGACCGAGGTGGTCGGCTTCCTCCGCGAGGGGGAGCGGGTCACCGGCGTGCGGGTGCACGACCTCGAACACGACAAGACCTTCGAGGTACGCGCCCAGCAGGTCATCAACGCGACGGGTGTGTGGACCGACGACACCCAGGCCCTGGTCGGCGAGCGCGGGCAGTTCCACGTGCGCGCCTCCAAGGGCATCCACCTGGTCGTCCCGCGCGACCGCATCCAGTCCGACACCGGCATCATCCTGCGCACCGAGAAGAGCGTGCTCTTCGTGATCCCGTGGGGCCGGCACTGGATCGTCGGCACCACCGACACCGACTGGGAGCTCGACAAGGCGCACCCGGCCGCGTCCTCGACCGACATCGACTACCTGCTCGAACACGTCAACTCGGTGCTGTCCCGGCCGCTGTCCCGGGCCGACGTGCAGGGGGTCTACGCCGGGCTGCGGCCGCTGCTGTCCGGCGAGTCGGAGTCGACCTCGAAGCTGTCCCGCGAGCACACCGTCGCCAGCCCGCAGCCGGGGCTGGTCGTGGTGGCCGGCGGCAAGTACACGACGTACCGGGTGATGGCCCGCGACGCGGTCGACGCCTGCGTGCACGGGCTGGGCCGGTCGGTCCCGCCGTCCTGCACCCAGGTGGTGCCGCTGCTCGGCGCGGACGGCTACACCGCGCTGTGGAACCGGCGGCGGGTGCTCGCGGCCGAGTCCGGCCTGCACGTGGCCCGGATCGAACACCTTCTCGGCCGGTACGGCACGCTTGTCACCGAGGTGCTCGACCTGATCCGGGCCGACCCGTCGCTGGGCGGCCCACTGGAGGGCGCCGAGGACTACCTGCGCGCCGAGCTGGTCTACGCGGCCAGCCACGAGGGTGCCCGGCACCTGGAGGACCTGCTCACCCGGCGTACCCGCATCTCGATCGAGACGTTCGACCGGGGCGTGGCCGCCGCGCCGGTGGCCGCCCACCTGGTGGCCGGCGTGCTCGGCTGGACCGACGAGCAGACCGCCCGCGAGATCGAGCGCTACCAGCTGCGGGTCGAGGCGGAGCGCCGCTCGCAGGAACAGCCCGACGACGAGACCGCCGACGCCGCCCGGCTCGGCGCCCCCGACGTCGTGCCGCTCGCCTGATCCTCGTCCGGGCGGCGGCCCCCGTCGCCGCCGCCCGGGGGATCACGGGAAGAGGTACAGCTCGGGGGAGAGGGCCAGCTCGATGACCTGCTCCTTGCTCAGGACCGGCTGCGGCCGGGTCGCGGCCGGCGCCCCGTCGGCGGCCCGCCGGTCGGTGTTCGAGGCCTGCACCATCACCTCGGTCTGGCCGCGATAGACATAGACGATGTTGTTGCGCGGATTGTCCGGCGACGGGTCGGCGAGCTCGGTGTCGAACAGCACGATCTCGCCGTGCGGGCCCTTCTCGACGCTGCACTGCGAGACCGTCTCCTGGAGACAGCCCGCCTTCGCCTCGGCGCCCGCCGACCGTTTCACCACCCCGACCGTGACGGTGAGATCGCCGGTCCCCTGATCGTCGCGGATCAGGGAGATCGAGTCGACCCGGTTGCCCCACGGCGGTTCGCCGCCGATGGTGAACCCGATCAGCGGGCCGGCCTGGACGCCCGGCGCCGGGGCGTAACGCGCATGCGGCAGCAGCCGCGGCACCTCGTCGTTGAGGCGGCAGGTCAGGCTGGTCGTCGCCCACGCGACGAGATTGGGCGACAGGGCCTGGTCCGCCGAGATCTCGCCGGCCGGGCGGGCGCCGGGCCGGACCGGGCACGGGTCTGCAGCCACGAAGTCCTCGCCGCCGGCACCGCCGCCGTAGACCACCACCGCGGCCACGCCCACCAGCGCCGCCGCGACTCCGGCGCCCGCGAACGCGGCCAGCCGGCGGGCCCGGCGTGAGCGTCGCCCGGCGGTCAGGACACCGTCGGCGGTCAGGCCCATCGGCGGCTCGCCGTCGGTCGCGTACGCCGTCAGCGCGGTGCGCACTTCCGCTTCCTGCATCTCCTACTCCCTGGTGAGCGCGGGGCCGTCGAGCGACGCCCGCATGGACTGGATGGCTCGCGCCGTCTGGCTCTTGACCGTGCCCTCGGTGATCCCGAGCAGGGCGGCCACCTCGGCCACCGGCAGGTCCTCGAGGTACCGCAGCACCACCGCGGCCCGTTGCCGCGGCGCCAGCTGGGCCAGCGCGCGGCGGACCGCGAGCTTCTCGGCCGGGTCGGCGCCGCCCGCCTCCCGGTCGGGCGGATCGGCCATCAGCGACTCGCGGCGGCGGGCCCGGCGGTGCGTCAGGAACGCGTTGACCAGGATCTGCCGCGCGTACGCGTCGACCGACTCGTGCCGGATGCCGGCCCAGCGGCGGTACAGCCGCACGAAGGTGAGCTGCACCAGATCCTCGGCGGTGTGCCAGTCACCGCACAGCGAGTACGCAAGCCGGCGCAGCGACTGCGCGCGTACCCGGAAGTATTCGACGAACTGGTCTTCCCAGTCGGCTCGAACCACCACGCCCCCATTTCCTCGACCACCCCATCTACTCCGCGGCGGCCCGGAAGGTTGCATGGACTGTCGTTTTCGTCCAAGACGGCCGCCGGTGCCGCGTTCTAGCGTGGTCCCGGCAGCTCGGCCGATCTGGAGGAGACGCAGCATGCGGGAGTTGGTCTACACCGGTTTCATATCGCTCGACGGCGTGGTGGACTCGCCCGGTGGTGGGCCGGAGGAACATCGCAGCGGCGGTTGGGTGGTCAAGGACCTCGAGTTCGTCCCGGAGGCCTGGTCGCTGAAGGCGGAGGAGCTCGCCGGCACGACCGCGCTGATGTTCGGCCACCTGCTGGTCTTCCCGGTGCTGCTCGGCGCCGGAAAGAGTCTGTTCGGCCGGCCGACCGGGACAAGCACATGCTGAAGCTGCGGGAGTCGGCGAGTTACTCGAACGGGATCCTGAAGCTGATCTACGACGTCGAGCGCTGACCCAGGTCCAGTGCGATCGCGCCGCCGGCACCCTCGCGCAGCTGCCCGGCGGTGCGTCCGACGTAGGCGCGCAAGGCCCGGGCCAGGTGCGGCTGGTCGAAGTAGCCGAGCTTGGCGACCACCTCGCCGGCCGCCAACGGTCCCGGCCCGGACCAGCCGTGCGACCAGGGCCTCGGCGTCGTCCGGGCCGGGCGTCTCCCAGCGTGCGCCGTCCAGCCGGAACGTCTGGGGGGTGGTGTCCGGCAGTCCGATGCCGCCGTCGACCAGCGCCGCGGTGGGTACGGCCCGCAACATGGTGCCCACGGCGAACTCGATGCCGGTGAACGTCGCGCCGTCCGGCACCGGCGCCGTGCCGGTGCGGGTCTCGGGACCGGTGACGGCCGCGTGCGCCTGGCCGGCCTGTTCCCAGAACACCAGGCCCAACGGGCCGCCGCGACCGACGTCATCTCGGTGACCCCATCGCTCGTGCAGGTCCACACCGTGCTTACCCACGGCGAGTCCGAGCGGCGCGGCGCGAACCGCAGTCTCATACGCTGCGGGGCCAGGCGGCCAGGCTGGCCCGCAATTTGGCTATCTGCGGCGCGTCCAGGCCATAGAGGGTGAAGCGGACGTCGTCGAGCCGGTCGAGGTAGCGGCCGGCGTCGGCGATGTCCGCCGGATCCAGGGCCGGATCGACCCGGTGGGCGAGCGCCAGGATCTGTTCCAGGGGGTAGCGCTCGAGGGCCGCGGCCACGTCGATGTAGTCGCGGACCTCGCGCCGGTTGACCAGCGCCGCCACCTTCGTCGCGACCAGGTCGTCGAGGTGCATGACCGGGCCGAGCTCCATCACCACCGGGGCCCGGTGCCGGTCGAGGCGGCACAGCGTCAGCCGCAGCGCCCGGCCGTCCTTGCTGACGACGAATTCCTGGATGTCCTCGTCCATGCCGGCGAACAGCTCGTCGCCCTCCTCGCGCAGGACCCGGTAGCCCTGCTCCTCGAGGGCCGACGCGACCTCGACGGCGGCCGCGGCCACCCCGCCGGCGGTGTCGGTGAACAGGTCGACATCCTCGGTCGGGCGCGACACCAGGCCGTTGACCAGCCATGCGACGCCGCCGCCGAGCACGAAGCCGTGCTTGTCGGCGACCGCGAGGGCCACCCGCGCGACGTCGCGGTAGAAGGTCTCGAAGCTCACGCGTGGCGCAGGCGCGGGTGCCGGGCTTCCCACGCGGCACGCACGGCGCGGGGCAGATTCAACTGCGGCCACAGCCGTACGAGGGTGGGGCCGTGCACGAACGCCCGCAACTCGTCGACCCGGATCGCCTCGCGCAGCACGTTCTCATACATCCAGGCCAGCATCGTCGGCTGGTCGAGATCGAACGCGCGGGTCGGGTTCCACCACAGTCGCAGCGGCAGCTCGACCAGGCCGCGGGTGGGGCCGGTCAGCTCGCCGAGGGTGCCCGGAACCAGGACCGGCCGGTGCGGCCGGGCTAGGGGAACGGCCATCGTGGTGGCAGGCATGCGATCAGCGTAAACCGACAACCCACCCGAACCATAAAACCTAGAATCCTAGGATGCTGTACGGGGTGTGCCTTCCGCTAACCTCCGTGCACATGGAGATCTTGGGGCGAGCCGACGAGCTCGCTTCGCTGGCCGGTGTTCTCACCCGTCCGGGCGGGGGAGCGCTCGTCGTCCGCGGCGACGCCGGGGTCGGCAAGAGCGTGCTGCTCGCCGCGGCCGCCGGCGGAAGCGGGCACCGGGTGCTGCGGGCGGTCGGCACCGAGGCCGAGTCCGGGCTCGCCTACGCGGGCCTGCACCAACTGCTCTATCCGCTGCTCCCGCACGCGAGCAGCCTCGACCCGGAGACCCGCACCACCTTCGACACGATCTTCGGGCGCGGCGACGCCGAGCCGCCGTCGGTGCTGGCGCTCGGCGTGGCGGTCCTCGATCTGCTCGCGCTGGCCGCCGGCACGACGCCGCTGCTGCTGGTCATCGACGACGCGCACTGGCTCGACCCGCAGTCGGCGGAGGTGTGCACCTTCATCGCGCGGCGGCTGGCCGGGCACGCCGTACACCTGCTGGCTGCCGTTCGTTCCGAGGTCGCCTCCGGCTGGGATGCCGCCGGTCTGCCGTCGCTGCCGATTTCGCCGCTCGCCGCCGTGCCGGCGGCGGAGCTCCTCGCGGTGACCGCGCCCGGCCTCACCGACGCCGCCCGCGGGGAGATCCTGCGCGAGGCCCAGGGCAATCCGCTCGCCCTGGTCGAGCTGCCGCGGGCGGCCACCGCCGGCGGGGGTGAGGCGCCGTTGCCGAGCCGGCTGTTCGGCGCGCGGATCGCGGCGCTGAGCCCGGCGGTCCGGGCCTCGCTGCTGCGCGCGGCCCTGGACGGCCTCGCGGTGGCCGGCCGGACCCGCTATCAGCCGTCCGGGGTCGAGCAGGCGATCGACTGCGGTCTGCTCACGATCGATCCGGCCACCGGCGACGTGGCGTTCCGGCATCCGCTGGTGCGGTCGGCGCTGCTGCGCGCGGCCACCCCCAACGAGCGTCGCGCCGCCCACCGCGACCTGGCCCACCTGCACGAACACGACGCCGAGCGGTACGCCACGCACCTGGCGGCGGCCACCGTGGACCCGGATGACGCGGTGGCGGAGGCGCTGGAAGAGGCGGCCCACTCGGCCAGCGGCCGTGGCGGCGCGGCGTCGGCGGTGGCGATGCTGACCCGGGCGGCGGAGCTGAGCGAGACCGCGGCGGGCCGGTCGCAGCGGCTGGGCGAGGCGGCGTTCGTGGCCGCTCAGGCGGCGCTGCTCGACCAGGCGCAGCAGCTGCAGGAGACTGCCGGCCGCCCGGCCGCGGCGCTGACCCTGGCTTATGCGGCGCTCTACCGCGACGGTGACGTGCGGTCGGCGCACCGGCTGCTGGCGACGGCGCTGGCCGGCGACCTCGACCCGGACACCCGGGCCCGGCTGCTCAACCTGTTGCAGGCGATCAGCATGTTCTCGCAGAACGAGGCGCTGTGGACGGTCGCCGAGAGCTTCGTGCGGGACACCGACGGCATCAGCCTGCTCTACCGCGACGCGTGGGGCGACGTGGCGCGAACCGGGCCGGGCGTGGCCGCGCGGGTGCGCGACGAGTTCGGCCGGCTCGGCGACGGCCAGCCGTGGGACGTGATGCGGCTCGGGGTCGCGGCCTTCTTCACCGACTGCCTCGCCGAGCACCGCAACCTGGTGCGGCGGGTGGCGGCGCGGGAGGAGCACGGCGGGGCGGTGACCAACGCGATGACGCTGCTCCAGTTGGTGATGCTCGACCAGATCACCGCGGGGGAGTGGGACGAGGCCCTGGAGACCGGGCGGCGCGGTCTGGAGTTGACGATCGAGCACGAGTACGCCCTGTTCGAGCATCAGTTCTACGGCTACGCCGGGCTGGTGCACGCGTGGCGCGGGGATCTCGCGGCGGCCCGGCGGGCCGCCGATCGGCTCGACCGCTGGGCGCGGCCGCGCGGCGTCGGCTATCTCACCGAGCTGGCCGAGGCGATCGGCGCGGCGGCGGGTCTGACGTCGGGCGACTACGAGGCGGCGTACGCCTATGCGAGCGGCCTGACATCGCCGGGGACCTTCACGGCGTACTCCCAGCAGTCGGTCCGGACGTTTCTTGATCTGATCGAAGCGGCCGTGCACACCGGACGGTTGCCGCAGGCCCATGCGCATGCCGTCGCCGCCCGCGATCTCGGCCTGCCCGCGGTCTCCGGCCGGCTGTCCTTCCTGGTTGCCGCGGCCCAGGCGATGACCGACGAGCAGGGTGGCGACTTCGCGGCCGCGGTGGCGCACCCGGCGGCCGCAGAGTTCCCGTTCGAGCTGGCCCGGGTGCGTCTCGCCCACGGCATGTCGCTGCGCCGCCAGCGGGACCGCGCCGCCGCCCGCGTCGTGCTGACCGAGGCGGCCGACGCGTTCGACCGGCTCGGCGCCGCACCGTGGGCCGCCCGGGCCCGGGCCGAGCTGCGCGCAGCCGGTTCCGCAGCCGCGTCGGGCGCGGCGCCGGCGCTGACCGCGCAGGAGCGGGAGATCGCCGAGCTGGCCGCGAGCGGCCTGAGCAACAAGGAGATCGGCGCGAAGATGTTCCTGTCGCCGCGCACGGTCGGCGCCCACCTCTACCGGGTTTTCCCGAAGCTGGGCGTCTCGTCGCGTGCATCCTTGCGCGATGCCCTGTCGTGACAGCGGCTTTTACGCTCGGGTGATGACTGCGCCGCTGGTTTTCGGAGTCTTTCCGCTCGGCCTGGCCGGCGGGCGGCCGGACGGGGTCGCGTCCGGCCCGCCGGACGACTTCGCGGCGATCGAGCGGGCGTTCCAGGAGCTGCAGGGGGACGGGCCGGCGCTGCTTCCGCGGAGGTACGTGTTGTGGTCGGGCGCGGATTCCACCGCGGCCGCGCTCGCGCAGGTCGCGGCGCTCGCCGGCACCGGGCTCGGGTGGGACCTGGTGCTCTGCTACCGGGACGCCGGCGGTGAGGTGGCGGCCTGGGCGGCGTTCGTGGCGCAGGTCGTCGAGCGGCATGGGCGGGAGCTGGCCACCCTGCAGGTGGCGCGGCCTTCTACCGGCGGCCGTCCCGTCGCCTGATGCCCACGCCGTTGTCGGCGGAGCAGGCGGACGCGCTCGCGGATCGGCTGGCTTCCCTCGGCCCGTCGCTGCCCGGCGTCACCGCGGACGAGCCGACCGCCGCCGCGTTCGCCGCGGCCTGGCAGCGGCGCACCGGCGCGACGCCGGTGGCCGGCACCCGGGTTCGTCTCTACCGGCTCCGCACGCTCACTCCGCCGGCGCCCGCCGCGGCCGGCCGGGTGGGGGAGCGGGACCTCGACGAGGTCATCCGCTGGTGCGGCGAGTTCGCCACCGCGGTCGGCGACGCGCCGCCCAGTTCCTGGGCCGAGTCGGCCTTCGCCGCCAAGCACTTCACGTTCTGGGAGACGCCGGACGGCACGCCGGCCTCGATGGCGGGCACGACATCGATGGTCGCGAGGATGGTCCGGGTGGATCCGGTCTACACCCCGGCGCACCTGCGGGGCCGCGGCTACGCGGGCGCCGTGACGGTGGCGGTGAGCAGTGCAGCCCTGGCCGCCGGCGCCACCGACGTCGTCCTGTTCGCCGACCCGGGGAATCCGACGAGCACCGCCCTCTACGAGCCACTCGGCTTCGTCCCGCTCACCGACTTCGTCGCCTACGACTTCCTCGGCGGAGACTCCTAGCGGATTCGCGGCCCGCCGGTCGCCGCGAAGCTGGTGCCTCGACTGGCTTCCCTGTCGCGCTGGTCATAGGCGCCTTGCGCGATGGCTGAAGGACCAGCCGGCGTCCGGTGGTCCCAGACGGCGAGCCGCCCGCGCCGGATCGGCGGGCTCGATCTGGTCATCGGCCGCTCCGTGGCGAACCGTCGCCGGGCAGACAGCCCGGCTGACCACCTTCTGGGTGCGCCGACCACATGGCGGTCACCCATCCCGGTCAATGGACCGCCGTCCCGGACCGTGGCCGAACCGCCCACGATGCGGACCAGGCACCTCCCGAGAATTGGTCAAGCCTGACATTTCGCCGTTCAGGCCCTCGATCTTGGTGATTTCCCGCGAAATCCGAACGCCAAATTCCCTAGATCGAAACCGCGTGCGCTCGCGCCGACGACTTCGCCAGCTTCGACGATGGAGGCAGCGCAGCTGCCTGGGCGCTGTTTCGGATCACGGGTGATGGGGTGCCTGCGTAGCCGGGCAGATCATCAGATGCTTTCGATGATCCGGCTTCCCTCGTCGCTGCTCCGCCCGTCATGCTGCGCCGTGCGTCAGGCGGAGCAGGCCGGCCTGAGTGGGGCGGAAGCCGCAACTGTCCAGGTAGAAGTGCTGGAGGTGGGGTTCGAAGTCGACGTGCAGCCATTCGCAGCCGGCGGCTCGGGCCTGCTCGGCGGCGGCTTGGACCAGGCGTACACCGATGCCCTGGTGTTGATTTTCGGGGTCCACCGCGGTGTCGAGGAGGAAGGCGTGGTTGCCGCCGTCCCAGCAGACCTGGACGAAACCGGTCAGCCGGCCGGCCTCGAAAGCGCCGATCCAGGTCAGCGCGTGCCGGTCGAGGCGGGCCGCCCACGGCTGGACCGTGCCGGGGTCGGCGCCGAACGCCCGGGCGTGCAGGGCGCTCAGCTCGCGGTCGTCGACGGGGAAGCGGGGCACCAGCTCGATCGTCACTCGGGGAGGCTACTGCGGCGGGCGGCCCAGATCGCCAGCGCGGCGCAGACCGCGGTCAGGCTCAGGGTGGCCACCGTGACGGCGTTCTCGAACGATCCGGTGATGGTTGCGCTGTGGCCGATGTCGGTCAGGGCGCCGGTCAGCGAGGCGGCGACGATGGTGCCGGTCACGGCCATGCCGACGCTGGTGGCCACCTCCTGGCTGGTGTCGGTCAGGGCGGCGCCCATCGACGTCTGGTCCTCGGGCAGGCCGCGCATGACGCCGACCGCTGCGATGATCATGACGACGCGCATGCCGGCCGAGGCGAGCACGAGGGCCACCGCGATCCAGGCGTAGTGGTAGCGGCCGAGCAGGGCGTAGACGAGCAGGCCGGCGATCACCGCGGTGGCGCCGAGCGGGCCGGCCCGGTGGGTGCCGAGCTTGTCGACGAGCTTCTCCACGAACGGGCCGATCGCGATCATGGTGACGATCTGCGGGAGGTTGCCGAGCGCCGCCTCGGCCGGGCTCCAGCCCCAGACCAGCTGCAACTGGAGAGTGACGCTGTAGCTCAGGGCGGCCAGACCGAGGCCGAGTCCGGCCTGGTAGGCGAGGCTGGCCGAGACCTTCGGGCGCCGGATCAGAGCAAAATCGAAGATCGGGTGAGCGGTACGCCGTTCGTGCGCGACGAAGACGACGGCGCAGACCACGGCGCCGGCGGCGGACAGCCAGGGAGTGGGGTGTTTCCAGCCGTCCTCGACGGCGAGGGTGGCGGTCCAGAGGGCGAGGATGATCGTGGCCGTGCCGAGAAGCGCGCCGGGCAGGTCGAGCGGGGCCGGGTTGCGGTGCTCCGGCTTGTCGGCGGGAATGCCGTAACGGATGCAGACGATCGCCAGCAGGGCGATCGGCACGTTCATCACCAGCAGCGTCTGCCAGGGCAGCACCGACAGCACCAGGCCGCCGAGGGTCGGGCCGGCGGCCAGGCCGACCAGGCCGACCGTGGAGATGAAGGCGGTCGCCCGCATGATCAGGTTGTCCTGGTCGAACAGGCGGAAGCCCAGGGCCATGGTGCCGGGGGCGGTCATCGCCGCGGTGATGCCGACCGCGGCCCGCACGCCGACCAGCTCGCCGGGCGTGCGCACGGCCAGGACGGCCAGGCTGGCCAGCGCGAACAGGCCGAGGCCGACCAGCATGACCCGGCGGGTGCCGAATCGGTCGGCGATCGCGCCGAACGCGATCATCAGGCCGCCGAAGAGCAGCGAATAGCCGGAAGTGATCCACTGCAGGTCCGACGCGGAGGCGTCGAGGTCGCGGGCGATGGTCGGCAGGGCCACGTTCAGCACCGAGTTGTCGAGCATCTCCACCAGGAAGACCACCGACAGCCCAAGGATCGCGGGCCAGACCGCCCGCAGCGAGGTGGCGCGCACCTCCAGCACTTCAGTGCTCATTTTCAACCCCTTTCTCGGGTACGTCTGGAACGGCGTTCCAGTGGTTAGTTTGGAACGCCGTTCCAGGCATGTCAAGATGGGGGTATGGCACGTAACACCGCGGACGCCCTGTCCAGGGAGCGCATCGTCGGCGCCGCCGTCGAGCTGCTCGACGCGGCGGGCGAGGGCGGGCTGACGTTCCGGGCGCTGACCGAGCGGTTCAAGACCGGCCCGGGCGCGATCTACTGGCACGTGGCGAACAAGGACGAGCTGCTCGCCGCGGCCACCGACGCCGTCCTCGCCGGCCCGGCCGTCGTCGCCGAGGGCGCCTCACCGGAGGAAGCGATCCGGGCCGTCGCGCTCGGGCTGTTCGACGCGATCGACGAGCACCCGTGGCTGGCGGCGCAGCTCTCCCGCGGCCCGTTCCGGTCGGTGACGCTGGGGATCTTCGAGCGGATCGGGCAGCAGGTCCAGGCGCTCGGAGTTCCGTTCGAGGCCCAGTTCACGTCGGCGTCCGCCCTGATGAGCTACATCGTCGGCGCCGCACGCCAGAACGCCGTGAACGCGGCGAACGCCGCCATCGCCCGCACCACGCAGCCCGGCCTCGACCGCACCACGTTCCTGGCGACCGAGGCGTCCGCCTGGCGAAGCCTGGACCCGGCCGAATTCCCGTTCCTGCACGACATCGCCGCCCAGTTCCGCGACCACGACGACCGAGCTCAGTTCCTCGCCGGCGTCGACCTCATCCTGACCGGCATCACCGCCCTGCGCCCGCCGGGCTGAGCGGCGGGCGCCGCCTACATCAGGCCGTGACTACGGTGAAGCCGCCGGGCACGACCGGGGCTCGCAGGGTGGGGCCGTGGCCGGTCACGTGGGATTGCTGGATGCCGGCCGCGTCGTAGACGTCGGCCTCGGCCGGGCCGGCGACGGTGGCGGTGGTGCGGGTGACGCTGCGCAGCAGGGTGGTCGTGTGGCCCCCGCCGGTGATCACGTAGCGGGAGACCAGCGGTTCGAGCATGATCGCGTCGACCACCGCGTCGCCGCCGGTGGCGATGGCGGTCAGGCTGTCCCGGCCGGCCGGCAGTGAGCCGGCGAGCGTCACCGGAAGCAGGGCGCCGGGCGCGGGGGAGACGCCCTGCGCGCCGATCTGGTGGCGGAGAGTTCCGAGGTCGCGGCCGGCCGCGGACCAGCGGGTCACCGTCGTGCTGCCGGGTTGGCGGTTGATCACCGGCAGGACCAGGCGGTCCTGGGTGTGCGGTGGCAACTGCCAGCGGACCGAGGCGCCCGGCGGCATCTGGACGTAACTGCCGCTGAACTGGGATTCGCCGGTCCACGCCGACGGCGGGGTGACCACGGTGGCGCCGTCGGCGAGCGCGCCCGCCTCGGCCTCGACCGTCGTGGAACCCACCCGGTCGGCGATGTGCCCCTGGCGGGCGGCGGCGGCCACGTCCGGATGGGCGTCGAGGGCCAGCATGCTGAGCAGGCCGTGGATGGTGGATTCGGCGCCGGCGTTGTGGTTGACCGTGCCGTCGCCGGCGATGCCGTCGACCGTGCGGCCGGTCGCCGGGTCGTAGGCGGGTGCGCCGGACGCGTTGGCGCCGAAGTACCAGGCGGCCAGGATCCCGGCCAGCCGGCGGAAACCGGTGCGGCCGGTCGCGGCGGCGACGGCGAGGAGGGACTGGAGGCGGGAGTCCACGCCGTACGCAATCTGGCTCTTGTCTGTTCGGGTGGGCAGGCGGCCGTTGTCCGGGCCGCCGGAGGTGAGCAGCCACGGGGTGAAGGTCGCGGCGTCGGTCACGGCCGGGCGGATCAGGCTGCCGTCGCCGAGGACGGCGCCGGCCCGGGCGAGAGCGGCGGGCATCTGCGACGCCCACGCATGCCAGTCCGACAGAGACAGAGCCCACGGGAGTACGGCGCCGAACGGCCACGTCCGCACCCCTCCGTCGGCCAGCGCCGCAATCCCCTCGGCGAACTGCCGCAACGCCCGCCGTGCCGGCCCACCTGCGGAACAGTAGGCGGCGAGGCCCAGCACTGCCTCGGCGGTGGCGTCGGCGCCGTCGACGATCAGCCAGGCGGGGGTGCGCCGGCCGTCGACGGTCTGCCAGGTGCCGTAGCGGGTCAGCACCTGACGGTCGAGCGCGGTGATCGCCAGGTCGAGGCGTTGCCGCAGGAACGTGGCGAAGCCCGGGTCGGCGGTGCGCCAGGCGGCGTAGCCCTCGCCGAGCGCCCACACCGTGCGGGCCAGCCAGTACGACGGGCCGCTGTCGGAGGGCGACGGCTGCTCCGGTGGGTCGGCGCTCGGGTGCAGGGTGCCGTCGGGCTGCATCCACAGGATCACGTTGCCGGCGTTCGGGCCGGTCGCGGTCTGCAGGTAGGTGAGGCCGCGGAGCAGCTGGTAGGAGGCATCCCGGCTGCTCACGGAGCCGGTCTGCCGCCAATGTCGCAGGTAGACCACGGCGGCGCGGGCGATGTCGTCGGAGTTGTAGGCGCCCTGTCCGTAGGTGCCGGTGGCGGCGTCGTAGGTTCCGCCGCCGATCCGCCGGTAGGTGCCGTCGGGGTTGGGTTCGGCGTAGGTCCACAGCACGCCGATCGGCCCGTTCCGATAGGTGGTGTGGCCGGCCTGCACGGGCGGGCTGACCCGATCGCGCAGGAAGTCGAGGTGGGCGAGATTGGTGAGGCGGGCCGCCGGACGAGCTTCAGCCGGCGTGGAACCCAGCAGCGGAGCGGTCAGTGCCAGTCCACTGCTCATCAGAACGGAACGGCGTTTCATCGCGCACTCCTTCAATTCGGTCCAGGCGGGCGACGCCGATCTTGGTGTCGGCCATGCCGTAGAAGACGTAGTGGACGCCGTCGACCTGCTCGATCGCGGTCGGGAAGACGACCTTGGGCACGACGCCGTGCCGTTCCTCGGCGGTTTCCGGCACGAAGATCGGTTCGGCGGTACGGGCCAGGACGCGGCCCGGGTCGGCCGGGTCGAGCAGCATCGCCCCGGCGGCGTAGGTGACGTCCTGGCCGGTCGGGTCCCAGCCGGGCGGGATGTAGCCGGTGACGCCGTGATGGAGGACCAGCCAGCCCTCGGGCACCCGCAGCGGCGGCGGCCCCGCCCCGATCTTGAGCTCCTCGTAGGCGAATTCGGGCAGCGCCACACAGCGGTGGTCGCGCAGCCGGACCAGCGTGGTGATGTCGGCCTCGACCTCGTCGGCCGGCACGTAGGAGATCCAGATGCCGGCCCGCTCGTCGGTGATCCCGGCGGGCAGGTGCACTCCTTCGCCGGCGCGCAGCCAGCCGAGGTCCCACATCGGCCGGTGCAGCATCGCGTAGCAGTCGCGGCCGTCCGGCCCCGGAACCGGCTCGGGGAAGAAGACGGCGTCCTTGTTGGGGAACAGGTTGAGGTCGGTGTCCAGGCCGGGCTGGTAGTTGAACTGCACCGGGCCGAGCCGCCGCCAGCTGCGCAGATCGTCGGAGACGGCGAGGGCGAGGCGGGGGCCGAGCGGTCCGAAGGCGACGTACGTCATGAGGTGCCGCCCCAACCGGGGCACCCACGTGGTCCGCGGGTCCTCCACCCCGGCGTTGGACAGGCCGCGTTCCCAGCCCTCGTCCGGCGCCAGGATGACGCCCTCGCGCCGGACCCCGACCGGCACCCCGTCGCGCAGCTCGACCTCGGCGAGGCCGACCCGGGAGACGTTGCCGGCCGCGACCATCCGGGGCAGCAGGTGCAGCCGCCCGTCGGGGGTGCGGCCGCTGGCCGGGTTGAGGACGCCGAACGCCTCCAGCGGCGAGGACGGGTCCGGTTCCATCACGACGCCGAGCCTGGTCATCGCGTACGGGAAAGCGTCTTTCATCCCTTCACCCCGGATCCGAGGTCGGTGGACACGAAGTGGCGCTGGAACGCGATGAACAGGGCGACCGCGGGCGCGGCGAGCACGCACGCGCCGGCCAGGATCGCGCCGAACGGGTTGGAGGCCCGCGAGGCCACGTTGCTGATGTAGTTGGCCAGCGAGACCGCGAGGGGTTGCATGTCGGCCTGTTTGGTGACCAGGAACGGCCACAGGAACTCGTTCCACGGGCCGATGAACGTCAGCAGCACCGCGGTCAGCAGCGCCGGCCGCACCAGCGGCAACGCCACCGACCAGAGGATCCGCAGCTCACCGGCGCCGTCGAGGCGGGCGGCGGCGAACAGCTCGTCCGGCAACTGCAGGAAGAACTGCCGGAAGACGAACACCGCCGTGGTGTTGATCGCGAACGGCAGGATCATCCCGAGGTACGAGTCGGCCAGGCCGTAGCCGCGCACGATCAGCACGTACAGCGGGATGAGCATCAGCTGGAACGGGATGACCTGCACGAGCAGGACCACCACGAACAGGGTGCCGCGGCCGCGGAAGTGCAGGCGGGCCAGGGCGTAACCGGCGAGGACACCGAACACGACGGTGCCCAGCAGCACCCCGCCGGTGAAGATCCCCGAGTTGATCAGCGAGCGCAGCAGGTCGACGCGGGAGTTGATGTCGGCGTAGTTGTCCAGCGTCAGCCCGTGGGTCGGGAACGCGCCGCGCACCGAGGTGTCCGGCGCGGACTGCAGCGAGCCGATCAGCATGTAGTAGAAGGGGAACAGGAACGCGAGCGCGCCGGCGAACAGCACGACGTAGCGCAACCATCGAGTCATCTCTCAGTCCCTTTCGATGAAACGACGATTGATGTACGCGACGACCAGCACCCCGATGACCAGCAGCACCCCGAGGGCGGCCGCGAAGTCGGGTTCGCCCTGCTGCAGGCCCCGCTGGTACATGACCAGGACCGGCGAGGCGGACGCGCCGTTCGGGCCGCCGCCCCCGGTCAGCAGGTAGGGCTCGGTGAACAGGTTCGCGCCGGTGATCAGCGCCAGGATCACCACCAGCGCGGTGGCCGGTCGGACCGCCGGCACGGTCACCGACCAGAACCGGTTCCACGCGTTCGCGCCGTCGACCGAGGCCGACTCGTACAGCTCCTTCGGCACGTTCTGCAGCGCGGCCAGGTAGAGCAGGATGAAGAAGCCGAGCTGCTTCCAGGTCACGAAGATCGCGATGACCGGCATGGCCAGGTGGTCGTTGACCAGCCAGGACGGATCCGGGGCCAGGGGACCCAGGGCGGAGTTGACCAGGCCGCCCGAGTTGAACAGGAACATCCACACGCCGACCACGGCCACGCTGGCCGTCACGTACGGGACGTAGAACGCGACCCGCAGGAACGTCCGGGCGTGCACCACGCTGTTCAGCGCCACCGCCAGCACGATCGCCAGCGCGGTGGTCAGCGGCACGTTGATCACCAGGAAGACCACGATGTTGCCGAACGCCTGCCGCACGCCCGGATCGCTCAGCACCGCCCGGTAGTTGTCGAGGCCGACGAACGGGTGGTCGACGATGGCCCCGGGCGCGGCGAAGAAGTAGTCGTGGAAGCTCATCCACACCGCGAACCCGAACGGATACGCGAAGATCACGGCGATGTAGACGGCGTACGGCGCGGACAGGATCATCCCGACCGGGTGGCGGCCGAGAATGGCCGCCGCCCGGCTCCGCTTCGCGCCGCCACCGAGGGCGGCCGTCATCAGGACCCGCTCGCCAGCTGGTCGACCTTCTGCGCGGCTGTTCCGAAGGAGTCCGCGATCGGCTGCTTACCGAAGATCACCGACTGGGAGTACGCGTCCCGGAAGGCCTGCCAGATCGCCACCGAGTTGGGCACGTTCGGCACCTCGACCGTGCGGGCCGCGAAGTCGGCGAACTGCTTGTACTCCGGCTTCTGGCTGAAGTAGTCGGGGTAGGCGGCGGCCAGGTCCTTGCGCAGCGGCATCTGACCGGTCGTGGTCAGCAGCGCCCCGTCCTGCTCCTTGCTGGTGGCGAACTTGATGACCTCCCAGGCGGTGGCCCGGTTCTGGCAGGCGCTGTACATCGCCACGTTCTTCGCGTCGCTGAATGTCTTGATCTGATCGGCCGGCTTGCCGGTGGAGGTCGGCACCGGCACCGCGCCCCACTTCACCTTGCTGCCGTAGACCGCGATCGCCCACGGGCCGACGATCGCCATGGCCGACTTCTTGTCGGCGAACGCGTCGCCGTTGTACGCCTCCTTGGGGGCCAGGCCCTCGTCGTACAGCGTCTTCCAGAAGTTGGCGACCTTCTGCCCTTCGGGCGAGTTGAAGGTGGCCTTGTTGTCCTCGACCAGTTGCTTGCCGCCGGTCTCCGCGGCGTACAGCGGGTAGAAGTCGAACCAGGACTGGTAGAACTCGCTGGTCGGCGCCGGGTAGATGGCGAACGGCGCGGCCCCCGACGCCTTGATCTTGCGGGCGGCGGCGAGGAAATCGTCGTACGTGCTCAGGGCCGGCTTTTCCGGGTCGAGACCGGCCTTCGCGAAGACGTCCTTGTTGTAGAAGATCATGACCGGGTTGGACTTCCACGGCATCTGGTAGAACTTGCCGTCCGGTGACTTGTATTGATCAGCGGTCTCGCCGGTCCGGTCGGCGATGTAGGCCGCGGCGCCGTCGAACGTGTCCAGCGCGACCAGGCCGCCCTGCTTCTGGAACTGCGGCACCGCGGCCGGCGAAGTGTTGAAGATCAGGCACGGCGCGTTGCCGGCGGTGATCGCGGCGCCGATGACCTCTTCGGAGCTCTTGCCGGCCGGAATCTCCTGCGCGGTGATCTTCTGGTCGGCGTGCGCGGTGTTCCAGGCGTCGACCATGGCCTTGCCCCAGGCCAGTTCTTCCTGGTTGTTGGACAGCCAGACGGTGATCGGACCGGACGCGGCGTTCGCCGTCTTGGCGTCGCCGCCGCCGCTGCCGTCACAGCCGGCGGCAACAACAAGGGTCATGGAGAGGAGTACGGCCGGGAGGGTGCGTTTCATCGTGGCTCCTAGCTTCGTTGCGGGGAGGTGGTGGAGGCGCGGACGACCAGGTGCGTGTCGGGCACCGGCACGTCGTCGGTGATGCCGTCCTCGATGAGGTCGAGCAGGGCGCCCGCGGCCGACCGTCCCCAGACGAACGGATCGGTCCGGACCGTGGTGAGCGGCGGATTCACGTACGCCGCCAGATCGGTGTTGTCGAAACCGGTGATGGACAGTTGCGCGGGCACGGCGATGCCGAGCTCCTGCGCGACCGACAGCCCGGCGATGGCCATCAGGTCGTTGGCGTAGACGATCGCGGTCGGCCGGTCGGCCGTGTCCAGCAGCGCCCGGGTGGCCGCCGCGCCGCCGGCCGCCGAGAAGTCGGCCTCGACGACCCGTCCTTGCGTGCCCAGCGTTTCCGCCCACGCCTGCCGCCGGACGCGTCCGTGCAGGAAGTGGGCGGGACCGGCCACGTGGGCGATGTCGCGGTGCCCGAGGCCGATCAGGTGCCGCACCGCGGCGGCGATGCCCGGCCGGTCGTCGACCAGCAGCGCCGGGAAGTCGCTGGGCACGTCCGGGCGGGCGATGGTGACGGCCGGCATCCCCAAATCCCGCAGCAGGGCGATGCGCGGGTCGGCGACGCGCAGATCGAGCAGGAACACCCCGTCGACCCGGCCGTCGGCGTGCAGCCGGCGGTAGCCCGCCTCCTCCTCGTCCTCCGGCACCACCTGCAGGACCAGGACCTGGCCGCGGTCGGAGAGGGTCCGCTCGACGCCGGCGATGAACGCCGGGAAGAACGGGTCGGCGCCGAGGACCTCGGGCGGTCGCGCGAGGACCAGGCCGACCGCGAACGAGCGGGAGACCGACAGCGCGCGGGCCCGGTGACTCGGCGTCCAGCCGAGCTCGCTCGCGGCGTCGAGAATGCGCAACCGGGTCGCCTCGGCGACGCCGGGCCGTCCGTTCAGGACGAACGACACGGTGCCCTTGGAGACGCCGGCGACGCGCGCGACGTCGCGGATCGTGGGCCGGTCCGGCCTGGTCATGGCACCTCCCCGAATCTTCTAAACCGGTTTGAGCCCGAACGTAAGACGGCGGCCACACTCTCGCAATCGGAGGGAAACAATTGGAGATCGAGATCCGGAAATATCCGGCCAAGCCGTGCCGGGTAAATCGGTGGCCCGCCGGCCGGTTCTGCGTCAGGATCCGGCCATGTCGATTGCTGTCCGGGTCACCGGTGGAACGCTGCGCGGCCGCTGGGAATCGGGGGTCGCGGTGTTCCGCGGGATCCCCTACGCGGCGCCGCCGGTCGGGCCGGACCGGTTCGCCGCGCCGCGCCCGCCCGAGAGCTGGGACGGCGAGCGGCCGGCCGAGTCGTTCGGGGCACCACCGCCGCAGAGCTACGTGTTCGGCGGGGGCGGCGGTCCGTCGGGCGACGACTGGCTGACGGTCAACGTGTGGTCACCCGAGCCCGCGCCGTCGGCGAAGCTCCCGGTGCTGGTGTGGATCTACGGCGGGGCCTACACGATCGGGTCGTCGAGCCGGGCCGAGTACGACGGCGGTCACCTCGCCCGGGACGGCGTCGTCCTGGTGACCTTCAATTACCGCCTCCAGATGGAGGGCTTCGCCGCGATCGAGGGCGCGCCGGCCAACCGGGGGCTGCTCGACCAGGTCGCGGCGCTGGAATGGGTGCGCGACAACATCGCGGCCTTCGGCGGCGACCCGGCCCGGGTGACGATCTTCGGCGAGTCTGCCGGTGGCGGGTCGGTCGCCGCCCTGCTGGCCATGCCCCGCGCCGCCGGGCTGTTCCGGGCCGCCGTCGTGCAGAGCATGCCCGGCCCGTTCTTCGCGCCCGCGCTCGCCGCCGACATCGCCGGGGCCTGCGCGGCCGAGCTGGGGCGCAAGCCGACCGCCGCGGACCTCGCCGAGGTGGACCCGCTCCGGCTCGCCGCCGCCGGTGACGCCGTCACCGCCGTCGCGGACACGCACGTGGACCGGTGGGGCGCGCCCGCCTACCGGTCGATCGTGTTCGCGCCGGTCGTCGACGGCGACGTCCTGCCGGCCACACCGTGGCAGGCCCTGGCCGCCGGCGCCGCCCGCGACGTCACCCTGCTGGCCGGGCACACCCGCGACGAGCAGCGGCTGTTCACCGCGTTCGGCGGCCCGCCCGGCCCGGTGGAGACCGCGCTCGAGATGCTCGCCCCCGGCCCCTACGCCAGTTCCTATCCGGATGCCGGGCCCGACCAGATCTACGAGCTGGTCCACTCCGACTGGCTGTTCCGGATGCCGACCGTGCACCTGGCCGACGCGCACGTCGCCGGCGGCGGCCGGGCCTACTTCTACGAGCTGACCTGGCCCGCCCCGGGCCTGGGCGGCGCCCTCGGCGCCTGCCACGGCCTCGACGTGCCGCTGGTGTTCGGCAACCTCACCAGCGGGCAGCCCGCCATGCTCATCGGCTCACCGCCCGGCCCGGAGGCGGTCGAACTGTCCGCCCGGATGCGGGCCGCCTGGACCGCCTTCGCCACCCACGGCGATCCGGGCTGGCCCGCCTACACCCCGTCGGAGCGACTGACCCAGATCTTCGACGTCGACGGCGCGGTCACCGCGTACCCGGAGATGGCCTCGTATGTGATCTGGCGAAGCCATTCCTTCGAGGCCCTCGGGCTTCAGCCCAGGTAGGGCGGCGCCACGCCCCAGCCCCAGTGCGGCACCGGGGCCTGCGGGGGTGGGGTCGCGCCCGGCTGCGAATTGGCGAGGGCCAGCCGGGTGCCCCACTCGAGGTAGCCCATGAACGCGGCCCGGAACTCGGGATCGGCGGGCAGCCCCACGTCGTCGGCGGCGTCGGCCAGCAGGTTGACCCAGCGGCGGCGCTGCGGCTCGGTGATCGCCTTGCCGAGGTGATGGCCGAGCATGTGGGCGTAGCCGCCGCGTTCCTTGGTGTAGCGCTCGGGGCCGCCGAACACCTCGGCCAGCCACATCGCGACGTAGCGCGGATGGGCCGGGTCCATGTGCGCGAAGAGCGGGCCGACCACGTCGTCGGCCACCACCTTCTCGTAGAACCGGTCGGTGAGTCGCTCGAAGGCCTCGGCGCCGCCGGCCCACTCGTACAGGCTGGGAGGGTTCGTCATCCGTCCATCCTAGAGCCTGTAAGCGTGTAATCATGTAATCGCTGCGATGTTCATGAACCGATCGAGCCGTTTCCTGGACAGACTGTTCAGGACGGTCCGACAGGGGGTCATCGTGGACGACGCCGCCCTCATCAGGTTGACCGCGCGTGGCGATCAGAACGCGCTCGCGGAACTCTACGAGCGGCATGCGCCCTGGTTGCAGGTCCGATTACGCCGGCGTTGCGGCGATGACGACGTGATCGCCGAGGCGCTGCAGGAAACGTTCGTGGCCGCGTGGCGGGGTGCGGGCCGGTGGCGTGGCGACGGCGATGTCGCGGCGTGGCTGTGGGGGATCGCGGTCCGGCGCCTGGTCGATCTGATCGCCAAGCGGCCGGCGCACCGCCCGCTGGCGAACGTCCCCGATCCGGTCGTGGCGTCCGCCGAGGACGAGTTGTTGCTCGGGGTCGAGTACGCCGAGCTGTCCACGGCCCTGAACCGCCTCTCGCCCGAGTTGCACGCGGTGGTGCAGGCGACCGTGCTGGACGGATTGACCACACGGGAGGCCGGCCGGCTCCTGCACATCCCGCAGGGCACGGTCAAGACCAGGATGGCTCGCGCCCGCACGTTGCTGAGGGAGGCGCTGTCATGACCGATTGGCACGCCGATGACGCGCTGCTGAGCGCGTACGCGCAGGGCCGGCTCGACCGGGCCAGAGCCGCGTCGGTCGAGCAGCACCTGGCCGGGTGCGCACTCTGCCGCGGCGGCATCGCCTCGCACGCCGACCCGGCGCTGCTCGCCCGGGCGTGGGTCGATGTGGTGGATGTGCTGGACCGGCCGCGGCAGTCGGCCTTCGAGCGGGTGCTCATCGCGCTCGGGTTGTCCACGCACGCGGCGCGGCTGGCCACCGGCGCCTCGGCGGCCCGCCGTGCGTGGGTGGCCGGCTGCATGCTGGTGGCCGCCTTCGCGATCGTCGCGCGCTACACCGACGGCCGGGCCACGATCTGGTTCCTGACCGTGGCGCCGCTGGTGCCGCTGACCGGGGTCGCGCTGGCGTACGGGCCGGGTGCCTTTCCCATGTACGACGTCGTGGCGGCCGCACCGTACCCGCGGATCCGGCTCGTCCTGCTGCGTTGCCTGCCGGTGTTGCCGATGACCGCGTTGCTGCTGGTGGTGGGAGGCGTGGTCCTGCCGGGAACGGCGCAGGCGGCGTTGTGGTTGCTGCCCGGTCTCGCCTTGGCGGTTCTCGGGCTGGCCGTCGAGCGGTTCGTCGGCGCGCGGACGTCGATCATCGGCCTCGCCGGGCTCTGGATCTCCGCTGTGACGGCGGCGCGGGTCTCCACCGGATCGGTGCTGAGCGCCTTCTCCCCGGCCGTGCAGGTGCTGTCCCTCGTGATCGTCATCGTCGCGGTGACCGCCGCGGTCATCGGTGCCGGCCGGACAAGGAGGCTGCTGTGACCGACATCAGGCTCACCGCCGTGAGCAAGAGCTACGGGCGGCGCCGTGTGCTGAACGCGATCTCGCTCGAGGCCGGCGCCGGCCTCCTCGGACTGCTGGGTCCCAACGGCGCCGGCAAGACCACCCTGCTGCGGATACTCGCCACGGTGGCCGAGGCCGACTCCGGCGGTGTTCACCTGCTCGGCCAGGACGCCGCCGATCCGCTGCCCCGCGTCGACATCCGTCGCGGCCTCGGCTACGTGCCTCAGGAGACCGGCTTCCCGAGTGGCTTCACCGCCTTCGAGTACGTCGACTACGTGGCGATCCTCAAGGAGATGACCGACCGCCGCACCCGGCACGACGAGGTGCGGCGCGTCCTGGCCGTGATGGGCCTGAGCCAGGTCGCGCGCCGGCGGATCCGTCGGCTGTCCGGCGGCATGAAGCGGCGGCTGGTGATCGCGCAGGCGCTGCTCGGCAATCCCCGGCTGCTCGTCCTCGACGAGCCGACCGTGAGCCTGGACCCGGAGCAGCGGCTCCGTTTCCGCGACACGATCTCCGCGCTGGCCGAGGACCGGTGCGTGGTCGTGTCCACCCACCAGACCGAGGACGTCGCCGCGTTCTGCCCGCGGGTCGTGGTGCTGCACGAGGGCCAGGTGCGCTTCGACGGCGCCCCGCGGCAGCTCGCCGACGCGGCGACCGGACGGGTGTGGATCGCCGACCGGCGCGATCCGGGCGCCCGACTCGCCTGGCGCACGGGCGACGGCCCGCTGCGCCAGGTCGGCACGCCACCGCCGGGCGCCCGACTGGTGCAACCGCTGCTCGAGGACGGTTATCTGCTGCTCGTCGACGCAGCCGAACCGTCCGCGGAGGTGACGAACCGATGAGCGCACCGACCTGGACTCCGGCCGTACGGCGGCTCGGCGCGTTCGAAGCCCACCGGATGCTGCGTCATCCGGCCTATCCCATCGCGATGCTCTACATCCTCACGTGGGCCGGCACCCTGCTGGTGAACCACCAGGGTGGCACGCCCGCAAACGGCGCCTACATGGTCGTGTCCTCGAGTCTGCTGCTCGTCTATGCGCCGGTGACATTCGTGGTGACGAACCGGGTCGCCGCCGCCACCCACCGGTCCCGGGTCCGCGAGGTCTTGGACAGTGTCCCGGTCGATGTCCGGCAGCGCACGCTCGGCGCCATCGTCGGCTTGATGCGCGGCCCGGTCGTCGTGGGGCTCGCCGGCGCGGCGCTGCTCCTGGTGCTGGGCAGGTTCGTCACCGCGCTCACCCCCGTGGCCGGCGACCGGGTGTACCAGCGCACCGTCCTGGAGTATCTGCAGGTGCCGGCGATCGTGCTCGGCGCGGGCCTGCTCGGTATTGCCGTCGCCCGCTGGCTGCCCTGGCCGGGAATGCTCCCGCTGACCACGCTCGTGCTGTGGTTCGGCACCATGGCCACGTACTTCCCGTTCACCGCGGTGTCCCAGTCCGGCGGGCCCGAGGTGGTGCACGCGCGGACGTGGTTGTCGCTGTGGCCGGTCTGGTACGCGTCCGACCAGGGCATGCTGCCCCGGCAACCGCTCGGCCAGGAGATGTGGCACCTGTCCTACCTGCTCGGACTCGGCACGCTGGCCGGGTTTGCGGCTCTGCTGCGCGCCGGTGGCCCGCGCCGGGCGCTGTTCGTCACCGCGGGAGCCGTCGTAGCCGTGACGGCCGCCGCGGCCTGGTTACAGCTCGGCTGATGTACACGTACCGGTGGCGCCTGGCCCGCCCCGGCTGGCTTGCCGGCGCCGCGGCCACCGCACTCGCCGTCGCGGTGACCGCGCTGGTCCTGGGCTGGGCCGACGACGTGACCGGCACATTGTTCACCGGGCACTGGATCAACCTCGTCGTGGCCGCCACGGCGGCGGCGCCGCTGCGCGACCCGGCGGCGGCCGTCCTCGACGCCACTCCGTACTCGCGCCGGCGGCGCCGACTTGCCCCGGCCGGCTGCGCCCTGCTTGCGGCGGCGCTGTGGTGGGCGGCGTTCGCCGCCGCGCAGGCGAGGCGGGTGCCGGGCGTGCCCTGGGCCGGTCTGGCGCTGGAGACAGCCGGGATGTGCGTCGTGGCCTGCGCGACCGGGATGTGGTGCATCGGCCACGCCGACCCGGGGGTGACCGGCAGCGCCGTCGTGGCCCTGCTGTTGTTGTTCGACGGAGCCCTGCCGTTCGGGCCGTGGCTGACCGCCGAACCCGGTCCGCACTGGGCGGCCGGGCGCACAGCCTGGGCCGCGCTCGCCGCGGCCGGACTCGTGGCCGTACTGGCCCGATCGCGGAATTCCAGTCACCCCAGGTAGGCCGCCGAAACCGGTTCTCCGCGCGCCGTCTTCCAGCGCGATGCGAACAACTGCGCTGCAGGCTCCGCGCCCCAGAACCGGTAGCACCGTTTGCGCCGACATCTCCGGCAGAACGTGCTACCAGGAGGAGTGGAACTATGATCATCGATTTCCCCAGGCCGGCGCCGGTCGCCCACATCGCCCGCCTGCTGGCGATCTGCGCGATCGCGGTGACCGCCGTCGTTCCGGGAGCGGGAGCGGCCGCTGCGGCCGAGACATGGTCCGGCTATTCACAGGTCGGCAGCAATCAGGTGAAGGGTGTGGCTGCTACGTCCTCCGCTGCCGGGCGTGTCGATCTGTTCGTGGTCGGTACCGATGATGCGGTGTGGACCAAGTCGTCGGTGAACGGGGTGTGGTCGGGTTACTCGCAGCTCGAAAGCAATCAGGTGAAGGGTGTGGCTGCCACGTCATCGGCTGCGGGCCGTATCGATCTGTTCGTCATCGACACCGGTGGCATGGTGCGGACCAAGTCGCTGTTCAACGGCATATGGTCCGGTTATTCGCAGCTCGGGAGTGGTCAGGTGGCGGGCGTGGCTGCTACGTCGTCTGCTCCCGGGCGTGTCGATCTGTTTGTGATCGGTACCGATAACGCTGTCTGGACCAAATCGTTGGTCAACGGCACGTGGTCTGGCTATTCGCAGGTCGGGAGCGGCCGGGTGAAGGGAGTGGCCGCCACTTCATCGACTGCCGGACGTATCGATCTGTTCGTGATCGGCACCGATGATGCCGTCTGGACCAAGTCGTCGGTCAACGGCGCATGGTCCGGCTACTCACAGCTGGGAGACAACCAGGTGAAAGCTGTTGCAGCGGTCGCTCCGACGTACCCGGGCGTTTCCTCCGGCCTCGTCGACCTGTTCGTTATCGGCACGGACGACGCCGTTTGGGTCAAGAGCTCCACGAACTACGGCCGGACCTACTCCGGCTACAGCCAGGTCGCCGCCAACCCGGTCCGGGGGATCGCCGCTGCGGGGACGGCCAGGACCGCACAACAGTACGAGCTCGATCTGCTCGTGATCGGCACGGACAATGCTGTCTGGCAGAACCGCCTTGTCGGTTGTTCCACCGGATGTCTCTGATGTTGTGCGCCGGCTAGCAAGGATCTCGGGGCGCCTTCGCCGACCGCGAAGGCGCCCCTTTCCGCTCTCCGGGGCTTTGCGGGACGGACTCGCAGGCCGTCGGGCCACCCGCCGCCCAGTACAGATCGAGAACCCCGGCCGCCAGAGTGCCGGACGCGGCGATCACCGTCGCCGCGGACCGCCCTTCCCATTCTCAGCCATTCGGCTTAATGTAAGCGACATGGCTGAGAATCCTGCGGAAGTCACGTTCGGCACCTACTACGTCCGCGCCGGCGCGGAGGCGGAGTTCGAGAAGCTCCTGCCGGAGAGCTGGGCGACCCTGCGCCGTCTCGGCTTCATCGAGGACGTCACGCCCCACCTGTTCCGGTCGGTGCGTGGGCCGGTCCGTTACGTCGAGCTGACCCGCTGGGTCGACGGCGGCATGGACCCGGCGCACGAGCACCCCGACGTCATCCCGATCTGGACCAGGCTCACCGCGCTGGTCGAGCCGGGCGCCCCAGCGGCCGTCAACCGGGGGCTGGTGTTCGACGGGTTCGTCCCGGTGGTCGTGAATGGCTGATCAGATCCCGGGCGTGGCTGATCTGGATCGGCTCGACGCGGTCTTCGGGGCGCTGTCGCACCGCACCCGCCGCGCGATCCTCGTGCGGCTGATGGCCCACGGCGGGCCGCAGACCTCCGGCGCGATCGCCGGGCGGATGGAGCACAGCTGGCAGACCACCAGCCGGCACCTGCGGATCCTGGAGGAGGCCGGCCTGATCAGCGTCGGCCTGCAGGGGCGCGAGCGGGTCTACACGCTCAACGCCGGCCACATGACCGCCCTCCTTCAGGACTGGATCAGCCGTTTCTCCTGATCGGAGCCTCGCCGAGCAGGTAGGCGACGACGTCGGCGGCCGGGTAGTCGTCGCCGTCGCGGGTCAGGTGCGCCAGGAAGGCGACATCCTGCCCGAGCGTCACCAGCGGTGGCTCGGCCTGGCCGCCGGCCCGCTGCTGGCCCAGCCCGATCGTGGCGACCAGGCCGTTGCAGAGGCACCGGCTGCCCGCGGTCTCCTCGGCAAGCCCGCCCTTGCGGACGAACTCGTCGACCGGCTCGGCCGGGCAGCGGTAACCGACCGCGCCGTCCGGCCGGCGGAACGGGGTGCGCAGGTAGCTCAGATCGCACATCCGGGGCCGCTCGGCATAGACCTGGTCGTCGGCGGTCGTGCCCGCCATGGCGGCGACCTTGAACGGGAAACCGGTCGGCGACGCTCGCACGTCGTTGCGCACCACCAGCTCACCGCGGCCGGCCTGCCGCAACAGTTGAAGGCGCAGCCGCGGTTCGATGCCGGACTCGCGGCACAGGGCGAACGCGGTGCCGACCTGGATGCCGGCCGCCCCCGCGGCCCGCGCCGCCGCCAGCCGATGTGGGCCGGTCTGCCCGCCGGCCAGCCAGAACGGCAGGCCGAGAGCGGCCACCTTCGGCACGTCCACCTCGTCGCGCGGCCCGTAGACCGGCTCGCCGGCGTCGTCGAGCGTCAGCTTTCCGCGGGGCCGGGCGCTGTGCCCGCCGGCGACCGCGGTCTCCAGCACGAAGCCGTCCGGCCGGGTGCTCTGGTCGCGGGCCAGGTAGAGCGCCAGGGTGGCGGAGGAGACGATCGCCAGCAGCCGCGGCCGGCGCAGCGGGCCGGGCAGCTCGCCCAGCAGGGCGGGCGGATCGAGCGCGACGTGATGCTCCTCGCCGGGGCGGGCGCCCTGCACCGTCACCGACAGGCGGGCCGGCCGGTGGGCCGCGAGCGCGTCGAGCAGGCCCGGGATCTCGGTGGGCAGACCGGCGCCCATCAGCACGTAGTCGACGCCGGCGAGCATCGCGCCGTAGACCGCCGCCGGGGTGGCCATCTGGATCTTCTCGAGATAGTTCACCCCGACCGGGCCGTCGTGCCCCTCCTTGGCCAGGAACACCTCGGCGAAGTTGGCCACCACGATCAACTGCTGACCGTCGCGGCGCGGTGTGAGCCCGAGCCGCGGCACCGGCCGGAACGGGCGCCCGGCCGGCAGCCCGCCGGCGACGAAATAGCGTTGCAGGACCGACCGCGCCACCGCCGGCACCGGGAAGTGGGCCAGGGCCCGCCGGACGTGCCCCTCCGGGTCGCCCTGCTGCAGCCGGCGGGCCAGCATCACGTCGAGCGCGACCCCGGACACCACGCCGAGCTGCCCGGTGGCGGCGACCGCGCGGGCCAGCCGCCAGCTGGAGACACCGACGCCCATGCCGCCCTGGATGATCTCGGGGATGCCGACGTCAACCATCTTTGCCCTCCCTGGCTCGTGGAGAACAATGCGGGACTCGCGGCGGCCCCACCAGGGACGAAAGTCCCGCGCTGGAAATCGGTTGGAGCGCGTCGCGCGGGTCGCTACCTTGCGCAGCATGGCCATTCGGATCGAACAGACACGCGACCACGACGCCGTGGGCGCCGTGGTCCGCGACGCCTTCGGCGCCGAGGACGGCGGACACGGTGTCGTGGTGGCCCGGCTCGTCGACGCCCTGCGCCGTGACGATCCCGGCGCGCTCTCGCTGGTGGCGGAGGAGGCCGGCGAGGTCGTCGGGCACATCATGTTCACCCGCACGCTTCTCGACGCCCCGCGGCAGTTGCTGCCGGTGCAGACGCTGAGCCCGCTCGCGGTCGCGCCGTCCTGGCAG
The DNA here is from genome assembly GCF_040638295.1 of Actinoplanes sp. NPDC026619. Taxonomy (NCBI): domain Bacteria; kingdom Bacillati; phylum Actinomycetota; class Actinomycetes; order Micromonosporales; family Micromonosporaceae; genus Actinoplanes; species Actinoplanes sp. NPDC026619. Next base: position 123,155 of record NZ_JBEZYA010000005.1, read on the forward strand.
CGCCGCGGCATCGGCTCCGCGCTCATCCGCGCCGGCCTGGAGCATCTGGACGAGCGGGGTGTCCCGCTGGTGTTCCTGGAGGGCGACCCGCGTTACTACTCCCGCGCCGGCTTCACCCCGGGCGGCGACCACGACTTCCGCAAACCCTCACTGCGGATCCCCGACCAGGCGTTCCAGGTCATGCAGCTGTCCGCTTACGAGCCCTGGATGACCGGCACCCTGGTCTACTCGCACACGTTCTGGGACCACGACTGCGTCGGCCTGCGCTAGCTCACAGCGTGCGGACGAAGGAGTCCATCGCGAGGGTCACCTGGCGGAGGATCTCGGCCGAGTTCACCGGGTCGTCGGGGGTCTCCAGGCCGTGGTCGGCGTGCTCGGTCTCGTAGAACGGCTGCCCGAGACTGCGGGCCACCTCGGGCTCCCAGGAGCGGTCGGCCGCGCTCCCGACCAGCAGGAACGGGGCGGTGGCTCGGCGCAGGTCGGCCGGCAGGGGCGACTCGCGCAGCACCGGGGTCAGCCAGACGCCGGGCAGGCCCCGGTCCGCGGCGAAACTCGCCGCAAAGCAGCCCATCGACTTGCCGACCAGGGCGATCCGCGGCGCCGTCTCGCGGTCGAGGATCGGGCCGACGTGGGCCTGCACGAAGGACGTGAGCCGGGCGAACCAGGCGGCCCGGTCCTGGTCGTCGCGCGGTGGCGGCGGCTCGGGCCAGCGGACCTCGCGGGTGTCCCAGCCGTGCTTCTCGAACACCGCCCCGGCGAAGTGCAGCAGCGGCCGCTCGGCCGTGTAGCCGTGCCCGGGAATCAGGAGTGCGAGCCGCTCGTCAGGCATCCGGCGATGATATTGGGACGGCGCCGGCCGCCGCGACCCCGCGGCGGCCGGCACGGGGTCAGTTGGCGATGTCGGCGACGACGCAGGCGATGTTGTCCGGCGCGCCGGCCTCGACGGCCAGATCCACCAGGCGCTGCACCGTCTCGCCGGGGGCGCCGGGCCCGGTCAGCGCCGCCTGCAGGGCCGCCCGGTCGACGACCGCGGACAGGCCGTCGGAGCACAGCAGGTAACGGTCGCCGGGCAGGGCGGTGCGCAGCGCCAGGTCGGCCTCGACCGGGTTGGGGCCGCCGAGGGCCCGCACGAGCAGGGCCCGCTGCGGATGGGTGATCGCCGCGGCCGGGTCGAGCTTGCCGTGGTCCACCTGGCCCTGCACCCACGTGTGGTCGTGGGTGAGCTGGGACAGCTCGCCACCGCGCAGCAGGTAGACGCGGGTGTCGCCGATGTGCACCAGCGCCAGCTGGCTGCCGCGCCGCAGGATCGCGGTCAGCGTGGTGATGGCCGTGCCGCGCAGCTCCTGGTCGAGCTCGCCGACCGTCGACGCCAGCGCCGTGAGCAGCCCGGCCGCGGTGTCGCCGGCCAGGTCCAGCCGTTTCAGCGCGTCGATGGCGGCGGCGCTGGCCTGCGCCCCGGCCGGCCCGCCACCGCCGTCGGCGACCGCGAGGAGGCGATCGTCGGCGTACGCGGCGTCCTGGTTGCTCTCCCGGACCTCGCCGGTCTCGCAGCGGGCGGCAGAGCGGATGGTGATCTCGGACATGATCGGGTTCCTCCTGGACAGATCTTCGAGGAGGAGGGTGACCTGGCGAGCCCGGGCCGTGGTCTGCGCGGTCTCCCGACGCCAGTAGGCCTCGACCGCGGCCGCCACCTCGGCCGGGGCCTGGCCGGCGACCGCTGAGATGTCGGACAGCGGCATGCCGATGCGGCGCAGATCCGCGATGAGCCGGGCCTGCCGGACCTGACCGGGCTCGTAGAACCGGTAACCGGAGTCGGGGTCGACCGCCGCCGGCGGCAGCAGCCCCGTCTCGTCGTACAGGCGCAGGGCCCGCGGGGTCAGCTTCGCGGCGCGGGCGAACGCGCCGATCGTCAGCAGCTCCACCGGTGTCATCCTCCCCTTGCCGGTCGGGTGACCGGCAAGACCCACCGTGCGGCTTTCCCCAAGGTGAAGGTCAAGCGGTCCTCGGCACCGGATCCGGATCATGCTCGTCGACGGCTTCCTGCCGTTGCTGGGCCTCGCCGAAGGGTGAGGCCCAGCGCCACGACGGCCGTTCTAGCGGTAGCGGAATATGATCCGGCCGCGGGTCAGGTCATACGGGCTCAGCTCGACGAGGACCCGGTCGAACGGCAGGATCTTGATGTAGTTCTTGCGGATCTTTCCGCTGATGTGGGCCAGCACCTTGTGGCCGTTCTGCAGCTCCACCGTGAAGTTCGCATTGCGCAGGCATTCGAGGACGGTGCCCTCGAGTTCGATGCCCTTTGATGTTCTTGGCATGGTCAGCGCTCCTGTGTCGTTGGTGGCTAGCGGATGACCAGTTCGAGGTTGCTGCCGTTGCGCCGAGCGCCGATGCTCTCGAACAACGCCGTGGCAGCCAGGTTGGATTCGCTCACCTCGGCCGAGGCCGTTTTCTTACCGATGTGGTGCAGTGCGCCGAGCGCGTGGGCCAGCAGCGCCCGGGCGATGCCGCGGCGCCGGCTGTCGGCCCGCACGGCGATCAGCCCGATCCGTGGCAGCCGGGTCACCATGGTGACCCGCAGCAGGCCGACGTAGTCGCCGCCCTGTGCCGCCACCGCGTATTTCGCCGGGTCGAACTCCGGCCGGACGAGGATCTCGGCCGGCATGTCCGCCCAGCCCAGGCCGTCCGCGACCTCCTCGCGGACGGTGCGGTCGAGCGCGCGTAACGGTGCCTCCTGCGCGCGGCCGAACGCCGTGATCGACACGCCCGCCGGCGGAAGCTCGGAGTCGGGGGCGGTGGGCACGGCGTACTCCCACTCCCGGCGCCGGATCACGAAGCCGGCCCGCTGCCACTGGGCCGTCAGGTCGAGGTCGGCCTCGTCGACCACCGTGTGCAGCGGTCTCGGCAGGGCGGTCAGCATGGCCGCGGCCAGCCGGTCGAAGGCCACGTCGTGCCAGGCGTCGATGCTGACGAACATCCGCTCGTCGGGCCGCCGGGCCACCTCGCCCCGGCCGACGACCAGGTCGTCCTCCAGAGCGTGCCACCGACCGGTCGCGACGCGCTCGACCAGCACGTCGTGACTGAAATCCACTGGGTTCATACTTTGGTGCCTTTCGGGGTCGCCTTGGTGGGGGCGCTCCCGCTGACACTCAGGTCAGTGGCCGGTCGTGACGGTGAGAGGGAGCACCCGCTCGATACGAACGTTCACGGGTCTCACCTCCTGAAGCAGTGTCACGGCGACATGAAATCTACCAGCATGCCGGTCGCGCCGTCCAACCAGCTAGAACTGGGCCAACTTCCGGCCCAGGACCTCGGCCGGGTTCGGGTCGTCGGTGAACGACACGACGACGGCGGAGGTGGCGGTGGCCGGTGAGGCGATCACGTAGGTGACGCAGCCGGGGCGGCGGCCGGTGTGGGCGTAGGCCGGGCCGGTGTCGCCGGGCAGGATGAACGAGCCCCAGGCGTACGGCACGAGGGCGCCGTCCCGCAGCCTTCCCGGCTGCCGGAGCAGGGCGGTGAGACGGGGGCCGAGGGCGCCGATGTGCATCGCCTCGGCCCAGCGCAGCATGTCGCGCGCGGTCGACCAGATGCCGGGCGCGTCCACGCCGGCCCGGAACTGGGTCGAGGCCATGCCCAGCGGCGCGAACAGGTGTTTCTGGGCGATTTCGGCGAGCGGCCGGCCGCCGGCCAGCTCGGCCAGCGTCGCCAGGCAGGCATAGTCGGTGTCGCTGTAGGAGAACGCCGTTCCGGGCTCGGCCCGGGGGCCGGGGGCGGTGGACACGTCTCCGTCGGGCAGCCCGCTGGTGTGATGGATCAGGTGGTGGAGGCGGACGGGCGCGGCCCAGGCCGGCAGCTCGGGCAGCAGCGTCCGGACCGGCAGGTTGGGGTCCAGATCACCCTGTCGCATGAGGATCGCGACGCACGCCGCCACGATCCACTTCCCGGCGCCGGCGATGTCGACCAGCGTCTCGGCGGTCGGGCCCTCGTCGTCCGCCTCGCCGCCGAGCCAGGTGACGCCCGCGGCATCAACGTGGCCGGCCACTGTCCGGCCGGGCATCGGCGTCTTCTCGTCAACTGGCACGCCGTCAAGATAGCGAGGCCCGCGACCGGCTAGCCGAGGGGCCGGGCCAGCAGCCGCCGGCCCTCGTCGATGAATCCGCGGGCCCGGTAGTAGCGGAACAGATGCGACACGTCCTGGCCGTTCGGGGCGACCACGATCTCGAGCTGGGCGGCCCCGATGGACGCGGCCCAGCGCGCGCTGTCCTCGATGAGCTGCTCGGCGAGCCCGCGCCGCCGGAACGCCGGCGCCACGTAGAGATCCTCGAGCTCGGCGATCAGCCCGTTCTCCAGGCCGTAGCTGGAGGTGCTGATCCCGAACCCGGCGATCCGCCCGCCCGAGTCGATCACCGCGACGTGCGCGGCGTCGCTGTCCAGCAGGTGCCGCAGATGTTGCTCCAACCGGGGCACCGGCGTCGCGAATCCGTCCTCGGCGTAGAAGTCGACGGCCAGGGCCAGCACGTCGACGAGATCACCGGCCGTGGCGGACCGCAAGATCATTTCAACCCCCGTTCCCGTACGCCATGAAGCAGTTGATCTATCGCGTCGGTCGCCGGCGCCGCCGGCAGCGTGGTCTCCGTCGCCGCCGTGGCGAGGTCGTCCTGCAGCGCTTCGGCCCAGAGCATGACCTCGTGCCAGGGGAGTGCGCCGTGCTTGACCGCGAGGAGCCGGTCGCGCCACGGCCGGACGTCGAGCAGGACCTCGCCGGTCCGCAGCACGTGCGCGCCCGCCATCAGCAGCCGCAACATGTGCATCGCCTGCTTGTGGTTGGTCTCGCCGGTGCGTTCGCGGCGGGCGTTCACCCGGGTGAACTGGTCCCGGGCGTAAGCGCCGTAGCTGTTCGCCGCCTGGCGGGACAGGAACGCCTGCCGCACCGACCGCAGCGCCTCGCCGTCGGCGGTGATCTGCTCGACGAGCGGCGACCAGAGCACCTCGAGCACCGTGGGATTGGCCTGCAGGGCGAGCACGCAGAACCGTTCGATCTCCCAGGAGAACTCTTCCGCCCGCGGGCCGTCGAGGTGCGTCGGCGGTTTCGCCAGCCCCCAGAAGCTGCGGGTCGGGGCGGCGAACACGCCCCGGCGGTCGTGGTCGGAGCCGGGCCCGTCGAGTCCGTAGGCCCGGGAGCCGACCACGACGCCGAGGATCCGGTTCACGTCCGGGACGGTACCGGCCGCACCGCCCCGGACGGGACCGATTTAAAGGTCCAGGACCGTACCGTCGATCTCGTCCAGCTCCTCGGCCGACAGCCCCAGGTTGTTCAGCGCGGCGACGTTGTTCTCCAGCTGGTCGACGCTGCTCGCGCCGATGATCAGGCTGGTCATCCGGTCGTCGCGCAGCGCCCAGGCCAGGGCCATCTGGGCGAGGGACTGGCCGCGCCGCTTGGCGATGTCGTTGAGGGCGTGGATCCGGCCCATCGTCTTGTTGTCGAGGGCGTCCTCGTTGAGGAAGACGCTGGTGCGCACCCGCGAGTCCTCGGGAATGCCACCGAGGTAGCGGTCGGTGAGCAGCCCCTGCTGCAGCGGGCTGAACGCGATGCAGCCCGCCCCCGCGTCGGCCAGCGTGTCGAGCAGGCCGTCGCGCTCGATCCAGCGGTTGAGCATCGAGTACGACGGCTGGTGGATCAGCAGCGGCGTGCCCAGATCCTTCAGGATCGCTGCGGCCTGCGCCGTCTGCGAAGCGGTGTAGTTGCTGATGCCGACGTAGAGCGCCTTGCCGGACCGCACCACCGCGTCGAGGGCGCCCATTGTCTCCTCGAGCGGGGTGTCCGGGTCGGGCCGGTGGTGGTAGAAGACGTCGACGTAGTCGAGGCCGAGCCGCTTCAGCGACTGATCCAGCGAGCTGACCAGGTATTTCCGCGAACCCCACTCGCCGTACGGGCCCTCCCACATGTGGTAGCCGGCCTTGGTCGACACCACGATCTCGTCCCGGTACGCCTTCAGGTCGGTGGCGAGCAGCCGGCCGAAGTTCGACTCGGCGCTACCCGGCGGCGGCCCGTAGTTGTTGGCCAGGTCGAAGTGGGTCACGCCGAGGTCGAAGGCGCGGCGCACGATGTCGCGCTGCTTCTCGAGCGGCCGGGTGTGGCCGAAGTTGTGCCAGAGGCCGAGCGAGATCGCGGGCAGTTTCAGTCCGCTGCGCCCGGCTCGCCGGTAGGTCATCGAGTCATAGCGGTCCTGTGCGGGGGTGAACGTCACAACCCCACCATAGAGATCACTGGTAGTTTGGTTGCCAGCCATGCGGGAGAGTCCATGATCACAAATGGCGCCGAAGGGGCAAATCCTCCCCGGAACCTCTCAGGCAAACGGACCGTGTGGGCTGCGCGACTCTGAAATACCTGCTGCGCGGGTGGGTATGACAGAGGGGGAGGCCGCCTTGTCGACCTCTCCCTCCGCTAGGAGCCGCCATGACGTTCGCACATCGCCACATAGGGCCCGATCAGGACGAGCAGACACATATGCTCAAGGCGATCGGGTATCCGTCGCTCGACACCCTGATGGACGCGGCGGTCCCCGAGGTCATCCGCTGGCACGAGGGGCTCGACCTGCCCGCCGCCGCTTCCGAGGAAGAGGCGATCGCCGAACTGCGCGAGATCGCGTCGCGCAACACGGTCGCCACCCCGATGATCGGCCTCGGTTACTACGGCACACACACCCCGGCCGTGATCAGGCGCAACGTCCTGGAGAACCCGTCCTGGTACACGGCCTACACGCCGTACCAGCCGGAGATCAGCCAGGGCCGCCTCGAGGCGCTGCTCAACTTCCAGACCATGGTGACCGACCTCACCGGCCTGACCACCGCCAACGCCTCGATGCTCGACGAGGGCACGGCGGTCGCGGAAGCGATGACGCTGGCGCGCCGAGCTTCAAAATCCAAATCTGCGGTGTACGCGGTGGACCGCGACACCTTCCCGCAGACGCTCGCGGTGCTGCGCACCCGGGCCGAGCCGCTGGGCATCCAGCTCGCGCTGGTGGACCCGGACGGACCGCTCCCCGACGACTTCTTCGGCCTGCACCTGAATTACCCGGGCGCGTCCGGCGCGGTCCGTGACCACGCCGCCCTGGTCGCGGCCGCCCACGACAAGGGCGCGCTGGTCACGGTCGCGGCCGACCTGCTCGCGCTGACCCTGCTGCGTGCGCCGGGCGAGATCGGCGCGGACATCGCGGCCGGCACCACCCAGCGGTTCGGGGTGCCGCTCGGCTTCGGCGGCCCGCACGCCGGCTACCTCGCGGTGCGCGCCGGCCTCGAGCGCTCGCTGCCCGGCCGGCTGGTCGGCGTCTCCAAGGACGCGGACGGCGCGCCCGCCTACCGCCTCGCCCTGCAGACCCGTGAGCAGCACATCCGCCGGGAGAAGGCGACCAGCAACATCTGCACCGCGCAGGTCCTGCTGGCCGTGATGGCCAGCATGTACGCGGTCTACCACGGGCCGGACGGGCTGCGCCGGATCGCCAAGCGCACCCACGACCACGCGCTGACCATCGCCGGTTCGCTGGCGGCCGGCGGCGTCGCGGTGGCGCACGACGCCTTCTTCGACACCGTGACCGCGGTCGTTCCCGGCCGGGCGGCCTCGATCGTTTCCGCCGCCGCGGACCACGGCGTCGACCTGCGGCTCGTCGGCGACGACCGGGTGTCGATCTCCACCGACGAGACGACCACCGACGCGCACGTGGCCACCGTGCTCGCCGCCTTCGGGGTGCCGGTCGCGGCCGCCGCCGAGTGCGGGGCCAAGCCGCTGGGGCGGACCACCGACTTCCTCGCCCACCCGGTGTTCCGCACCCACCACTCCGAGACCAGCATGCTGCGCTACCTGCGCAAACTCTCGGACCGCGACTACGCGCTGGACCGCGGGATGATCCCGCTCGGCTCCTGCACGATGAAGCTCAACGCCACCACCGAGATGGAGCCGGTGAGCTGGCCCGAGTTCGCGAACATCCACCCGTACGCCCCGGCCTCGCAGACCCAGGGCTACGAGCACCTGGTGGCGCAGCTCGAGGCGTGGCTGGCCGAGATCACCGGGTACGACGCGGTCTCCGTACAGCCGAATGCCGGCAGTCAGGGTGAGCTCGCCGGTCTGCTGGCCATCCGGGGTTATCACCGCTCCCGCGGTGATCTGCACCGGGACGTGTGCCTGATCCCGTCGAGCGCGCACGGCACCAACGCGGCCAGCGCGGTCATGGCCGGCATGCGCGTGGTCGTCGTCGCGTGCGACTCCCTCGGCAACGTCGACATCGCCGATCTGGACGCGAAGATCACCAAGCACGCCGACACGCTGGCCGCGATCATGGTGACCTATCCCTCGACGCACGGCGTGTACGAGGCCTCGATCGCCGAGCTGTGCGGCAAGGTGCACGACGCCGGCGGCCAGGTCTACGTCGACGGCGCCAACCTCAACGCCCTGGTCGGGTACGCCAAGCCCGGCAAGTTCGGCGCCGACGTGTCGCACCTGAACCTGCACAAGACGTTCTGCATCCCGCACGGCGGCGGCGGTCCCGGCGTGGGCCCGGTCGCGGTCCGCGCCCACCTCGCCGACTTCCTGCCCGGCAACCCGCTCGAGCCCGGCGACCACCACGCCGTCTCGGCCGCCGCGCACGGCTCGGCCGGCATCCTGCCGATCTCCTGGGCCTACGTGCGGATGATGGGCCCGGACGGCCTCGCGGCCGCCACCGGCGCCGCGGTGCTCACCGCCAACTACGTGGCGTCGCGGCTGCGTGACCACTACCCGGTGCTGTACGCGGGCGGCAACGGTCTCGTGGCGCACGAATGCATCCTCGACCTGCGGCCGATCACCAAGGCCACCGGCGTCTCGGTCGACGACGTCGCCAAGCGGCTGATCGACTACGGCTTCCACGCGCCCACCATGTCGTTCCCGGTGGCCGGCACGCTCATGGTCGAGCCGACCGAGAGCGAGGACCTGGCCGAGCTCGACCGGTTCTGCGCCGCGATGATCGCGATCAAGGAAGAGATCGACCAGGTCGCCGCGGGCGTCTGGCCGGCCGGCGACAACCCCCTCGCGAACGCGCCGCACACGGCGGCCGCGGTCACCGCGGACGAGTGGAACCACCCGTACCCGCGCTCGATCGCCGGATTCCCGAAGGGCGTCGACCGGACCGCGAAGTACTGGCCGCCGGTGCGCCGCATCGACGGCGCCTACGGCGACCGCAATCTGGTCTGTTCCTGCCCCGCGCCCGAAGCCTTCGAGGACTGACCTGCGGTTTATCACCGAATCGCACCCCGGCACTCCCTACCATCAGACGGGGGGAGTGCCGAGAGAAACAGTCGGACGAACCAACCGACTGATGGGGTGCTGAGGGTGCCGAAGCTGCGCATACTGACCGACCGGAAGGTCGGCACCAAGATCATGATCGCGGTCGGCGTGGTCGCCGCCTTCGGCATGATCGACGGCGCGTACGCGCTCGACAGCCTCGGCAGCACCAACGACCAGGTGAAAGCCGTCTACGGCCACAACCAGGAGCTGAACTCGATCGGCAACCTGCGGGCCGCGGTCAACCGGGACTGGCTCGGCCTCGACGCCTACCAGCTCGCCGCCACCGCGGCCGAGCGGGCCACCGCCAAGTCCGCCATCGACCTGGCCGACAGCCAGGTCGTGAGCTACTCGGCCGAGTACGAGGCGTACCCGATCGGCGCCCCGCAGAAGACCGCGGTCGACGGATTCCAGAGCGCCTGGAAGACGTACGACACGCTGGTCGACGCCAAGCTGCTGCCGCTCGCCGCCGCCGGCGACACCACCGCCGTCGCCAAGCTCCGCAGCGGCGACCTGGCCACCGCGATGAAGGCCATCCGCAGCAACCTGACCACCCTCGCCGACCTGACCGTCCAGGCCGGCGCCGCCCAGATGACCACCGCCGAGGACCGTTACCAGTCCACCAAGCACTGGGTGCTCATGATCGTCATCGTCAGCACCCTGCTCGCGGTCGGCCTGGCCGCCTTCACCGCCCGCCTGATCGTCAAGCCGCTGTCCCGCTGTGTCGACGCCCTCGAGCGCATCGGCAAGGGCGACCTGACCGCCCGGGTCGAGGTGACCTCGGCCGACGAGGTGGGCCGCATGTCGGTCGCGCTCAACGAGACCGCCGGCGCGGTGGCCGGCATGGTCGGCCGCATCCAGAGCAGCTCCACCATGCTCGCGTCCGCCTCCGAGGAGCTGTCGGCGGTGTCCCTGCAGCTCTCCGCGTCGGCCGAGGAGACCGCGGTGCAGGTCGGCACCGTCTCCGAGGCAGCCGGGCGGGTCTCGCACAACGTGCAGACGGTCGCGGCCGGCGCCGACGAGATGGGCGTCTCGATCCGGGAGATCGCCAACAACGCCAACGAGGCCGCCGGGGTGGCCGCGCAGGCCGCCCGCACCGCGGAGAGCACCAACGCCAGCGTCGCCCGCCTCGGCAACGCCTCCGCCCAGATCGGCACCGTCGTCGCCATGATCACGTCGATCGCCGAGCAGACCAACCTGCTCGCGCTCAACGCCACCATCGAGGCCGCCCGCGCCGGTGAGGCCGGCAAGGGCTTCGCGGTGGTCGCCTCCGAGGTCAAGGACCTGGCCATGGAGACCGCCCGGGCCACCCAGGAGATCACCGCCCAGGTGAGCGCGATCCAGGCGGAGAGCGGCAACGCGGTCGGCGCGATCCAGCAGATCGGCAGCGTGATCACCACGATCAGCGACTACACGACCACGATCGCCGCCGCGGTCGAGGAGCAGACCGCCACCACCGCCGAGATCTCCCGCAGCGTCGGCCACGCCGCCGAGGGCACGGCGAACATCGCCGAGACGATCACCGGCGTCGCCGACGCGGCCCGCCAGGTGACCGAGGGCGCCACCGAGACCCAGCAGACCGCGGCCGACCTCGCCCGCACCGCAGCCGAGCTGCAGGCCACGGTAGCCACCTACCAGATCTGACCCCCGCCAAGCCGGCCCCAGAGTCCCGAAGAACGGCCGCCGAGGCTGGTGAGAGCCCGATTTCAAGGAGACCGGTGCCTCCACGGCCGTTCGAGAGCCCAACTTCAAGGGACCGGGGCTTCGCCGGGCCTTGCCGCCGTCGAGGGCCCGATTTCAAGGAAAGTGAGCCCTCGACGGACGTCTGAGAGCCCGATTTCAAGGGAACCGGCGTCACTTCCGGCCCGTGAAAGATCGTTTGACCCCTGGAAGGCGTGAACGGGAGCCTCGGCAGTGTCGCCGGGCTCCCGTTCTCGTTTGCCGCCCTCTCCCACCGGTCGGCGTCGACGCGAGCTGTCGCGGAGCGAGCTGCGGCGAGGCGGCAAAATATGCAGTTGGCGGTTGCGGCGGGCTGTTTTTGGCCGTGGGAATCGGCGCCCGCCGCGTGTCGTCGTTGTTCGCGGGGTCGTGGAAGGAACGGTGAGTGATGCTCGGCGTTGAGCTCGTAGAGTCACGCGGCTACTGTGCGTAGCGGCGGAGGGCTCATGCCAGGCGGCAGCTCTGCCGTCTCGGCCGGTGCGGCCCGCTCAGGCCGCGAGGGCGTGGCGGGCGGGGCCGCGGTGCGGTTCGAGGATCGTGCCGTCGGGCAGGATCTCACCGGTGTCCTCGAAAATGATCACGCCGTTGCAGAGCAGGCTCCAGCCCTGCTCGGGAAAGGCGGCGAGGATGCGGGCCGCTTCGCGGTCCATTGCTTCGGAGCTGGGACATTGCGTCTGGTGCTGGCACATCGGGGGTCTCCGGTCAGGGGGCTGTGTGTGACGATTCACAACGACGGTGACGGACGTTACCTCAATCCGAACGACGGCGGATTGGGCGGGTGACGGCGTCACATTGAAAGAATCCTCGGTTCAAATGGTCCACGGAAGCGGGTATCGCGACCACTTCCCGACACCTCCAATGTGTCCGCCGCCGGGCGCTCCGGCGTCCTGCCAGGGCCGTCACCGTGCGTTAACAGCGTTCGAATGGTTCTGCTGTGACGATGGTGACCCTGCGAAGCTTGTCGCCGCGTTCCTCGCCGACAACGGACTGCCAGTGCGAAACATTGGCCGAACGGCCATCCAAGTTCACCCGACCGGCGCTGGCACGCTCTGCGGAGCGGCACTCTACGTATCCGCCGCCGCCGGTTCCGTAATGGCCGGCGGCCCACCCGGACCATCGACCCCCGTTCCCGGGATCCCGGACGTCTACGCCGTCGTCTACGTCCACACCGCCGACGAGCCGGGGCCTTCCGCTGGGGCGGGAGAGCCGGCCGACCCGGCGGCGATCAGGTCGCCGGACGCGGCGAATGCCGGTCGGGCCGGCGCAGCGGGGGGAGCCGCGGCCGCGGCGCCGGCCACGGACCGCGCGGAGAGCCCGGGATCGCCATCTGCCTGCTCCTTCGACGAGGTGTGTTGCCTCGATGGTGAGCCCTCTGCGCAATCCGCTGATGAACGCGACGTTTCCGGCTGGCACCTGGGTCAGTGGACGCCGAGCTGGACGCCGACGGAGCATGCCGCCGCGGTCGACGCGGTGCGGGAGGCGATCGGCCGCGGTGACGTCTATCAGGTCAACGTCGTGGGCCACGCCAGCGCGCCGTACCGGGGCGATCCGGCGCCCGCCCTGCGCCGGGTGGCAGAGCTGCCCGGCGCCCGCTACGGCGGCGTCCTGGCCGGAAACGGCTGGGCGCTGGCCACCGCGTCGCTGGAGACCCTGGTCGAGGTCCGCGACGGCCGGGTGATCACCCGGCCGATCAAGGGCACCCGCCCGGCCACCGGTCCGGGCCGCCGGGAGTTGCTCGCCTCGGCGAAGGAGCGGGCCGAGCACGTGATGATCGTCGACCTGGAGCGCAATGACCTCGCCCGGCTGCCCGAACTCGGCCCGGTCACGGTCGACGAGCTGTTCGCGGTACGCCGCTGGGTCGACCTGTGGCAGGCGGAGTCGGTGGTCTCGGCCCCGATCGAGTCGCCGCTGGACCTGGCCGACCTGCTGCGCGCGGTCTGCCCGGGCGGCTCGGTGACCGGCGCGCCCAAGCTGGCGGCCCTGGCCGAGATCGCGGCGCTGGAGCCGGTCGGCCGCGGCGTCAGCATGGGCGCCGTCGGCTGGATCGGCCCGGACCACCTCGACCTGGGCCTGAGCATCCGCACGGTCGCGGTCGACGGCACCCACGTCCACGCCTGGGCGGGCGGCGGCATCACCTGGGACAGCGACCCCACCGCGGAAGTGGAGGAGGCAGCAGCCAAGGCCGCCCCGATCCGAGCAGCCTTGGCCGGCCCCTGACGTCAGGTGGTCGGGGGTGCCAGGGTGTATGTCAGGTAGGCGAACTGGCCTCGTTGCTCGACCGACGTCAGGGACAGGCGGGACGGCATGAGGCGGCGGGGGAGCAGTGGCGCGCCCGCGCCGAGGGTGGCCGGGGCCACGCCCAGGATCAGCTCGTCGAGCAGGCCCGCGTCGGCGAAGGCGCCGGCCAGCTCGCCGCCGCCGGTCACCCAGACGTTCTTCCCGGCGGCCGCCTCGGTCATCGCCTCGTGCACCGGCCGCACGTCGCCCCGCACGAACGTGATGTCGGCGCCCGGGATCGGCGGCAGGTCGCGGTGGGTGAACACCCAGGCGGGCACGTCGCCGTAGTAGCCCTGCCACTTCTGCGGCTCGGTCAGCAGCGAGTCGTGATCGAGGATCCACTCGTAGGTGGTGGCGCCCATGACGAACGCGCCGACGCCGGCGAAGAAGGTGGCGAACGGGTTGGCGCCGGACTCGTCCTCGCGCCCCTCGTCGACCGCGAACAGCCACTCGAGCGAATTGTCGGGATCGGCGATGTAGCCGTCGATCGTCGTAGCGGTGTAGTACTGCGTCTTCGGCACGAAATTCACCCTGCCACCCCGGTATGACAAATTTTTGGTCTCGGCTGTCACCTGAGGGCCCGATCACTGCGTCCATGCGTGTGAAGGGCGGGTGAAGGACGGTTGACCGAGGATCTGCGGGCGCTGCTGCGTGCCGACCTGCACGCCGAGCGCCCGCCGCCGCTGGGTGACATCGTCGGCGCCGCGATCCGCGACGGTCAGCGCCTGCGGCGGCGACGGCGGCGACTGCAGTTGTTCGGGTCGCTCGCGGCCGTGATCGCCCTGCTCGCCGGGGGCGGCGTCGTGCTCGGTGATCACGATCTCACCCGGCCCGACGCGCTGTCTCCCCAAAGCGTGCCAGCCGCCCCGGCCAGCCCGATGCCGGCCCGTGAGGCGCGTACTTTAACGGTCCACAGTGGCACAGAGCGTGCCGATGGAACGCGTACGAAAGCGACATCTGCGGCCATGCTTCACCTTCTGACACAGCTATTACCACCCGGACGGACGAGTCATTTCGGCGTCACGCCGGACGATGATCTCCGAGTGCAGTTGTACTTCGACGACGGCCGGGGCCCGGCGATGATCCGGGTGGCGGTCGCCAAGAACGCCCCGTTCGGCGACCAGTTGTCCCGGGGCGGCACCGCCACCGTGATGATCAGCAACAATCCGGGCGATTGCCAGGCCGGCACCACGGTCGACGCCGAGTGGCCGGACGGCACGCTGGTCGAGGTCGACGTGCCCACCTGCCTGGCGGCCGAGGCCGCGGCGAAACGCTCCCGGCCGGCGCTGACTCCCGACGAGGCGGTCCGGGTCGCCACCGACCCGCGCTGGGGCGTCACGATGGACGCGCAACTGGTCAGCGCGGCATCCAAACGGTTCCCGAGCGTGCCGGTGCTGGCCGAATGACCGACGACGACGAGTTCGCCGAGTTCGCGAACGCTCATGCCGAGCGCCTGCGCAACACCGCCTTCATGCTGTGCCACGACTGGCACCTCGCCCAGGACCTGACCCAGACCGCGCTGACCAAACTGTTCCTGAGCTGGCGCCGGGCCGTGCAGGCCGACAACCTGGTGGCGTACGCGCAGAAGATTTTGCTCCGTGCCTGGCTGGACCACCGCCGGCGCCGGTCCTCGACCGAGTCGACCCCGGGTGTGCTGCACGAGCCGGCCTACCGGGAAAATCCGGAGCTGCGCCTGACCATGCTCGACGCGCTGGGCCGGCTGCCGGCCCGGGACCGGGCGATCGTGATCCTGCGCTACTTCGAGGACTACAGCGTCGAGCAGGTCGCCGACGTCCTCGAGCTGCCGATCAGCGTGGTGAAGAGCCAGACCCGCCGCTCCCTGACCAAGTTGCGCGAACTGCTGGCCGCCGAGCAACTGGCCCTCTTCGCCGGCTGAGTAACGAGCCGATAGCCTTAGGCCCATGACCGTACGGCCGATTCGCATCTTCGGCGACCCTGTTCTGCGCACCGAGGCCGACCCGGTCACGGCGTTCGACGCCGAGCTGCGCGCCCTCGTCACCGACCTGGAAGACACCGTCCGCGAGCCCGGCCGGGCCGGCGTCGCCGCCCCGCAGATCGGCGTCAGCCTGCGCGTGTTCTCCTACAACGTGGCCGGCCAGGTCGGCCATATGGTCAACCCGGTGCTGTCCGACTTCGCCGGCGAGCAGGACGACGACGAGGCCTGCCTCTCCCTGCCCGGCCTCGGCTTCCCGACGAAACGGGCGATGGCGGTCACCGCGCGCGGCTTCGACCAGCACGGCGAGCCGCTGGTCATCGAGGGCACCGGCTTCCTGGCCCGCGCGCTGCAGCACGAGACCGACCACCTGGCGGGCACGCTCTACATCGACACCCTCACCGGTGACGTGCGCCGGCAGGCACTGCGGGAGCTGCGCCGGGTGAGTCCGCCCCCGCAGCGCCGATAACCAGCCCGAGCTGTTCCTCGAGCGCGGCAGCGCCCGGCCCGGTCAGCTTGACCGCCCGCCCACTGCCGATCCGCACGATCCACCCGGCGTCGAACGCGTGCCGGCAGATCTCCGCGCCCGCCACCCCCGCGAGGTGCTCGCGCCGCTCGGTCCAGTCGAGGCAGTCGCGCAGCACCGGCCGGCGCCCCGGCTTGTCGAAGAAGATCCCGAGCGACCCGAGCCAGGCGACACCGCGCGAGGTCAAGGCCAATCCGTGTGTACGGGTGACAAACCCGTTCCCGGCCATCGCGTCGGCGATCGCCACCCCGAGACGACCAGCGAGGTGGTCGTAACACGTACGGGCGAAGGCCAGGTTCCGCTGTTTGTGCGCGGCGGCGAGCGTGCTGACCGGCGTACCGGCGCTGCGGGGTAAAGCCGCCACCGTCTCGATCAGCGCGGCCACCGAGGGGCCGGCCAGCCGCAGATAGCGGTGCCGCCCCTGCCGGACCTGCGCCAGCAGCCCGCCCCCGACCAGCCGATCGGCGTGCTCACTGGCGGTGGAGATCGCCACCCCCGCGTGCCGGGCCAGCTCACCGACGGTCCAGGCCCGCCCGTCGAGCAGCGCGAGGCAGAACGACGCCCGGGTCCGGTCGGCGAGCAGCCCGGCCCACGCGGCAAGGTCTTCCGCTCCGTCCATGCCCCGATCATGTCCCACCGGCAGTTCGGCCCCCACCGAAGCATTCATCCTAGGACGCTCTACGCGGCGTGCGCCCGGTCACGGCACGACGACCAAAACCAGAAAGGAATCAACGACTGCCTGCCGTTTTCGGCCGGACCGCCGACCCCGTTCCGGGTCCGTCCCTCGGCCGAGGCGCGCGACCGGCAGCGCGCCTAACGTCTGTTCCGGGGATCGTTGCTCCGTGCGAGGGAACCCGCGGGCGTCGCCCTCGACCGGGCGGCGCCCGCGCTGACCGGGCGATACTTCACCGATGAGCGAGGACACCAAGCGCCTGTCAGCGGCGTCGCCGGCCGCGGGGGACGCGACCGGCTGGTTCGAGCGGCTCTACGCGGAGGCCGAGGAGGGCCGCGCGGAGGTGCCGTGGGATCAACCGGCGGCGACGCCGAACCTGGTTTCGGCCGGCCTGGCGGCCGGTGCGGGGCGGCGGGCGCTGGTGGTGGGTTGCGGCCCGGGGCGCGACGCCGAGTTCGTGGCCGGGCTGGGCTGGGCGACGACCGCTTTCGACATTTCCGAGACCGCCATCCGTACGGCCCGGGAGCGCCACCCCGACACCACCGTCGACTACCGCACCGCCGACCTGCTGACCCCGCCGCCGGAGTGGGCGGCCGCGTTCGACCTGGTGGTGGAGAGCAACACCGTGCAGGCCCTGCCGCGCTCGCTGCGCGCGGGCGTGACCGCGACGATCGCGGGGTTCGTCGCCCCCGGCGGCGCCCTGCTCGTCCTGGCCGCGGCCGCCTCCACCGAGGAGGGCGACGGCCCGCCGTGGCCACTGACCCGCGCCGAGGTGGACGCGTTCGCCGCCGGCGGCGTGGTCCCGGTCTCGGTCGAGGAGGTCCCGGCACCGGCCGACCCGCTGCTGCTCCGCTGGCGTGCGACCTTCACCCGACCGAACTGATTTGAACGTTCCTGCTCGGGTGTAACGGAATTCGGTGTCTCGATGCCCGTAGAAGGTGAGGACGCCGGCGCGCTCGATGCCCGGCGCGGTCACCTGTTGGGGGTGGACGTGGACGGGCAGCAATGGTCGAACGTAGCGGATTGGGTGCTGCGGCTGGGAAGCTTGGCGGTAGCGGCCGCCGGGGCCTGGTGTCGCCGGAAGGCTGATGAGCGGGTTGCCGTGGCTGCCTGCCACGGCTGCTGTCCGATGGCGCGGGCCAGCTCGTGCGGGTACACCTGGCCGGGTGGGGAGGGCGGCCGTGACCGTCATTGATTCTGGCGTCTCGGCGCACGATTTCGTGCAGGCATCTCTGAGTGAGTTGCACTGCTTCGCGCGATCGCGGCTCAAGCGATACGACGTCCCGTCCGGCCGGATGGACGCCGACGATGTCGTGCAGTACACCGTCGCTGAAGTGCTCGAGCGATGGAACGAGATCAACAATCCCCGCCAGTACATGTTCACCGTTGCTCGCCGTTACGTGTTACGTGCCGTCTACGAGGGACAACGGTTCACCGGGGAGCGACCGGATCATGATGAGCTCGAAGACGTCCGTGGTCCGGTCGCATCCCGGTCGTCCCGGCCGGCGGACGAGGCTGCCCTTGAACGGATCATGGCGGAGGACCTCCATGCGGCGCTGCGGCGTCTGACTCCTCAGCAGCGCCGGGCGGTGGTGCTGATCGAGTTGGGCGACGTCTCCCGGGCAACGGCGGCCGCGGAGATGGCGGTGGCGACCGGTGCGGTGTCCGCGCATCGTGACCGAGGGCTGAAGAAGCTGCGTGCCATCCTGCGCGGACAGGGCGGCGCTCTATTGACCGCGGCTGCCGTGTTCGGGTCGATCCTGTTGCCCTTCATGCGTAGCAGGTCGGGTGGGTTCGCCGCGGCCGGAGCCGGGACGTCCTGGGATTCCGGCACCTTGGTCGTCGAGGTGATCGGGAGTGGTGGCCTTCTTGTCGGCCTGGCGATGGCGCTTTTTGTGTTGTCGAGGGTGGCCTGGGCGACCCGGAGAGTTATTCTCCGCCGCGCGCGCTCGAGTTCAGAGTCACGGAAGTCCGGTCTGGCCGCGCTCGACGAGCTCCTCGCGGCGTCCGATGACCGCCCGCCGCCCTCGATCGAGGAGATCGCCCACCAACTGCGGCGGCTCACCCGGCAGCGCCGGGGGTCAGCTCATGAGTCTGAGGCGTGGCTGGCTGCTGTCGAGCGGGCGTACGACGACCGGCTCGTCCTCGCCTGCCACTGTTTGGGCATCACCGAGCACCTCCGGCCGCTCGAAGGCATGGACCGTGACATCGAGCGGATCCGGGTGGAAAGTGAGCTCCAGGGCGCTGGCCTGGTGCTGGGTTGACAACCTCCGGATCGACCTGAGTTAGGAGGCCGCACGCTGGGTGACGGCCTCCTCGCCGGACACGAGCGGAGGGCTCCGCGCTTCAGAGCGGCAGTTGGCCGGTTTTCGTGAGCAGCAGATGTTCGTCGTCGGGGGACAGGGGTTCCTGGCCGTCGGTGGGGCCGCCGCGCTCGGTGTCCCACGCTGTCACGTCGCGCACGGTGTCGATCAAGGGGCGGATGGTCAGGCCGGCCGTGTGGGCTGCGCTGGCGTCGATCAGGTTGGCGGCGCTCCACTCCGGGTCGCCGATCCATAGTGGGACGCCCATCCAGTGGTCCACGCCGGCGGCCAGCAGCTCGGCCGTCGGGACCCAGATCAGTTCGCGGGGCTCGGTGGCGGCGGCGCACGCGTCCATCAGGGCGGACATCGGCATGGTCGGGGTGACCGCGTTGAACGTGCCGGTGGTGTTGGTGCGGACCAGCCAGGCGGCCAGGTCGCGGACGTCGATGTACTGCATCGGGTCGGTGGGGGCGCCGGGGGCCAGGACCGGGCCGGGGCGTTGGAAGCGGCGCGGCCAGTAGGGGAAGCGTTCGGTCTGGTCGTGCGGGCCGACGATCAGGCCGGGGCGGGCGATCAGGGCGCGGTCGCCGAACCGGTCGCGGACGACCTGTTCGCAGGTGGCTTTGCGGGCCGCCCCGAACTAGCAGTTTCATAAGGCAGGGAGGCTAAACGGCGGCCGGGAACTCTTCGACCCCGAGTACGCGTACCAGCTGGAGCTTTTCCCGGGTTTCGTCGTCGGCGGGGGTGAGCACCACCAGTTCCTGGCCGAGGTCGGGGGTGACCAGGGTTTCGCAGTCCATCAGGAGGTGGCCGACGCGCGGGTGGACGATGGTTTTGCGGTCGGCGCGGCGGACCGCGACCTGGTGTTCGGACCAGAGGCGGCGGAAGTCGTCGCTGGCGGCCTGGAGGCGGTCGACGAGGCCGGTGACGATCGGGTCGCCGGGGCGGCGGCCGGTGACGGCGCGCAGGTCGGCGACCTGTTGCCTCGCGTGGCGTTCCCATTCGTCGGGTGGGTGGATCTCGCGGGCGCGGGGGTCGGTGAACCAGCGGTAGGCGACGTAGCGGCGGTCGCCGGCCAGGTTGCTGTGGTCGCCGGTGAGCAGGATCGACATGCGGTTCTGGGCGAGGACTTCGCCGAGGTCGGACAGGACCATGGCGGGGGTGTCGACGAGCAGGTCGAGCATGCGCACGAGGCCGGCGCGGGCGAGGCGGGCGACGCCGGCGGCGGGTGGGGGCTGGTGGCCGGCGAGGTGGAACAGGTGGGTGCGTTCGTCGTCGGTCAGGCGCAGGGCGCGGGCCAGGGCGCCGAGCAACTGGGTGGAGGGCTGGCTGCTGCGGCCCTGTTCGAGGCGGACGACGTAGTCGACGGACATGCCGGCGAGCATGGCGACCTCTTCGCGGCGCAGGCCGGTGGTGCGGCGGCGGGGGCCGTCGGCGATGCCGACCTCGGCGGGGCGGATGGCCTCGCGGCGTCGGCGCAGGAAGTCGGCGAGCTGCTCACGCTGCATGTCTCCATGCTGCCTCGCGGGCCGGTCGCGCATCCAGGGAGTGGCGCTCCCACGATGAGCGCTCCGCTCCCGGGCGGCCCGGATTCGGCGCAGGGTGGTGGAAAGACGAAGGACGACGAGGGAGTACGTGATGCAGACACGCACCTTGGGTAACGCCGGTCCCACGGTTTCCGCGGTCGGGCTGGGCGCGATGAGCATGTCGGGGGCGTACGGGCCGGCTGATCGTGGGGAGAGCGTCGCCACCGTGCATGCCGCGCTGGATGCGGGGATCACGCTGATCGACACCGGCGATTTCTACGGCATGGGGCACAACGAGATGCTGCTGGGGGAGGCGTTGCGGGGCCGGGACCGGGACAGCTATCTGCTGAGTGTGAAGTTCGGGCAGCAGGTGGCGCCGGGGATGCGGTTCGCGGGGCAGGACAGCCGGCCGGATTCGGTGAAGAACTTCCTGTCGTACTCGCTGACCCGGCTGGGCGTGGAGTACGTGGATGTCTACCGGCCGGCGCGGCTGGACCCGTCGGTGCCGATCGAGGACACGGTCGGGGCGATCAAGGAGATGATCGACGCCGGGTACGTGCGGTATCTCGGGTTGTCCGAGGTCGGCGCGGAGACGATTCGGCGGGCTCACGCCGTACACCCGGTTGCTGATCTTCAGATTGAATATTCGCTGTTGTCGCGCGCTGTCGAGGCCGAGGTGCTGCCGACGTTGCGGGAGCTGGGGATCGGCCTGACCGCCTACGGGGTGCTGAGCCGGGGTCTGCTGTCCGGTGACTGGGCGCCGGGGCGGGCGGGGGATCCGCGTAATCACAGCCCGCGGTTCTCCGGCGACAACGCCGGGCACAACCTGGCCCTGGTGGAGGCGTTGCGGCGGGTCGCGGCGTCGAAGGGCTGCTCGGTGGCGCAGCTGGCGATCGCGTGGGTGGCGGCGCAGGGCGATGACATCGTCCCGCTGGTCGGTGCGCGGTCCCGCAAGCGGCTTGATGAGGCGTTGCCGGCGCTGGAGGTGAAGTTGTCCGGCGATGATCTCGCAGAGATCGAGACGGCGGTGCCGAAGGGCGCGGCGCGGGGGGACCGCTACCCGTCGGCGTTCATGTCGGCGCTCGGGGTCGGTAACTGACGGCCCGATTATTGGCGCCCGAGCAGGCCGCGGTTGTAGCCCTCGGCAACCGCGGCGGCCCGGTCGTTGACGTCGAGTTTGGCGTAGACGTTGATCAGGTGGGTCTTGACGGTGGCCTCGGTGATGAACAGTTTCGCGGCGGCTTCGCGGTTGTTGTTGCCGGCTGCGACGAGGCGCAGCACTTCCAGTTCGCGGGGGCTGAGCGGGCCGGTGGTCGGCGCGGGGGTGCGCAGCCGGCTCATCAGGCGGGCGGCGACCGCGGGGGCGAGGGTGACCTCGCCGCGGGCGGCGGAGCGGACGGCGCGCAGCAGTTCGTCGCGGGGTGCGTCCTTCAGCAGGTAGCCGGTGGCGCCGGCCTCGATCGCGGGCAGCACGTGGCTGTCGGTGTCGTAGGTGGTCAGGACGAGGACGCGGGCCGGGATGCCGCGACGGGTGAGTTCGCCGATGGCGGTGACGCCGTCCATGCCGGCCATCCGCAGGTCCATCAGGATGACGTCGGGGGCGAGGGCCTCGGCGGCGCGGACCGCTTCGGCGCCGTCGCCGGCCTCGCCCACCACGGTGAATTCGGGGTCGCGGGCGAACATGCTGCTCAGGCCGTCGCGGACGACGGGGTGGTCGTCGACGATGAGCAGCTTGATCGGGTCGGTCACGTGGTTGCCTCCGTGGGCAGGCTGGCCGAGATGCCGGTGCCCCCGCCTCGCTCTGATTCGATCTGCAGGGTGCCGTCGAGTGCCTCGATGCGCTGGCGCATCGCTTCGAGCCCGAAGCCGTTTCCCTCGACGGCGTCGAACCCGTCGCCGTCGTCGCGGACGTCGAGCGCGGTCTGGTGGTCCAGGTAGGAGAGGGTGAGGCCGACCCGGCTGGCGGTGGGTGCGTGTTTGGCGACGTTGGCGAGGGCTTCCTGCGCGGTGCGGAGCAGGGCGACCTCGGCCGCGGGCGGCATCGTGCGGGTGTCGCCGGTGACCGTGACCTGCGCCGGGATGCGGTGCCGGCCGGACCATCTGGCGGCGACCTCGGTGATGGCGTCGGCGAGCCGGCCGGTCTCCAGCGGTTCGGGGCGTAGTTCGTCGACCGAGCGGCGGGCCTCGGTGAGGCTCTCCCGGGCCAGGGCGGTGGCGGCGGCGTGGTGGCGGCGCCAGGCGGCCGGGTCGTCGGCGACGTGTTCGGCCGCCTGCAGCTGGGTGACGATGCCGGTCAGGCCCTGGGCGAGGGTGTCGTGGATCTCCCGGGCCATCCGGGCCCGCTCGTCGAGGACACCGGCCCGGTGGGCGAGCGCGGCGTTCTCGGTGAGGGCGGCGGTCATCCGGGAGTGGTACCGCAGGCCGAGCTCGCCGACCCAGGCCAGCAGGCACATCGGCACGATGTTCGCGGCCACCACCCCGAGCCAGGCGACACGCCCGGCCCAGGTGTCGTAGTCCAGGCCGGTGGCCTGGGCGGTGCCGGCGACCAGGGCGGCGCCGGCGATGAAGGGCAGTTCGCGGGGCCAGCCGATGATGCGGTAGGCGAAGAAGTACAGCGCCGGGGAGTACAGGCCGAACCACGGGGTGCGGAACGCCATGACCAGGCCGAAGACGATCAGGCCGGCCAGGAACACCTCCATCACGGCGCGCCGCTGCCGCCACGGCGGGTGGACGGTGAACAGGGCCAGGTTCCAGACCGCGGCGGCCGCGCAGAGGACCAGGCCGAGCCGGTCGTGCCGGACGGCGACGGCCAGCAGGGCGAGGATCACGTACGGCACCACGGTGACCAGCGGCCGGGAGCGGTCCTCCCACTCGGCCATCTGCCGACTCTGCATTTTCGTCACCTACTCCCAGCGGAACAATCTAGTGGCCAGCAGCCCCGCGCCGCCTGCCCAGGCCAGCAGGGTGAGCAACGCGAGCCAGTGCGGCCAGTGGCCGTTGGTGGCGTCCTGCATGGCGGTGACGGCGGCGCCCATCGGGGTGGCCCGGCTGACGTGCCGCAGCGTGGCCGGCATGGTTTGCACCGGCAGGAACAGGCCGCCGAGGAAGACCAGCGGGTAGAACACGGCGGCGCCGATCGCGCTCGCCGCCCGGCCGGTCGGGGCGGCCGCGCTGACCAGCAGACCGATCGCGATCAGTGCGAGGGCGGCCAGCAGGGTGGTGAGCAGGAAACCGGCGAGTTGCCGGGGCAGCAGGACGCCGAACGCGAACCGGGCTACCAGCAGCAGCGCGGTCACCGACACCACGGCGGTCAGCAGGGTGATGACCAGCTGGGCGGCCAGCACCCGGACCGGGCCGACCGGGGTGGTGCGCAGCCGCCGCAGCACGCCCTTCTCGCGGTAGCCGGCCAGCACCGGCGGCAGCACGTTGGTGGCGAGCATGGCCAGGACGAAGACCACCAGGATGGGTACGTAGACATCCAGCAGGGTCCGTCCGCCGAGGTCGTCGCGGTGCTCCCGGTAGAACGGCAGGTTCCCGAAGACGATCAGCAGGATCAGGGGCAGCCCGACGCCGAACGCCGGCCCCGA
Organism: Actinoplanes sp. NPDC026619; assembly: GCF_040638295.1. NCBI lineage: Bacteria > Bacillati > Actinomycetota > Actinomycetes > Micromonosporales > Micromonosporaceae > Actinoplanes > Actinoplanes sp. NPDC026619. The sequence continues at coordinate 147,030 of NZ_JBEZYA010000005.1, forward strand.
CTTCTCCCGCAGGAACAGTTTCAGTTCGATGAGGGTCACGGCTCTCTCCTGGTGAGTGCTACGAAGGCGTCCTCGAGGTCGGTGTGGCCGGCCCGGCTGACGATCTCGGCCGGGGTGCCGGTGACCAGGACCCGGCCGGCGTCGATCACCGCGATCCGGTCGCAGAGCCGTTCGGCCTCCGGCATGAAGTGGGTGACCAGCACGATCGTGGTCTTGATGCCGGCGATCAGGTCCCAGGTGTCGCGGCGGGCGTGCGGGTCCAGGCCGGTGGTCAGCTCGTCGAGCACGGCGATGCGGGGCCGCCCGACCAGGGCGAGCGCGACCGACAGCCGCTGTTTCTGACCCCCGGACAATTTGCCGTACGGGGTTTTCTCCTTGTCCCGCAGGCCGAGCTGAGCCAGCAGGTCCCGGGGGTCGGCCGGCTCGGGGTAGAACGACGCGTACAGCCGCATCGCCTCGCCCACCCGCAGCCGGTCGGGCAGCCGGCTGTCCTGCAGTTGCACGCCGACCCGCCGGGTCAGTTCGGCGTGGTCGCGGCGCGGGTCCCGGCCCAGCACCCGGATCTGCCCACGGTCCGGCGCCCGCAGCCCGACCAGGCATTCGACGGTGGTGGTCTTGCCGGCGCCGTTACGGCCGAGGATCCCGAAGATCTCGCCCTGCTCCACGGTGAACGACACGTCGTCGACGGCTACGGTGCGCCCGTAGCTCTTGTGGAGGTTCGTCACCTCGATGACCATTTTTGGACTCCCTCCGTGTGCGTTGCTGACGGGAATCAGCGTCGCTGTGGAGGGGCCCCGGGCGGATCGCCTGATCTCCCGGGCGGCCGGTGGAACCGGCCGCTCACTCACCCGGTGGAGGGCCTCCACCGATCGGTGGAGTCAGACGATGACGAACTCGGGTGGGTCGTGGCGCAGGAACTCGTGGTGGGAGATGTCCCAGCCGTAGGCGCCGGTCCGGCCGAAGACCAGGATGTCGCCGGCCCGCAGGGTGTCGACGTGCCGACCGCGGGTCAGCACGTCGCGCGGGGTGCACAGTTCGCCGACCGCGTCGACCTTCGTGTCGTGGACCGATGGGCGCGGGTAGGGGTGCGGCCAGTCGTCGACCGGGACGATCGTGAACGGATGGCTGTAGCCCCACGCGGCCGGCAGCCGGAAGTGGTGGGTGCCGCCGCGCAGGACCGCGAAGGTGCGGCCGTGGGTGGTTTTCAGGTCGAGGACCTCGGCGGCGTACCAGCCGGCGTCGGCGGCGAGGTAGCGGCCGGGTTCGAAGATCAGGTCGAGGCCGTCCGGGACGACTATCGCGGACAGCGGGCTGAGGTCCATCCGCTGTGTGGACAGGTAGTCGACGCCGAAGCCGCCGCCGACGTTCACGACCCGAAGGTCGACACCCAACTCGCCGGCCGTGCTCAGCGACCAGTCCACGGCGTCGGCGACGAAAGCGGCGTGCGCGGCCCCGTCCATGTTGTTCGAGACGGCATGCAGATGAAACCCGATCACGTGTACGCCGGGGATCCGCACCGCGTCGGCGAGCTGCGCCTCGTCGATGCCGAACGGGGTGGGCGTGCCGGTCATGGTGTGGCTGCCGCGCAGGCCGCCGCCGGGCCGGTTGACCCGCAGGCACACCTCGGGGTTCGCGCCGGTCGCGGCGAGCCGTCGCAGCTCGTGCAGGCTCTCCGCGTTGATCAGCGCACCGGCGTCGATGGCAGCGGCCAGCTCGGCGTCGATCTTGCCCGGCCCGCCGAACACGATCCGCCGTGCGCCCGCCTGCTTCGCCAGGGCCAGCTCGCCGCCGGAGGCCACCTCGAGCCCGTCACACGCCGCGGCCATCGTCGCGACGACCGCCGGGTGGCCGTTGGCCTTCACCGCGTAGAGCAGCGAAGCGGACGCCGGCAGCGAGGCCCGCACCTCGGCCGCCCGGGCGCGCAGCGCCGCGGTGTCGTAGACGTAGGCGCACACCGGCGACGGCAGGTCGCGCAGCAGGTCAGCGCGCATGCAACGGGTTCGGGACCGGGAGGTAGATGTCGCCCTCACCGGCCAGGCGCATCCGGACCAGGGCCTTGTGCGGCACCTTCGGGGCGGTGAAGGCGGCGTGGTCGTCGCCGGTGCAGCAGGAGTCGAGGACCTCGCGGATGATCCGCCAGGCGTGCGTCTCGTCCAGGTCCAGGCGCAGCACGATCTCGCCGAGGTGCGCCTGGAACAGCGTGTAGCCGATCTTGGCGCGCATGACGTCGACGTCGTCGGTGCCGACCACCGAGCCGGGCCACAGGTTGATGCGGTGGCCGGCCTCGGCCAGGCGGGGCAGGTGCAGGCGCAGGCCGGCGAAGTCACGCAGGGCGAGCCGGTGCGGCCGGCCGTCGACGAACGTGGGCAGGCAGTTCTGCAGGTGCGCCTCGAGGCCGACGCCGCGGGCGGCCAGGCGCATCAGCGGCGGGAGGACCAGTTCCGCGTACTCCCGCAGCCAGCCCGCCGGGTCGCCGTCGACCAGTTCGTCGAGCAGGAACGGCAGTGCCCCGCCGGGGATGGCCCGCTCGTCCGGGCCCAGCCGGCCGGCCAGGCCGTCGCGGCGGATCGCCGACAGGTCCCGCCCCGAGCCGACCGGGACCGCCGCGCCCGCGGTCTCGGCCATCAGCAGCAGCCGGTCGCCGCCGGGGATGTCGGCGACGAGCCGGTGCAGCAGCTGCGACACGGCCGGCCCGTTGCGGGTGCTGGCCACGCTGATGCTGCGCCGGGTGGAGGTGACCTGGATGTCGAGCGAGACCTTCAGGTATTCGCCGGTGTCCGGCAGCAGCAGCGTGCGCAGCGCGGCCGTCGGCACCGCCGGCAGCTCGTCGTCCAGGATGATCAGGGACTGGTCGTGCAGCATGGCCGCGTAACGGGCGGGCAGGACGATGTCGCGCTGCCAGAGGTGGACCGGCTGCACCGTGTACCCGGCGGGCGCCGGCACCTCCGGCCACACGTCGTCGCCCAGGTGCAGCTCGTCGCGGACGGCCACGAACCCGACCGAGGTCGACGGCGCCTCCAGGTCGTAGGCGAGGACGTCGCCGGTGTCCCAGCCGAGCCGGGTGCGCCCGCAGGGGTGCAGGTTGTGCCCGGCCACGGCGAGGCGTTCCCACCCGATGGCGTGCCAGTCCGGCCCGTCGCCGATCTTCGCGGGCGGCCGGGCCATCGCGATCGCCAGGTTGATCACGGCGTTGCGCAGCTCGGCGGCGAAGCCGGGGGCGTCGATGCCGTCGAGCAGGTCGACCGGGTCGGCGACGCCCGCGGTCGGGTATTCGACCCGGTTGAACGCGTGCATCGCGCCGGGGCCCATGTCCCGGATGCCCTCGCGAACCAGCGCGCCGCGCAGCCGCCGCCCGACCACGTCGGCGGCCACCGGCAGGGCGGCGAGGAATCCGTCGATCAGCGCCGGGGCGTGGACGGCCAGGGCGGCCTCGGTGTGGGCGAGGCGTTCCGGGGACATGCTGCGCGTCATGCGTGTGCCGCCATGGGGTTGTCGAGGTAGGCCCAGATGTCGTCGAGCGGGTCGGCGGCCAGCCGCATGGCCGTGGTCGCCTTGATCGGCAGCGGGTCGCGCAGCAGGTGCGGCGCGTCGGCGGTGCCGGTGTCGCGCAGGGCAGCCGCGACGATGCCCCACAGCCGGGCCGGGTCCGCGCCGTGGTGACGGGTCAGGGCGGCGACGAGCTCGGCGGCGACGGTGCCGAGAGCGGCCGCGGACAGCTTGGTGCGCAGCACCTGCGGGTCGTCGCTGGGCAGGTCGCCGAGCAGCGGCGGCACGTCGAGCCCGGCCTCGGCGAGCCGGCGGGCGCTGACCCGCACCCCGCCCAGGTCGCGGTAGAGAATCCGGGTGGGCCGGTGGTCGCGCAGCACGACCAGCGTGTTCTGCCCGTGCGCTTCCAGCGCGACCCCGCGTTCGAGCACGCTGAGCAGCGGCGCGAACAGCAAACTGCCGATCAGAGCGATGAATTCGTACGGGTTCTGCACCGTCGACAGCAGCAGCGGCGACGCCCCGTAGAGCGCGAGCGGCACGACCGTCTCGCCGTCGGCCAGGTTCGGCGCCTCCCGGGTGAGGTAGGCCAGGTGGCGCTGCGGTTCGCCGTCGACCAGCACGGCCCCGGCGCCGGTCTCGGCGAGCACGTCGATCGGCAGGTCGGCCATCAGGTATCGCAGCAGCTTGGACAGGATCGGCCCGTTGTGCACGGCGGCCGGCGACACGGTGCGCACGGCCGAGGTCATCTGCACGTCGACGGCGGTCTTGATGTGCGCGCCCCCGCCGACCGGGGCGACCGTGCGCAGCGACATGAGCGGCCGCACCGGCGGGGTCTCGCCGTCGTCGGCCAGCCACGGGTAGCGGTCGCGCAGGTGATCGGCCTGCCACGGGTGGGCGAGCAGGACCGGTTCCGCGCTGCCGTACCAGCGGTCGGCCGGCACCCGCAGCCGCCGCAGCCGGATGACGGGGGAGTGTTCCGGCGCGTAGGCGAGAACGTCGGCGACGCTCATCCCGCCACGGGTCCGCGCGCACGGGTGCAGCGGATGTCCGTCGGTGATGGACTGCTCCGCGCGGGCGAGGCCGTCCGGGTCGCCCGGCAGCGGAAGCTGCTGGACCGGCCGTGCCGCCCGGGCGAGGGCCATGTTCGCGACGCTGTTGTCGATCTCGGCGGCGAGGTCGCTGCCCGGCCAGAGCAGCCGCACCAGGGTCGCCGGATCCATGATGATCGCGCCGGGCTCGTCGGCGTCGTCGACCGGGAGATCCGCGTCCTCCCAGGCATGCGCGCCGACGCCGCGCGTCTCGCCGGCAACGTTTTCGCCTCGCCGGTGCGGGACCGGCCGGGCGCCACGTGCGGATGCCCGGCTGCGCCGCCGGTCTCCGGCCGGCCGGTCGGCGATCGGCCCGCCGGCCCGCAGCCCGTTCCCGGCGCGCATCGTGGCGGCCAGTCCCGCCTGGGCCACCGCGAACGCCGCAGCGGACTCGGGTGCGTATCGGACCGTCACCCCGGGGAACGTCACCTGGCCGCCCTCGCGGGTGATCATCCCCGGCAGCGCTTCCCGGCCGAGCGCCCCGAGCAGCCGCCCCAGCACTGCGGCCCGCGCCCCCGGTAGTGCGGCGTCGTAGCGTTCCAGCAGGTCCGGCCTCAGCTCGGCGAGGTCTGCACGGGCCTGGGCCGGATCGGCGGTGTGCCGGATGGGCGGGGAACTGGACAAAGGTCGCGGCACGCCGCCCATTGTGCAACTGCCCGATCCGCACCGACGCCCGGCAGCCCCCGCCACGTGAGCGAGAACGCAGTAACCAAATCTCCATCCTAGGACGCCTTACAGGTGGTGCGTCGTCTCACGCCGCACCCAAAACTTAAGAACCAGGAACAAAAAGGAATCAACGACATCCACCAGGCTTTGCCCAGGCCCAGCTCAGAGCCGGTACGCCTAGCCGGGCAGGCAGCCACGGTGCGCAGGGAGGGCAGTCACCGCGTATGACGGAGGAGGGCCGGCCACAGCTTCGACCCCGGGCCGGCGCGAAATCGGGGTTGTCATTCTTCGGAGTGACGGGTGTCCGGGCATGATCAATGGGTGGCGGATCTGATCGAGCACCTTGAGTCGTTCCTCGGAACCATGTCGGGCGCCAGCCGGGGTGACGACAGCACGCCACCGGGAGTGCAGGTCGCCTGGTTCCCCAATTCGCCGTTCACCGGGGTGACGACGCTGGTGACGGTCGGTTTGTCGCGGCGCCATCTCGGCCTGCCGGGCGGTGGGTCGGTGCACCAGGAGCTGATGATGCATGTGCCGAACGGCGACTATCCGGCGCAGGCGGCCGGGTTGCTGTTCCAGTTGGCCGGGGAGATGGTGCGCCGCGGGTCGGCGTTGCGGCCGGCGCAGTTGATCGGGCCGCGGGGGCCGCTGTTCCCGGGCAGCCGGCTGACCGCGATGGTCGCGACCAGCCCGGTCTATCTGCCGGAGGGTTTCGCCGTCTGCCGGGGCGGGGAGTCGGCGCCGGTGGTGCTGGCCTGGCTGGTGCCGATCTCCGGCGGGGAGGCCGAGGTGATCCGCCGGGACGGCTGGGCGGCGCTGGAGGAGATTCTGGTGGCGCAGGATCCGAACCTGGCGGATCCGGGCCGGCCCGAGGTGGCGCTGACCGGTCGTGGGAGTGGGCGGTAATTCGGGTTGCGGGCGGCGCCGGGGGCGGGCAGGGTTGTCGTCGGAACTGTTGTCGAGCCTGGGAGCGGCATTCTCCATGTGATAGCGACTCCGCGTTTCGTGGCGTCACCGGTCTGACCGACGTGCAGGCCTGAGGCGTACCCCTGTCGGTGTCTGCTCTGGGAGTTGGTCCTTGCTCAAGGCTGTTTCGCTTTCTTTCGCCTACGACGGTGATCTGCTGTTCTCGGGTTTCGATCTGGTGCTGGGTGACGGCGACCGGGTCGGGGTGGTCGGGCCCAACGGCGCCGGCAAGACGACGCTGTTGCGGTTGCTGGCCGGTGAGCTTCTGCCGATGAGTGGGAGCGTCACGTACGGGCCGGGCACGCGGGCCGGTTATGTGCCGCAGCAGATGCCGGATCCGGCCGGCACGGTCGGGGAGTTCCTGGCCGGTGGTCTGGGTGAGCTGGCCGAGGTGACGGTGGCGTTGCGTGCTCTGGAGGCGCGGCTGGCGGCCGGCGACGACGTGCTTGCCGAGTTCGGGGCGGTGCAGGAGCGGTGGACGGCGCTGGAGGGCTGGTCGGCGGAGTCACGGTTGGTGGAGATCCGGCAGCGGCTCGACATCGCGGAGCTTCCGGACGATCTGCCGTTGTCGGCGGTCAGTGGTGGGGAGCAGGCGCGGTTGTTGCTGGCGCGGGCGTTGCTGGACGAGCCGGATCTGCTGCTGCTGGATGAGCCGACGAATCATCTGGATGCCGACGGGGCGGCCTGGTTGCAGGGCTGGCTGCAGGCGTTCCCGGGTGGGGTGCTGGTGGTCAGTCACGATCGGGCTTTCCTGGATGCGACGGTGTCGCGGGTCGTGGAGCTGGACGGCATTCATGACGAGCCGCAGGACTATCCGGGTGGGGGTTACACGGCGTACCGGGCGGAGAAGCAGCGGCGGTGGGAGAAGCTGTTGTTGGATTTCGAGGCCCAGGAGAAGGACCGCCGGCGGTGGGAGGCGGACATCGAGCGCACGAAGGAGCAGGCGCGCGGGGTCGAGACGGCGCGGGGTCTGGGGGCGGCGGCGCCGCACCTGAGGCGGGTGGCGAAGCTGGTGGCGCGTAAGGCGAAGGTGCGGGAGCGGCGGTTGCGCCGGCAGATGGAGTCGGTGCGGTGGATCGCCCGGCCGGCGTCGCGGCCGCCGTTGACGCTGAGTTTCCCGGTCGATGTGGCGGAGGCCGGCGAGGTCGTGGTGAAGGTGCGCGACGTGCGGGTGGCCTTTGGATCGAGAGTGCTGCTGGATGGCGTCGACCTGGATGTGCGGCGCGGTGACCGGATTCTGGTGACCGGGCGCAACGGGGCGGGCAAGACGACGCTGATGCGGGCTCTGGCCGAGCGTGGGGGCGAGGTGGTCGGGGTGTTGCCGCAGACCGGTGACGGGTTGCGGACGGACGCGACGGTGATGGAGTTCTTCCGGCAGCGGGTTCCGGTGTATGTGGACGATGCGGAGAAGTTGCTGCTGGGGCATCAGTTCGGTCCGGATCAGTGGGACTCGCGGACGCGGAGTTTGTCGGCGGGGGAGTTGCGGCGGCTCGTTCTCGCCGTACTCGTCAATTCGCCTGCCCGGGTTTTGATCTTGGATGAGCCGACGAATTTCCTGGATTTCGACGCCCTGGATGTGGTGGAGGAGGCGTTGCGGCGGTTCCGGGGGACGGTGATCACGGTGACGCATGACCGGTATTTCGCCGATGCGGTGGGTTATGGGCGTCGCTGGCATGTCGCGGACGGCCGGGTGCGGGAAAGCTGAGAGCATGGTCGGCATGCAGGTGGTGCCGAGGCAGGGTGGCGGTGCGGTTGCCGGGCTGGGTGCGGCCGAGCAGGTCACCGAGGCGTGGCTGGCGAACCGGCGGTTGTCGGAGCACACCCGGGCGGCGTACCGGCGGGATGTGGCCGGGTGGCTGGCGTGGTGTGCCGAGCGTGGGCTGGATCCGTTGCGGGCGTCGTTCCTGGAGGTGAACGCGTACGCGCGTGGTCTGGAGGCGCGGAAGCTCGCGGCGGCCACGGTGGCGCGGAAGTTGTCGGGCCTGTCGAGTTGGTACGACTTCCTGCTGAAGTTGTCGGCGGTGGACCGTAATCCGGTGGGTGGCGCGGACCGGCCGTATGTGGATCGGGATCATTCGGCGACCGTGGGCCTGGCGCCGGAGGAGGTCGATGCGCTGCTGGCGGTGGCCCGGGAGGCGGGGCCGCGGCATCGGGCGGTGGTGACGCTGCTGGCGGATCTGGGTTTGCGGGTGGGCGAGCTGGTGGGCCTGGACCGGGCCGATGTGGGTGTGGAGCGCGGGCACCGGACGGTGCGGTTCGTGGGCAAGGGTGGCCGTCCGCGGCGGCGGGTGCTCACCGAGGATGCGGCGGCGGCGCTGGACGACTACCTGGCGTCGCGGGGTAATGGTGACGGTCCGTTGTTCACCACGGCGTCGGGTGGGCGGATCGATCGGCATGCGGTGTTCCGGTTGATCCGGCGGCTGGCGCGGGAGGCGGGGATCCCGGCGGCGGACCAGTTGTCGCCGCACTCGTTGCGGCATGCGTTCGCGACGGCGGCGCGGGCCGAGGGCGTGGCGCTGGAGGATGTGCAGGATGCGATGGGTCATGCGGATCCGCGCACGACCCGGCGGTACGACCGGGACCGGCACAACCTTGATCGTGATCCGGCTTACACGCTGGCGGCGGCGCGCGCCCGCCGCCGTGAGGGGTGACGCGTCCCCCTATGCTTTCGCGCGGTCAGGGTTTCGGGGCGAAGGCGGTCAGTGGTGAACATTGTCGAAGCAGTGCTGCTGGGGGCGGTGGAGGGTTTCACCGAGTTCCTCCCGATCTCCAGCACCGGTCACCTGACGATCGTGGAGAAGCTGCTCGGCTATGAGATCGATTCGCCGGACATCACGGCGTTCACCGCGATCATCCAGTCGGGTGCGGTGTTCGCGACGCTGATCTTCCTGTGGAAGGACATCGTCCGGATCGTTCCGGTGTGGGTGAAGGGGCTGTTCAGCAAGGCGGCGCGGGAGAATCCGGACTGGCGGTTCGGCTGGGCGGTGATCATCGGGACGATTCCGATCGGGATCGTCGGGTTGACGTTCCAGGATCAGATCGAGACGACGCTGCGGAGTCTGTGGTTCGTGGCGGCGGCGCTGATCCTGTGGTCGGGGGTGATGGCGTTCGCCGATCATGCGGCCACCCAGGTGCGGCACGAGGGTGACACGACCTGGAAGGACACCCTGATCATCGGTACGGCGCAGTGCCTGGCGCTGATTCCGGGTGTGTCGCGGTCGGGGGCAACGATGTCGGCGGGTCTGCTGCGTGACTTCGACCGGGTGACGGTGACGAAGTTGTCGTTCTTCCTGTCGATCCCGGCGCTGTTCGGGGCGACGATCCTGCAGGTCCACGACGAGGCCGGCAACATTTCCGCGGGTGTCGGCTGGGTCAACACGATCACCGCGACGGTGGTGTCGTTCATCGTGGGTTACGCGGCGGTGTCGTGGCTGCTGAAGTTCATCTCGAAGCATTCGTACAGCATTTTCATCGCCTACCGGGTGGTGCTGGGTTCGCTGCTGATGGTGTTGCTCGCGACCGGCGCGATCGCGGCGAAGTGACCTCGCCGGCCGACCGGGCTCTTGCTCATGTGCGGGGGTTGTTCCCCGCGCCGGGCCCGTTCGGCCGTGCGCCGATCACGGTGAGTTTCCACCCGGATCGGCTGCTGGCGGACGGGTCGACGGTGGCGGCGCGGCTGGCGGCCGAGGGTGTGTATCGGACGCAGTTCGAGACCGGGATCTCCAACGGCGGGCTCGGCGGGGATCGGCCGGCCTGGGAGGAGCGGATGTTCCCGGGGGTCTACGCCGGTTCGGTAGGGCGGCCGGTCTACGGGGGTCTCAACCTGGCGGGGTATCCGGACGGGGCGTCGCCACGGTTCGGCAGCTGTCATCTGATGCTGCGGCCGGAGGTGTCGGGGCGGGCGACGTTCAGTCACGGCGACAGTGTGACGTCACCGGCGGTGGTGGGGACGGCGGATGCGTTCGGTGCGGTGTGGGCGGCGTTGCTGGCCGAGGTGACGGAGCGGGGGCAGGCGCTGAATCTGCCGGCCGTCACGCCGGAGGCCTGGGTGGCGGCGCTGGACGCGCCTCGGACGGCGGCGGGCCGGGCGCTCGACGACTACGTGGAGGCGCAGATCCACGGCGGGGTCACTCTGAGCGCGGATGTCGCGGCGGTCGTTGCCGATCCTTCCTTCCGGGGTACGGCGTACGAGCCGCTGCTGCGTTCCCTCGCGCCGGAGTTGCGGTGGTCGCCGGGGTTTCGTCTGGCGCCGGGCGCGTTCCCGGCCGGGCTGCGGGGCGACGAGGTGCCGCCGCTGGCTGCGGAGATCGCCGAGACCTACGGGGTGGCGGAGCTCGACGCCGAGGTGATCGGACGGGCCGCCCGCGGGCCTGCTTCCCGGCTGCAGCTCATCAAATATCTGTGGCACATCCTGGTTCTGCTGGGCCGGCCGGCGTGCTGACCGAGCGGATGTCGCTGCGCCGGCCGCTGCTGTCGGATGCGGACGCGGTGCTGCGCATCCACTCCGACCGGCTCGCCTGCGAGCACAACCCCGGCGACATGATCTTTTCCCGTACGGAGGCGGTCGTGCGCTGCCGGGCCTGGATCGCGCACTGGGAGCGGCACAGTTTCGGCTATCGGGTGCTGCGGCGGCGGGACTCCGAGCACGTGATCGGCTTCTGCGGGGTGAAGCTGATGCGGCTGCCCGGTCACGGCCTCACCGTGCTGAACCTGTTCTACCGGCTCGAGCCGGCCGCGTGGGGGTTCGGGCTGGCCGGTGAGGCTGCGGTGGCGGTGGTGGGGTCTGTTGCCGGGCAGCCCTATCCGGTGATTGCCCGGGTGCGGCCGGGCAACGTGGCGTCGGCTCGGGTGGCGGCGCGGGCGGGGCTGTCGCGGGCGGAGCATCTGGACACTGCCGGCGAGGACGGGATCGACTGGGTCTGGGCCTCGTACTGATCGAATAGGGTTGGTTCGTGGCTGTTCCCGCGTACGTCAGCAAGCTGCGTAACCACCTCGGACCGGAACTGATCCTGTTGCCCGGCGCCACCGCCGTCGTCTTCGACGACGGCGGGCGGGTGCTGTTGATCCGCCGTGGTGACAACGGGCAGTGGTCGCTGCCGTCCGGGATGGTCGATCCGGGGGAGCAGCCGTCGGATGCGGCCCTGCGGGAGTTGTTCGAGGAGACCGGGATCGTCGCCGAGATCGAGGCGGTCGGTGGGGTCGCGACGCATCCGGTGGTGTATCCGAACGGGGATCGCTGCGAGTACATGAACGTGTGGTTCCGGTGCCGGGCCGTCGGGGGTGTGTTGCGTGCCGACGGCGACGAGTCCCTCGAAGTGGGCTGGTTCGCGCTGGATGCGCTGCCGCCGCTGGATGAGTGGGGGCTGTTGCGGCTGTCGGCCGGGCCGGGCTGGTTCCATCCGGCCGGGGCGGCTCCGCATCCGGCGCTGACCAGGCCGGATGCCCTCTAGGTCGTTGGTGGCGGGAACCAGACCGGGGCGATCGGGTCGGCCGTGGTCTCGATGCGCAGCAGGGTGCGCTCGCCCAGGCCCTCCGGCAGAGTGTCCGGGGCGAACCAGCCGACCTCCAGGGATTCGACACCGTCGGGGCGGGCCTCGCCGCCGACCGCCCGGCACCGGAACCACACGGTCAGATATTGGCAGTGGTCGCCGTTCGGGTACACCGACTCGTGCATGCCGACGCCGGCGAGCCGCTCGATCTCCGCGACCACGCCGGTCTCCTCGAAGATCTCCCGCAGGGCCGCGTCGGCCGGCTGCTCACCCGGCTCGATCATGCCCGCGGGCAGCGCCCACCGGCCGTCGTCACCGCTGCGCATCAGCAGGATGCGGCCCTGGTCGTCGCGCACCACCGCGCCGGCGCCCGGCAGCAGGAGAAGGTCGTGGCCGACGTGCGCGCGCAGGTCGGTCACGTAGGGGGAGGCGGGCATGCCCGTCAGGTTATCTGCTGTGTCGGCTGACAGCCCGGCCACAGCGAATGCCAAAAAAGGGGTCATAGCGTGACGCCGCGGCTCTTCCCGGCCGCCGGGGTCGTGCTGGCTGATCCCCGACCCTGCTCGTGCCCGGGAGGGCGCTGTGGCTCAACCTGTGGTTCCACCCACCCGGGACCGATATTTCGACGTGCTCAGAGTCCTGGCGATCCTGCGCGTGTCGGTCTTCCACATGTTCCCGTTCGTCATCCTGGAACTGGCGTTCCCCTCGATGGGCGTCATGTTCGCCCTGGCCGGCTCCCTGATGGCCAACTCGCTGGCCAGGCAGCCCAACCCGCTGAAGGTGATCCGCGGGCGGGTGCGGCGCCTGCTGCCGGCCCTGTGGGTGCTGGGCGCCGTGGTGGTGCCGGCGATGTTCCTGGTCGGCTGGGAGCAGAAGCCGCCGCTCTGGCACCTGATCAGCTGGCTGGTCCCGTTCGCCGACCCGCCGTCGAGCACCTGGGGTCTGCAGGCCGCCGAGGTCTTGTGGTACCTGGTGACCTACCTGTGGCTGGTCATGCTCTCCCCGGTGCTGCTGTGGCTGTACAAGCGGGCCCGGCTCGCCACCGTCCTGCTGCCGATCGCCGCGATGGCCGCGCTGACCGTGTGGCCGATCTGGCCGGCCGACGCCATCGAGGAAGTCGTCACCGACGTGCTCGTCTTCGCCGCCTGCTGGATCATCGGCTTCGCCCACCGCGACGGCACCCTGCGCCGCATCCCCGCGATGGTCGTCGTCCCCCTCGCCGCCGCGTGCGTGGCCGGCAGCGTGTACTGGTCGCACACCCACCCCGACGCCGGCGGGCTGAAGTACATCCCGGTCGCCTACGCGATCTACAACATCGGGTTCGTGCTCGCCCTGCTGCGCTGGAGCCCCTCCATGAACTGGCTGGGCCGCCGCCCCGGCCTCACCAAGTGGGTGTCGCTGATCAACGCCCGCGCCGTGACGATCTACCTGTGGAACAACGTCGCCATCGCCCTGTGCTACCCGGTCGGCGACGCCCTGGAGGTGTGGCGCCTCGGCAAGTACTTCGAGGTCGGCTACGTGCTGATCGCCCTGGGCCTGCTGTGCAACGCGGTGCTGATCTTCGGCTGGGTGGAGGACATCGCCGCCCGCCGCAAGCCCCGCTTCCTGCCCTGGCCCAGCCCGGCCGCCGCCACCCGCCCGGCCACGCCGCCGGTGTCACCCGCGGCGATGCCGGCGCCCGCGATGGCCGACACCGCCGAGCTGGTCGGCGCCACCGCCGGCGGCGCGTTCGCCCGGGACCCGTCCGGCGCAGTCCTGGCCGGCGGCCCCTTCGGTGCCGGCGTCCGTACCGGTGGCGCAGTCTCGAGCGGCCCGAGCGGGCGTGGGATCAGGACGCCGGAGGGTGTGCCGGTGGTGCGCGGTCCCCTCTCGACCATGCGTGACCGGCGGCCCGGTGCCGGCCGGGGTGTGGGTATGAATCCAGGCGCGGGCCGGGGCGCGGTGGGAAACACGGCGTGGGGTTCCGCGCCGAATGCGTCGCCGCCGGGGCCGGGAGCTACCGGCCGAGCCGGGATGCCCTGGGATCAGCCACGGCACCGCAGCGGCGGCGAGGAGGCCACCGAGCAGTTCCCGGCGCCGCCCGCCCCGAACGGCCGCCCGCGCAACTCCCACCGCCGGCCACCCGCGGGCCCGGAATGATCCGCCCGGCGGGGCCTCGTTGCGGTGGCGGCTCGACCCCGCGGCCGGGACCACGGCCCGGGATCTGGCCGCCCGGGAGAGTTCGTGCTGCTCGTTCTTCACGTTCACCTTCGCAGCGGACGGCGATCGGCTGAATCTTGACGTGCAGGTGCCGGTTGCGCGGGTGGCGACTGCGCCTGCAGCACCCCGTGAACCTCGGCGCCGGCCTCCTGCGGATACCGTGCCGGCTGTGATCATCGCCCGCTCGCTGCTGCTGTTCGTCCTGGCCGCGCTCGCCGAGATCGGCGGCGCGTGGCTGATCTGGCAGGGCTGGCGGGAGCATCGCGGCCTGTGGTGGATCGCCGCCGGCGTGATCGCCCTCGGCGCCTACGGGTTCGTCGCCTGCCTGCAGCCCAGCCCCGACTTCGGGCGCATCCTCGCCGCCTACGGTGGCATCTTCGTCGCCGGCTCCCTGGCCTGGGGCATGGTCGTCGACAAGTTCCGCCCCGACCGCTGGGACATCATCGGCGCCGCCATCTGCCTGATCGGCGTCGCCGTCATCATGTACGCGCCCCGCGGCACCACCAACGCCTGACGGCTCGGCGGTCGCCGGATCAGGCCGGCCGGCCCGTCGGGGTGAGCAGTGCCGGTTTGTCGGGCTTGCCGGCGGCGGTCAGTGGGACCTGGTCGATCAGGGTGAGCGTTTTGGGTGTGGCGGAGCCGTGGACCAGCGCCCGCAGCGTCTCCGGGTCGGGGTGTGTGCCGGGGACCGGCACCACGAAGGCGTGCACCGCCTCGCCGGTGTCATCGTCCGGGGCGCCCACCACGTAGGCCTCGGCTACCTCCGGGTGGGTGGCCAGTGCGCGTTCCACGGCGCCGGCGTAGACGAGTTCGGCGTGGACGAAGATGACGTCGCGGGCGCGGCCCACCAGGCGCAGGCGGCCCTGCTCGTCGAACTCGGCCAGGTCACGGGTGCGGATCCAGCCGTCGGCGAACACCGTTGCCGTCTCGGCCGGGTCCTTCCAGTAGGACGACGCCTGCGCCGGGGTCCGGGCGTACAACTCGCCGTCGCGCAGCGACAGCTCCACCGCGGACGGCGGCCGGCCCACCGTCCGGAGCCCGTCCGCGACCACCATGTCGGACGGGGTGAGCATGGCGATCATGCCGGTTTCGGTCTGGCCGTAGCCGTGGAAGATGACCGGGCCCAGCACGTCCAGGGCGGTTTGCAGGCGGCCCGGGTCCAGTGGGGAGCCGGACACCATCAGGGCCTGCAGGGTGCTCAGGTCGGACGGGCTGGTCTGCTGGTCGCGGACCAGCTGGTGCAGGCGCCCCACGGTGATCACACCGGCGGTGGCCCGGTGGCGGGTGATCGCGGCCGGGTAGCCGGGCGGGCTCGCCGTGACCAGGGTGCCGCCGGCAGCCAGGGACAGCACGCCGTACTCGAGCATCACCTGGCTGGTCAGTGAGCCGAACACCAGGTAGCGGCCGAGGCGGCCGGCCAGGTCGCGGATCGCCGGGGGCCAGCGGTCGGGGTGGGCGGCCCAGGCGGCGGACATCGCGGCGTACGTCTGCACGCAGCCCTTCGGGTGGCCGGTGCTGCCGCTGGTGTAGATCACCCGGGCCGGGTCGGCCGGGCGGCCGGCGGCGCGCAGGCCGGCGCCGTCGTCGGGGGAGCGCAGCAGGGCGGTGAGGCGGTGCTGGTCGAGGACGGTGGCGTCCGCCTCGGCCAGGACGTCGGGGAACTGGTCGGTGCGGCAGGCCACCACCCGGGCGCCGACCGCGAACGCGGCGATCACCGCGGCGAACGCCTCCGGGTCGACGCCGAGCGCAGGCAGCAGCCCGTCACCCGGGCGCACGCCGTCGGCTCGCAGGCCGGCCGCGATGCGGCGGATCAGCGACGACATCTGCGTGCCCGACACCGCGCGGGCGCCGTGCTCGAACACGGTGCGGTCCCCGGCCGTCTCGAGCAGGTCCACTACGGCCTGCGGCCACACCTCGGGGTCTGTTCTCATGTCGACGGTCAGCCAGCGTCGGCCAGGACGGATTTGATGAAGGCGGCCAGCGGCTGCTGGTGGACCGGGGGCAGGTTCCACTCGTTTTCCAGGTTCTCGGCCAGGTGGTGGGTGGCCACCAGCTCGCCGTCGCGGTAGGCGCGGACCACCGGGTGCAGGTAGCTGGCGCCGGCGGCGGCCTCGGGGTCGTTCTCGGCGACGCGCGGGACGGTGATGTCGAACGGGTCGACCTCGTCGTGGTGCGGGCCGTATTCGAGGGTCACGGCGAACGCCAGGCCGGCGCGGTGCTCGTCGCGGAAGTACGCCACCGGCACCTCCTGCAGGTAGGCGGCCGCGGCGCCGTCCACCCGGACCACGTCGGCGAGGACGGCGAACTGCTGCCACAGCGCGGACGTGCGGTTGATGCGGGCGATCACCGCGTCGGTGATCGCCTCCGGGGTCGCTTCGAGCGGCGTCGACGGCCAGGGCCGGCCCGCGTGGCGGGCGCCGAGGATGCGGTGCAGCGCGCGGGCGCCGTACCGGAAGCCGTGAATGAAGCCGTTGGTCGACTTCTTGAAGTCGCGCTGCTGGGTGATCGTGCCGGCGAAGTACAGGCCGGGCACGTTCACGGACTCGAACGCCGGGGTCTGCTCGGGGAACCGGTCGTTGATCGCCAGCGCCGGGCGGCACGATGCGTCGAAGATGGCGGCGTCGAACGCGAAACCCGTGCACGCGATGATCCGGTCGTACTCGAGCTCCCTGATCTTCTCGGCCGTACGGGCATATTGGAACCGCACCCGGAAGCCGCCGCCGTCGCGTTCGGCGATGTCCAGGATGGTGCCGTCGAGGACGGCGTTCTGCGATTTCAGCTGGTAGGTGTCGAGGAAGTTGTTGTTGACCGCCCGCAGATGCCCGACGTAGTGGGTCTGCCAGGACAGTTTGATCGAGTGCGGGCCGGCCACGTGGATCACCGCCGCGGTGGGGATGAGCGCGTCGGCGGTCTCGAACGCCGAGTTGCCCTTGCCGATGATCAGCACCCGCTGGTTGACGAAGTCGGCCGGGTCGGTGCTGACCGTGTCGTAGGACTCCACAAGGGCGATACCGGGGATGTTGGGAATGTGTAGACGGGACACGCCGGTCGCCACGATCACCCGCCGGGCGGTGCACACAAAGGAACCGGCGGCCACCTCGAAGAGGTCAGAACGGCGGGACACCGACGTGACCCGCGTGTCGAAGCGGATCCGCAACCCCGACGCCACGTCACCGAGATAACGCACGAGATCGTCGGCGGCCGGGAAGTACTCGCTGCTGTAGTCCCGGAACAACGGGGCGTCCAGCAGCGAGTTCCAGTCCGACCGCAGATTGAACTCAGGATCGTCCGACCCGGTCCACACCTTGTTGATCGAGATGAGCTGCCGGTGCCGTGGATACGTGCGGAAGAACGTGCCCGCGCCCGCCCCGGCTTCGAGCACGAGATAGTCGTGACCGTCGCGCTCCAGCAGGGACGCCAGCTGCAACCCGGCCGGACCCGCCCCGATGATCAGGTAGTCGTGCGTCATGCGCGGCACCGTATCCGGGCGATTTCAGAGGGTTCTGAGATTCCGTCCCTAACGTCCGCAACCATGAACCTCGCCGCTCCGCTGCGCCCCGCCGACCTGGCCGCCGCCGCCCACCCGATCACTGTCACGCTCGGCGAACAGCAGCGCGGCGTGCTGGAACGGGGCCGCGAGTTCCTCACCGAGGTCCTCGGCGACGACCGGGCCGTCTACGGCAGCACCACCGGCTTCGGCGCCCTGGTCGGCTACGCCGGCCGTGCCGACCTGCGCGACCAGGCCGACAACACCCTCGCCCACCTCGGCGCCGGTCAGGGCCCCGACCTCGACCCGGCCCTGGTCCGCGCGACCATGCTGGTCCGGGCCCGGTCCTTGGCGCAGGGGGCGTCCGGGGTGTCCCCGCACGTCGTCGACGCGCTGGTCGCGATGCTCGCCACCACGTTCGCCCCGGCCGTGCCACGGTTCGGGTCGGTCGGCGCGAGCGGCGACCTCATCCCGCTCGGCGCGGCGGCCCAGGCTCTGCGGGGGCGCGGACACGCGTACGTCGAAGGACACCGCATGCCGGCCGCCGAAGCCCTCGCGAAAGCGGGTCTGGAGAAGCTGCCACTGGACGGCCGCGACGCCCTGGCCCTGGTCAACGGCACCTCCCTGACCACCGCGGCGCTGACCCTGGCCGCCGCCCGCACCCGGGCCGCCCACCGGGCCCTGCAGGACCTGACCTGCCTGCTGGCCGACCTGCTCGGCTGCGACCCCCAGTTCCTCGACGACCGCCTGATCCGCCGCTACGCCCACCCCGGCGCGATCACCGTCGCCGAAACCATGCGCACCACCCTGACCGGCGCCGTCCCCAGCGGAACCAGGCCGCTGCAGGAGCCGTACAGCATCCGCTGCTCCCCGCAGCTGCTCGGCGCCGCCGAGGACGCCCTGCGCTACATCGACCAGGTCATCGCCGCCGACCTCGAAGGGGTCAGCGACAACCCGCTGTTCTTCCCCGGCGACGACACCGTCGTGCACGGCGGCAACTTCTTCGGCCAGCCCGCCGCGTTCGCCGCCGACCTGCTCACAGGAGTCGAAGCCCAGCTGGGCAACCTGGCCGAACGGCAACTCGACCTGCTCGTCGACCCGCACCGCAACGGCGGCCTGCCCCCGATGCTCGCCGCCGGCCCCGGCCAGCAGCACGGCCTGCAAGGCGTCCAGCTCGCGTCGACCGCGCTGATCGCCGAGATCCGCCGCGACGCCATGCCCGCCGGCATGCAGAGCCTGCCCACCAACCTGCACAACCAGGACGTCGTCCCGTTCGGCACCCAGGCCGCCCTGCGCGCCCTCGACCAGGCCGCCCTCCTGCAACTGATCTGCGGCTCCCTCGCCCTGGGCCTGCGCCAAGCGGTCCACGTCGGAGCGCGGCGCCCCACCGCCGCCGGCACCGCCACGCTCCTGGAAGAGCTGGAAACAATCCCGCCGATCGACCCCGACCGGCCCCTGGAGCAGGACGTACGCACGGCCACGACGATCTGCTGCGACCGATACTGATATTTCTCTGATTTCCGGTTCCTACCGTCAACGACCGTGACGCTCGATTACCTGATCATCGGGGCCGGGCCGGCCGGACTGCAGCTCGGCGCCCTGCTGGAAGCCGACGGCGACAGCGACTACCTCATCCTGGAAGCGGCCGACGCGCCCGGGGCGTTCTTCCGCACGTTCCCGCGGCACCGGCAACTGATCTCCATCAACAAGCCGCACACCGGAACCACCGACCCGGAACTGAACCTGCGCCTGGACTGGAATTCGCTGCTGAGCGACCAAGGCCCGCTGTTCACCGGCTACACGAACCGCTATTTCCCGGACGCCGACGTGATGGTGCGCTACCTGGCCGACTTCGCCGCGAAAACCGGGGTCCGGATCCGGCACAACGCCCGCGTCACCCACATCCGCAAGGACGGCGACGAATTCGTCGTCACCGCCGGCGCCGACGAATTGCGGGCCCGCCGGGTCGTCATGGCCACCGGCGTGTCCCGGATGAGCATCCCTGACATCTCCGGAATCGAACTCGCCGAACGCTACGACACGATGAGCACCGACCCCGACGACTTCACCGACCAGCGGGTGCTGATCCTCGGCAAGGGCAATTCGGCGTTCGAGACCGCCGACGCGCTGATCGAGACCACCACGCTCATCCACGTCGCCGGGCCGCACGAGCTGAAACTGGCCTGGCGCACCCACTTCGTCGGCCACCTGCGGGCGGTCAACAACAACTTCCTCGACACCTACCAGCTGAAATCCGCCAACGCGATCCTCGACGGGACCGTGCGCAGCATCGTCCGCGACGGCGACGAATTCGTCGTCACGTTCGCGTTCAGCCGGGTCGACGAGGTCATCAAACAACTGCGCTACGACCGGGTGCTGGCCTGCACCGGCTTCGCGTTCGACGCTTCCATTTTCGACGAATCGTGCCGGCCGGCGCTGGCCATCGACGACCGTTTCCCCGAACAGAGCCCGGCGTGGGAATCGGTCAGCGTGCCCGGCCTCTACTTCGCCGGAACCATCACCCAGCAACGCGATTTCAAAAAATCGACCAGCGGTTTCATCCACGGCTTCCGGTACGCGGTGCGCGCCCTGCACAAAACCCTCCATCAGAGGTACGGGAACAAACCGTGGCCGGCAACGAGCATCGTCGCGACGCCGGAGAAAATCAGCGACGCCATCATCACCCGCGTCAACCGGTCCTCCGCCCTGTGGCAACAGTTCGGGTTCCTCGCCGACGTGATCCTGCCCGACGGCTCCTACCTGGAAGAAATGCCGGTCGCGATGTTCCACGACCAGCACCGCGACGGCCTGGTGGTCACCCTCGAATACGGGCCCGACCACGACCAGGTCGACCCGTTCGACATCACCGTCAGCCGCATCGCCCAGGACACGCCCGGCCAGGCCCACGACGCCGCCTACCTACACCCGGTCGTTCGGCACTACCGCGACGGCGAGCTGGCCGGCACCCACCACCTCGCCGAGAACCTGGAGAACCGGTGGGACCGCCCCGACGTGCACGTCGCCCCGCTGACCGCGTTCCTGGCCCGCACCCTGCCATGACGGTCTACCAGGACTTCTTCGAAGGCGGCGCCGGCGAGGAACGCACCCTGCGCGCCAACGTCGACGCGTTCGAGCGGCGCCGCATCATCCCGCGGGTCCTGCGCGGCACCGGCCCCCGCGACCTGCGCACCACCCTGCTCGGCACCGACCTGTCCATGCCGCTGCTGCTCGCCCCCACCGCGTTCCACCTGCTCGCCCACCCGACCGGGGAAACCGGCGCCGCCGGCGCCGCCGCGGCCGCCGGCATCGCGATGGTCGTCAGCATGGCCGCCACCCAGCCGATCGAGCAGATCGCCGACACCGGCGCCACCCTGTGGTTCCAGCTCTACCCGCAACCCGACCTCGACTTCCAGGACCGGCTGCTGCGGCGCGTCACCAAAGCCGGCGTGAAAGCGATCGTCGTCACCGTCGACTCACCCGTCTTCGGGCACCGCACCCGCGACCTGGCCAACGGCTTCACCGACCTGCCGGCCGGGCTGACCTGCGCCAACATGGACGGCCGGGACATCGCCATGGACGACACCCTGAGCTGGGAGCACATCGACCGGCTGCGCGCGGCGACCGGCCTGCCGCTGGTGCTCAAAGGGATCCTGCACCCCGCCGACGCCGGCCTGGCCGTCACGCACGGCGCCGACGCGGTGATCGTCTCCAACCACGGCGGGCGGCAGCTCGACGGCGCCATCGCCACCCTCGACGCCCTGCCGGCGGTGCTCCAGGCCGTCGGCGGGCGCATTCCCGTGCTGGTCGACGGGGGGATCCGCCGGGGCACCGACATTCTCGTCGCGCTCGCCCTCGGGGCGGCCGCGACCCTGGTGGGACGAGTGGGTATTCGGGGTCTCGCCGGGGGCCCCGACGGCGTACGGGAAAAGATCGAAAACCTGCGCGCCCAGCTTGACCATGCCCTCGCTCTGGCCGGAGCGCAGCGACCGGCCGACCTGAGCCCGGACCAGATCTCATGATCACCACAGCGGTGGTCCGGCTCCGTGAGTGGATTTTCCGGCGGGTCAACGGGAGCGAGGGCATCCCGATCCCGGGGCCTCTGGTCGGCGCCGAGCATTTCGAGCGTGTCTATGCCGATCCGGCGGCCGATGGGCGCAGCCGTGGCGCCGGGCTGTCCGACCTGTTCTGGTACTGGCTCGCGCCCGGACCGCAGATGCACCAGGAACATCTCGAGCCGGGGGAGCGGTACCGGGCCGTCGCGCGCACCACCCGGCAGGTCCTCGCGATCAACCACCGGCGCAGCGACGAGCTCGCCACCACCGCGACTCGCCGCATCCTCGCCTCGCTGCCGCCGGACCGGACCAGCCACGTGCGGTTGCGGGATCTGATGATGCCGATCTGGGCCGAGGTCTACTTCGAGGTCGTCTTCGGCGAATCCTGCCCCCGGGATGTCCGGGACCTGATCGTCGCCAACGCTGACGACGTCGTCACCGCGCTCAAAGGCACCGGCCTGCGGCACATGGACCGCCGCGACCGCCTCACCCGCTACCTGCGCGGGCGCCTCGACGCCGGCACCTGCCCGGTGGTTCTGCCCGCCGAGTTCACCACCGAGGAAACCGCCTGGTACCTGCAGGGCGCGTTCTTCAACACCGCCGTCGTGCAGATGTCCGAGGCGATGGCCCACATCCTGCTCTGCGCCGCCGAGCATCCCCCCGACCTCGACCGGCTCGACGACCACATCGACGAGACCCTGCGCGTGCACCCGCTGTTCGGCATCGCCCACCGCATCACCTCCGCGTCGATACGCATCGACGACGACGTCACTTTGCCCGCCGGGTCCGTGCTGCTGTTCAACTACCTCGCCTTCCAGCGCACCGGCCCCGCCCCCGACGACACCTTCGATGCGCATCGATGGCAAACGATCAACCGCAAAGAGGCCCACTTCATCCCGTACGGCGTGACCGCCAACCGGGCCTGCCCCGCCCGCGGCGTCGCCCCGGTGATGCTGCGCGCCGCCACCGCTGAGGTCCTGCGCCACTACGCGATCGCCTCGTCGGCCACCCACACCCGGTCGCTGCCCAGCCGCGGTCCCGCCTACCTCACCCCGGCCGGACTGCCCGGACCCGGCCGCGCCCGGCTCGCGTCGATGCGTATCCGCGACCGGTGGGCCGACCTCGGCCGGTCGATCAAGCAGCTCGTCTACGGCACCTGGATGGTCGCCGACGCCCGCCGGCAACGCCTGTGCGCCACCTACTTCCAGGAGGTACGGCAGTGACCCCCACCGAACTGGCCCCGCGTTTCTTCATCGCGGTCGCCGTCATCCTGATCTTCTGCAAGATCGTCGCCTGGCTCCTCGGCCAGGCCGGCCAGCCGCCGGTCGTCTCCGAGATGCTCGCCGGCGTCCTGCTCGGACCGTCCCTGCTCGGCCTGCTGCTGCCGGACGTGCAGGCCGCCCTGTTCCCGCCCGCGCTGATCCCGGTCCTCTACGTCGTCGGCCAGGTCGGGCTGGTGCTGTTCATGTTCCAGGCCGGCTACGCGTTCGCCGGGCACCGCGTGCCCCGGCTGGCCGGCACCGCCGGCGCCGTCTCGCTGGCCGGTGTCACCGTGCCGCTGGTGCTCGGCGTCGTGCTGGTCGTCGTCGCCGGCGACCGGGTCGACATCCGCCCCACCGGCGTCGCCCTCGGCGTGTCGGCCGCGTTCGTCGGCGTCGCCCTGGCCATCACCGCCTTCCCGATGCTCGCCCGCATCATCACCGAACGCGGCCAGGCCGGCACCCGGCACGGCTCCCTCGCCCTGGCCAGCGGCGCCATCGACGACCTCGTCGCGTGGATCCTGCTCGCCGTCGTCCTCGCGTTCGCCTCCGGCGCCGTGCTGCCGGCCGTGGTCACCGCGGGCGGGGCGATCCTGTTCGGCCTGGCCGCCTGGCTGTTCGGCGCCCGCGTCACCGGCGCGCTGCTGCGCCTGGCCGAACCGGTCCGGATGATCGCCGTGGTCGGCCTGCTGTTCCTGACCGCCTGGTACACCGACGAGATCGGCCTGTACGCGGTGTTCGGCGCGTTCGTCGTCGGCGCCGTCATGCCGCACAACGAGGCCGCCGACCGGATCATCGACATCCTCACCCCGGTCGCGTCCGCACTGTTCCTGCCGCTGTTCTTCACCTTCTCCGGCCTGCGTACGGAGTTCGCGCTGCTCGGCGACCCGGCCGTGTTGCTGTTCGCGGTCGTCTGCATCGCCCTCGCCGTCGCCGGGAAGTTCGGCGCCTGCTGGGCCGCCGCCCGGGTACGCGGCGAAACCCAGGACACAGCGCTGCGCGTCGGCGCGCTGATGAACGCCCGCGGCCTCATGCAACTGATCGCCCTGAACGTCGGCCTGGAAGCCGGCATCGTCAACTCGTCGCTGTTCACCGTGCTGGTGCTGGTCGCGCTGGTCACCACGCTGATGACAACACCACTGCTGAGCCTCATCGAACGCCGCCGACCAGCCCCGATCGCCGAGCCGGTACTCGTAGGTTAAATTGTTGTGAGGGCAACTTTTGGGTATGCAAACGTCCGTTTATCCACCAGTATCGATGCCATGCGGCTCCTGCTGGTGGAGGATGATCCGGAACTGTCCGAGATGCTCACCGAGACCCTGAGCGACGAGGGATACACCGTCGACGCGGCCTCCGACGGCCAGCGCGGCCTGCACCTCGGGTTGACCCGCCCCTACGACGTCATGGTCATCGACCGTCTGCTGCCCGCCCTCGACGGCCTCGACCTGCTCGCCCGGCTCCGATCCCGGGCGGTCCCGGCCCGGGCGCTGATGCTCACCGCCCTCGGCACGGTCGCCGACCGGATCGCCGGCCTCGACGCCGGCGCCGACGACTACCTCGCCAAACCCTTCGACCTCGACGAGCTCAGCGCCCGCCTGCGCGCCCTGTGCCGGCGGGCGCCCGACACGGCCGGCGCGCTGCGCGTCGGCC
Organism: Actinoplanes sp. NPDC026619; assembly: GCF_040638295.1. NCBI lineage: Bacteria > Bacillati > Actinomycetota > Actinomycetes > Micromonosporales > Micromonosporaceae > Actinoplanes > Actinoplanes sp. NPDC026619. The sequence goes on from NZ_JBEZYA010000005.1 coordinate 171,372, forward strand.
GGGGCCTGCTCGACCTGGCCGTCCGCGACGTCGTGCTGCCCGGCGGCGGCCGGGTCGCGCTGTCCGCCCGCGAGTTCGAACTGCTGCGCGTGCTGGCCGCCCGCCCCCACCAGGTCCACTCCCGCGCCCAGCTGCGCACCCGGGTCTTCGACGAGGCCGCCGCCGCATCCCTGGTCGACACGTACGTCTACTACCTGCGCCGCAAACTCGGCCGCGACGTCGTGCGCACCGTCCACGGCCTGGGCTACCGGCTCGGCGCCCTGTGAGCTCGCTTTGAGTGACACCGAACGCGCCATCGTGCGCCGCGCCCAGCTGCGGATGGGCCTGTTCGTCGGGCTCGCGGTCGGGGCGCTGCTCACCCTGGTCGGCGGCATCGCGTACGCCACCCTGGTCACCAGCCAGGAACGGCAGATCCAGCGGGAACTCGCCTGGGGCGCCGAACACGGCAGCATCTCCGGCCCGGTCGGCTGCAGCTGGATCATCCGCCTCGACAACGGCGTCATCCGTTCCGGCCCGGTCCCGCCGCCGCCCGGCTTCCCGCAACGCGAGGCTCTCGACCGGGTCTCGTCCGGCTATCCCACCGAGATCACCACCGTGCACGCCCCCGGCACCGTCTTCCACCTGCGCACCGAAGCCACCGCGACCGGCGCCGTGCAGGTCGTGTTCGACGCCCGCTACCAGATCGCCGACCGCCAGCACCTGCTGTGGGCATTCGCCCTCGCCGCCGCGTTCGGCCTGCTGGCCGCGTCGATCACCGGCTGGATCGTCGGCCACCGGTCGGTCGCCCCGCTCGCCGAGGCCCTGGCCCGCCAGCGCCGCTTCGTCGCCGACGCCAGCCACGAACTGCGCACCCCGATCGCCCAGGTGCACACCCGCGCCCAGATGCTCGCCCGCCGCTCCACCTCGGCCCCGGCCGAACGCCGCGATCTGGAACGCCTCGTCGGCACCACCCGCCGCCTCGGCGAGATCGTCGACGAGTTGCTGCTGTCCGCCCGCCTGGCCGCCGCCCCCGACGCCGGCCCGGCCCGCGAACCGGTCGACCTGACCACCCTGGCCACCGACGCGGTCGCCGGCGAGGCCGCCCGCGCCGCCGAACGCCAGGTGACGGTGAACCTGTCCACCCCCGGCGCCCCACTGCCGGTCGCCGGCATTGCCTCGGCATTGCACCGCGTCCTGGCCGAACTGCTGTCCAACGCCCTGACCCACACCCCGGCCGGCGGCCAGATCACCGTGACGGTGCGGGCGGTCCGGGAAACCGCCGAGGTGGTGGTGGCCGACACCGGCGCCGGCTTCGACCCGGCCGACGCCAACCGCCTGTTCGACCGCTTCCACCGCGGCCCCGCCGCCGGCGACCGGCGCTTCGGCCTGGGCCTGGCCCTGCTCAAGGAGGTAGTGACCGGCCACGGCGGCACCATCACCGCCGTCGGCCACCCCGGCCGCGGCGCCACCTTCACCGTCCAGCTGCCCCGCATCGTCACCCCAGCCCACCACCCACCCCGCCGCCTGTGGCCCCCGCACCCCCGCGCGGCCACCCTGCGAGCCCGCGAGCGCCGGTGAGGATCCCCCGGGCGGTCGCGGTGGTGGCCGACGACCGCCGAGTCCTGCTGATCAAGCGGTACCTGCGGCAGGACTCGGCCGCCGTCTGCGTGATGTGCGATGACAGCGGCATCTCCGGCCCCGGCTGTCCCGGGCACCGCTACGCGGTTCTTCCCGGCGGCCACGTCGAAGACGGCGAGACCGCCGAGGCGGCGGCGGTGCGGGAGCTGGCCGAGGAGACCGGGCTACGGGCCCGGATCGACCGGCACCTGTGGACGGGAAAGCACAACGGCCGCCCCGCTCACTACTTCCTGATGACCGCCGTCACCGGCGTCCCGGTGCTGTCCGGCCCCGATGCCGCCGAGAACAGCCCGGACAACAGCTTCGAGCTCGCCTGGTCCACCGCCGACCGGTTCGGCCCGCTGAACCTGCACCCACCTGACATCCGCCCGCTCCTGACCGACCTCCTTTCGGGACGGTCGTGACGCGCCCGCCATAAGATGCGGCGTGACGTTCACACCCCGGGCCGCGTGGGCCGACACCCCGGAACCGGTGCGGGCGGCCGTTGCCGGGGCGCTCGGCGCCGCGATCGACGGCCACACCGATCTGCACGGCGGCATGTCGCCCGGCCCAGCCGTCGGGTTGCGGCTGGCCGACGGCAGGCAGGTCTTCGTCAAGGCAGTCTCCGCCGAGGTGCGGGTGCACAACCACGCGATGATCCGGCAGGAAGCCGGCATCCTCGACATCCTGCCGCCGACGGTGCCGGCGCCGCGGCGCCTGGCCACCGTCGAGCACGGGCCGTGGATCGCCCTGGCCACCACCTGGGCGCCCGGCGCGACGGCCGACCGGTGGACCGACGCCTCGATCGCGGCCGTCGCGCAGGCCTGCCGGGCGGCGAACGCGCACCGGGCTCCGGGCGTGCTGCCGCCGGTGGCCGAGCGCATCTTCGACTTCAACGGCTGGACCCGCCTGATCGCGCTCGGGACGGGCGACGAATGGGAGACAACCCACGCGGGGGCGGCGGCCGAGGTGGTGGCCGGCTGGGAACGCTGGACGGCCGGCGACGCCCTGGTGCACCGGGACATCCGCCTCGACAACACCGCGGTCGGCGCGCGGGCGGTGCTGCTCGACTGGGCGTATGCCGCGGCCGGCGCCCCGTGGATCGACCTCGCCCAGCTGGCGGCGGACGTCGTCGCCACCGGACACGTCCTCGGTCCGCAGGCGGCGACGGACCGGGCCCACCGTCTGCTGCGGACCCTGCCGCCGGAGGCGTCGCGGTTCGTCGTCGGCCTGGCCGGGATGTGGAGCATCCGCGCCGCAACGATCCCGGACACCGTCATGCCCGACATTTCGGTCTGGCGCCGCGCCCGGTCGGCCGCGCTGCGCCCGCTGGTGGCCCACCTGATCGACGACCATCGCGGCTAAGCTGCCGCGATGCGGTTCGAGCCCGGGCAGGTCATCACCCGCCGGTACGTGCGTGGACGCTGGCGCACCTGGGAGCAGGTCATGCGGGTGGTCACCGACGACGAGCACGGGCTGCTGCTGTGGCAGCCGGACGGCGGCGACCTCGCCGTCCTGGTCGGCGCGGACGGCCGGACCGCGCACGAGATCACTCCGGACCGGATGCGCGAGCCGCAACTGACCGCCCGCGCCTGGCAGGGTGACCTGCTGATGCTCATGCCGCCCGGGGCCGCGTACTCCGTGTGGTGGTTCTTCGACGAGGGCGTGTTCGACGGCTGGTACGTCAACCTGGAAGACCCCTGCGTCCGGCAGCCCGACGGCGTGCAGACCACCGATCACGTCCTCGACATCGTCGTCACCGCGCAGCGGCAGTGGGAGTGGAAGGACGCCGCCGAGTTCGACAGCCGCATCGGCCACCCGCTGTACTTCGACGCGCCGGCGGCCGCGGCGATCCGCTCCGAAGGGGAACGGATCATCGCCCTGATCGAGGCCGGAATGTTCCCCTTCGACGACTCTCACACCGGTTTCCGCCCCGACCCCGGCTGGCCGGTGCCGCGCCGGCAAGCCGGTGCGTGAGCCGCCCGGCCTGCCGCTGCTGCTCGCGACGGTCCGGATTCCCCGCCGGTGGATGTGGGCCGGCGTGCCGGTCCTGTTCGTCGGCACCACGGCCGCGGTGGCCATGCTCGGCTCACTCTTCATGTACTGGCCGTAGCACGGACCGGATCGTCGGCCGTCTATCCTGTCGGCGTTCTGGACAATGGACGATCACGGAGTGCCGATGACACCGCGCCCGACCGCTCTGCTCGCCGTCGCCCTGGCGGGCGCGCTTCTCGCCGGCTGCGCCGGATCCGGGGGCGAGGCGGCCCCGACGGCGGTGGCCGCGACCACCCCGTCGGCGACACCCGGCCCGTCACCGAGCGAGCAGTCCGCGCGCGACGAGTTGCAAGCGGCGCTGGCCCTGCTCACGACGACCACCTACAAGTACACCGTGACCGGCGATTACCAGCCGAAGGAGAAGATCCGGGCGACCGGCAGCCGGGACCCGAAGGCGCGCAAGGCCACCTGGACCGTCAAGGTCACCAGCGGCGGGGACGCGTGGAGCACCAGGCACCTTGTCATCGGCGCCGCGCGCTACCGGGCCGAGGGCTCCGGCAAGTGGAAGGCGGATACCAAGGCCGATGCCGCGGATCCCGGCGGTCTGAGCCGTTTCGCGACGGCCGTCACCACGACGCTGCGCACCGGCCCGCACGCGCTTCGCGGCAGCTTCTACATCGGCAAGAACCTCACGATCCTCCCGCTGGGGGCGCCGGGCATCTTCTTCCCCGGGGGCGCCATGCCGGACTTCACCGCGAAGACCGACGCGCAGGGTCACCTCACGTCGATCACCGTCATCGTCAAGTTCACGGACGGGACGATGAAACAGACCACGACCTTCAGCGGGTACGGCGAGCCGGTGACCATCAGCAAGCCGGCCTAGCCGTCGAGGGCGGCCTTGACCAGTGCCAGGGCCGTCTCCGGCGGGATGCCCAGGGCGCGGGTCCGCTCGACATAGGTCTGCGCGGCCCGCTGTGCCTGCACGCTGGTGCCGGTCGCGCGGGCGGTGATCACCGTGCCGGCCCGGCCGCGGGTCTCCACCAGCCCGGCCGTCTCCAGCTCCCGGTAGGCGCGGGCCACTGTGTTCGCGGCCAACCCGAGGTCGGTGGCCAGCGCGCGTACCGGCGGAAGTTTGGTCCCGGCCGCCAGGGTGCCGTCGGCGGCCAGCTCGGCGATGCGGCGCCGCACCTGGTCGTAGGGCGGCGTCGCCGAGTCCGGGTCGATCGTGATGTCCATCAGAGCAGTTTGGGGGGTGTGTTGCCGGCGGCGATGATGCCACGGCGCATCGGCACCAGGGCGAGCAGGACGCCGCCGACGAGGAAGAACACCACCAGCGAGATGATGCCGGAGCGGTAGCTGTTGCTCAGCTGGAACACCACGCCGAACAGCAGCGGCCCGAGCCAGCTGGTGCCCTTGTCGCTGATCTCGTAGAAGCCGTAGTACTCGCCTTCGCGGCCCGCGGGGATGAACTGCGAGTACAACGACCGCGACAGCGCCTGCGAACCGCCCAGAACCAGGCCGATCGCGACGCCGAGCAGCATGAACGGCAGCGGTTTGCCGGCCGGCAGCCAGTAGGCGGCGACCACCACGCCCAGCCACAACGCGAGGCTGAACAGGACGGTCTTGCGGGCGCCGACCTTCGCGGCCATCGCGCCGAGCAGCAGGGCGCCGCCGAACGCGAGGAACTGCACCAGCAGGATCGTGATGATCAGGGTGGACTGCTCCAGGTCGAGTTCCTCGGTGCCGTACTGGCTGGCCAGGGCGATGACGGTCTGGATGCCGTCGTTGTAGATCAAATACGACAGCAGGAAGAACAACGTCAGCGGGTACGCGCGGATGTTACGGATCGTGCCACCGAGCTGCCGGAACCCGTCGATGAGCACGTTGCCACGTTGTCCCGTCGAGGAAAGCCCGGGGTGTTCCCTGAGCCACGCGAGCGGGATCAGGGTGAACACGGCCCACCACACGCCGGCCGACACGATGCACCAGCGGGCGATGTCGAGGGTGCGCTGGTCGTTGCCGTCGATCGACAGGATCGTGACCGCCACCAGGTTGAACGCGAGCAGCAGGCCGCCGCCGAGGTAACCCAGCGCCCACCCGCGGCTGGACACCTTGTCGCGGTCGTCGGGGCCGGCCAGCTGCGGCAGGAACGAGTTGTAGACCACGATCGACGCGCCGCCGGAGATGTTGGCGATCAGGAACAGCACGCCGCCGAGAAGGTAGTTGTCGCCGGTGACGAACGCGAAGCACATGGTGGCCGCGGACGCCGTGAACGCGGTGACCGCCAGGAGCACCTTCTTGCGGGGGCTGCGGTCGGCGACCGCCCCCATCACCGGGAGGACAAAAACGGTGAGGAAGACCGAGAGGGACACGACGTACGGGAAGAAGGAGCCCGCCGCGACCGAGATGCCCAGGGGATGGACCCGGCCGGTGCAGTCGTCGGCGCCGAGCTCGCAGCCCGCGGCGATCTTCGTGACGCTGGTCAGGAACGGTCCGAGGAAGACCGTCAGGACCGTGGTCGAGAAAGCCGAGTTGGCCCAGTCGTAGAAGTACCACCCGGTTCGTTCCCGGCGTCCGGCCGCGGGTCGGTCGGTGGGGGTGCCGGTGGTAGCGGCCATGGGGTTTTCTCCCGGTCGTCGTTGCGTGGCGCGGGTCATAGTGCCATGCCGCGACCGGGCGGCGGGAGGTGCCGCGTACTCAGTTCTGCTGCGACCACCACTTGGCCAGAGCGGCGGTGGCGGGGTCGTCGGATTCGGCCAGCGCCGCCCACGGGTCGGCGCCCGGCGGCAGGTCGGTGGCGGCGTATTCGGCGAGCTCGGACGGCTGCACCGGGTCGGCTGGGCCGGCGTCGTGCAGGGCGGCCTGGATGTCGGCGAGGCCGAGGCTGCCGGAGTCGATCCAGGGGAAGCCGTCGACCGGTTCGGGCAGCTCGCCGACGTCGACGGCGGGCGGGAACACGTTGTCGCTGAGGTCGGCCTCGGGCAGCGGCTCGTGGGTGTCCGCGTGGACCGGGGTGTCCTCGGCGGCGGCGGCGTGGTCGTCGGCGTCGTGCGCGGCCACCTCGACGTGGTGGTCGTCGGGAACGTCCGGTTCCCAGGAGAGGTGGTCGTCGGGCGGCGCCGTGTCGTCGTGGTGCTGGTCGTCGAACGGCAACGGGTCGTGGTGGTCGTCGTCGCCGAAATGGTGGTCGGCGAAGTCGTGGTGATCCGTCATCGGTTCTCCTCGTCTTGCGGGGCGGGTGTCAGGGCCCGCGCCCGGATCAGCACGTCGTCGAGGTGGCGCAGCTTCGCGCGTACGCCATCGAGCTCCTGTTGCGCCGCCTGCCGGCGCTTGGTCCGCCCGGCCGCGTCCTCCGCGGCGGCGGCGTCGATCTCGGCGATGTGCGCGTCCAGGTCGCGCAGCCGCCGTTCCACCGCGTCGTCGACGGCCACCGAGAGGGCGTACTGCAGGTCGGTGAACCGGTTGGCGATCTCGTCGGCCAGTGCGGCGCGGGCCTCGCCGAGCACGTCGCGCAGCCAGATCCGGGCCTGTTGCCGGTCGGTCTGCACGCGCCGGCGCCACAGCACGTAGCCGCCGGCGGCCAGGCCCAGCCCGATGCCGGCGACCGGCACCAGCAGGCCGCCGACGGCCAGGGCGGAGGCGCCGAGGATGGCGCCGCGGCCGGCCATGAACGCGATGCCGCCGGCGGACAGGGCGATCAGCATGTTCTCGCCGGAGCCGTCGCGCGGCGGCGACGCGGCCAGGGCGTGGCGCAGGGTGGCGTTGAGCCGGCCCAGCATGCTCGCCCGTTCGGCCGCGTCGAACACCTCGGCCAGCACCTTTTCGGCGACCTGGTGGAACGTCTCCTCCAGGCCGGTCGACAGGTCGGCGGCCAGCGCTTGCAGCGACGCGTCGACGGCGTCGGGCAGTTTCGTCAGCGCTTCGCCGCGGCCGGTGTCGATCCGGGCCGAGAAGTCTTGTTGCAGGCCGGCGATGGTGCTGCGCAGCCTTCCGACCGTCTCGATGCGGGCGCGCTGGGTCTCGGTGCTCAGCAGCAGCGTCCACTGGCGGGACTCGGTGCGTTTGCGGGCGGCCAGGGCGGCGCGTTCGGCGCGGACGGCGGCGTTGCGGGCCGGGTCGGCCTCGGCGGCCTGCACCGTCGCGATGGCCGAGGTGACCAGGCGGGCCAGATCACCGCGGGCGGCGCGCAGGACGTTGGCCAGTTGCAGCTGGTGGCCGCGGCCGGCCAGGCCGACCAGGGCGTGCTGCAGTTCGGCGATCTTCGACGCGTCGATCAGGGCGGCCTGTTCGCCCGCCGGTGACGTCAGCGCCAGCTCGGCGAGGGAGGAGGAGACCGGGAACCAGGGCGCCTCGGCGAAGCGCGGGGCGTGGGCGCGCAGCAGGGCCTGGTTGTCCTCGGCGATGCGGCGCCACCCCGGGTACGCGTCGATCTTGGTGAGGGCGAAGACGACCGCGTCGACCCGTTCGCTGGCGGCGACCAGGAACTTCAGCTCCGGTTCGGACAGCGGCGCGGCCGCGTCGGCGACGAACAGCAGGGCGGTGGCCTTGTCGACCGCGGCGAGGGCCACGGTGGCGTGGGCGGGGTCGAGGCCGCCGACGCCGGGGGTGTCGAGCAGGCTCAGGTATTGCAGCAGCGGCGCCGGGTGCTGCACCTCGATGCGGCGGGCCTTCTGCTCGCCGGTCGCCCACCGGCCGAGGTCGTCGACGTCGACCGGTTCGTGGCTGCCGGGCAGCCACGCCCGCGCCTGGAACGGGCCGGGCACGAACTGCAGGTAGGTGGCGGTGGCGACGGCCGCATCCACCGGGGACAGACCGGGCACGCCGAGCAGCGCGTTGATCAGGGAGCTCTTGCCGCGTTTGGTCTCGCCGACGACCACGAGCGACGGGCGGGTCACCTCCTGGCGGCGCAGCACGGCCAGGTCGGCGCCGGCGTCCGGGTCCTGCGCGCGCACGTAGGCCAGGGTGTCGCGGACGGCGCTGTCGAGGGTCTTCGTCAGGTCGGGGGTCATCGGGTCACCTGCTGGGCGAGCAGGTGGAAGCCGCGGTGGGCGACCTGCGCGACCCGCGACTGGGCCGGGCCGGCGCCGGCCACCGCGTAGACCCGCCACCGGTTGGCGGCCTGCCGGGCGGCGGCGGCGAGTTCATCGGCGCCGGCGTCGGGCAGCCGCAGGATCCACCGCGGGTCCTCGGAGGTGGCCAGGCGGGTCAGCTCGGCCTCCCAGTCGGCGGGCAGCGCCACCGAGCCGGTGGCGACCCGCTGGGCGGCGTCGAGCAGCCGCAACCGGTGGTAGGCCGGGTCGCGCAGCAGTTGCTCGACGGCGTCGCGCAGGATCTCCCGGTCCTTCGGGTCGCGGGTGTGCCCGGCGAGGCGCTCGAGCCGGCCGAGCGCCCAGCCGGCCTTGATCGCGTCGGCCCGCCACCGGAACGACTCCTGCAGGGTCTGCCGCAGCCGCGGGAACCCGGACGCGGCGATCAGCCGGCGGACCAGCTCGCCGGTGCTCAGGTGCGGGTCGGCCGCGTACTGCGCCAGGGCGAAGCCGATGCCGTACAGGTCGAGCAGGGCCAGCAACCGCTCCCGGCGCGACGCGTCCAGCGGGGCCGGCCGCGACCGGAACAGGTCGACCGAGGCGAGCAGCACCCGCAGCTGCTCCATCGGCAGTTTCGCCAGGTCACGTAGGGCGGCGGCGTCGGCGGCGGTCAACCGGCCGGCCTCGGCGGTCTCGGCCAGCAGGGCCACCACCGGGACCACATCGGAGACGGTACGGGCGAGAAGGCCGGCCTGCTGCTCGGCCAAGGGGCCGGCGATCGGCCACGGGTCACCGGGCCCACCGGCGAGGGTGTCGACCTTGCCGAACACGCCGAGCGCGTTGATCGGACTGGACGACAGTCGCGCCGAGGAATCCCGGAACGCGTCCAGCGCGCGGACGTCGTCGGCCCGCACCGCCTGGGTGAACACGTAGACGACCGCTTCGGCGGCGGCGACCTCGTGGGCCGAGTCGGCGTCGATGTCGGCGTCGAACGGCGCGGTGGACACCCCGACCGCCTCCTGCGCCCGCTCGGAGACCATCGTGTCGGTGGAGGCCAGGCCGGGCGTGTCGACCACGGTCAGGTCACGCAGTTTCTCGCTGGTGAGGGTCACGTCGACGAACGCGACCTTGGCGGCGGGCACGCCGAGCCGCTGCGGGATCATGCCGTCGTCGTCGAGCGGGAGGCTGCGCCGCTGCCCGTCGCGCAGCACCACATCGACCCGGTCAGCGGGCCCGTAGCGGAAGCGGGTGACCACCCGAGTGCATTCACCCACCGCTGTGGGCGCTACCCGGCGCCCGATCAGGGCGTTGACGAGTGTCGACTTTCCGGCTTTCAAACGGCCCGCGATAGCGACGCGTAACGGCTCGGCGAGGCGGTCACGGATCTGAATGAGCTGGCCACCGGCCTCTTGGCCGGCCCGCGCGGCGATCTGGTCACAGAGAGTGGCCACGCTGGCGCTGAGGGGGCCGCTCACCACGACTCGTCAGCCGTGCACACTGTCGGCGACAATGGCAAGACCACGGCCGTCACCTGGACCCTCCCCGGCACACCGGGCGGGCCCGGTGCCCGCCACGGCACAGCCTACGGATCGGGCTGCGGCACGGGATCCCGTGTTCGTGCCAGAGCCGTCGGACGTAACAGAAGGGAAGGGGCGCAGGTGGCGGAAGATCTTGACCCGCTGGCCTCCGCCGCTGCCCTGCTGCACCGTCCCGCCCTGGTCGTGATCACCGGCCCGCCGGGCAGCGGCCGCACCACGATGCTGCGCCGCATCGCCGCCGCGGTGCCCGGCCCCGCCCACACCGGCGGCGGTCTGGCCATGCTGCGCTCCACCCCGGCCCTCGCCCTGTCGCGGGCGGTCCGCGCCCGGCTGCCGGCCCACGACGTGCATCTGCTCGCGGAGGCCGTCCGTTCTCGCGTGCGCGGCGGCCTGCTGGTGCTGGACGACATCCAGTACGCCGATCCCGCCACCCTGGCCGCCCTGCCGCTGCTGGCCGCCCACTGCCGGGTCCTGGTCGCCCTGCGCACCCCGCACCGCCTTCCCGCTTCCTGCGTCGAGGCGTTGCAGACGACCGCGGCGGCCTGGCTCACCGTGCCCCCGCTCGACCGGGAAGCCGCCCTCGGCCTGGCCCGCCACACCGCGGGCGGCCTGAGTGAGCCGTCGCTGGCCGCGATCGTCGACCGGGCCGGCGGAAACCCTCTCGCGATCTCCGCTCTGGCCCGGCAGGCTGCGGCGGGACGGGCGCCCGGCAATGCCGGCATCGACCAGATTGCGTACGCCATAGCGACCGCCCTCGCCGATCTGCCCCGCCCCGCCCGTACGGCTCTGGCCGCGCTCGGCCTGCTCGGCCGGCCCGCTCCGGCGGCGCTGCTCGGCACCGGGGCCGCCGACCTGCACGCGGCCGGACTGATCACGGCCGGCCCGGACGGGACGCTGGTTCCGGTGTCGACGTATGTGGCGGAGACCGCGGCCGGCCTGCTCGACGCGGCCGGCCGGGTCGAGCTGCACTCCCGCCTGGCCGAGCTGACCCCGCCGGCCGAGGCCGCCCGGCACCTGGCCGCCGCCGGTGACCTGGCCGGCGCCCACCGCAAGGCCCTGCAGGCTGCCGATCAAGCGGTCGGCGGCGAACGGGCGGCGCTATTGCTGTTCGCCTGCGACCTGGACACCCCGATCGACACCCGGGTGCGCCTGGCCGCCGCCGACGCGGCCCTGTCGGCCGGCCGTGCCGCGGCCGCGGCGAAGGTACTCACGTTCGGCGCCCTGCCGACCGCTTTTGGTGTTCTTGGTCCCGAAGCCGGCGTGCCGACCGCGCTCGGCGCCCTCGGTGTCGAGGCCGACGTGCTGCGCGGCGAGGCGTTGCTGCAGGCCGGCTCGCCCGCGGCCGCCCGGGCGTCGGTCGCCGGCGTTTCCGATGCGTCGCCGGCGCCGGTGCTGGCGGCCCGCGACCGGGTTCTGCTGCTGGCCGAGCTGGCCACCGACCCGGTCGCCGCCCAGGACCTCGCCGAGAAGGTCAGCGCCCGTTATCCGCGCCCGCCGCAGGGTGTGGCCGCGGCCCTGGCCGCCGTGGCGGCCGCCAACCGCAGTCCCGGCTGGGCCGAGGCGCTGTCCGCGGTGGTCGCCCTCCCGGGTGACCCGCAGATCATCCGCTTCAGTGCGTGGCTGCTGGTGGAGCACCTGATCGCCGACGGCCGGCTGACCGAGGCGGCGGTCGCCGCGGCCCGGGCGGCGCGGGAGTGCGCGGCGGACCTGTCCTACGGCTGGCAGACCCGCTTCGAGGCGGCCGGCGACTGGGCGGTGGCCCTGCACGGCGCCGGCCTTTCCCCCGTGCCCGGGGCGGGAGCGCTCTCGGACACCGCCGGACCCGGGGTATCCGCGCCGCCGGCAGCGGGTGACGCGGCGACGACCGGCGGTGGAGACGCCACGGTGACCGGAACTGCCCAGCCGGCCGCCGCCGGCGCCGCGCCTACGGCCGGCGTGATTTCTTCCGCGGCGGGCGCCACAGCTGGGACGGACCAAGCCTCCCGGCCGGACGATCCCGCGCCCGTGCCGACCTCAGGCGCCGGCCCGACCGGCGCGGGCAGCGGTCGTGCCGGGCTGCTCTGGCCGGGCGTGGCGGTGCCGGGGCCGGGGTTGTCGGGCGATGCGGGGCGGGCGGGGCCGGGTGGGGCCGGTGGCGGCGCGGGGAGCGCTGGTTTCGCTCAGGCCGGCGAGGCGGCTGGTTCGGGTGCTGGTGCTGGGGGACGACCCGACCGCGTACTCGATGAAGAGCGGGACCTGACCGCTCGGACCGCGCCGGATGAGGTTTTGCGGCGTAGCGGGAACCTGGCGGATCGTGCCATTCCGGACGAGGCCCGGGGTTATGCGACCGCGGCGAGTGCGTTGATCGAAGCCGACACCGGGTTGCTTGGAGCGGCGCGGGCTCGGCTGGATGCCGGGCCGGATCATGACGCTGTCGGATGGGTGACACGCGAGACGGCCTGGCTTGACGGGCAACCCGACCGGGCTGTCCGGGAAACGCCTGGTGAGGGCCATGGCCTCATCGCCGGGTTGCATGCGATCACGGCCCGTTGGGCCGCTTACGATCTTGGCGCGATGGGTGCTCCGCCCATTCCGTCAGGTTTACCGACTCCCGCACGGCGCACTTTGACCGCGTGGGCTACCGGTACCGGATTTGCGGCAGCCGCCGACGGGTGGCGGCCCGTCGCTTTGCGGGAGCAGGTGCGGTGCCTGCTCGCGGCCGGTTTGACCGATGCCGATCCGGGCCGGGCCGTCGACGCGCTGCTCGAGGCCGAGCGGCTCGCCGACGCGGCCGGGCTGACCGTTCTCGCCGGGCGTGCCCGGCGTGGTCTGCGCCGGCATCATGTGCACCGCGACACCCGGAGCCCCCGCTCCGGAGATCAGCTGACGCGCCGGGAGACCGACGTGTTGCGGCTGGTTGCTGCGGGGGAACCGACCCGGCGCATCGCCGGGCAGCTCGGCATCTCCGCCGAGACGGTCGACACCCACATCCGCGCCGGTATGCGCAAGCTCGGCGCCAGAACACGAACGGAAGCCGCCGCCCTCGCCTTCGCCACCTTCCCGAGTTCCCCAGAGATACACAAGGATGGCCGGTGACCAGACAAGCCGACGCTCCTCGCCACGTCGTCTCCACCCCAGGTGACGCCGACACCGTGCTGCGCCGTCTGATCCGAGACGGCTGGGTCGCCCGCGAAGGGTTCGCCCTGCCCGATCCGGCGTGGGACGTGACCGGCAACCGCCTGGTGCTGCACGGCCGGATCACCGACCCGGAGACGTTGCAGCTGGCGGTCCTGGCGGCGGCGCGCGGCGCCGGCGTCGTCGCGATCTGCGACTCCGAGTCGAACCTGGGCCGGGCCCTGGTGGACGACCTTTCCCGGCTGGGGCAGGTGCGGCAGGGCGCAGCCCCGGAATCCGACGGCGCCGGCAACGCGGTCGCTGACCTGGTGCCGGAGCAGCGGGCGCTGCTCGACCGGCTCGCGGCCGGCGACACGATCGCGGCGGCCGCGGCGGCGGAGTTCCTGTCGCTGCGCACCGCGAACCGGCGGATCGCGGAGGCGCGGGCCCTGTTCGGGGTGCGCACCACCCGCGAGGCGGTCCTCGCCTACCTGCGGCAGCGCGGCCCCAACTAGGACTGCGGGCGGCCGGTCCGCTTGATGTCGGCGGCCCACTGACGGGCGAGCACGTCTGCCGCCGCGCGGCCCCTGACCTGCCGGCGCTGCGGCGGGGGATCGTCGTCGTGGCGGTCCACGACGTAGGCCACCACCAGCCAACGGCCGGTGATGACGCGGGCCGGCCAGACCACCGCGGTGGCCAGCAGCGCGGCCGACCAGACCAGCAGCACGACGCTCAGCACGACCACGCCGATCACGAGTCCCAGATCGTCCGACGGGATCGAGAACGTCCCGGGCGCACCGGCGCCGGGACGCCACGCCAGTCGGCGGCGGCCGACCCGCCACTTGACCCATTGGCCGGATTCGACCCGGCTCAGCACCACCACACTTCCAGAATGATCGGCTGCGTCAATATCCCGGATCGACTAGGGTCGTTTGGCCGACACCGCGGTGCGGCCCGGCGGACTACGGTCAGGCCGGAGGATTTTGTTCGCCGTCACGAGTCGGGGGTCGTCGTGACCAATGCCGGGCAGCGCCCGTGACCACGCACGCGTGGCCGCAGTCGGCGCGCCTCGACGCGCCCCGCGTCCTCGACCGCATCTTCGACATCACCGGAGTGCGGCTCGTCCTGGAAGGACCGTGCCCGGGCGGCGAGATCGGCGCGGCGTACGTGAGCTGGCCCGACGGGCGCCGCTCGGTGCTGACCTCGGCGCGCACCCAGTGTGGCCCGCTCGCCGACCGGGCCCGCCAGGCCGGGGTGCCGACCGCCCGGCACGAGCTGACCGCCCGGGTCGACGGGGTGCGGGTGATCGTTCAGCAACGACTGCCGGGGGTGCCGCCGGTGACCCTCGACACGGCGCTGGTGCGGCAGATGCTGCAGGTCAACGACCGGCTGGCCGGAGTGCTGGCCGGCGAGCCGGCGCCGCAGCCCGCCCCGCTGCACCTGACCGCCGACGGGCCCGGGTTCTGCCTGCACGAGCCGCTGCGGCAATACAGCGACCGGTCCGCCCGCCTGCTCGAGCGGGTCCGGGCGACCGGCGCGGCGTCCGGTTCGCAGATGATCGGCGACGACCTGGTCCACATGGACTTCCACGCCGGCAACGTCCTGGTCGACGACGGCCGGCTGACCGGGGTGGTCGACTGGGACGGCGCGGTCCGCGGCGACCGGCACCTCGACCTGGTCACGCTACGGTTCTACCTGGGCGGGATGGCCCCGGCGCTGACCGGCCCCGTCGACGAACGCCTCGCCCTGATCCCGGCGCGCCGCCGGCGGGCCTACTGGGCGCACATGAGTCTGCGGCAGGTCGACTGGTCGATCCGCCACCATGACGCGGCCACCGTCGAGAAGTGGCTGACCGTCGCCGAAGAGGGCATGGCCGACCGGTGAGGCCGATCGTGGTGGTCGGCGCCGGCATCGTCGGCGCGTCGATCGCCTACCACCTGGCCCGGGCCGGTGCGCCGGTCGTCGTGATCGGCCGCGACGCCGGGGTGACGGCGGCGTCGTTCGCGTGGATCGGCGGCGACCAGAGCGGCGACTGGCCGGGCGGGGCGGCGGGTCTGGCCCGGTTCGTGTCGGCTGACTGGCGGCGGGTCGAGCGGGAGGTTCCCGAGGTCGGGGTGCGCTGGTGCGGGTCGCTGAGGTGGCCGCCGGAGGCCGGTGCTCCTCGGGCGGTAGCCGAGCGGTCGGCGGCCGGGAGCGACTCTTGGCCGGGTTCTCCGCGGCAGGTGGCGGCCGAGATCGGCCCCGGGGCCGGTTCTCTCCGGCAGGCGGTGGCCGGTAGCGGCTCCGGGCCCGGATCTTTCGGGCAGGCGGTGGCCGGCAACGGCTCCGGGCCCGGTTCTCTCCGGCAGGCGGTGGCCGGGAACGGCTCCGGGCCGGGAAAGGCCGATGGGGTCGGTCCGGTTCTGGTCGGGGCGGATGAGATTGCGATGCTCGAGCCTCATCTGCGGATATTCCCGGAAGGGGCGATCTATACCGCGGGTGATGGCGGGGTGGATCCGGTGCGGGCGGCTCGTGCGCTTCTCGCGGCGGCCGGCCGGTTCGGCGCGCGGCTGGTGTCCGGGGCGACCGTGATCGGGATTCGGGCGGATGGCGTCGACTCGACGGTGGGGTTTCTTCCGGCGTCCGCGGTGGTGCTGGCAGCCGGTGCGGGAACGGCCGCGCTGGCACGGCGGGCGACCATCGCCGGAGAGGGAGCCGCGGTGCTCGGGCAGGTGTCGGCACGCGGAGCCGGCCCTGGCCCGGGGACGGCGGCCGCTCCGAGCGCGGTCGGGGTTGCCGGCTTGGGGGCAGGCGGGCGGATCGGGGGCGTCTCGCCGGCGCTGCTGATCCGGATCCGGGCTGATCGGGCGGGGCTGGTCCGCGGGATCGTGGCCTCGCCGGGGCTCGAGATTCGGGAAGTGCGGGACCGGGAGCTGCTGGTCGCGGCCGCGCTCCCGCCGGAGTGGTCGTGGGCCGACCTGCGGGACTCGGCTCACCGGGCGCTGCGCCAATTGCAGGACACCTTCACCGGCGGTGATCACCTGCTGCGCGGCTGGCGGGTCGGGGTGCGGCCGATGCCGGTAGGCGGGCCGGTGATCGGCTGGCTGACGCCGGACATCTATGTGGCCGTCATGCACTCCGGGGTGTGCCTCGCGCCGGCCGTCGGCCGGCTGGTGACCGCGGAGATCATCTCCGACCGGCCGACACCGGACCTGGACGGCTGCCGGCCGGCCGCGCTGACCCACGCCGCTGACCCACGCCGCTGACGC
Source organism: Actinoplanes sp. NPDC026619 (assembly GCF_040638295.1). Classification (NCBI taxonomy): domain Bacteria; kingdom Bacillati; phylum Actinomycetota; class Actinomycetes; order Micromonosporales; family Micromonosporaceae; genus Actinoplanes; species Actinoplanes sp. NPDC026619. The sequence continues at coordinate 187,869 of NZ_JBEZYA010000005.1, forward strand.
ACGCCGCTGAGTCAAAGCCACCGAGCCCGCGCCCTGTCCCCGCGCTGCTGGCCCGGTCGCCCTCAGCGGCGCCCCGACGTCATCGGTCTGTCCCGGCGGCGGGCGTGAGCTCCCGAAGGTTCGATGATCACCAGCGGGATTTCCCTGGTGGTGGTGTTTTGGTAGTCCTGGTAGGACGGCATCGTCGTGATCATCAGCTGCCAGAGACGCGACCGCTCGGCGGCCGGCGCCGGGTATGCCCGGGCCGGCCGGCTGAGTGCGCCGACCTGCACGGTGACGTCAGGGTCGGCGACGAGGTTGAGATACCAGGCGGGGTTTCGGTCGGCGCCCGCGTTGGAGGCGGCAACGACGTACCGGTCGGCGTCGGTGGCGTAGACCAGCGCGGTGCGGCGCAGCTTTCCGGATCGGCGGCCGCGGGTGGTCAGCAACAGGTCGTTCGTGCCGGGCCGGGGGTTGCCGCCGGTCTCGACGAACCGGCGGATGTGGTCGGCGACCCACGGGGCCGGGCTGTCGGTGATCTCCTCGGCCATCAGGCGGCCTCGACGCCGAGGTGGACCCGGTGGTGGGCCGCGGTGTCGATCTCGTCGATCAGGGCGACGGCGAAGTCGGCGTACGAGATGCGACTGGCCGCGTCGGCGCTCGCCGTGCGGTAGCGCCCATTGCCGCGCCCGGCGTGGTCGAAGTCGCCGGCGGGGCTGACGACGAGCCAGTCCACGTCGGTCGTCGCCGCCCGCAGCACCTGCGTGCCGGCGGCGTGGCCGAGGTAGAACGAGCGGTACTCCTGCGGGTAGCCGGGCAGGTCCATCAGCGCCACCCCGTTGCCGTCCGGCAGCACCGAGGCGAGGCCGGCCACCAGCAGCCGTCCCACCCGGGCGCTTGCCAGGCCGGTGAGCAGGGCATGGGCGGCGGCGGTGTACAGGATGTCGGGCTGCGCCGCGGGGTCGTAGACGGAGCTGATCGCGCCGTCGTGCCCGGCAGCCACCCGGGCGACGCTGTCGCCGTCGGTGACGTCGCCGGCCACCAAGTGCACGCCATCGGCGGCGAGGTCGCCGTGCCTGCCCGGATCACGGACCACGGCGGTGACGTGGTGGCCGCGCCGGAGTGCCTCGCCGACAGCCGCCCGGCCCGCACGGCCGCCGGCTCCGAAGATCACAATTTTTGCCATTCCGATACCGCCTCCTCGTGTTCGCCGCCGACCGTATCCGGGCGCCTGGTTACCGATCGGATACCGACTACGGTGGGGCCGTGACGACGCCCCTGGATCCCGAGATGTTCGACCCGGTCTGCCCGTCCGATCTGTCGCCGATCCGGGTCGGCGACAAGTGGGCCGGCATGATCGTCCGGTGCCTGGAGCACGGGCCTAGACGGTTCTCCGAGCTGCGGGTCCCGATGCGCGGGGTCACCGCGAAGGCGCTCACCAAGTCGCTGCGGACGCTGGAGCGCGACGGGCTGGTCCACCGCGCCAGCCACCCGGGGCCGGTGCGCCGGGTGGATTACGCGCTGACCCCGCTGGGCCGCAGCCTGATCGAGCCGATGGCCGCCGCCTGTGCCTGGGCCCAGGAGCACTGGGCGGAGCTGATCGACGCCCGGGAAGCGGTCAGTCGGCCAGTTCGGTGAGGCGTTCGGTGGCGATGCAGGAGACCAGGCAGCGTTCCTTGGCGTCGCCGAGCAGCTGAGCGGTCCACGTGGTCAGCCCGCCGTCGCCGAGCTCGATGTCGTCGCCGGCGGTCAGGCGCAGGGCGGTGCTCGTGTAATAGCCGCGACCACGCTCCCGGGACGGTTCCTCGTGCAGCAGCGGGCCCGGCTGCAGCAATGGCGGGCCGGCGAAGGTGGTGTAGAGGACCGCCGGGCCGGCGTGCGGAATCAGTGCGGTCATGACCCGCTGCCAGAAGTCGGTGTGCAGTTGCAGCAGGCGGGTCTCGGTGCGGGCCGAGCCGGTGTCGCGGGCACTGGAGACCAGGGCGAACAGCCGGAAGTGGGCGCTCCACCCGTCCGGGAAGCGTTGCGCGCGCAGCAGCCGGTGGCAGGCCGCCAGGTGCACCTCGCCGGCGGCCGGTTGCCGGGAGCGGCGGTCGGCGGCCTCCACCGCCAGCGCGTTGGTGCTGTCGCTGACGACCTCCGAATGCCGCATCGTGGTGACGACGCGGTTCTGGCTCAGCGGCGCCACCGCCGTGCAGGTGCCCAGCGGAACCACCGGGGACAACTCGACCGCGTCGAACTCGGGTGGCAGCATCTGCCAGAGGCGGTTCTCGATGGCGGCCACCGGGCGTGGGTCGCCGGCCGGGCGCACGAAACGGTCCTCGCGCCAGCGGCGCAGCACGTCGGCCGGGCGTTGCCGGGCGGCGCGGTCGCGGCCGACCGCCAGCAACACCGACTGCAGTTCGCTGCCGGACAGGCCGGCCAATGCCTCCCGGATGCCGTCGGGCAGGCGGGACCAGATGCGTTCCTCGGCGTTCATGTGAGCACGATCGCGGACAGGGGGAGGTGTGGTCCACCCGATTTCGCGGCGGCCCCCGGCGTGCGATCATTGGCGGCCTTATGGAGAGTTCTACCTGGCAGGTGCCATGGGCGTGGCGCGCGATGATGGTGATCGGGCGGATCGTGGTGTGGCCGTTGTGCCGGCTGCGGGTGTCCGGTGACGTGCCGGCCGAGCTGCGTGGCCGCCCGCTGATCCTGGCCGCCAACCATGTCAGCCCGTTCGACCCGATCGTGATGACCGCCGCCTGTCACCAGCTCGGCATCGGCCCGCGGATCATGGCGACCGGCGGGCTCTTCGACGCTCCGATCGCCGGGGCCGCGATGCGTGCGGCCGGGCACATCCGGGTCGACCGGGGCAAGACCAACGTCGCCGACGCGCTGCCCACCGCGGCGGAGGCACTGGCCGGCGGGGCGATGGTGCTGGTCTACCCGGAGGGCCGGATCGGCCTGGACCCGTGGATGTGGCCGGAACGGGGCAAGACCGGCGTCGCCCGGATGGCCGAGGCGTCCGGTGCCTCGGTGCTGCCGGTCGCGCAGTGGGGCGCGCACGCCGTGCTGCCCTACAACACCCCGAAACACCTGGTCCGGTCGATCCTGAAGGCGATGCGGCACCGCCCGGTGGTGCATGTGCGGATCGGCAGCACCCCGGTCGACCTGTCGTCGGTGACCGGCACTCCGGGCGCCCGGGCCATGAAGGCCACCCGCCTGATCATGGAGGGCATCGACGGCACCCTCGCCGAGCTGCGCGCGGACGAGATGGAACTCCCGCACGTCGTCGACGAGACCCGCGCTGACGACTACACCCGGGTCCGGCCACGGCCGGGCCGGGCGCTCCCGCAGGCACCCGCCGCCAAGGAAGGAAGGCCCGCCTGACATGGGGTTCTTCGGCACCTACCTGTACGACGGAGAGCAATGGCACGACGCCGAACCGGACAGCCGCCCGGCCGGCGACCACCCGTGGATGCTGCTCGACATCCACGACAGCGATTTCACCATCGTCACCTACGCCCCGCCGGGCGCCGGGACCGGCATCGCCTACCTCGGTGTCACCCCGCGCACCTACTTCGAGGACGACTCGGCGTCGGCCCCGACCGACGTCATCCGCGAGTCGGCCGGTCTCGCCGCCTGGTGGGCCACGCTGCACCCCGGCGGCGGCGAGGTGCTCGCCAAGCAGGAGCAGCTCGTCACCTTCCTCGCCCAGGACGTCGACCCGGAGGACGACGACCTCGACGACGGTGACGACGCGGACGTCGACGACCTGGACGACGCCGAGGTGTTCGTTGAGATCAAGACGGCCCGTTTTGTCAGCGCCCTCGACCTGCCGCTGCCGCCCGCCCTAGACGGCTGAACCGCCTGCCTCGCCCAGCTCGGCCAGCCGCGCCTCGACCTCGGCCAGCTCCGCCCGTAACCGCTGCGCCTCACGCTCGGCCTCGGCCCGCTCGGCTGACAGGATCTGCTCGACGGCCTCCTGCACGCCCGGCACATCGACCAGCGACACCATGCGCAGCGCCTCGGCGGGCCGGATCACATAGGGCTTCGCGAGGACCTTGCTGCCCTGGGCGGCGGCGACCGTCCACTCGCCCTCGCCGTACGCCAAAGTGACCGTCAGGGCCGGCGCCGGTTTCGCCTTGGCCGCCCGGGGCGGGGTTGCCTTACGCGGAGCCGGAGCGATTACGTCGTCTTTCTGCACCGGACCATCCTCGTCCTTGGGCTGCGGCACGGCGGGCGCCGCCACGCTGGGTTTCGGCAAGCTGGGTTTCGGCTTGTCGAGCAGGAACTCCGGCCCCGGCGGAGCAGCCTGCGCGGGCGCCGGCGGCGGCGCGGCCTTGCGGGCGGTCGCTCCCTTGGGCGCGACCTGCAGGTCGGCGGGGGAGAAGGGCAGCTCGTCGCGCCCGAACCGCACCATCACGAACTCGTCGGACTCCGCCGGATCGCCCAGCGACACGACCTGCCCGATCTGGCCGGCGATCTGCCCCGCCGACTCGGTGAACTGCACCCGGGGCTTGCGCCCGGCGCTCACCCCGTCGCGGATGGTCGTCAACTCCTCGGTGCTCAAACCCCGGGCCACGCCCATCTCCGATCCTTCGAACGTTTGTGCCAACAGTTTTAGCAGGGGGCACCGACACTTTCCGCGTACGCCTCGCGATCATGCCAGGAAAATCCGGTTGCCCCGGTCACTAACGTCATCGACATGGACCAGTTGACCGAGCAGCGGGAGTATTACCGGCACCGCGCGGGGGAGTACGACCAGTGGTGGCAACGCCAGGGCCGTTACGCGCTCGACGAGCAGGCCCGCGAGCACTGGTTCGCCGACATCGACGAGGCCGCCCAGACCCTCGACCGGTTCCGCCCCGAGGGTGACGTGCTCGAGTTCGCGGCCGGCACCGGCTGGTGGACCGAGCGGCTGACCAGGCACGCCACCCGGGTGACCGCGGTCGACGCCCACACCGAGACGCTCGAGCTCAACCGCGCCCGCACCGGCGGCACCGGCAAGGTCACCTACGTGCAGGCCGACATCTTCGACTGGTCGCCACCGCCCGCCGCGTTCGACACCGTCTTCTTCAGCTACTGGTTGTCGCACGTGCCCGCCGACCGCCTCGACGGGTTCTGGCAGCAGGTCGCCACCGCTCTGCGCCCCGGCGGCCGCGTCTTCCTGCTCGACTCCTACCGCCCCGAGCGCATCGAGGGCGACCTGCAGGAGCGGGTGCTCAACGACGGCCGCACCTTCCAGGTGATCAAGCGGTTCTGGCAGCCCGCCGAGCTGGAGTCCCTACCCGGCTGGCGACTCACCGCCGGCGTCACCACTCACGGCGCCGTCATCCACGCCCACGGGGCGCCCGACCGGTAACGCAATACTCCCGCCCGAGCGGGTCCCGCAACGTCGTCCAGTCCCCGGGCACCCGCCGCACCACCGAGGCACCCAGCCCGACATGCCGCTCCACCTCGGCATCAACCCCATCACAGGCAAGATCCAGGTGTACGCCGGCGGCGCCCGACCCAATCCGCTGCAGCAGAAACCGCATCGGTAGCGACGCGTCCCCCTGCAGGAACGCGAACCCCGGCAGATCCGACGCCCGGCGCTCCCACCCGGTCAACTCCGCCCAGAACGCCATCTCCGCGTCGTAGTCGCGGGCCGGAATGTCCAGGCTCAGCTGATCCACCACGCTGGCCTGCCCGCCGGGCCACCGCACCGGCTCCGGCCGCTCGCTCTGTCCGCCCCACGCCACCAGGCAGAACAGCACGCCGGCGGGGGAGCGCAGCACCACCAGGCCCTCCTCCGCGAAGACCTCCGCCGCACCGAGCGCCCGAGCCTCGCCGGCGGCCGCCGGCACATCGGCCACATGCAGATCCACGTGCGCCTTCGGCTTCTCCGACGCCCCGATCACCTGTACGCGAAGACACGCGTCCCCGTCCGCCGGCAGCAGGGTCGCGAACGCACCGCCGCCGCGCCGCCCGGACAACGTCGTCCCGGTGACGGCCAGCCAGAACGGCTCCGCCTCCCGGCTCGGGGAGTCCAGGAATCCGGTAACCCACAGCACGCGCATGCCGAGAATCTACCTTAAGCAACTTTGGTTGACTATCTCGACGATAAGCAACTACGGTTGCTTACATGTCCGTGGAAATCACCGGCGACGTCGCCGACCGGCTCGCCGCCGTCGGCGCACTACGACGACTCGCCGACCGCCTCGAAGACACCACCGTCGAAGAAGCCATGCGCACCGGCTGGACCTGGCCACAAGTCGCCGAAGCCCTCGCCGTCACCCGCCAAGCCGTCTACAAGAAACACGCCCAGCGGCTCATCGCCGCCGGCGTCAGCCTCCGGAGGCGTACAGGATGAGCAGTTTCCTCTCCCAGATCCTCGCCGAAGCCGCCGAGCAGGCCCGCACCGACGGCTCGACCACCATCGAAGCCCACCACCTGCTCCTCGCCCTCGCCCACGACGGCGCAGCCGCCGGCCTCGACCACGCCACCATCCGCGCCGCCCTCGACCGCGAATTCACGCACAGCCTCGCCGCCGCCGGCGTCCACCTCACCAACGACCTCCCACCAGCCACCCCCACCGACACCACACCGCACCTCGGCGCCACCGCCAAAGCCGCCATCGAACGCGCCGTCACCGCCGCCCACCACATCCGCGACACCACACCCGCCCACCTGCTCCTCGGCATCCTGCAAACCCCCGCCGGCACCGTCCCCCGAGCACTCCACCTCGCCGGCATCAACCGCGACACCCTCACCGCAGCCGTACGGCGGGAGACCAACCCATGACCATCGACGTAGCCGGACTACGCATGCGCTACGGCACCACTGACGTCCTGCACGACATCACCTTCCAAGCCCACCCCGGCGACATCCTCGCCCTCCTCGGCCCCAACGGCGCCGGCAAAACCACCACCATCGAAATCCTCGAAGGCTTCCGCACCCGCACCGCCGGCCACGTCCACGTCCTCGGCACCGACCCCGCCCACGCCGACGAACACTGGCGAGCCCGCATCGGCGTCGTCCTGCAAACCTGGCGCGACCACGGCAAATGGCGCCCCCGCGAACTCCTCACCCAGATCAGCGCCTACTACACCCCCTACACCACCCCCTGGAACCCCGACGACCTGCTCGCCGCCGTCGGCCTCACCGCCCAGGCCGACCAGAAGATCCGCACCCTCTCCGGCGGCCAGCGCCGCCGCCTCGACGTCGCCATCGGCATCACCGGCCGGCCCGACATCCTCTTCCTCGACGAAACCACCACCGGCTTCGACCCCGCCGCCCGCCACGACTTCCACCAGCTCCTGCGCACCCTCGCCACCGAACACCACACCACGATCCTGCTCACCACCCACGACCTCGACGAAGCCGAACACCTCGCCACCGGCATCCTCGTTCTCAACGCCGGCCGCATCATCGCCACCGACCGCGACCTCATCCGCCACACCGAAGTCCGCTGGACACTCGACGGCACCCCGCACACCCACGCCACCGACCACCCCGCGCGCCTCGTCCACGACCTCTACCAAGAACACGGCGAAAACCTTCACCACATTGAGGTACGCCGTACGTCGCTCGAAGACACCTACCTGGCCCTCATCCGATGAACGCCGCCCTGCGCGCCGGCCGCTCCCGCGGCCTGATCGAACTACGCCAGTCCGTCACCAACGGCGGCGACCTGTTCAACCACCTGCTCTGGCCGGCCCTGATGCTCATCGCACTCTGGTTCCTGCGCGACCACCAATTCGGCACCGCACTGCTGCCCAGCATCCTCGGCATGAACACCGCCATGGCCATGATCAGCATGAGCCAGCACCTCACCGCCGACCACGAGGACGGCACCCTGCTCCGCGCCAAAGCCACCCCACACGGCATGCTCGGCTACCTCACCGGCAAACTCATCTCCGTCACCGGCGGCCTGCTCCTCGACCTGGCCCTCTTCCTGCTCCCGGCCCTGCTGCTCATCCACGGACTCGCCCTTCACCGCCCCGCCGCCTGGCTCCTGCTGGCCACGATGTTGTTACTCGGCCTCGCCGCCACCCTGCCCGCCGGCGCCATCCTCGGAGCGATCTTCACCAGCGCCCGCAGCCAAGGCGTACTCACCCTGCCGGTGCTCGCCGTCATCGCCGTCTCCGGCATCTTCTACCCGATCACCGCCCTACCCGGCTGGCTCCAAGGCCTCGCCCAAACCTTCCCGATCTACTGGCTAGGCCTCGGCATGCGAGCCGCACTCCTGCCCGCCTCCGCCGCCACCACCGAGATCGGCAACTCCTGGCGACACCTCGAAACCGTGGCCGCCCTCAGCGCCTGGGCCCTGGCCGGCCTCCTCATCGCCCCACCCGTACTACGCCGCATGGCCCGCCGCACCCCACTGACACCAGCCCGAAAAGGACTACCGCCCCGGCACGGCTGACACCGAACCGCAGCCACCGTCGGCTCTCGGCGGCTGGCTGTCCGGAGAAGCTGGGGGAGACCCCGCTCCGGCTGGTCGCTGCTCGGGATCGGTGCCGAGGGCAGGGGAGCGGACGAGTGGCAGGATGCGCCCGTGACGATTTCCGCGGAAGGCACTCCTAAAGCTCGCATCGTCACCGCCTTGCTGCGGGACGGTGATCGGGTGCTGCTCTGTCACCGATCTCCCCGGCGCCTTGTATATCCCGACGTCTGGGACCTGCCCGGTGGGCACGTGGAGCCCGGGGAACTGCCGGGCGCGGCGCTTGCTCGGGAGCTTCGCGAGGAACTCGGCATCGACATCGAGGCGCCGGCGGGGCCGCCCGTGCATTTGGTTCGGGGTGCCACGTTCGACATGCAGATCTGGCTGGTCGACGCGTGGGTGGGTTCTCCGGCCAACGCCGCGCCGGAGGAACACGATGTGATCGCGTGGTTCACCGAGGACGCGCTGGGAGAACTGCCCCTGGCTCATGACAGCTACCGCGCGATGTTCAGCAAGGCACTTGAAGTTGGGTGACTTCATGGTCGCTGATCAGTCGATGGAGATCGACGGACGAGTTCTGCGGTACTGCCTCTACGGGCCCGTTGACGGGTTTCCGGTCGTCGCACACAACGGAACACCGAGCACCCGCCGGCGGAGGCCGGATCAGATCGCGGTGATGCACGACAGCGGCGTCAGGGTGCTCATGCTCGACCGGCCCGGATATGGAGGCTCCACCCGCCGGCCCGGGCGCAGCGTGGCCGATGTGGCTGAGGACGTTCGCGTGCTCGCCGACGTCCAGGGCTGGGACCGGTTTGCTGTGTTCGGTGGCTCGGGTGGTGGGCCGCATGCGCTGGCCTGCGCTGCGCTGCTGTCCGAACGGGTGATTCGCTGCGCCGTGCTTTCCGGGATAAAGCCGGCCGAGAAGGGGGAGCCGCCGGACGAGCAAACCCTGCGGCCCGAGCTCGAGCAGATCAGCCGCGACATCATGGGGAAGGTTGCTGCCGGCGGTCCGGAGATGCCAGGGATGCTGTCAGCGGTGCCGGCGCGCGATGATCCGGAGGCGATGGCGCGGTTGCGGGCGACCTTCGTCGACAGTTATGACGGATGGGTCGACGACAAGATCGCGCTTGCCTCGCCTTGGGGTTTCACCATGCCGGACGGCGCGATCCCGGTCGGGGTCTGGTTCGGCACTCACGATGAGAATGTTGGTAGCGAGCATGCGCGGTGGTTGCTCGGGCACATCCCCGGAGCGCAGGGATATCAGTATGGCGGCGGGCACGTGCCCGGTCCCGATACTTCTCGCGAGATCTTCGAGTGGCTCCGGGGTTAGGCCTGTTTCCCGGGGTCAGGGATCGATCATGTTCCAGGTCGATAATCGACATTATGTAAAGTAGAAGCGAATTTGAGCGCTGCCAGAGCAGTCTCCTGAGATTTCCACCGCCACGTGGCCTCCGCCGACTTCCGATACACCGATTACACGGAAACAGGGACCTGAACGGCTCTTCGAGGGCCCGTTTCAAGGAAAACGGCGTGACGGACGCCCCGGTGGAACCACAAGATCACGGCGGCGATGCGGGTCGATCCCCGTTCGCGGCGATCGGGTCGCCTACTGAGGCCGGGCGGCTGTTGGGGCGACGGACGGCGTGTGTTCGGCACATGCCGGTCCGCAGGCGGGCGGGGAAACGTCTACTTTGCCTCTCCTCGGAACGGGACAAACGGCTCGAAGTGCTGCATAATATGACTTATGCAGCATGAATATCGGTCGTCGGTGGCGGAGCTCGTTGAGGACTTTCTGGCTGCTCGGGGGGCTCGGAAACCATCGGTGCACACGTTGTCGGCGTACCGGCGGGATCTGGGGTTGATTCTGGGGTTGCTCGGAGGCGATGACGTCACTCTGGGTGACCTCTCCCCTCGCTTGCTTCGCGGGGCCTTTGCCCGGTTTGCGGCGGAACGAGCGCCTGCCTCGGTCGCTCGGGCCTGGTCGTCGTGGAACGCGTTCTTCACGTTTCTTGTCACCGAGCAGGTTTTGCCTGGTAATCCCATGTCGGCTGTCGACAAGCCGAAGTTGCCCGCCCACTCCCCTAAGCCGCTGCGTGGTGAGGACACTCCGGAGCAGTTGCTCTCCGCAGTCAGTCAGAGTGACGAGCGGCAGCGGGATCCGTGGCCGGAGCGGGATGTCGTGGTGCTGGCGCTGGCGCTGTGTGCGGGGCTTCGGTTGTCCGAGTTGCTGGCGTTGCGCGTCGGCGACGTCAGTGGGCGCGCTGGTGAGCGGCGCGTCGACGTTGCCGGCAAGGGTGGGCGGCCGCGGACCGTTCCCATTGAGCCGGAGCTGGATGGGCTGATCGATCGGTACCTGGACAGTCGGCGGGTGCGGTTCGGGCGGGCCGATTCCAAGGCGCCTCTGCTTGTTGATCGGCGTGGGGGCGCGTTGCAGCGTGGTGGGCTGCAGTATCTGGTGGAGTCGTGTTTTCGGCGGGCCGGGGTGGCCGATCGGGTGCCTCGGGGGGCTCAACTGCATGCGTTGCGGCATACGTTCGCTACCCGGCTGGCGGAGGACGGGGCAAACGCTTCGGAGATCATGCGGCTGCTGGGGCATGCGTCGCTGACTACGTCGCAGGGGTATATCGAGGTGACGGCGGAACAGCAGCGCGCGGCGGTGCGGGCGAACCGCACCAACCGCGCGCTGCGTGGGCTTTAAGAAGCTGCTCAGGCGATGGTGAGGGCTACCTCGACGTTGCCGCGGGTGGCGTTGGAGTAGGGGCAGACCTGGTGGGCGGCCTCGATGAGGGCTTCGGCGGTGGCCTGGTCGACGCCGGGGATCTCGGCTTCGATGGCGACGTTGAGCTGGAAGCCGCCGTTGCCGTTGGGGCCGATGCCGACGTCGACGGTGACGGCGGTGTCTTCGAGGGTGATCTTCTGGGCGCGGGCTACGGCCTTGAGGGCGCTGTGGAAGCAGGCGGCGTAGCCGGCGGAGAAGAGCTGCTCGGGGTTGGTGAGGGCGCCGCCGGGGCCGCCCATCTCCTTGGGGACGGCGAGGTCGAAGTCGAGGACGCCGTCGGTGGAGCGGACGTGGCCGTTGCGGGCGTCGCCGGTGGCGGTGGAGCTTGCGGTGTAAACGGCGGTCATGAGGGGTCCTTTCCGACACTGAGACCGGGGGTGGCGGCGCGGATGCGCCCGAGGAGGTGGTGCAGCTGGCGGTATTCGTCGAGGTTGAGGTCGAGGGCGCAGATGATCTGCTGCGGGACCTCCGCGACTTTTTGTTCGAGCTGGACGCCGGCGTCGGTGAGGTGGATGACGACGGTGCGTTCGTCGGTGGTGCCTCGTTCGCGGCGCAGGTAGCCGACCGTTTCGAGTCGTTTGAGCAGGGGTGAGAGGGTGCCGCTGTCGAGGTGGAGGATGCGGCCGAGGTCGCGGACGGTGACCGGGCCCTGGTGCCAGAGGACGCGCATGGCCAGGTATTGGGGGTAGGTGAGGCCGGCGTCGTCGAGGGCGGGGCGGTATAGGGCGGTCATGGCGCGGCTGGCGGCGTAGAGCTCGAAGCAGATCATTTGCTCTAGGCCGGTCTCCATGTCGGCAACGGTAGTGCGCAATTGAATTGTGTACAACCAATGTGGCTTTGATCACCACTCTGTGTGATCATGCCTGGCGTGCCGGACATCACGTGGGTGAAGCTCTCCCCCGCTACGCTGCGTGCGCTGATCGATGGGGACCTCGCCGCCGCCAACGGCCACGCCGGGGCCGTGTTGTCGCCGTACCTGGTGGAGGAGCAGTGGTTGTGGCGGATTCGCCTGGAGCAGATCGGGCAGGACCCGGCCAGTGCTGACTGGGTCGCGCGGGCCGCGGTGGCGGGCGGGCAGGTGGTCGGGCACGGCGGGTTCCACGGGCCGCCGGATGAGAGCGGTGTCGTCGAGGTCGCCTATTCGGTGGATCCGGCGTTTCGGCGGCGCGGTTATGCCCGGGCGATGCTGCGGTCGCTGCTCGAGCGGGCCGACGCGGACCCGGCGGTGACGGCGGTGCGGGCGAGCATCCGGCCGGACAATGTGGGGTCGCGGGCGACGATCGCCGGGTTCGGGTTCCGCAAGGTGGGCGAGCAGTGGGATCCGGAGGACGGCCTGGAGGACGTCTTCATGCGTCCAGCTGCACGATGAGTGGCAGGTGATCCGACACGTTCGGGCGTGGGGTGCTGACCTGGACGACGCGGCCGAGGTTGAAGCCGCGCGGGTCGGCGAGGATGTGGTCGAGCTGGGCGCGCGGGGCGGGGCTGGGGAAGGTCGGGGCCTTGGCGAGGGGGCGCCAGCCGGTGACGGCGCGGACCGGGGCGGCCGGCATGTTGAGGTCGCCGAGCAGCAGGCGGGGGCCGGGCAGGGACCGCAGCGAGCGTACGGCGTGGCGTAGTTGCCGCAGGTTCCAGCCGGGCACGAAGCTCAGGTGGGTGGTGGCGACGGTCACGGCGCCAAAAGGAGTGTCGAGGACGGCGGCGAGCAGCACGCGGGGTTCGTCCTTGAGCAGGCGGACGCCGTCGCCGGTGTAGACGGGTGAGCGGATCGGCGCGCCGGGCAGGGTGGTGATCTGCCAGCGGAGCACGGGGTAACGGCTGACCAGGGCGATGCCGTAGAGCGGGTGGGCGTTGTCGTCGTCGCTGCGCCAGGGTTGCCAGGTCTCCCCCGGGGTGCCGACGACGGCGGCGGCGAAGCGGTGGGTGGGTGCGCCGAGGGCGTCGGCGGCGATGGCGGTGAGGTCGAGCAGGCCGCTGCGGGGCTGGGCGCGGTCGACCTCCTGCAGGCCGAGGATGTCGGCGTCGAGTTCGGTGATGGCGGCGTGGACGCGGTCGGCGTGTACCGTGCCGTCGGACAGGGACCTTCCGTGGAGCAGGTTGAAGGTGGCCAGTCGCACGAGTACCGACCCTAACGAACCGGGAGGCGGAGTTGTTCACCAAGTTGCTCTGCTGTTCGATGTTGGTCTTCATCGCGGTGGCTCTGCTGGGAATGTGGCTGCAGAAGGTGAGGCGGCGATGAGCGAGCTGGAGGAGCTGGAGCAGCAGGAGCGGGAGCTGGTGTTCGGCCGCTTCACGAACGCGGATGCGTGGCGGCTTGGGTGTCTGCTGGTGGAGCTGGCCGGTGAGCTGCCGGTGGCGATCGACATCCGGCGGGGCACGCAGCAGCTGTTTCACGCCGGTCTGGAAGGCAGCACCGCGGACAACGACGCGTGGATCGCCCGGAAGGTGCGGGTGGTGGAGCGCTACGGGGCGTCGTCGTTCCTGGTGGGGCGGCGGCTGGCGGCCAAGGGCCAGCAGCTGGATGCGGGCATGGGGGTCGATCCGGCCGACTATGCGGCGCACGGTGGGGCGTTCCCGATCCGGGTGCGTGATGTCGGGGTGGTGGGTGTGGTGACCGTGTCGGGTCTCCCCCAGGCAGACGATCATGCGCTGGTAATTAAAGCTTTACGGGCCATTCCGCGCGATTAGTGCATCGGGCAGGGTCGATGCCCATGAGGCTGCTGATTCTGGGTGGGTCCGGGTTCGTCGGTCGGGCGATCGCGGAGGAAGCGGTCGCGCGTGGTGACGACGTGACCGTGTTCAATCGTGGGCAACGTGGTGTGCCGCCCGGTGTGCGGGTGTTACGCGGCGATCGGCTGGCGCCGGACGGTCTGGCCGCTCTGAATGTCGACCAGAGCTGGGATGCGGTGGTGGACACCTGGTCGGCGGGGTCGGGGCCGGTGGGGCGCACGGCGCGGTTGTTGTCCGGGCGGGCCGCGCATTACACGTACGTGTCGAGCCGGTCGGTCTATCAGTGGGGCGCGACGCTGCCGCTGACCGAGTTGACGCCGCTGGCCGATCCGCGGGAGCCCGGTTATGCCGGTGACAAGTTGCGCGGGGAGAACGCGGCGGAGGCGTTCGACGGGCCGGTGCTGCTTGCCCGGGCGGGACTGATCCTGGGGCCGTACGAGGATGTGGGCCGGTTGCCGTGGTGGCTGAGCCGGGTAGAGCGGGGCGGGCCGACGCTGGCGCCGGGGCCGCGGGAGCTGCCGTTGCAGTACATCGACGCCCGGGATCTAGCGATCTTCATCCTGAATGCGGGCGGGGCTCAGCTGCCGGGGGCGTACAACCTGGTCAGCGGCGCCGGGCATACGACGATGGGTGAGTTGCTCGGGTTGTGCAACGAGGTGACCGGCAACCGGGCGTTGCTGCGGTGGACCGATCCGTCGGTGATCGAGGCGGCCGGGATCGAGCCGTGGACGCAGTTGCCGATCTGGTTTCCGCCGGGCCCGGACCATGAGTTCCTGCATCAGGCGGACGTGACGAAGGCGTTCGGGGCGGGGTTGCGGTGCCGGCCGGCGCGGGACACGGTGACCGACACGTGGCGGTGGATGCGGTCGTTGCGGGGGGATGTGCCGTTGCGGGCCGACCGGTCGCCGGTGGGCCTGGATCCGGCGATCGAGCGCAAGGTGTTAGGCGAGTAGCTGGGCGAGGCGGGCGGCGCCGACGTTGCCGCCGGAGATGATCACGCCGATGCGGGCCGGGGCCGGGTGGAGGCGGCCGGCGAGCAGGGCGGCCAGGCCGGAGGCGCCGCTGGGTTCCATGACGAGTTTGAGGCGGTCGACGCCGAAGCGCAGGGCGTCGCGGATCTCGTCGTCGGTGACCAGGACGATCTCGTCGACGAGGCGCCGGTTGACGGAGAAGGTGAGTTCGCCGGGCACGGAGGCGGCCTGCCCGTCGGCGATGGTGCGGGGCACCGGGATCGTGACCCGCTCCCCCGCTTCCAGGGATCGTTTGGTGTCGTCGCCGGCTTCCGGCTCGACGCCGATGACCCGGATGCCGGGTTGCAGGCCCTTGGCGGCGGTGGAACTGCCGGCGATGAGGCCGCCCCCGCCGACCGGGACGACAAGGGCGTCGAGGTCGCCGGCGTCCTCCAGCAGTTCGAGCGCGGCGGTGCCTTGCCCGGCCATGACGTCGGGGTGTTCGTACGGCGGGATCAGGGTCATGCCGCGGTCGGCGGCGAGCCGGGCGCCGATCTCTTCGCGGTTCTCGGTGTACCGGTCGTAGGTGATGATCTCGGCGCCGTAGCCGGCGACGGCGTCGAGCTTCGCGGCCGGGGTGTCGGCGGGCATGATGATGACGGCGTGGCTGCCCAACTCGGTCGAGGCGAGGGCGACGGCCTGGGCGTGGTTGCCGGACGAGTACGCGGCGATGCCCCGGGAAAGCTGCTCCGGGGAAAGCCGGGCGATGGCGTTGTAGGCGCCGCGGAACTTGAACGCCCCGATGCGTTGCAGGTTCTCCGCTTTCAGGAACACCTGGGCGCCGACGAGCTGGTCGAGGGTGCGGGAGCGGATCACCGGGGTCCGGTGGGTCGCTCCCGCGATCCGCTCGGCGGCGTCACGGATGTCCTGCAGGCTCACCACGGTCGTTTCGGTCACGGTGAACGATCTTAAGCCGATTACTCGGTGCGGAGGGCATCCGCGATGGTGAGGCGGGCCGCCGCCCGCGACGGAAGGAATGCGCCCACGGCCGCGATCGCGGCGCCCGCCAGGATGAGCAGGAGCACCATCGGCGCGGAGTAGACGTCGAGCATGTGGTCGGGGATGACGATCCGGGCGGCGTGGGCGATGGCGTGCATGGCGTAGCGCTGGAAGACGACGCCGACCGGGACGCCGGCGAGGCCACCGGCCAGGCCCACCGCGGCCATCGAGGTGACCATCATGAGGACGACCTGGCGTGGTGTCATGCCGATCGACTTCAGGGTGCCCAGGTCCCGTCGGCGTTCCCGGGCGTTGAGGACGACCGTGTTGAGGACGCCGAGGGCGGCGACCGCACCCAGGAGCAGGGCGAGCAGGGTGATGGTGGAGTGCACGGCGACGGTGATCGAGCCCGGTGCACGGGTCGGCTTGGCGCGGAGACCGGGGTCGGCGGCGTTCACGGCGGCCGCGTAGGTGGCGTCGTCGGTGCCGGGGGCCAGCTTCACCTCGTAGCGGTCGGCGCGGCGGCCGGGCGCGGTGCGGGCCAGGGTGGCCCAGTTGGACAGCACCGGTTCGGCATCGCCCATCAGGACCTCGCCGACGATGCGTACGGCCAGCCGCCCGCCGTCACCGTCGAGCGTGAAGGTGTCGCCGAGGGCGAGGCTGTTCTGCGTGCGGAAGCGGGTGGAGACCGCCACCTCGCCCGCGGCGGCCGGCCAGCGCCCGGCGAGCATCTCGAAGCCGGCGTCGGCGTCGCGGTAGAACCGCACCCGGGTCGGTTCCGCGGCGCCGATCTGCCGCATGGTCAGCTCGGTGCTCGCCACCACCCGCTCGGCTCCGGGCAGGGCGCGGAGCATCGATTCGTCGGCCTGGTCGCTCAATGTCGGGCCGTCCTTCGCCGGTCGCGCCTCGACCTGCACGGCGTCGGCGCGGGAGTCCGCGTCCACGTAGGCGGTCACCGAGCTGGACAGCCCGATCGCGACGGTCACTCCGGCCACGCCGAGCAGGACGGCGGCCGCGGTGAGCGCGCTGCGTGCCGGCCGGGCCAGCGGCAGGCCGATGCCGAGGCTGACCGCCCGGGGCAGCCGGGTCCCGCTGAGCCGGCGCTGGGCGTGCAGGCCCCGGCCGTGCCGCGGTGCGCTTCCCGCGCTGATCGCCTCGACCGCCGACAGGCGCCGCGCGCGGACGCTGGACAGCAGAGCGGTCAGGCCGACGAGGACCGGCACCCCGGCCAGTGCCGTGATGGTGACCCAGGGCGGCACCGCGAACGCGCCGGCGCCGTAGCTTTCGAAGAAGGCGCTGGACAGCACGGTGATGGCCAGGATGTTGCCGAGGATCGTGCCGAGGACGGCGGCGGCGACCGTCGGCAGCAGCACCATGGTCAGGTAGACGGCCATCACCTGGTTCGGGGTGAAACCGAGGGCTTTCAGCACGCCGATGTGCCGCAGCCCGGCCACGACCGCGCCGCTGATCACGTTGGCGACGACGAGCACGGCAACGACGAGACCGAAACAGCCGAAGACCATCAGGAACGGGACGAAGACTCCCGCAGTGATGTCCGCGTTGGCCCGGAGCGTGAGGTACGACTGGGCGCCGAGCAGGGCGCCGGCCGGCATCCCGGCCGTCACGGCCGCCTGGCCCGCGCTGATCTGCGCGTCGGTGGTGGCCGCGGTGAACCGGTAGAGCATCTGTTCGGTGGCCGGGTGCAGGGCCGCCATCTCCTCGGGTGCGACCCAGGCCTGCGCGGAGTCGCTCACCGAGTGGGCGAAACCGGCGACCGTCACCGTGCGGCCGTCGCCGATCGTCACCGTGTCGCCGACCTTGGTGTGCAGGTCGGCGGTGGGCTCCGCGTCGATGACGATCTCGCCCGGACCGGTGACCCAGCGGCCCTGCCAGACGTACAGCTTGTCCACTGCGGTGTCGGGTCGGTCGCGGCCCACGACGGTCATTTGCAGCGGGGGAAGCTCGGGCGCCATCGTCACGTCGACCACGGCCTGGTCGAATGGGCCGGCGGCGGCCGACACACCGGGCCGGTGGGTCGTGTCGGCGAGCGCGGCGCCGGTGGCCTTGTCACGGTCGAAGGTGGCAATCAGGTGGGCGCCCTGCTGCTTGGTGTACGCCTGGTCGAACGGGCCGGAGGAGGCGGCCATCAGCGCGAGCCCCACCACGATCAGCACGCTGGAGAGGCCGACGACGATGCCGATGACGGCGGTCTGCAACCGGCGGCGCCGCACTGCCGCGCGGGCGGCCCGCCACACCGCGCTCACGCCGTGCGCTCCAGGGTGCGTTCGTGGGTGACCCGGCCGTCGGCGAGCTCCACGACGCGGCTGGCGCAGCGGTCCGCGAGGCGCTGGTCATGCGTCACGATCAGCAGCGTCTGACCGATCTGGTTGAGGTCGAGCAGCAGGTCCATGACCTGTTCACCGGAGCGGCTGTCGAGGGCGCCGGTCGGCTCGTCGGCGAGCAGTAGGGCCGGCCGGTTCATCAGCGCGCGGGCCACTGCGACCCGCTGCCGTTCACCGCCGCTGAGCGCGGCCGGATAGATGTTGCGGCGATCGGCCACGCCGAGTTCGTCGAGCAGTTCGAGCGCCCGGGCGCGGGCCTGCCGGGCGGGGGTGCCGACCAGCTGCGCGGAGAGCGCGACGTTGTCGAGGGCGGGCAGGTCGTCGAGCAGGTTGAAGAACTGGAACACCATGCCGATGCGGTGCCGGCGAAACAACGCGCGCCGCGTCTCGTTCAGCTGTCCCAGGTCCTCGCCCTGCACGACGACGGTTCCGCTGGTCGGGCGGTCCAGCGCGGCGACCATGTTGAGCAGGGTCGACTTCCCGCATCCGGACGGGCCCATCACCGCCACCGCCTCCCCGGCGCGAATCTCCAGGTCCACACCGTCCAGTGCGGCCGTGTCGCCGTAGTCCTTGCGCACGGCGGAAAGGCGTACGACATTCTGGTCCTCGGTCATGCCGGAGAGTCTGTAGTGGCCGCGGCCGCCACACATCGGACTGTGGATGTATGTCGCTGGACCTGCGGGATGACGCTCGCCGCACGCAGTTCTGCGAAGCTGACACGATGTGGATGTCCGGTACCGCGTGGCTGGGGCTGAGCCTGGCCGTCGCGTGCGCCGCCGCCGGCTGGTTCGGCGTGGCGCTGTCCCGGTCGCGGCGGCTGCACCGCGCGGCCATCGAGGAACGCAGCTGGCTGCTCGAACGGGAGCGGCAGAGCGCGGCCCGCGGCGCCGTTCACGCGGAACGGGCGCGCATCGCGCACGAGCTGCACGACATCGTCAGCCACACCGTCAGCCTGATGGTGGTGCAGGCCGGCGCGGCCCGCGACGTGCTCGCCACGATGCCCGACGAGGCCGCCAAGGCGCTGCTGGCCATCGAGAACGCGGGCCGGGACACGATGACCGAGCTGCGGCACCTGCTCGGCCTGCTCGCCCCGTCGGCGGACGGCGACGACGAGCTCGCTCCGCAGCCCGGCCTGAGCAGGCTCAGCACGCTGATCGACCGGATCTCCTTCGCCGGCCTGCCGGTCGAGGTGCGGATCTCCGGTGAGCAACGCCCGTTGCCGCCCGGCATCGACGCCACCGCGTACCGCATCGTGCAGGAGGCCCTCACCAACGCGCTCAAGCACGGCAACCGCGACAAGGCCGAGATCTCCATCCGGTACGCGGAGCGCTCGCTGCGGGTGGAGGTGCTCAACGGCGGCCCGAGTGTGCTCTCCGGCGACTGTCCGCCACCGGTCACCGGGCCGGGTGACGGCGCTGGCCGGGGCCTGCTCGGGCTACGCGAACGGGTCGCCGTCTACGGCGGTGACCTGGATGCCCGCCGGCGCCTCGGCGGGGGCTACCGGGTCCGCGCCCGCATCCCCCTGCAAGCGCCGTGACCGCACCGGCGCCGCGCGTGCTGATCGCCGACGACCAGGCACTGGTCCGGGCGGGTTTCCGGCTGATCCTGACCGTGCGTGGCATCGAGGTGGCCGGTGAGGCCGGCGACGGCGCGCAGGCGGTGGAGGCGGCGCGGCGTCTGAAACCCGACGTGGTCCTGATGGACATCCGGATGCCGGCCATGGACGGGCTGGAGGCGGCACGGCTGACGCTCGAGCACGTTCCCGGCTGCCGCGTCATCATGCTGACGACCTTCGACCTCGACCGGTACGTCTACGCGGCGCTGCGCCTGGGCGCGAGTGGTTTCCTGCTCAAGGACGTCACGCCGGAACACCTCGCCGCCGCCGTACGCCTGGTCAACACCGGTGATGCCCTGCTGGCGCCGTCGATCACCCGGCGGCTGGTCGAACGTTTCGCCGCCCCCGTTTCGCCGGCGGCGCACCCGGAGCTCTCCGCGCTGACGCCCCGCGAACGGGAGGTCCTCACCCGGATGGGCCACGGCCTGTCGAACGCGGAACTCGCCCAGGAACTCACCCTCAGCGAAGCCACGGTGAAGACCCACGTGGCCCGCATCTTCATGAAGCTCAACCTCCGGGACCGCGCGCAGGCGGTGGTGGTGGCGTACGAGACGGGACTGGTCTCGCCGGGCGCCTGAGGGCCGCGGGAACCGCGGCCCTGCTCAGATCACGCGGCGATGAGCTCGCCGTGGGCGGTGGTGGCGGACAGGCGGGACGCGACGGAGGTGCGGGCGGCGATCTGCGCGGCGTAGACGGCACGGCGGCGCGACACACAGCCGTCCTTGGCCGTGACGGTCTCCTTCTGCTCCATGTGGGTGCCGAGGCCGTCCTTGAGCAGGGCGAGGGCCTCGGTACGCAGCTGCGAGACCCGCGACTCGGTGACACTCAGCTCGGCGGCGACCTCGGACAGCGGGCGCTCCTGCAGGAAGGAGGCCTCGACGACGAAGCGCAGCCGCTCGGGCAGGACGGCGACGGCGTCGTGCAGGTAGCCGATGCGCTCGCGGTGCAGCAGCATCTCCTCCGGGTTCAGCGAGGTCTCGGTGACCATGTCGTCGCTGCCGGTGGCGAAGCCCTGCAGGGACAGCACGGAGGCGCGCTGCACGTCGTCGACGACGTTGGCGAGCTCACTGACGGCGACGCCGAGCAGCTCGGCCAGCTCGTTCGGGGTGGGGGTGCGGCCGAGCTGGGTGGTCAGCTCCTGGCGGGCCACGTCGGCGCGGCGGGCGCGGGCCCGCACCGAGCGGGTGGCCCAGTCCATGCTGCGCAGCTCGTCGAGCAGGGCGCCGCGCACGCGCATGGCGGCGAACTTGCCGAACGGGATGCCGCGGCTCGCGTCGAAGCCCTGAGCGGCGGTCACCAGAGCGGTGTAGCCGGCCGAGGCGAGGTCGTCGCGGTGCACGTGCGGCGGAACCTTGAACAGCATCTCGCGGACCATGTGGCCGACCAGGGCCATGTTCTCGCGGATCAACGTTTCCTGCTCGCGGGTGACGGTCTTCATACCTGCGGTCATGATTGGTTCCCCCCGTTGTTGGCTGCGGGGTGAACTTTTCGTTGCGCAGGGTGCAGCTAACGGTCACTGTCGGTTGCGAACCGGTAGCGGCCGAAAATAATTCTCAAGAAAGCAGCCAGCCGTTGTCCAGCGCCAGCCGGACCGCCTCGGCGCGGGTGCGGGCGCCGGTCTTGCCGATCGCGCTGGACAGGTGGTTGCGCACGGTTCCCTCGGAAAGCCGCAGGTCACGGGCGATGTCGGCGACAGTTCCGCCGTCCCGGGCGGCCCGCAGGACGTCACTTTCCCGCTCCGTCAGCGGCGACTCGCCCTGCGCCAGGGATTGAGCCGCAAGTTCCGGATCAACCACCCGCAGGCCTTCGTGTACGCGCCGGACGGCCTCGGCGAGTTGCCGGGCGGGAGTGTCCTTGACGATGAAGCCACTGGCCCCGGCCGCCATCGCCTGGCGCAGGTAGCCGGCCCGGCCGAAGGTGGTGACCATCAGCACCCGCACCTTCGGCAGGTGTTTGTGCAGCTCACGGGCGGCGGCGACGCCGTCGATGCCGGGCATCTCGACGTCCAGCAGGGCGACGTCGATGTCGTGGTCGCGGGCGGCGGTCAGCACCTCGTCGCCGCGGCCGACCTCGGCGACGACCTTGAGGTCGGCCTCCATGTCGAGCAGCGCCGCCATCGCGCCGCGGACCAGGGCCTGGTCGTCGGCCAGCAACAGTTTGATCATGACGGGACCTCCACGCGTACCCGGAAGCCTGGTTGGTCTTCGCGGCGACCGACAGTGAGTTTCGCGCCCAGCGCATCCGCCCGCCGGCGCAGTCCGGCCAGTCCCTGGCCGTCGGAGGACGCCACCGGCGTGCCGTCGCCGTCGTCGAGGATCTCCACCGCCGACGCGCTCAGATCGACCGAGACGTGCCGGGCCCGGCTGTGCCGGACGATGTTGGTGACAGCTTCGCGGATCGTCCAGGCGAACAGCTCCCGGTTGCGGCTGGGGATCTCGTCGGCCGCGCCCGGCAGGACCGCCTCGACGTTCGCAGCGGCCAGTGCCTCGCGGGCGGCGGCGATCTCCCCCGGCAGGGAGATGCCGCGCACCCCCATCGCGGTCGAGCGCACGTCGGCGAGCGCGTCGCGGGCCAGCGACTCCAGGTCGGCCAGCTCGCGGCGGGCCCGGTCCAGGTCGACGTCGAGCAGCCGCTGGGCCAGTTCGGCCTTCACGGTGACCACGGTCAGCGAGTGGCCGAGGATGTCGTGCAGGTCGGCGGCGATGCGGGCCCGCTCGTTCTGCACGGCCAGGTCGGCGATCTCCTGCTGGGCGTCGGTGAGCCGGCCCTGCCGGACGGCGGCCAGCCGGAACCCCAGGGTGGCGGCGGAGCCGAGCAGGACCGCCAGCCCGTAGCCGTTGTCGTCCCAGCCCGGCACGGTGGCCGGCAGCGCCTCCGCGACCCCGGTCAGCACCACCGCGAACGGGATGGCGACCGCGAGCGGCAGGCTGATCATCCCGAAGGCGGCGATGTAGACCAGGCAGGTCAGCGCGTGCGCCCCGGCGCCGGGGACCTGCAGGCCGAACAGGGCCAGCATGACCGCGATGCCCAGCCCCGCCCGGAGACGGAAGGTGCGGGGCGGGGGCATCGCGGCGGCCGGCACCCGGCTGGCCGAGCGCACCATGAACAGGTAGCTGGCGGCGAACGCCGCCACCGCGACCAGGCCGGTCGAGCGCCACATCAGGTTCGGCTGCTTCAGCAGCGCGCCGACGTTGTCGCCGAGATAGAACAACCAGATCCCGGCGAACACCCACCCGTAGCGCCGCCCCGAGTAGGGAGCCATGGCCATGAAGGTATCCCAGTCTCAGACGCGGGCGGTGTCGCGGCGGAACCGCCACATCGCGCCGAGGGAGAACAACGTGGTCCAGACGACCACGTTCAGGACCGCCGCCCACAGGGTGCCGTCGTGCACCAGCGGGTAGCGGGCGATCTCGCCGACGCCGTACACCGGGGTGAACTTGGCGATCGTGGCGAACGTGTGGCCGAACGTGTCGACCGGGGCGAACAGGCCACCGGCGAACGACAGCACACCGAGCACCGGGCCGAGGATCTGCATCACGTTCTCACTGGGCAGCAGGTAACCCATGAACAGGCCGAACGCCGCGAACACCAGGGAGCACACCCAGGCCAGCAGGCCGCACAGGATCCAGGCGTGAGCCGGCAGCTCCGCCCCCGATACCGACCCCACCGCGAACGCCGCCACCACCGACACCAGGCCGATGATCATCGCAATGACAAGCTTCACCGCGATGTACGCGACGGGTTTGAGCGGGGTCAGACGAAGCTGCCGGCTCCACCCGGCGGCGCGTTCGATGCTGACCATCGCCCCGCCGCTGGTGGTGGCCAGCATCGCCCCGTAGGCCGCCATGCTGACCAGGATGTAGCCGGTGACGTTGCCGCCGCCGACCCGTTCGGTGCGGTTGCTCGCGTTGGTGCCGAACAGCAGGAAGAGCACCGCAGGCATGACGAGGGTGAAGATGACGGTGCGCTTGTTGCGCATCATCCGCCGCAGCTCCAGGCCGATCATGCCGACGGTGAAGCCACCGAAGCGGGGCAGGCTTCTCTTTTCCAAAAGCGCGGCAGTGGTCATTTCGAGGCCTCCGGGGAGTCGGCGGTCAGGGTCAGGAACGCTTCTTCCAGGTTGCGCGAGGTGATCTCCAGGTCCCGCGCGG
Source organism: Actinoplanes sp. NPDC026619 (assembly GCF_040638295.1). Lineage (NCBI taxonomy): Bacteria > Bacillati > Actinomycetota > Actinomycetes > Micromonosporales > Micromonosporaceae > Actinoplanes > Actinoplanes sp. NPDC026619. Next base: position 211,821 of record NZ_JBEZYA010000005.1, read on the forward strand.
GTGTCTCGGTCAGCAGGTAGCGGGCGATCGGGTCGGTGTCACGCCCGTGCAGATAGACGGTGTCGCCGCGGACCTCGGCCGTGTCCACCCCCGCGATGGACTCGAGCTGCGAGGCGACCGCGCCGGGCAGGGTCGCCCGCACGGTACGGCCGGACGCCAGGGCCTTGACCTCCGACGCGGTGCCGTCGGCGACGATCTGGCCGCGGCGCACGAACACCACCCGGTCGGCGTACGCGTCGGCCTCCTCCAGGTAATGGGTGGCGAAGATGACGGTGCGGCCGCCCTGGGCGTCCCGGCGGATCGCCTGCCAGAAGTCGTGCCGCCCACCCACGTCCATGCCGGTCGTCGGCTCGTCGAGGATCAGCAGCTCCGGGTCGGGCAGCAGGGCCATCGCGAACCGCAGCCGCTGCTGCTGCCCACCCGAGCACTTGCCCACCAGGCGTTTGCCGATGTCGGCGATCCCGGCCCGCTCCAGGGCCTCACCGACGACCGACGGCGGCTTGCCGAACAGCACCGCGGTCAGCCTCACGGTCTCCTCGACCGTGTAGTCCTTCAGCAGCCCGCCGGTCTGCATGACCGCCGAGACCAGGCCGAGCGCGACCGCGTCGTGCGGCTTGCGCCCGTACACCCGCACGGTGCCCTCGGTGGGCTGGGCCAGCCCCAGCAGCATGTCGACCGTGGTGGTCTTGCCGGCCCCGTTCGGGCCGAGCAGCGCAACGATCTCGCCGGGGCGGATGCGCAGGTTGATGCCGTCGACGGCGGTCACGGCGCCGAAACGTTTGACCACGCCGTCGAGGTCGACGGCCAGGTCGGCGGTGCCCGGCTGGGCAGTACCGGGGGTAGCGGTGAGGGTCATGGCAATCATCCTGGCGGCCCCCGGTTGCCGGACCGGGGGCCGCGCGTCATCTCCTGACCATGACATCCGTCAGGGGGTCATCGATGTCTGCTCGACGGTGCGCCGGCCCAGCGCGGCGAACGCCGGCTTACGGTCGCGGTAGTAGTGCCACGCGCCCAGCCCGAAGACCAGCGCCCAGCCGCGGCCCCGCTCCCAGGTCACGTCGTCGACCGCCAACTGCTCGCGCAGGACCCGCCGCGATGCCGGGTTGAACATCGACCAGGCCACCATCAGGTCGCACGCCGGATCCCCGACCCCGGCACACCCGAAGTCGATCACCGCGTCGACGGCGCCGCCGCGGAACAGGATGTTCGTCGGCAGCAGGTCGCTGTGCAGCCACACCGGCGGCCCGTCCCAGCCGGGCAGTTCCAGGGCCGCGTCCCACCGTTTCTCCGCGCCCGGGGCGTCGAGGTCGCGCAGCGCCTCCCGCATGCCCGGATCCGCGCCGGCATAGGAGCCGCCCCGGTAGGCCGGCGGGGCTTCGGCCGGAACCGGCACCCGCTGCAGGGCCGCCACGAAACCGCCCAGGGCCCGCGCCGCCGCGGCCAGGTCACCGATCCGGTGGTCGCCGGGCCGCCACCGGTAGACCGACCACGGCAGCGGATAACCCGCGCCGGGCCGGCCCAGACCCACCGGCTCCGGGATGGCCAGCGGCAGGTGCGGGGCCAGGTACGGCAGCCAGCGGTGCTCCATGCGGACCGTGTCGCCGCCGTAAGGCATCCGGGGCAGCCGCACCACCAGGTCGTCACCCAGCCGGAACATGTAGTTGTCGGTGCCGCCCGCCCGGACCGGCCGCAGCGTGCGCCCGGCCCACGCCGGGAACTGCGCGGCGACCAGGGCGCGGACCATGGCCTCGGAGACGTCCAGCTCCCCCTCGCGCAACGTCATGACGCCTCCCGGGCTCCGGCGCGGCGCACCACGCGCAACAGGTACTCCTTGCGGTCGAGGGGATCCGGGCCGGTCCGTTCCCGGCACGGGGCCGGGCCACGCACCGGCGCCCAGTGGTCGAAGGCGCTGTCCAGCACACCTTCGCCGCGGGTCAGGGCGGGCAGCCGCCGCTGCAGTTCGTGCACCATCGCCGCCGGGACCAACCCGTCGATCCCGGCCGGGCCGGTCTCCAGCGGGATGGCCCGCAACCGGGCCAGCAGGGGCAGCACCGCCGGGACCGTGTCCGGCGGCACCTCGGCGCGGAACGCGTGGATCGGCTCGTGCACCACCGTGCCCGCCCGGCGCAGCGCCGCCATCAGCACCAGCGGTGTCACGTTGCGGAAGTCGCCGGCCGTCGACGACATGCTCTTGTCGAACACCCCGTGCGCGTGACTCTGCCGCGCCGAATACCCCGAGCGGGTCATCACCACCCGGCAGTCGGGGACCGGCCAGCCGTGCAGGCCCTGCCGCAGCGTCTCCCGCACGCTCTGCTCGACCGCGACGAAGAACGCCGCCGGCATCGACCCCGGCTCCACCTCCAGCCCGAACGTGACCCCCGGCTGGTCCGCCGGCCCGACCCGCAGGCCGACCGTGGCCAGGAACGGATTCGGGTCGACCTTGTTGAACTCGACCGCCTCCCCCGTGCCCGCCGGGCGCTCGATGTGCAGGGTGGTGGTCTCCCGGAACGTCACCTCGATGCCGTACTGCTCGGCCAGCGTCGCCTGGATGACCTCCTTCTGCACCTCGCCGTAGAGCGACGCGTACACCTCGCGCCGTTCGTCGTCCTGCCGCAGGTTGATCAGCGGATCCTGTTCCGCCAGATCGGCCAGGGCAGCGTGCAGATCGGCACGGCGGGACGCGAGCACCGCGGTCTCCAGGCTGGGCGGGGCGAAATGCGCCTGCCGCGCTGCTTGATGCCGTACGCCGACCGGGTCCCCGATCTTGATTTTCGTCAGCCCGCGGACCGTGCCGATCTGACCCGCCCGGATCTGGTCGGCCGGCCGGGCCACGCCGTCGGCGAACACCTGGATGCCGGTCACCCGGTCCACGCCGACCGTGTCGCGCAGCCGCAACGTGCCGGCGAACATCCGCAGGTAGGCGACCTTCTCCCCGGCCGGGCCCCGCTCGACCTTGAACACGGTGCCGCTGGCGCCGGTGTCCCCGCCGGGCCCGGTGGGCAGCGTGGTGATGCCGTCGATCAGGTTGTCGATGCCCGCGCCGGTGATCGCCGACCCGAAATAAACCGGGTGGATCTTGTCCCGGGCGCGCGGCGGCGGCGGCGGGCGGTCCTCGATCAGGGCGGCCAGGACGGCGTCGTCGTGATCGGCCAGCCGCAGCCAGTCGGTCTCGGCCACCACGGCCGCCCGTTTCGTGCCGATCGCCTCGACCGTGCTCATCGGGACGATCGACGGGCTGATCCGGGCGGCGATCTCGTCCAGGACGCCACCGTGGCGCGCGCCGCCCCGGTCGATCTTGTTGACGAAGATCAGGGTGGGGATCCGCAGCCGGTGCAGCGTGCGGGCGAGAACCCGGGTCTGGGCCTGCACCCCCTCGACCGCGGAGATCACCAGCACGGCGCCGTCGAGCACGCCGAGGACCCGTTCCACCTCGGCGATGAAGTCCGGGTGGCCGGGCGTGTCGATCAGATTGACCGTGGTGTCGCGCAGCCGGAACGACACCACCGCGGATTTGATCGTGATGCCGCGGCGGCGTTCCAGCTCGAGAGTGTCGGTGCGGGTGCTGCCGCCGTCGACACTGCCGAGTTCGTCGATGACACCGGCGGCGAACAGCAGCCGCTCGGTGAGACTGGTCTTACCGGCGTCGACGTGCGCCAGGATCCCGAGATTGAGCGTGTGCAAGCGTCATGTCCCTCACGGTGAGCCGGATTCCTTCCAGGTCGGACATGAACGCAGCGCGCATCTCGGTTTCCTTTCGCTCTCGGCGGTGGTTGCTGTGTCAGCTCATCAGAGCTTCGGTGGGCGGGCAAGCGATTTGTCGGCCTCGCGGCGGCCCCGCTTGCCCAGCGGCACGACCGACATGTCGACGGTCTGCGAGGTCAGATCCTTCACCGGGTAACCGCGGCCGGCCATCCACGCCGCCGCCTTGGCCTCAGCGCGGGCGGCCGCCTGCGGGATCTGGTTCTCCTCGTCGACGTGGTCGGCGAACCGGAACGTGAAGAACGGGCGGGCCGGCAGGTCGTACGCCAGATAGCCGTCCGCGGTGTACGCGGTGTGCAGGAAGTCGTGGTCGGCCTGCTCGGCGACCAGCTCGGCGAGCTGCGACTCGCTGAGCCCGTCGAACACGCCCCGCACGGTGACACGGATCGTCCGGCTCATCTGTTTCCCACCCTCTTCGCCTCGTTCGCCTGCCGCGCGCCAGTATCGCCGCGGCCGGCGTTCCGCGACACCGAAATACCCGGCGGACTGCTGGTGCGACTTCCCGCCGACCGCCGGTGCCAGCATGCGGCCATGCGCTTCCGTGAATACGCCACCTACCGACCGCCGCAGCCGCGCACCAGTGCCGTGGTCGACGACCAGCACCGCCGGCTGCGCGACGACATCGTCTGCGGCATCATCGGCGACGACCCCGCCGCACCCCGCGCCTGCCTGTACGGCGAGATCCGCAACGACCTCTACCTCGACGCGTTCCTGCTGGTCGTCGCGGACGACGGGAAACTGGAGTACCGGGTCGAACGCGGTGCCGGCAGCGTCGAGATCGAACGGGACCTCGGCCTGATCGCCGCGCACGCCCTCGAACAACTCATCGACGACCCGGACGGGCGCCTCGCCAACGGGATCTTCCGCGCCGCGGTGTGGGCCGCCACCACCTCCCCGGCCGGCACCCGCACCAGCGGCCTGGAGTGGACGGCCACGTTCGACGACACCGGCGGGCGCCCGGCCGCGCCGGGGCTGGCCGGGCTGCTGCCCGCCGACCGGCACCTGGCCCGCTCGCTGGCCCGGATGCTGGCGTCGCCGGTCGACCTGGCCGCCCGCCGCGACTTCGACGAGGCCACCGACACCGCCGCCGCCCTCACCGGCCGGCCCGGCGCCCGGCTCGGCCCGGCCACCGTGCTCACCCCGGCCGGCGTCGTCGCCGCGCTGACCGGCGCCGAACCCGGCCCGGGCCGCAGCGCCGGCATCGCCGGGCTCGCCGTCACCGGCGACTGGCCCGCCGACGGGGCGCCGACCGTCACCGGCGCCCCGGTGCAGCACTGGCACGGCCTCGACTGGCACCTGCTGTTCTAAGGGTTCTTGGGCCAGCCGATCTCGTCGAAGAACTCCTCGGTCGCCTCCACCACCCGGCTCAGCACGGCGATCGACGCGGACACCGGGCCCGGAACGTACAGGCCGTGGTCGGCGCCGGGCACCTCGAACACGTGCGGGGTGAGCCGGCGCGCCACGTCAGCGTCCCAGGCGGTGTCGGCGTCGCCGCCGACCAGCAGGAATGGGGCGGTCGCCCGGCCCAGGGCGGTCACCACGTGCGGCAGATGCAGCAGCGGGGTCAGCCAGATCGCCGGCAGATCCCGCTCCGCCGCCACCGCCGCCGCGTTGGTGCCGAGCGACTTCGCGATCACCAGCGGCCGGCCGCCGATCTTGTCGAGCAGCGGCCCCACCTCGCCCCGCACCCAGCCGAGCCGCTCGGGCTCGGCCGGCGGGGCGCAGGTCCACTCGTGCCGGTGCACCGTGGCGCCGCGCTCCTCGGCCACCTTGCTGGTGTACAGCGGCAGCGGCGACCACGTGCCGGCCATGCGACCCGGGAGAACGACGACATCGGCAGCCATCCCGCGACCATACGACATTCCCTGCGATGATCGTCCATTCCGGACGCTCACGGGGGACGGCTCTCAACCAGGGGCGTACCGGAAGGCGATCCCGCGCGGGTCCGGCACCTCGGCCAGGCCGTCGGTGTCGGTGAACTCGGCCAGCCGCCCCAGCGCGCCGGCCGCCGAATCGGCGCCACCGAGCTGCACGTCGATGCCCGCGAATGTCACCCACGCCTCGGCGGCGATCTCAGCCGGGCCGAGGCCGTCGATGTCGCCGCCCAGTGTCACCGCGACCCGGATGCGCGGGCCGTCCTGCTCGGTCACCCGCAACTCGACCCGGTCGTAGCGGTAGTGGCCCGCGTGGTGGATGCTCGCCTCGGCCGGCTCGGCGAACGATTCGCTCCCGGCCGACAACCCGGACAGGTCCCGCCAGCTCTTCGCCGGCAACGGCAGCCACTCCACGGTCAGCCCGGCGGCCCGGCCGGCGACCGGCTCGAACGGCACCCGGAACGTCCAGGTCAGCGCCGGCGGCAGACCCACGGCGGAATTGTCGAACAGCAACCCGTGCCACTCGCCGCCCGCGGCGGGCACGAGATCGCGGGCACTCAGCAGCCCTTCGGTGTCACCCACGGCGGCGAGTCTCCCACAACCGGATTTCCGGCCGGAAATCAGATACCCGGCAGGTGCGCGTTCACCGCCCGGGCCGCCGCCGCGAACTGCGGCGCCTCCAGCACCTCGACCCCCGCGGCGATCAGCAACGCCACGCCCTCGCAGGTGACGAACACGTCCGGCTCCCGCCACGCGATCACCACCCGCGGGATCCGCGCCGCCAGGATCAGCGCCGTGCAGGTGGCATCCGGCCGGTGCGCCCGCTTCGAGCAGGGCTCGAGCGTGCTGTACAGCGTCGCCGACCGCAGCCGCGCGTCGCCGGCCGCTCTCAGAAGCGCCGACTCCTCCGCGTGCACGAGCGGGTCGGTGTCGCGCGACCAGCCCTCGGCGATCGTCACGCCGGTGTCGTCGACGATCACCGCGCCGACCGCGAACGCGCTCGCCGACCGCGGCGACCGGTGCGCAAGCGCCACGGCGTGGCCCATCCACCGCTGGTCGTCCATGCCGCTCCGTCCTACCGCCGAGTCCCCGACGATACCGGTCGGCACCCGGGGGAATGCTCAGGCCGCCCCGGGCGCCGCCGATCTCTCGCGGTCGGAGGTGCACCCATGATCGCTCGTACTGCCGCCGCCGGCGCCGCAGCCCTGCTCGCCGGCCTCACCGCCGCCGCTCCCGCCCACGCGGAACCGGTGGCGCACGTGCCCGCGACGTACACCGTGCTGGCCGACGCCACCGCTCAGCCGGTCCTGGTGATGGGCGGGCAGACGGTGCCGGTCGGTGCGGCGGTCAGCCGCGGCCTCACCCCCGGGCAGCAGGTCACCGCCACCGTGCGCGGCGCGACCGGCACCGCCACCGCAGTCGCAGACGCTGTGCAGGACGGCAGCGCCGCGGTCACCGCCGCGACCGCGACCGCAGCCGCGATGCCCTCATCCCTGACCGGCGCGCACTCGGTGACGATCGTGCCGGTCAGCGCCGCAGTGAGCGACGGCACCACCGTCACCGCGCTGCGGCAGGAGGCCCGTCAGCTCGGCGACTTCTGGTCCGCGCAGAGCTCCGGCGCGCTCACCGTCCCCGACACGAGCATCAGCGTGCACGACTGGGTCACCGCGCCGATCAACACCGGCAAGTGCGACATCGACGCGTGGAAGAACGCCGCCCTCACCGCGCTCGGGCGCACCGAGGACAGCTTCGACGGCCGCGACCACCTGGTCGTCTACATGGCCAAGGGCGCCAGCACCTGCTCCTGGACCGGCCTGGCCTACACCCCCGGCAACATCATCTGGGTCAACGGCTACACGTACGCCGACGCGCTCGAGCACGAGTTCGGCCACAACCTCGGCCTCAACCACTCCGGCGACCAGACCTGCACGTACGCGCTGACCGGCGCCACCTGCGAGGACGTCGAGTACGGCGACTACGACGTGATGGGGTACGCCCGCTACGGCGACGGCAACGGCCTGAACGCCGCCAAAGCCGACGAACTCGGCCTGCTCGACTCGGTCACCCCGGCCACCGGCGTACGCGTCACCCTCGCGCCCCGCCTCACCCGTTCCGGTGTCCGCGCCGTGAAGGTCACCGGCGGCGGCAACACCTACTACGTCGAATACCGGCCGGCCACCACCGGAGCGGGCGAGGCCGGCGACCCGTCACCGGGCGTGCAGGTCCGCCAGTCCGACGACAGCACCGGCCTGTCCACGCTGCTGGCCGTCCTGCACTACACCGACGACACCGACCTGGGCCCGGCGTCGCTGCCCGCCGGCCACGCGATGGCCCTGCCCGGCACCGGCTACGACGTGCTCACCGACTCGATCAGCGCGACCGGCGCCGTGGTGCACCTGCGCGCCGCCAGCACCGACACGGTCACCGCCCCCACCCTGACCAGCGCGACCACCTGGACCGCCCCGGCGATCGACGCCGCCGCCATCGGCGGGTACCTGCTCATCGTCGACAACCAGCGGTACGTGGTGGCGCCCGGCCGGACGAGCTGGCCGCTGACGCTGACGGCCGGCAGCCACACGGCCACCATCGCCACGATCGGCACCCAGGGCGGCGTCAGCGCCACCCGGTCGAGGACCTTCACCGCCGGCTCCACGACGGCGGGCGGCCCGCAGGTCACCTTCCCGGCCCAGCCCGGCACCACGACGATGCTGCGCTGGCAGGCCGTCACCGGCGCGTCGAAATACACGGTCACCGTCGACGGCGCCACCAAGACCGTCACCGCCACGAAGCTGGCCCTGACCCTGTCCCGCGGCACCCACACCGTCGCGGTCCGCTCCTACGACGCGACCGGCACCGCCTCGAACCCGACCACCGGCACGATCACCGTGACCCGCACCTGGACCGCGACCGCCGGGAAGATCACCGCCCCGGCGAACAACGCCAAGGTCGCCTCCGCGGCCACCCTGAAGTGGACCGCCCCGGCCGCGAAATCCGGCGACCCGGCCGTGACCGGCTACGACATCCGCCTCGACAGCGGCGCCTGGGTGACGGTCAGCGCCGCCACCCGCAGCCGCGCCGTGAAGCTCCGCACCGGAAAGCACACCCTGACCGTCCGCACCCGCTACGAGACCGGCGCCACCGCCCAGACCACCGTGAAGGTCACCCGCTGACCGCGGTTAAGGTGCGACCTGGTAGCTCAGCGGGATCGTACGGCTGCGGCTCTGGGCCTTGATCTTCCGGCCGAGACCGAGGTCCTGGCCCGGCTGCTCCGGGTCGCGGTCGGGGCCGGCGACGACTTCGACCTGATCTACACGCCGGAGGGCACGACGTACGAGCGGCTGATCAAAAACTGACGGGCGGTCAGAACAGGGTCAGGGGCTGCTCGACCGGCTCGGGGTCGGGCAGCGGATCCAGCTCCGGCACCAGGGCCCGGACCTCACTGTGGAAGCGTCGGGCCAGCACCGGCGCGTCCGTGTTGTCCGGGGTGTGCAGGAAGACCGTGGGGGTGCGGCCCTCGCGCAGCCACGCCGCGGCGGTGCGCACCCAGGGCTGCCAGCCGGCGACCGTCTCGGCCGGGTCGTCGCGGCCGAGGTAACGGATGATCGGCCGGCCGGTCAGCGCGGTGTCCCGGCGCGGCATGCGGGGCTTCTTCGTCCACGCGTCGCGTTCGGCGTCGCTGGTCGGCGCCTTCGCGAAGAAGACGGTCGTGTCGAACGGCACCCACTCGACGTCCCGCTCCCGCAGGACCTCCTCCAGCGGTCCGGGCTCGTGGAAGAACCCGGGGTCACGGACCTCGATCGCGTACCGGTGCTCCTCCGGCAGCTCCCGCAGGAAGCGGGCCAGAACCGGCAGGCCGGCCGGGCCGAACGAACCCGGCAGCTGGATCCAGTACGCCTCGATGCGCTCGCCCAGCCGGGCCATGACCTGCATGAAGCGGCGGATCTCCGGCTCCGCGCCGACCAGCCGCCGCTCGTGGGTGACGGCCTTCGGCAGCTTCAACACGAAACGGAACCCGGGCGGGGTCTGCTCGGCCCAGGACGCCACGCTCGCCGGGGACGGGGTGGCGTAGAAGGTGGTGTTCCCCTCGACCGCGGTGCACCACCCGGCGTACGTCCGCAGGTTGGTTGATGTCCAGGCCTGGTGTGACCACATCGCGCATCCCACGTGAAGCCGCATGGGCTCAGATCCTAACTTCGGCCGCTTGGGTGCTGTGCTGCTGGCGGCCGCCGAGCGCCGGCGCGGCGAGGGCGGCGAACACCAGGAACGCCAGGACCACGAGCATCGCGCCACGCAGCCCGACGTGCTGGCCGAGCAGCCCCAGCGACGGCGGGCCGACCAGGAACGCGAGGTAGCCGACGGTGGCGACCAGCGACACCCGGGCGGTCGGGCTCGCGCCGGAGTCACCGGCCGCGGACAACGCGACCGGGAAGCCCAGCGCGCAGCCGAGCCCCCACAGCAGCACGGCCACCGCCGCCGCGACCTGCGAGTCGACGGCGATCACCACGAGCAGGCCGGCCGCGCCGAGCACCGCGCTGGCGCAGATCACCACCGCCCGGCCGAACCGTCGCAGGAAGAACGTGCCGGTGAACCGGCCGACCGTCATGGCCGCCACGAATCCGACGTAGACGCCGGAGCTGAGCGCCGGGTCGAGGCCGTGCCCGTCCACCATGATCAGCGGAAGCCAGTCGTTGGCCGCGCCCTCGGTCAGCGCCATGCCCAGCACGACCACGCCGATCAGCAGCAGCCGCCGGTCACGCCACACCGCCAGCCCGGGCGCCTTCCCGGTGGTGCGCTCCTCCCGGCCGGTGCCGGACGGCACGAACCGCAGCGCGATCAGCGCCAGCGGCAGCGTCACCACGGCCATCCCGGCCAGATGCCACACCACCGGGAACTTCACCGCGGTCAGCACCACGCCGAGGACCGCGCCGATGACGGTGCCGAGGCTGAAGCTGCCGTGCATCATCGGCAGCACCGGCCGGCCGATGATCCGCTCCACGTCGGCGCCGTCCACGTTCATCGCCACCTCGCCGCACCCGAACCCCAGCCCGAGCAGGAACAACCCGGCCGCCACCAGGAGGCTCTGCGACAGCGCCGCGCCGAGCCCGACGATCGGCGTGCACGCCACGATGGTCAGACTGGCGGCGCCGCTGACCGGCCGGGTGCCGAACCGGGTGACCAGTTTCCCGGAGGACAGGATCCCGATCATCGACCCGGCCGACAGCCCGAACAGCACGAAACCCATCTCCGCGGTGGACGCCCCGAGCAGGTCACGGATGTCCGGCGTGCGGGTCACCCACGACGACAGCGCCAGCCCGGGAATCAGGAACAGCGCGAACAGGGCGAGCCGGCGGCGAGACGTGGCGCGATCCACGAGGGGGTCCTTCCGAGGGCCGAGCAAGATACGTACGAACGTACACAACCCTCGGCCGGGAAAGAAGAGGCGTCAGCGGTAGAGGAGCGTCACGACCAGGGCGGCGACCTCGGTGGTGAAGAACACCGCCCAGCCGACCAGGTTGCGCGAGCCCACCCGCAGGTGCGCGACGAGCGCGCCGACGAAATACAGGACCAGACCGGCCGAGGCAACAATCCCCAGCCACGGTACGGCGAACCCGGCGACCAGCCCCAGCGTGCCCGCGGCCAGCAACGACCCGAGCACCGGCACCCACGAGCGCGGTATGCGCTTCATGTCGGCCTGTGTCTTCGGGTACTCGTGGCCGATCAGATAGGTGACGGCCGCGCTGCCCGTGAACAAGGCGGCCAGGACGGTGACGGTGATATAGGCGGCGAACACAGGCCCTCCTCGAAGGTCGACTTCCCCAGGACGAGCCGGCCCCGATCGATGTGACAGCCCTTGATGTCGCAATGGGCGAGGCTTGGCAGTATTGCCGGTTCTGTTTCCCCGGCCACCGGCGAAGAGTGGCCCGTAATGGCGGCGTTACATTCCGTCGCCATCACGACGATGGGAGGCAACGATGCCCGCCAATCGCGCAGTGGTCTACCAGGGCCCGGGCAAAGTCGAAATCCAGGACACCGCCTATCCGACGTACGAGGTGAAGGACGGTCCCGGGGTCAACAAGGCCAACATCGGCCGCCGCACCCCGCACGGGGCGATCCTGCGGACCGTGACCAGCAACATCTGCGGCAGCGACCAGCACATGGTCCGCGGCCGCACCACCGCTCCGGAAGGTCTCGTGCTGGGCCACGAGATCACCGGCGAAGTCATCGACGTCGGGCCGGGCGTCGAGTTCATCAAACCGGGCGACATCTGCTCGGTGCCGTTCAACATCGCCTGCGGCCGGTGCCGCAACTGCAAGGAAGGCAAGACCGGCATCTGCCTCAACGTCAACCCCGACCGACCCGGTTCAGCGTACGGCTACGTCGACATGGGCGGCTGGGTCGGCGGGCAGGCGGAGTACGTGCTGGTCCCCTACGCCGACTGGAATCTGCTGAAGTTCCCGGACCGGGACCAGGCCATGGAGAAGATCCTCGACCTGACCATGCTGTCGGACATCTTCCCGACCGGCTACCACGGCTGCGTCAGCGCCGGCGTCACCACCGGTTCCACCGTCTACATCGCCGGCGCCGGCCCGGTCGGCCTGGCCGCGGCCACCTCGGCCTGGCTGCTCGGCGCGGCGGTCGTGATCGTCGGCGACCTCAACTCCGAACGCCTGGCCCAGGCCCGCAGCTTCGGCTGCGAGACCGTGAACGTCGCCGAGGGCGACCCGGCCGAACAGATCCACCAGATCCTCGGCCACGACGCCCCGGCGATCGGCGAGCCGCTGGTCGACGCCGCGGTGGACGCGGTCGGCTTCGAGGCCCGCGGGCACGGCGACGACGCCCAGACCGAGATGCCGGCCACCGTGCTCAACTCCCTGATGACCGTCACCCGCGCCGGCGGCGCGATCGGCATCCCCGGCCTGTACGTCACCGGCGACCCCGGCGGCGTCGACGAGGCGGCCAAGGTCGGCTCACTGTCGCTGCGGCTGGGCCTGGGCTGGGCGAAGTCGCACTCCTTCGTGACCGGCCAGTGCCCGGTGATGAAGTACAACCGCAACCTGATGATGGCGATCCTGCACGACCGGGTGCAGATCGCGAAGAACGTCAACGCCACGGCGATCCCCCTGGACCAGGCCCCGCAGGGCTACCAGGACTTCGACTCGGGCGCGGCGAAGAAATACGTGCTCGACCCGCACGGCCTGGTGCGCTGACTCCGCGGCGGGTGGGCCGGGGCAGCGCTCCGGCCCACCTAGGCCCCCGCCTCCACCTGGGCCTCCGCCTGGGCCTCCGGCTGCGCGAAGCCGGCCTCGCCACCGTCGGACAGCACGGCGACACCCGGCAGCGCCGAGGTGTTCAGCGTCCACAGCCAGAGCGCCGCGTCCACGGCGGCATGCGGGTCCCCGGCGGCGAAGCCGTCCGGGTTCTCCCAGCCGGCGTCGACCGCCGCCTCGATCAGCATCGAAGCGTCCGTGACAGCCAGCCGAGCCCGCCGCGACAGCTCGACGACGGTCGGCCCCACAGGCACCGGCGCAGCAATCCCGGTGTGTTCGATCGGCACGAGAAACCCCCCTTTCTCCCCATGAAAGCCCGCCCCGGCCGCCTCAGGCGGCTACTTCGACAGATTGCCCACGGGAGTTGTCCGACCCACCCACGCCGGCAGGCTAAAAACGGAGAAGGATCCGGCCGCGCAGGGCGTGCTCGTCCACCGGGCCGTACGTCCGAGAGTCCTCGGAGACGATCCGATGGTCGCCGAGCAGGTAGAGCCGGTGCGGTGGCACGGTGGTCGCGGCGCAGTCGGCGGTGTGCGAGAGGTCCGGATCGGGCGACAGGTACGCCTCGTCGAGCGGCGCACCGTTGAGCCGGACCCGGCCGTCGCGGCACTCGACGGTGTCGCCGGGCAGGCCGATGACGCGTTTGATGACCAGCCGGTCGGTGCCCGGCATAGTGAACTCGACGACGTCGCCCCGGTGGACGCCGGTGAGCCGGAAGGCCGCAAGATCGACGACGTACCGGTCGCCGATCAGGTAGCTCGTCTCCATGCTGCCGCTCCACACGCGCCCGACGGTCAGCACGAAGCGGTTGACGACCAGCCCGGCCAGCAGGCCGATCAGCACGACGAGCACGGCGCGGCGCCGGATCCGGACGATCCGCGGCAGCTCCCGGCGGCGAGCCCGGCGCTCGCGCCACACCGTGCGAAGACCTCCGGCGGCCCAGCGGACAGCCTCCGCGTCCCCGGTCGTCTCGGCGAACTCGGCCAGGACGGCCTCACCCCAGTCGCCCCCACGCTCCCGGCGGCCACGGACGGCGCCGGCCAGAATGCTGTACGCGATGCGGCGCACGGCGCTGTCTCGGACGGCCTGCTCGACGTTCATGCGGTGCGCGCCTGGATCGCCGGACCGATGGTCCGGGGTTTGGCGGCTTTGGCCTCGAGACGCTGCCCGGCGAGCGCGGCCCCGTCGGCGGTCAGCCGGTACAGGTGGCGCGGCGGGCGGCCCGGCTCGTCCGACGGTTCCCAGGCGGTCTTGAGCAGTTTCTGCTCGGCGAGCCGCATCAGGATCGGGTAGAGCGTGCCGGAGGCGAGCGCAGTCTCTTTGCTCAGGTCATACCCGTACCGCCAGCGCTGCGGCTCGTCCAGCAGAGCGCTGAACAGCAACAACGTCTGCGGGGACGTGTGCGGAATCCGTGGCATGAGCGAAACTCTACATAACTCGACTTAAGCCCGGCAAGGCCGACCGCGCTTGATCGGCGTACCGCGACACCCCTGGCGGGCCGCCTGATCGCCAATCTCCGCGACTCACGCTGAGCGCCACGAGCCAGGGGGTGGATCACCCTGGCCCCGGCCGTCCAGGACTCTGCCATGCCGGCAGGCCGCGCATAACTGTCATTATGATGTACCGCCTCGAATGTCCGTTCTTGGATTGTTGGATTACCGGTAATAGCAATCCAGTAATTGTCGGCGTCTACGGTCGCGGGATGCTCGTCTGGGTGGCGTCCTACCCGCGGTCGGGGAACACGTTTCTCCGGATCGTTCGTCATCGGATCTACGCGGCCCGGACCTCGGTGATCTATGACGTCGACGGCGTTGCTGAACGCCTCGGCCGGGATCTCGTCGGCGCCTGCGAGCGGCCCGCTCCCCTGGCCGCCATGCGCGCCGACGGGCAGGTGCATCTGGTCAGGACGCACCGCTCGCGTGATGCCAACGTCGCCGCCATGGGTCTGCTGGGCTACGGCCGGCCCGTACGGTGACACGATGTCTGTCGACAAGTGGGCGCAGTGGTTGCTGGTGCGGCGCGACGGTGACAGTGCGAGTCTGCGTGCTCGCGTCGCCACCGACCTGGCGGGTTTCCGGGAAGGCGTTCTCGGCCGGGCCGACCTGCAGCCGGACGACGTGGTGCTGGACGTGGGCTGCGGGACCGGACTGATCGGGTTCGGGGCGCTCGAGCGGCTCGGCCCGCGCGGCCGGGTCGTCTTCAGTGACGTCTCGGACGATCTGCTCGACGAGTGCCGGCGCACTGCGGGCGGTGACGAGCGGTGCAGTTTCGTGCCGGGTGCGGCCGAGGATCTCGCCGGTGTCGCTGACTGTTCGGTGGACGTCGTCACCATGCGGTCGGTGCTGATCTATTCGGACCGTAAGGCGGCCGCGTTCGCCGAGTTCTTCCGGGTGCTGCGGCCGGGCGGTCGGCTGTCGCTGTTCGAGCCGATCAACCGGTTCGCCAAGCTGCGCGGCGCGGCGCTGTTCGGTGTGCGGGGCACGCCGGTGGACGATCTGCTCGCCAAGGTTCTCGCCGCGTTCCGGAATTCCGCCGAGCAGGTGCAGCGGCCGATGATGGAGTTCGACGAGCGCGACCTGCTGGACTGGGCGGTCACGGCCGGTTTCGCGGCGGTGGAGCTGGACTACCGGGCGCAGGTCGAGGTGCCGGCCGAGCCGGTCGACGACTGGGCGGCGCTCCAGCAGGTCGCGCCGAACCCGCTGGTCCCGACGTACGGCGAAATGATTGCTCTGGCCTTGACGGGTGCGGAACGCGAGCGGCTCGACGCTTACATGAGCGGCCGCGTGGTTCCGGCCCGGCGCACGATGGCGGTCGCGTTCCTACGTGCGCTGCGGCCCTGAGACGGAGTGTTCGGCGAGGTCGCGCAGGTTGGTCAGCTGGCGGTGCATCATCACCAGGTCGGGCCAGGCGAGCAGGCGACGCCGGGTCCAGTGGGCGGGGCTGTCGCCGTGGACGCCCAGGTTCATCTTGACGATCAGCCGGGTGTCGCCGCTCAACGCGTACGTCAAAGTCAGTGGGCCGAAGGCCTTGATCGCGGCCGGCGCCGTCATCCGGAAGGTCAGCGACTCGCCGGGTTCGAAGGCGGCGAGGGTGAAGATGGTCATCCAGCGCTGGCCGATCTCGAGTTGCTCGACGCCGGGGGTCAGGGTGCGTGGGCTGCGGCGGCCGCCGTTGTCGACCCAGTCGTAGCTGTACGGTGCGACGCGCAACTGGCACAGCCAGCGGAACACGACGTCGCGGGGCGCGCGCACGCTGACGCCGCGGAACCATTGCTCGGCGGGCGCCGGGCTCAGCGCATCGCACCCGTACGCGGCCGACCGTTCGGCCGCGTCCACTCCCCATTGCGTAGCGACGGTCATCTCTTCACGGTACTCATCCGATGACGCTCCGCCGTTACCATCGGGGCGAGAGGGGGCCACCTGATGACCCAGGGCACCAACCTCCCGCGGAAGATCGCCTGGACGGCGCTGGCCGGGTTTCTCAGCTTCACCATCACCGGCCTGCTGGACAAGGCGTTCGACGTCAGTCTCGCCGACCAGTTGGTCGTCACCGTCCTGATGGGCGGGGTGACCTTGATGGTGCAGTACTGGGCGGATGTCGAGCGCCGCCTGAACGAATCGGAACGCCGGCACAGCGAGTCGGCCGACACCCTGCACCGGCTGATCGCGCGTGGGTTCCGGAGTGTCAGCGAGGCGACCGAGCTGATGTCCGGGATCGAGCAGTCCGCAGTGCGGCACGACCTGCTCAAGGAGGTGGTCCGCCGGTCGGCGCGGGTGACGCCGGGCGCGTCGCCGCTGGTGCGGTTCCTGGCCGGCAGTGAGACGGAGCGGCTGGCCGACACGTTGCGGGCACTCTCCGCCGGGCAGGAGTTGTTCTACGACGGGGAGGACCGGGAGTTCCTGCTGGCGCTGACCCGCGGGGTCACGGGGTCGCTGTTCGCGGCGAGCTGGGCGACCACGCATGAGGACGATGTCGGGTTCGAGGCCGGTTTCTGGCTCAGCGATCTCGGCGCCCGTTATCTGGATCTGCAGCGGTCGGCGGTGCGGCGCGGGGTGGAGATCCGGCGCATCTTCGTGGTCGAGTCGCCGGCGCTGGCGGCCCGGCCGGAGCTCGCCCGGGTCCTGGCGATGCAGCGGGGCGCGGGGATCAAGGTGCGGGTGAGCACCGATCGGGAGGCGGCGCAGGACGGCGGCCTGTCCGATTACGTGATCTTCGACGAGCAGATCTGTTACGACACGACCCAGGTGACCCGGCGGGAGGCGCCGGGCGCGCCGCGGCGGCTGACGACCCGGCTGGTGCTCGACGACGACACGGCCCGGCATCGGGTGGAGCGGTTCACCGAGTTATGGAAGAACGCCGATGGCGCGGCCGGTCCGGAGTCCCTCGGAGCGGCGTAGGTCGGCGGTCGCGCAGACGGTCCGCAGCCAGCGGTCGCGCCCGTCGTAGCGGGCGGTGAACGGCCGCCGGCCGTGGACGCTGCGGAAGTTGTCGATGAGCAGGATCTCGCCCGGGGCCAGCGGCACGTCCCGCAGCCGGCCGCCGACCGCCTCGACCAGGGTGGCCAGGGCGGCGGCCGCTTCCGGGTCGGCGGGGTTGCCGGTCATGAACGCCGGGTCGATGCGCACGAACGGCCGTTGCCGGTCGCCGGTGAGCACCGGGACGGGGTGTGGCTGCCAGTCGGCCGAGTTGGACGAGTCCGGTCTGATCAGGAATCGGGGTTCGAACAGCACCGCCCGGGTGCGGTCGTCGAGCGGCACGTCGTCGATCGGGGCGAGGCTGGTGGCGGTGCGGTCGGGGTTGCGCAGGCAGAGCAGGCACACCCAGTCGGGGCGCAGCGGGTGGAAGGCGTCCTCGGTGTGCCACATCAGTTCGGCGGACGAACTGGAGCCGAGCTGGGTGGCCTCGTGGCCGGGCGCCGGGCTGATGTCGCGCACGAGCCGGCCGCCGTCGACGCCGGCCTGCGAGACCGGGTATCCGAGGAACGACGCGACCAGCAGCAGCATCGCGTCGGCGCGGGCCAGTTCGTCGTGGCGTGGCGTCTCGGTGGCGACCGGCGGGCTGGCGCCCAGGTCGGCGTCGTGCAGCGGGAGGCCGCCGATGACCAGGCCGGCGCCGCCGGTGAGCCGGAAGTCGACGAGGGCGCGGCGTAACCCGATCGGTAGTTCCTGGCCGAGCAGGGCGAGGCGGTGCAGCCGGTCGCCGGTGGTTTCGGCCACGGCGCGGCTTGCCAGTTCCCGCAGGGCGGCGCTGTGCGGCGGGGAGAGCAGCAGCCGTGCCACGTCGTGAGCCACTGTGGTCCTCCGCGGATCGGCGGGCCGGGGTCACCGTCCACCGTACTCAGCGGATGGCTCACCTAACCCACGCTTAAGTACGGCTTAACCATCCGACAGCAGAACTAACTGGACCTAACCGGTTGAACCCAGCAGGGTGATGGGCATGCTCATGACCGGCCTGCACGTCCCGATGATCACCCCGTTCGACGAGTCCGGCGCCGTGGCGTGGTCCGCTTTGGAGTCGCTGGCCCGCGACGTGCTGGCCGAGGGCGCGACGGGCCTGGTGGCGCTGGGCACCACCGCCGAGCCGTCGGCGCTGACCGACGGCGAACGCCGCGACGTCCTGGACCTGCTGGCCGCCGTCTGCCGCGAGCACGGCGCCCCGCTGACGGTGGGCGCGAACACGGTCGGCGACCTGCGCATCCTGGCCGACCGCCCAGCCGTGGCGGCCGCGTTGAGCCTGGTCCCGCCGTTCCTGCGCCCCGGCGAGGCGGGCGTGATCGCCCACCTGACCGCGCTGGCGGCCGCGTCGCCGGTCCCGCTGATCGTCTACCACGTGCCGTACCGCACCGCTCAGCCGCTGTCGGTCCAGGCCCTGACCCGGATCGCCGCCATCGACGGGGTGGCCGGCATCAAGCTGGCGACCGGCAGCATCGACCCCGACGTGATCACCCTGATGGCGGCGCCCCCGCCCGATTTCGCCGTCCTGGGCGGCGACGACGTGGTCATCTCCCCGCTGCTGGCGCTGGGCGCGCACGGCGCCATCCTGGCCTCGGCGCATCTGGCAACGTCCGATTTCGCCACCCTGATCAGGGCCTGGCAGGAGGGCGATGCCATCCGGGCCCGCATGCTGGGCCACCGCCTGGCCCGCCTGTCGGCCGCGTTGTTCGCCGAACCCAACCCGACGGTGATCAAGGCCGTCCTGCACGCCCGCAACCGCATCCCCACCCCCGCGGTCCGCCTCCCGCTGCTCCCCGCCTCGAAGGAGTCCACGGCCGAAGCGATGCGCCTGCTGCCGTGACGAACGCCGGCGGCGAGTTGCGCCGCGCCGGACGGCGAAGACCGAGAGGCTGAAGCCAGGCGTTCGACCGGCGGCTCATTCAGCGATACGAGCGTGGACAAGTCCCCGGCACTCAGTATCCGCGGAGTGCAACGAAGGCTCCTCGCGCCACTGCCGGGCGGGCCCGTCGGCAAGAACAACCCCGGCCGGCCGGTCCGGTCCCGGTTCACCAAGCGGAATCCGGGGTCTGTCAGAACATCTTCACTCGCGACCGCACCACGACCCGGTAGGCGTCGACGCACAGGGTGTACTGCCCGGAGCGGGCGGCTTCGGTCGCACAGTCGACGGGCCCCGTGTCCGGCCGGGACGTGGCCGATGCGGGCGCGCTGTTCAGGACGGCCGTCATCACGACGACCGCCGCCCCGGATACAAGGCGCGTTCGCAAACTGGCTCCTCCCGATGGTGCTGCCCGCATCATCGGCACCGGCCCCGGCCACGTGAGCTGCCCGGCCAGGGAAAGGCCGCCGAAAGCCGGGGCATCGGCGGCGGCCAAGGTGCGCGAGGATGCGGGCATGGGGCTGTCGACGGGGTTCACGGCCATGTTCGGGATCGCGCATCCGGTGGCGCTGGCGCCGATGGGCGGGTCGGCCGGTGGGGCGCTCGCGGCCGCCGTCGCGAGCGGGGGTGGACTGGGGCTTCTCGGAGCGGCCGACGGCGACCGGGCGTGGCTCGAGCGGGAGCTGCCGCTGGTCGCCGGGTGCGGGGGCGGCTGGGGCGTGGGGTTTCTGACCTGGGCGATCGACGTGGCCGCGGTCGCGTGGGTGCTGGAGCGCGGCGCCCGTACGGTCATGGTGTCGTTCGGCGATCCGGCGCCGTTCGCCGCCGTTGTCCGCGATGCCGGGGCGAAGCTGATCGTGCAGGTCACGGACCTGGACGAGGCGCGCCGGGCGCTCGATGCGGGCGCCGATGTGCTGGTCGCGCAGGGGACCGAGGCCGGTGGGCACGGCGCGTCGAAGGGGCGGTCCACGTTGCCGTTCGTGCCGGTGGTGGTCGATCTGGCCGGGGACGTGCCGGTCCTGGCGGCGGGCGGGATCGCCGACGGGCGGGGGCTGGCGGCGGCGCTGGCGCTGGGGGCGGCGGGAGCGTTGATCGGCACCCGGTTCCAGGCGACCGCGGAGGCGCTGGTCGATCCGGCGATCACGGCGGCGATCCTGGCCGGGCGGGCCGAGCAGACCGAACGTAACCGGACCCTGGATGTGGTGCGCGGCTCGAGCTGGCCGGCCCGCTACGCGGCCCGCACGCTGGGCCATCCGTACCTTCAGCGGTGGCGTGGCCGCGAGGACGAGGTCGACGACCGGGCCCGGCAGGACTATCAGGACGATGTGGCGGGCGGCCGGATCCCGCCGTTGCCGGTGTGGGCGGGCGAGGGCGTCGACCTGATCACCGGCGTGCCGCCGGCCGCCGCGCTGGTGGGTGAGCTGGTGGAGCAGGCCGAGGCGGCGCTGGGCAGGATCCGCCGCGATTCGGACAAGAGCGGGACAGATGCCCCGGGGACGACCGTCCGTTTACCGGTCCGTCATGTGTGCGCAACGCCAGGTGACCACGAATCCTGAAGCGTTTGCCTCGCCATCGGGGAACGAACCGCGCGCTTAGATCCGCGCCCGGCGAAGGAGATGTGGAATGCCATATCAAGCCGAATACATCTGGATCGATGGCACCAAGCCGTCGCCGCTGCTGAGGAACAAGACCCGCATCGTGGCGGACGGCAAGGAACCGGAGATCTGGGGTTTCGACGGATCGAGCACCAACCAGGCGCCGGGAGCCAACTCGGACTGTGTGCTGCGTCCGGTCTACACCTGCCCGGACCCGCTGCGCGGCGGGGACAACATTCTCGTCCTGTGTGATGTCGAGCTGACCGACTTCACGCCGCACCCGACCAACACCCGCGCCGCGTGTGTGGCGGCGGCGGAGAAGTACGCCGACCAGGAGCCGATGTTCGGCATCGAGCAGGAGTACACGTTCTTCCAGCACGGCCGCCCGCTGGGCTGGCCGGAGACCGGCTTCCCGGCGCCGCAGGGCCCGTACTACTGCGGTGTCGGCGGCGAGAAGATGGTCGGCCGGGAGATCATCGAGGCGCACACGATCGCTTGCCTGAAGGCGGGGCTGTCGATCGAGGGCACCAACGCCGAGGTCATGATGGGGCAGTGGGAGTTCCAGATCGGTGTGCTGCCGGCCCCGATGATCGGCGACCAGATGTGGGTGGCGCGCTGGCTGCTGCACCGCATCGCCGAGGACTTCGGGGTGGTCGTGTCGTTCGACGCGAAGCCGATGCCGGGTGACTGGAACGGTGCGGGCGCGCACACGAACTTCTCCACCAAGGCCACGATGCAGGGTTACGACGCGATCGTGACGGCGTGTGAGGCGCTGGGGCGTAACGCTCTCGCGCACGTGGAGAACTACGGCGCCGGGATCAAGGACCGGCTGACCGGCGCGCACGAGACGGCGGCTTGGGACAGCTTCAGCTGGGGCGCGTCCGACCGGGGCGCCTCGGTGCGTATCCCGTGGGCCGTCGAGAAGGCGAAGAAGGGCTGGCTGGAGGACCGTCGTCCGAACGCCAACATGGACCCGTACCTGGTCGCCGGCATGATCATCGAGACGTGCTGCGGGGCGCTCGCCGAGGAAGCCGGCGCCTGAGAGGACGACGACCGGCGCCGTTCTCCGAGGGAGAGCGGCGCCGGTGTGTGCCCGGTCTAGAACCGGGCGCTGGGGAGCGGGTCGGGCTCGTCGACGCGGTCGTGCAGGACGGTCAGCACGATCTCGGCCAGCGCCGGGTCCATGCCGGCGTCGCCGTTGGCGTCGGTGTAGATGAACGTGGTGCTCATGCCTTTGGCCCGCCAGGCCCGCTCGATGGCCGAGTGGGTGCCGCCGATGGCCTTGGCCGAGCCGATGACCGCGGTGAGGTCGGCGAACGGGGCCTTGCCCGGCGCGGCCTGTGCGACCTGCCGGATGTACTCCGTGCGCTTCTCGCCGTAACCCCGCAGCAGCGCGATGATCTTCTCGCGCAGGACCTCGGGTTCGGTCGAGTTGTCGGTGTGGTTTTCGCTCAGCCGGTCCAGAATTGAGCGAGCTTCCTCGATGTCCCCCTCGAGGTCAGGGTTGAAGGTGATAGTCACGGTTGCCATGCCCCCATTGATAGCGCGGATCTATAAAGATCGCAAGTACTATCTTTATAGATCCGAGTACTAGGGGCTAGGCGGCGAGGCGGTAGCCGACCTGCCGGATCGTGGAGATCAGCTCCTCGTCCCCCGGGCCGAGCTTGGCGCGCAGCCGCCGCACGTGCATGTCGACCGTGCGGAAGCCGCCGATGAAGTCGAAGCCCCACACCTCGCGCAGCAGCCGTTCCCGGGTGAACGCCTGCCCCGGGTGCAGGGCGAGGAACCGCAGCAGCTCGAACTCCTTGTACGACAGGTCGAGCCGGCGCCCGCCGACGGTGGCGACGAAGGTGTGCGGGTCGATCCGGATCCGGCCGGCGACGATGGGCCGCGGGGCGGCCGCGCGGGCGCCGGCCAGAGCGAGGCGCGCCTGCAGCTCGGCCGGCCCGGCTTCGGCGAGGACGAGGTCGTCGAGACCCCAGTCGCTGGTGACCGACCCGAGGCCGGCCTCGGTGACGACGGCGATCAGCGGGACCACGAGGCGGGCGGCGCGCATCCGCCGGCAGGCCGACCGCGCGTGCGCCGGGTGCGGGCGGGCGTCGACCAGCACGGCGTCGGCCGGGGTGCCTTCCGCGCCGCGGCGCACGTCGTGGCCGAGGAGGCCGAGCAGCTCGATCGCCGGCAGTGGCGGCTCGAGTCCGCTCTCGCCCCCGGGGACCAGCAGCAGAATCTCCACGGAGATCAGCTTGCCCCGCGGATGTTTCCGGCGCAGCCGAGCCGAAGCAGTTTGGCTCAAATCGCTGATGGTGAATCCGCGAATGGCCCGAGTTTCGGGTTTGTTGCCGCCGGGTTACGTTCCGGCGATGGCGATGAAAGCGCTTTCAAAGGCGACGATCTACCAGGTCGCGCAGTTGGCGGGCGTCTCCATCGCCACCGTGTCCCGGGCGTTGCGGGGCTCCGACCTGGTCACCGAGCAGACCCGGGAGCGGGTCCGGGCCGCCGCGCAGGAGCTGCGGTTCACGCCGAGCCGGCTGGGCCGGTCGTTGGCCGAGGGCCGGCATGCCGCCAACGGGATCGTCTTCCCGGAGCTGGTCGGCCCGTACTACGCCGAGGTGGTTCTCGGGTACGAGGCGGCCGCCGCCGGGTTCGGTTCGAGCGTGCTGATCCTGGGCACGAAGGGCCGCCCGGACGCGAGCGCCGCGGTGCGTGACCTGGCCGCCCGGGTGGACGGCCTGACCGTGATGGGCCAGACCGTCGGTGACGACGTCATCCGGGGGCTGACCACGCCGGTGGTGCTGCTGGCCCGGGATCCGGTGCCCGGGGTGGACACGGTCCGGGCGCAGAACGAGCGGACCGCGCAGACCCTGGTCGAGCACCTCCTCGGCCATGGCCACCGGCGGTTCACGTTCCTCGGCGATCCGCAGGTGGCGCCGGACTTCAAGGGACGCTTCGACGGCGTACGCAAGGCTCTGAAAAGGGCCGGCGCCGAGCCTGCCGACCTCGTACCCCTCAATGGTTTTGATCTGGAAGCCGGCCGGCAGGCCACATTTCATAAAGGCCAGGCCGTCGTGTGCGCGAACGACGAGATCGCGCTCGGGGTGCTGCTCGCCGCGGAGGCGGCCGGCCTCAGAGTGCCGCAGGACCTGGCCGTGACCGGCTGGGACGACCTGCTCGCGGCCCGGTTCGCCGGCCTGACCACGGTGCGGCAGCCGATGCGGGAGCTCGGCGCGACCGCCGCCCGCTGGCTGAACCGGCGCATCACCACCGACCGGCCCGTCGCCGCCCGGCGGCGGGTGCTTCCCACGCAGCTGGTCGTCCGGCGCAGCTGCGGCATCCACTCCCCGGAGGTTCACCGATGAGGCACCGAAGGATGACCGCCGCCGCCGCGTGTGCGGTGCTGGCGCTGAGCGGCTGCGGCCGCGGTTCGAGCGGAGACGACGAGACCGCCAAGGCGGTCAGCGCCGGCAAGGCCGGCGGCGACATCACGGTCTGGGCGATGGGCACGGAGGGGGAGAAACTCGCCGAGTTCGCGAAAGCGTTCACGGCGGAGAACCCGGACGCGAAGGTGAACGTGACGGCGGTGCCGTGGGACGCCGCGCATCAGAAGATCGCCAGCGCGATCGCGGCGAAGCAGACCCCGGACGTGTCGATGATCGGCACGACGATGCAGGGCGAATTCGCGAAGAGCGGCGCCCTGGACCCGACACCGGCCGATCTGTTCACGAAGGACGCGTTCTTCCCGGGCGCGTGGGACACCACCGTCGTCGACGGAAAATCGTTCGGCGTGCCCTGGTACGTGGAGACCCGCGGCATCTACTACCGCACCGATCTGGCCGCCAAAGCGGGTTTCCCGGACGGGCCGAAGACGTGGGACGACCTGACCGCGATGGCCAAGGCCATGCAGTCCAAAGCGGGCGCGAAATGGGGCCTGAACATTCAGCCCGGAAAGACCGGCAGCTGGCAGTCGGTGCTGCCGTTCGGCTGGTCGAACGGCGCTCAGATCGCCGCGGACGGCAAATACACGTTCGACACCCCGGAAATGGTCCAGGCGCTGCAGTACTACCAGTCGTTCTTCACCGCCAAAGTTGCGCCCAGCAATCTGCCGCAGGGCGCTCTGGAACCCGCTTTCGTCCGCGGTGAGATCGGCGCCTTCATGTCGGGCCCGTGGCACGTCGGCATCCTCAACGACGCCGGCGGCAAGGATTTCGCCAGCAAATACTCGGTGGTTGGCATGCCGGCCGGGAAGTCGTCGACGTCGTTCATCGGCGGCAGCAACATCGCGGTGTTCAAGGACGCGAAGAACCGCGACGCCGCCTGGAAGTTCCTGGCCTGGCTGGCGAAGCCGGAAGTGCAGGTGAAGTGGTACCAGACCGCCACCGACCTGCCTGCGGTGCAGAAGGCGTGGGACGACCCGGCGCTGTCCGGCGACAAGATCCTGCAGGTGTTCGGCGCCCAGCTGAAATCGGCGAAGGCGCCCCCGGCCTACCCGACGTGGGAGCAGGTGTCCGCGGTCGTCGACACCGAGGTGGAGAAGGTCTGCGTCGGCGGCGAGGACCCGGCGGCCGCGCTGAAGAACATCCAGCAGCAGGCCGACAGCATCGGGACCGGAGCGTGAGGTGACCGCGTCCACCCGCACCCGGCGGGCGGTGGCCGGCTGGTCGTTCGCCGCCCCGTTCACCCTGCTGTTCCTGGTGTTCGCGCTGCTGCCGGTGGTGGCGTCACTGGTGATGAGCCTGACCGACCTGCGCGCCACCGACCTGCGGCATCCCCTCGCGGTGAACTTCGTCGGCCTCGACAACTACACCCGGCTCTTCGAAGACGCGCAGTTCCGCCGCGGAGCGATCAACACCCTGGTCTTCGTGGTGATCGGGGTGCCGCTGACCATGGTGCTGGCGCTGGGGGCGGCGAACATCCTCAACTCGGGCCTGATCCGGCTGCGCGGGCTGTTCCGGGTCGGTTTCTACCTGCCGGTGGTGACCAGCATCGTGGCGATCGCGGTGGTGTGGCGATTCCTGCTCGACCCGGAGGCCGGCATCGTCAACAGCCTCCTCGCGTCGGTGGGCATCGACGGGCCGAGCTGGCTGCAGGACACCCGCACGTCCCTGCCGTCGATCATCGTGATGGCGGCGTGGCGCAACTTCGGGTCGCTCATGGTGATTTTCCTGGCCGCTCTGCAAGGCATTCCGACCGACCTGTACGAGGCGGCGACGCTCGACGGGGCGGGCTGGCGGCAGCAGTTCCAGCGGATCACCCTGCCGCTGATGCGCCCGGCGCTGCTGTTCGGGGCGGTCATCACCGGCATCGGTTATCTGCAGTTGTTCGAGGAACCGCTCGTCATGACACAGGGCGGCCCGCTGTCGTCGACCCTGTCGGTCTCCTACCACATCTACAACCAGTTCGGTTTCGGCAACTACGGATATGCGGCGGCCGCCTCCTACGTCCTGTTCGTGGCGATCGTGGCCCTGTCGGTCCTGCAGTTCCGCCTCCTGGGAGCCCGCGATGACTAGACGCGACCTGACGGCCAAAATTGTTCTGTACGCCATTCTGAGTGCCGGCCTGGTCGTCGTGGTCGGGCCGTTCCTGTGGATGCTGCTGTCGTCGTTCAAGACCGAAGGGGAGATCCGGGCGGCGCCGCCGACCTGGTGGCCGTCGCACTGGACCCTCACCAATTACCACGACCTGTTCTCCCGCCTGGACTTCCCGCAGTACTTCGCGAACTCGGCGATCGTCGCGATCCTGGTCACCGCGGGCAATCTGCTGTTCTGCTCGCTGATCGGCTACGCCCTGGCGAAACTCGACTTCCCCGGCCGCAAAGCCCTGTTCCTCACGGTTCTAGGCATGCTCATGGTGCCGGGCATGGTGACGTTCGTGCCGCAGTTCGTGCTGATCAGCAACATGGGGCTGGCCAACTCGTACGCCGGCCTGGTGTTGCCGTTTCTCGCCGGGCCGTTCGGGGTGTTCCTGATGCGGCAGTTCCTGCTCGCCATTCCCGACGACCTGATCGAGGCGGCCCGCGTCGACGGCGCCGGCGAATGGCGGATCTTCTGGCGGATCGTGCTGCCGTTGTGCAAACCGGCCCTGGCCACGCTCGGCATCCTGACGTTCCTGGCCTCGTGGAACAACTTCCTGTGGCCCCTGGTGGTGGCCACGACCGACGACAAATACACGCTGCCGGTCGCGCTCGCCCTCTACAGCATCGGGCAGAACCGCATCTACTACGGCCTGCTGCTGGCCGGGGCGGTCGTCGTCGTCCTGCCGGTGCTGATCGTGTTCCTCGCCCTGCAGCGGCATTTCCTGCGCGGCATCGCGACCACCGGACTGAAGTGAGGCGGTTTTCCGATGAGACGTCTGCTCGTCCTTGTGTGCTCGTTCGTCCTGGTGGCCGGATCGTCCACGGCCGCGTACGGCGCCGACCCGCTGCGGGGTTATGCCCGTGACACGTGGCGTTCCCTGGTCGCGATGACCTCTGCGGCCGGCCTGCCCGCGGACAACCTCTCCGGCGACCTGTCCGTCACATCGGCCTATACGTCGCCGACGAACATCGGCGGTTACCTGTGGTCGGCCGTCGTCGCGCGAGAGCTGAAGATCATCTCGCCGCGGGAGGCCGAACGCCGTGTCGCCCGGACGCTCGACACCCTGAGCTCATTGAGGCACCACGACAAATCGGGCATGTTCTACAACTGGTACGACCCGGCGACCGGCGCCGTCCTCACCACCTGGCCCGAGGACGGCTCGGCGGTCACCCCGTTCCTGTCCTCGGTCGACAACGGCTGGCTCGCCGCCGCCCTGCGGGTCGTCGCCGGCGCCATCCCGTCACTGCGGCCCCGGGCCGACCGGATCCTGGCCGCCATGAACTTCGGGTTCTTCTTCGACCCGGCCGCCACCAGCCCGATCGGCGCCCGCGGCCTGATCCGCGGCGGCTTCTGGGACACCCAGCCACCGGGCTGCTCGGTCCCGCAGAACGGCGTCTGGTTCACCTGCAACCACTACGACATCACGGTGACCGAACCACGGATCGCCACCTACCTGGGCATCGGCGCCGGCCAGATCCCGCCGGCCGCCTACTTCGACACGATGCGCACCCTGCCCGACTCCTGCGACTACGCCTGGCAGGAGATGCAACCCCAGGGCTTCACCGTCACACTGCAGGGCCGTCAGCTGTACGAGGGTTCCTACCGCTACCGGGGCATCACGTTCGTGCCGAGCTGGGGCGGCGACATGTTCGAAGCCCTCATGCCCGACCTGTTCGTGCCGGAGGAGACATGGGGCCCGAACAGCTGGGGCCGCAACCACCCGGCCACGGTGGCCGCCCAGATCGAACACGGCCTGGGCGACGCCGGCTACGGCTACTGGGGCTTCTCCCCCGCCTCCGACCCGTTCGGCGGCTACACCGCGTGGGGTGTCGACGCGATGGGCATGGACACCGACGGCTACCCGTCCGACGTGCAGGGCGGCAAGTACGACGCCGGGTTCGGCGCCTGCCGCGCCGCCGGTCCCCCCGCCGTCTACGGCGACGGCGTCATCACCCCGCACGCCGCGTTCCTGGCCCTGCCCTACGCCCGCGGCCCCGCAACCGCCAACCTTGCCAACATCAAACGAGACTTCGACGCGTACGGGCCGGGCGGCTTCTACGACGCGATAGCGGTCCGCTCCGGCACGGTAGCCAAGCGGTACCTGTCCCTCGACCAGTCAATGATCATGGGTGCGCTCGGCAACGTCCTCGCCCACGACGTGCTGCGCCGCGCCTTCGTGACCCCGCAGTTCGAACGAGCGGTGCGCCCCCTGCTGGCCCAGGAGACCTTCAACGTCCCCGCCCACCAGCGCCTGCCCCAGCTGACCGGCGGCCACCGATGACGATCGAGGAGCAGGCCCGCGTCCGCTGGGCGCAGCTGATGGGTGGCGGCGGGGCGCAGGACCGCTCCGCCGGCGCCCCGGTCGCCGCCGACCTGCCGGCGCCCACCGGTGTCGGCGCGGCGCAGGGCCGCGGCCAGGTCACCGTCCGCTGGAATCCGGTGCCCGGCGCCATCGGATACGCCGTGCACCGCGCCGACAGCCCGGCCGGCCCGTTCACGGTCGTCGACCACGGCGGCGGCGACGTCCTGGCCGTCCCGCACGGCCCGTATGCGGACACCACCGACGGCCGCGGCGGCTGGTATGCCGTCGCGGCCCTGCAGACCGTCAACGCGATCGGCCCCCTGTCACCCCCGGTCCCGGTCACGTCCTACCCGGCCGAGGACGTCGAGGGCACCGCCCTCGGCACCCGCACCGTTGAGGCCCTGTCGAGCCGGCCGCCCGCCACGCCGGCTTCCAGCTCAGCCGAGCCGGCCGCTCATGCGCCCAGTGGGCCACGCGCCGCTCCGCCGGTCGCCGGCGGTGAGCCCGACCCGGTCGTGACGGTGACGGTCGGTGAGCACGGGGAGCCGCTGCACCGGATCTGGCAGGAGATGGTCGGCTCCGAGCACCTGAGCCACCTGCTCGCGAAGGACACCACCGGCGGCCGCCCGATCGGCGCGGAACTGCGTGAGGCGTTGCGCCGCGTGCACGACGACCTCGGCGTGCGCACCGTGCGGGCCCATCACATCCTCGGCGACGACCTGGAGGTCTACCGGGAGGTCGACGGCCGCCCGGTGTACGACTTCGACCGGGTCACCGAGGTCTACGACACCGTGCTCGAACTGGGCCTGGTGCCGGTCGTCGAACTCGGCTACATGCCCCGCGACCTGGCCGCCGACCCGTCCCGCACGGTCTTCGCCTACCAGGGGATCATCTCCCCGCCGCACGACTGGTCCCGCTGGGCCGACCTGATCCACGCGTTCGTCACCCACCTGGCCGCCCGCTACGGCCTGGAGCAGCTACGCGAGCGGTGGCGGTTCGAGGTATGGAACGAGGCGAACCTGTCGGTGTTCTGGTCCGGCACCCCCGCCGACTACTGGCGGCTCTACCAGGAAGCCGCCCGCGCGATCAAGCAGGTGGACCCGTTCCTGCAGGTGGGCGGCCCAGCAACGGCCGCGGTCGGCTGGATCGACGACCAGATGCGCCTCGGCGCCCCCGTCGACTTCCTGTCCACCCACGTCTACGGGACGGTGCCGCTGGACCTGCGCCCGTGGGCCGAGGGCCGCCCGATCCTCTGGACCGAATGGGGGGTGACCGCCACCCACGGCCACCCGGTCAACGACTCGGTGTTCGCGGCCACGTTCCTGCTCACCGGCATGCACTCGGCCGCCGGCCGGGTCGACGCCCTCGCCCCGTGGGTGGCGTCCGACCATTTCGAGGAGCTGGGCCGCCCGCAGCGGCTGCTGCACGGCGGGTTCGGCCTGCTCACGATCGGCAACCTGGCCAAGCCCAAGTTTTGGGCGCTGTGGCTGGCCCAGCGGCTGGGCGACGAGGAACTGCCGGTCACCCTGTCCGGCGACGGCGCGTCGAGCCTGGTGCGGGCGTGGGCGTCGCGTTACCCCGACGGCGGCGTCGGCGTTCTGCTGTGGAACAGCACCCTCGACCAGAGCCGGGCCGGCGGCGCCCCCGACCTGGCCCGCCGCGTCCGCCTCAACCCCGGTGTGGCCGGCCCGCACACGCTGCGCCAGTGGCGCGTCGACGCCACCCACGGCAACATCACCGCCCGCTGGCAGGGCGAATGGCCGACCGCCGAGCAGTGGGCGGCCCTGCAGGAGGCCGACGTGCTGCCTGAGGCCGAACCACCCCGCCGGCTAGCCCCGGGCGAGCCGATAACGCTCGACCTGCCGAATCCCGGGATCGCCTTCGTGGAGATCCGCCCGGCCTGACCGGACCAGGCGTCAGAGCTGCTCGGGGCCGGCCGGTTTCCAGCCGCGGCGGCGGCCCTGCCGGATGACCAGGGCAGCCAGCCCGATCAGCAGGACGGCGCCGCCGCCGATCGCGGCGAACAGCAGTGACGACTGTTTCGCGTCGGCGCGGCGGGCAGCCCGGGCCTCGGCGGCCGGGTCGTTCGGGCGCATGACCACCGGAGCGGCGGCCGGGCGCTCGCCGGGGCCGAGGGTCTCGGTCAGGGCGCGGTAGGGGTTGAGCAGGCCGGCGCCGTAATCGTCGCTGCTCGCCCCGCCCGGCGCCGGGTCGGCGGTGGCCTGCATGCGCCGCAGCACCTGGTCCGGGTTCAGCTCCGGGAACCGCTGCAGAATCAGGGCGGCGGTGGCCGACACGAACGGCGCGGAGAAACTGGTGCCCTGCACACTGTCGTGGCCGGAGCCGCGGCCGGCCGCCGTCACCGGCTGACCGAAAGCGGCCAGATCGACGTAGTCGCCGTGCTGCGAGAAATCGGCCCGCACCCCGGCCGAATTGACCGCGCCGACCCCGATGACACCGTCGTAATCCGCCGGATAAGGAGTCGGGTTGCCCTCCTTGGCGTGGTTGCCGACCGCGGCGACCACCACCACACCCTTGTCGTGCGCCCGCTTGACCGCCGCGGCGACCAGCTTGTTGTCGTCGGTCATCACCAGCGAGAGATTGATCACCTGGACGTTGCCGTTGTCGACCGCCCAGTCGATCGCCTGCGCGAACTGGGCCGGAGTGCCGAAGTCGCCGACCGCCTTGCCGTCGACCTCCTCCTGCTCGCTGATGCGCACCGGCACGATCGTCGCGTCGGGCGCCAGCCCCTGGAAACCGGTCTCACCCGCCGGCTTCGCGGCGATGATGCTCGCCACCGCCGTACCGTGGCCGTTGCAGTCCTGTTTGCCGTCCGGGTCCTTGTGCAGGAAGTCCTTGCCGTCGTCGACCTGGCCCTTGAGCTGCGGGTGCCCGGCGTCCACACCGGAGTCGATGACCGCGACCCGGATGCCCCGGCCACTCGCATACTGAGCGAGGGTCTTCGGGGCGTAAACCTGGTCCTCGATCGGGACGCCCTTGAACACATCCAGCTTCTTCGGCAGCGAGTCGCACACGTTCGCGGCCCACGCCGCCGGGGCGGGCAGCACCAGAAGCACGACCGTCGCCGCCGCGGCCGCCAGAGCTCGCCTGATCATCGGTGTCACTCCCCCGTTCAACGATCCGGGTGGATGGTACCGACGGGGTGCGACACAGCGCCGTCCCGGTTGTGCGCGGCGACCGCCCCCAGTTAGGTTGTGGGCATCCAACCTGCGGCGTCGTGAGGGAAACCGGTGAAAGTCCGGTGCGGTCGCGCCACTGTGAACGGGAGCACCCTCCCGTGAGTCAGGACGCTCACGCGTCGCAGCCTGCACAACGGGACGCGTCATCCCGCAAGGAGGTTCTCGCGCCATGCCCAAGGCTCACACTGCCGGCCAGCTGACCACCCCGGTCGTCTCGCGGCGACTGCTGCTCACCGCGCTCGCCGTGGTCGCCCTGATGCTGCTGATCACCTACCTGGTCGCCTTCGACCAGGGTGCGGTGTCGCGCAGCGGGATGTACCTGCACGAGCTCATGCACGACGGCCGGCACCTGCTCGGTGTCCCGTGCCACTGAGCGGCCCCCCGAAAGGCTACGGCGACCTGCTGATCCGGGGCCTGCTCGCGGGCCTCATCGCCGGACTGCTGGCCGGTGTGTTCGCGTACACCGTGGGTGAACCCAAGGTCGACGCGGCCATCGCCATCGAGGAAGCGAGCGCGCACGCCGCCGGCGACGACGGCCACCACGACGACGAGCTGGTCAGCCGCGACGGGCAGAAAGGCGGCCTGTTCCTGGCCACCGGGCTGTACGGGGCGGCCATGGGCGGCCTGCTCGCCACCGCGTACACCGTGCTGCGCCGCCGCCTGCGCACCCGCAGCGACAGCCGCGCCGCCCTCGGCCTCGCCGGGGCCGCCCTGCTCGGCGTCGTCCTCGTGCCGTACCTGAAATACCCGCCGAACCCACCGGCCGTCGGCAACCCCGACACAATCAACCAGCGCACCATCAGCTACCTGGCGATCGTGGCGATCGGCCTGGTCGCCGTGTGGGCCGGGGTGATCGCCGCCCGCACCCAGCCGGTCGAGTGGCGTCAGGCCCTCGCCGCGGCCGCCGGGTTCCTGGTCGTCGTCGCGATCGGCTACCTCCTGCTGCCGGCGATCAACGAGGTGCCCGGCACGTTCCCGGCGTCACTGCTGTGGAACTTCCGGATCGCCTCGCTCGGCACCCAGGCGGTCATGTGGTCGGCGCTGGGCCTCGGCTTCGCCGCCCTCGCCACCCGCCCGGTGCGGGAACCGGCCCGCGAAGCCGTGCCTGCCCTCTAAAGATCAGCGGGTCGCCGTCATCAGCACTGTGTGCTTACGCACCCGGAACACGCCGTCGGCGGCGATCCGCTCGGCCACGATCCCCTCGACGGCCGCCACCTGCGCTTCGGTGAGCGGCTCGTCGGCCATGCTGCCCAGGTAGGCCAGGATCGGCGCCACCGAGGGAACGGCCAGATCAGCCGGGTACTCCTCCACCCGTACACCCGAAAAAGCCGCCGCTATCAGGCCCGGGCCGTTCCCCGCGGTGAAACCGCGCCACGCGATGAGGTCGGGCCGGCCGATCCGCGTGCCCAATTCCCGCAACTCCGTCATGTGCGCCAGTCCGTTGGTCGCGACCGCGATGCGGCCGCCCGGCCGCAGCACCCGGGCCAGTTCCCGCAGCGCCGCCGCCGGGTCGTCGACGTGATAGAGCATGTGATTGGCGACGACCGTGTCGAAACTGCCGTCCACGAACGGCAACGCACCCGCCACACACCGCCGCACCCGCGCCCCCGGCACCGACGCCAACCGCGCGCACATCGCCGCCGAGAAATCCGTCAGGGTCAGCTCGAGACCGTCGTGCCGGACACGCCGCCACAGCTCACCGGTGCCGGCGCCCACTTCGAGGACCCGGCCGGCCAACGGCAGCCGCTCACCCAGCCAGGAGAACCAGTCCTGCGGATTCGTCCCGTACGCATGTATCGCCATCCGCGCGGTCAGCCTGCCGGTGGAACTCGCGTACTGGCGGACGGCGTGCGCCGACGGAGACGTCATGCCAGGAAGTCTCGCACCGCCGGGGCGAGCGCGGCCGGCTTCACGATGTGGGTCTGGCCCGGCAGGGTGCGGTAATCGGCCTTCGAAAGCGCCTCACTGAACGCCTTCGCGCCGTTACGCATATACCGCGGGCTCTTCCCACCGTCCATCACCAGCGCCGGCGCCGTCATCCCGGCCCAGCGGGCCGCATCCAGCGGCACCCCACGCCCGGTCCCACCCAAAACCTTCAAGTCGTACGGCAGGGTGTGCGCGACCCCCGTCATCCTCTTCCACGGCGGCATCAACGGCATGATCCACAAGACGAACCCGGGCACCCCGACGTGCATCATGAACTTCTTCACCGCACCCGACCGGTCACCCCGGGCGATCAGCGCCTCGGTGTCCTCGGTGAACGTCGCCGGCCGCGGCTCCCGGGCGTCGTCGACGATGAACGGCGGCTCGTAGAGCGCCACCCGCGTCACCCCGGGCAGCCGGCTCGCCGCATCGGCCGCCAGCACCGCACCGGAGGACGTCCCGAGCAGCGCCGCCTGCCCACCCGCCGCCGCGAGCACGGCGGCCAGGTCCTCGATCTCCTTCTCCACCGACCACGGCAGCGTGTCACCGGACTCGCCGCGGCCCCGCCGGTCGTACAGATACACGGTGAAGTCAGCGGCCAGCGCAGCGGCGATGCCACGGCCCGGCCCGGAATCGCGGTAACACATGGCGCCGTCGACGAAGATCAGCGGCGGGCCCGACCCGACCGTCTCGAACGCGATCACGGTGCCGTCGGCAGAAGTCACGGTAGGCATGCTGGTCCTCTCAGCCGATCTCGGTCGGGAACTCGGCGTCGCCGCCGAACAACTCGTGAATGACCACCATGGCGCCGTGGAAGCCACGCAGATAGCGGTACAACCCGGTCGGCGTGCGCAAGCCGAGCGTGTGCTCGTTGACGAAGAACACCTCGCCGCCACCCGGCACCGGGTCACCGGCCCGCGGAGACGCGCCAAGGCCGAGATTGGCGTGCAGCGCCGCCCACGCCGCCGGCCAATCCGTCACCGGCGGACCGAAAGCGGTCACCGGCGTGGCCACCTGCGCCGGAAAGTGCCGCAGGTATTCCACCAGGGTCGCGAAGAACATCGCGTTGCCCAGCTGCATCGCCTCGAACTCACCGGCCCAGTCGTCGCCCGGCAGGAAACCACTGGTCACGGCACGCAGCACGGTCGCCGACCGGTCCCGGCCCTCGATCAGATACTCCGACGCCACGAACCGGCCGTCCGGCGCCGGCTCACTGCCGTACGCGAACCGCCGCGGCTCCTCCCGCACCGTCACCGCCCCCGCCGGGATCCAGCCGTCGCCGAAATTCGTCGACACCACACCGTCGTCGATCTGGGTGCGGCCGACGAACCACGACGAGATGCCCGGCCCGGTCGCGATCGCCGCCCACACCTGCTCCGGCGTCGCGTCGACCACCGCCTCATGCTGCGTCTCGAATTCCTTACCCATTGCGGTCGTCCCCCAGCGAGTCCAAGGCCGGGTGCACGGCCACGACCAGGCGATGCTTGCGCCCGGTCTCGCTGTGATATTTCGACACCAGCCCGGAGACCGACGCGGTCAACTCCTCCGCGAACGCCGCCCGGTCGGCCGGCGACGCGAACCGGACCTCCCCGTCCAGCGCGAACGTCGCCACCCGCTGCTTGGCCCGCGCCGCCCCGGTCAGCAGCGAACCGACGTCACTCACCAGCCGCGCCGCCAGGGCCAGCAGCCACCGCGCCGACAGCCGGTCGGGCGCACGCCCCGGATCGGGCGCCACCGCCGCCATCGCGGCCGGCGAGATCACATAGGAGGCCGCGGTGGCCTGCAGCATCCGCTCGGTCACATTGCCCTTGCGGCGCTCCTCCACCAGCTCGATCAGGCCGTGCTGCTCGAGAGTTCGCAGATGGTAATTGACCTTCTGCCGGGCCAGGCCGATGCGGCCGGCCAGCATGGTGGCGGACCCCGGCTCGGCCAGCTCGGCGAGCAGCCGGCTGCGGATGGGGTCGAGGCTGACCTCGGCGGCGGCCGGGTCCTCGATCACTGCGACGTCGTGCATGCGCCGATGCTTTCACCGAAAACAAAAGTTGTCTAGGGCAGAATCATGGTCGGCTAAGCTGCCGCAGTGACGAGATTCCTGCGCCCCGGCTGGACCGCCGAAGAACTCACCCACAGCACCGCCAACGAAGTCACCGGCGGCGTCTGGCGCGTCCACCGCGACACCGGCACCGCCATCCTCAAAGTCGCCACCTCCGGCCGCGACGGCGCCGCACCCCACCTCGCCGCAAGCACCGACCCCGGCCACTTCAACTACTGGAGAAGAGAGCTTGACGCGTACGCCGCCGAGCTCCCCACGACCGCATTCCCCCACGTCACCGCCCCACGCCTGCTTTCCATCGACGATCGCGGCGACATCGCGGCCCTATGGATCGAGGACGTAGCCGGCACCCCCGGCCAGGCCAGCACCCCCGCCGACCTCGCCGACCTCGCCCACCGCCTCGGCGCCGCCCAGGCCACCTGGCTCGACCAGCCACCCACCTACGACTGGCTCGCCCGCGACTGGCTACGCGACTACACCCTGGCCCAGCCCGTCACCGACGACCTCGACTGGAACCACCCCGTCGCCCTCGCCACCTGGCCCGCCCCACTACGCGACGCACTACACCGCCTCTGGGACAACCGGCACACCCTGCTCGCCCTCGCCGACGAACTCCCCCGCACCCTCTGCCACCACGACGTCTGGCCGATGAACCTGATCGTCACCGACCACGGCCCCGCCCTGATCGACTGGGCCTACACCGGCCCCGGCGCCATCGGCGAGGACGCCGCCAACCTCGCCCTCGACACCTTCCTCGACGGCCTCATCGACATCACCCACCTCGACGAGGTCCTGACCACCGTCACGGACGCCTACGCCAAGGGAATGGCCACCGTCGACCCCACTCTGGTCCGGCGAGCCGTCCGCACCACCGGCGCTGCCAAATACTTCTGGCTGGCACCCCGCATGCTGATGTACGCCGCCCAGCCCAACCCCAGCAAAGCCGCCTACGACAAGCGCGACCTGGAAGCCATGTTCGCCGGCCGAGCCCCGGTACTGACGGCCATAACCCGCTGGGCCGACGAGGTCCTCCCCACCTGACCCACCAGGCCCCGGCCGTTCCGGCCAGGCCCCGATCCCTCACCCCACCGTCGCTGCTGATTCTTCGGCGTCCAGGTCCGTGGGCTTCTACGGGCAGCCTGCCCGACATCCTTAAAGTCGTGGTCCGCGCTCTCAAGGGATCCGGCGTCACCCCTCGGGCCGCGATCGTCCTCGTCATCGCACCCCTGATGAGGGCTCGCCGGCCGACCAACTCGCCCAAAGTCAAAGGTGGCTGGTCGTTGATTCCTTTTTGGTTTGATCTTCGGTTTGGAGCGCGGGCGCGTGATGGCGCGCACGCCGCCTAGAGCGTCCTAGGATGATGAAGTCCGGGGAAAATCGCGCCGGTGTGGTGGCGTGGCTCCCGACGGCTGCGCGCCTAGGGTGATCAGGCGATGAGCGACAACGACGCCACCCTGGAGACCCGTCCCTGTGGCCACTGTGGACGCCCCGTCCCGCAGCGGTCCTCGGCCGGGCGGCCGTTCCGGTACTGCCGCGACAACGACAGTGAGTGCCAGCGGGCCTCCCGAGCCAGCCGGATGCGGCACCGGTCCTCCCCCGGCCTCGCCGGGCAGGTGGCCCGCACCTGGGAGGTGGTCGACCGGCTCGACCAGCTCGTCGAGACCCTCACCGACGCCCTGCACTCGGAACTCTCCCCGGCTGGCGTGGAACGCCAGCTGGCCGAGCTCCGCGCCGAGACGTCCGGGCAGATCGCCGCCGCACACACCGAACGCGACGACGCCCGCCGCGACTCCGAACGCGCCGACTCGGCCGTAGCGACCGCCCAGCAACTGACCGCGGCCGCGGTGGCCGAGCGCGACGAGGCCCGCCAGCAGGCCGAGGAGTCCGACCGCAAGGCCGGCGCCGCCGTCCAGAACGCCGAGGAAGCCACCGCCCAGCGCGACGACGCCCGCCGCGAGGCCACCGCCGCGGCCGCCCTGCGCGAACGCGCCGAGTCCGAACGCGACGCCGCCCGCGACGAACTGACCGCCTTCCGCGAGTCGGCCCGCGACGAGCTGGCCACGGTCAGCGGCGAACTGCGGGAGGTCCGCCGCGAACGCGACGGAATCGAACGGGACCTGGCCGCCTCGGTCACCGAGGCACAGAACGCCACCACCCGAGCCGAGGAACTCCGCCAGGCCGGCGACGATCTCAAGGCGGCGCAGCGGGAGCTGACGGAGGAGCTTTCCGGCGTACGCAAGGAGGCCGCAACCGCACGCAGCAACGCCGAAACCGAGATCGCCGCGGTCCGTCAGGACCTGGCGGCGGCCACCGCCGACCGCGATGCCGCCGTCCGGGCCCGCGACGACCTGAAGCGCACCGCCGACCGCGCCACCCAGGACGTGGCCGACCTGGAACGCCGCCTCGCCACCGCCCGCGCCGAGGCCGAGGCCGCCCAGACCCGCGCCGCCCAGCTGTCCACCCAGGTCAGCGACCTCGCGTCGGCCCTCGCCTCCCTGGGCACCCGCCCCCAACCAACACCAGCCCAACCCACCCGCGCCACCACCCCGGAGACAGCCCCCGCCGCCGGCTGAGGACGATCCGCGCGAAGCGCTACGGCGCCGGCGGCGTGGAACTGTTTGGCTGGTATCACGAGGGTCAGCGGGCGCGGCCTGCGACTGGTGGCCCGCTGGTGGATCGCCCGCGCTCGCGCACCCACTGCGGGAGTGTCCGGATCCGTCGGACCAGTTCTGGTCGCCGGCGAGCAGCTGCTTCGCGAAGACCGCGACGCTCAGCGCTCCGTAGGTGATCAGCGCGATCGCCACGAGGCCGGCCGGGGCCACCGCCAGCAGCCGGGGAACCGGCCGGCCGTGCAGCAGAGGCGCCCACCGCGGGAACTGCTCTCCCCACCGCTGCGCCGGCCCGAGCACGAGCAGGCCGGCGAGCGGCGGGACGAGAGTGATCGCCAGCCCGGTCGGCGTCGAGAAGCTTCGGTGGATGTCGTCGAGCTCCGCGGCGCAGATGCCTACCGGAACGCCGAGCACCCAGAGCCCGTGCGGCACGGCCCAGCCGATCACCGGCAGCGCGACGGCCGCGTACGCCCAGCGGCGGGTCCATCGTGGCACGGGCCGGTAGCGGGCAGCGGCGGGTCCGCGCGGCGGGCCGCAGGCGTTCGCGAGGCCGCCGAACACGACGCCGCCGGCTGCCAGCGCGATCCGGGCGGCGCGGAGTGCGAATTGTCACTGCTGCCCCGCAGCGGGCGGGCGCGGCCGGGCCGGATCGAGGCTGTCGGATCCCGGCGGCGCTTTCGCACCCCGCTGGTGGAGGATGGTGCGGGCGGCAGGTGAAGCCTGGCTGAACTGTTCTCAGTTTCGGCGACCACCGGACGAATACTTCCGGGCGAGCAGCGAAACGAGGTCGAGATGTGCCGGGTAACCGGACGAGTGACCGACATCGCAGTACCTGCAGAACACGCATAACACCGTAAAGTGGACCAAGGTCCACTTCGACGGGGGCGGGCGGCGACCGGTAAGGGCCGTCGCCGGTTACGCTCGTAGAGTTAACACCGCCGTCACAACGGTGGGACAGAGCTTTTGGCGACCGTCGGAATCCCGCGGCCGCCCCTTTCGTTACACCAACGAGAGCAGCACCACGAGCGAGGGGAAAGCCGATCATGGGCGAACGCATGCTGCGCGGCAGCCGTCTTGGCGCAGTCAGCTACGAGTCCGACCGCAACACCGAGCTGGCGCCCCGGCAGACCCGAGAGTACCTGTGCGTCAAGGGTCACCAGTTCGAGGTGCCGTTCGCCGTCGACGCCGAGGTGCCCACCACCTGGGAGTGCAAGTTCGACGGCAGCGTCGCCCGTCTGGTGGACGGCAACGAGCCGGAGCAGAAGAAGGCAAAGCCGCCGCGTACCCACTGGGACATGCTCCTGGAGCGGCGGTCGATCTCGGAACTCGAGGACATCCTCAACGAGCGCCTCCAAGAGGTGCGAACCCGCCGGGGCCGTTGACCGAACCGCACCGAACAAAAACGAAGGCCGACCCGCCCGGGTCGGCCTTCGTCGTGTCTGCGGAAGTTGTCTCTACGGGAGGCGTCAGCGAAGGACTTCGCCCTCGATGACCTCTCCCTCGATAGCGGCGGCCGGGGTGTGCACGGGTGGGGTGTCGTCGTGTTCGGCGACGACCACCGGCTCGCCCCGACGGACCCGGACGCGGCGGGGGCCGAACAGGTCGTCGGCCACCGCGCCGCCGACGTGGCGTTCGGTGAAGCGCTCGATCGCCCGGCGGGCGACCGGACGGCCGATCAGCAGGATCAGGCCGGCCGCGGAGGTGATGAAGCCGGGGATCGCCAGCAGCAGGGCGCCGGCCAGGCCGGCCAGCGAGTTCGCGACCTGGGCGCCGGGCGGGCGGCCCTCGGCGGCGGCCGCGCGGAAGGCACGCCAGCCCTTGATGCCCTCGCGGCGCAGCAGGAGCATGCCGGTGATCTCGAAGGCAGCGAGCAGCAGCAGCGCCCAGCCGCCGCCGATCGCGTGGGCCACGCTCAGGAACACGATGACCTCGGCCACCGCGAGCACGGCCAGACCCACTGGCACCAGGGCTATTCCTCGACGTTGCATGCGGACCTCCCGGGTGTCACGCCGACTTCAGCAAGCATGACACTCCGGTGCCCGGTCACGGCCAGGTGGAACTCTGGCGCGGCCGGCGGCCGAGGCGGCTCATCAATGCGTCGCGGCGGGCGGCCAACCCCCACACAGTGACTCTGACCAGCTGTTCCTTGAAAATGTTGCCGCTCATCTTGCTCACGCCGTGTTCGCGCTCAGTGAACGTGATGGGCACCTCAGCCATCCGGAACCCGCTCTTGTAGCTGCGCCAGGCCAGCTCGACCTGGAACGAATAGCCGGTGGAGGCGACGGTGTCGACGTTGATCGCGTCCAGCACCGGCATCCGGTAGGCGCGGTAGCCGCCGGTGGCGTCGCGGAACGGCATGCCCAGCGCCATCCGGATGTAGATGTTGCCGCCGCGGGAGAGCAGCAGCCGGTGCAGCGGCCAGTTGTGCACGCTGCCGCCGGGGATGTAGCGGGTGCCGAGCACGGCGTCGGTGTCGCGCAGCGCGTCGAGCAGCTTCGGCAGCTCCTCGGGGGCGTGCGAGCCGTCCGCGTCCATCTCGACGACCGCGTCGTACCCCTTGTTCTTGGCCCAGGCGAAGCCGGCCTTGTAGGCGGCGCCGAGGCCTTCCTTGCCGGTGCGGTGCAGCACGAAGATGTGATCGTCGGCGGTGGAGAGCTCGTCGGCGATGCCGCCGGTGCCGTCGGGTGAGTTGTCGTCGGCGACGAGAATGTCGACGTCCGGGACGGCGGTGCGGACCCGGCTGGTGATCTTGCGGATGTTCTCCGCCTCGTTGTACGTCGGGATGATCACGAGGACCCGTCCCACTCCCGGGTAGCCTTCCGCCTCGCTCACCGTGTCTCCGCCTTCACGTCCCCGTTGCTCCTACTGGTCCGCCGTTTACGCCGTAGCACGAGCGCTCCGGCCAGGGCGGCAACCGTCAGCGCGACCGCCGCCATCTCGGGCCACACGCCCAAGCGAGTGGCCAGCGTACGCGATCCGCCCAGGGGCATTGCGCGCACCATCACCGATGCCTCATTGAATCCGCTTTCGTCATGCACGTCTCCGGCGGTTCCGACAAATCCCGACACCCCAACGGTGGAGGCCATCAAGGCCGCCCGGCCGTGTTCGACGGCGCGCAGCCGCACCATGGCCAGCTGTTGCTCGGCCTCGGCGGCGTTGAAGGTGGCGTTGTTGGTCTGCACGGTGAGGATCTGAGCGCCACCGGTGACGGTGTCGCGGACGATGCCGTCGTAGGCGACCTCGAAGCAGATCACGTCGCCGAGGGTGAGCCCGGCCGTCCTGATCACGCCGGTGTGGTCGCCGGCGAGCATGTTCTTGACCAGGTCGACCTTGTCGGAGACGAGTTTCGCGATCGAGCGCAGCGGCATGTACTCGGCGAACGGGACCGGGTGCTGCTTGACGTACGTCTGGGTGAGGTCGGGGCCGGTGACCGGGTTCCAGAGGATGCCGGCGTTCTTGATGTCGGCCGGGTTGTCGGTGCGCAGCACCGCGCCGACCAGGATGGGCGCGCCGATGGTGTCGGCGGCGTAGGCGATCTCCTGGGCCGCGTCCTGGTTCTGCAGCGGGTCGATGTCGCTCGAGTTCTCCGGCCAGATGACCAGGTCGGGCTGCTTCTGGGCGCCGGACTTGACCTCGGTGGCGAGCCGCAGGGTGGCGTTGACGTGGTTGTCGAGCACGGCCCGGCGCTGGGAGTTGAAGTCGAGGCCGAGGCGGGGCACGTTGCCCTGGACGATGGCGACGACCTTGGTCGGGCCGGAGCTGTCCCCGACGGGCAGGGCGGCCGGTGCCACGACGACGGCGGCGAGGGCCGCCAGATAGCCGAGAGCGCTTCGGGACGGCCGTTGCCATACCAGGGCGGCCAGACAGCCACCGGCGGCGGCCACGGCGAACGTGACGAGCGGGGCGCCGCCGTACGCGGCGAGGCGCAGGGCCGGTGCGTCACCCTGGCTGAACGCGAGCCGGCCCCACGGGAAGCCGCCGAACGGGAAACGGTCGCGCGCCGCCTCCTGAGTCACCCACAGCAGGCCGAGGACCAGCGGCCACAGCGCCCGGCGCCGGTCCAGCAGCGGCGACAGCCAGGCGGTGGCCAGGCCGGTCAGCCCGACGTAGGCGGCCTCGGCCGTGGCCAGCAGCGCCCAGGGCAGCCAGCCGGCGGCGAAGCTGGTCCAGTTGAGCAGCGGGAAGAACAGCACGACGCCGGCCAGGAAGCCGAGGCCGAGGCCGGCCCGCAGGCGGCGCCGGTGGGTGGCCACGGCGAGCAGGGCCACCCCGACCGGGGAGAGCCACCACAGGTTGTACGGCGGGAGGGCGACCAGCAACGCCGCGCCGGCCAGCAGAGCGAGCGGCAGGGCGTACGTGAGCCGCAGCGGGGCCGGGCCGGGGGCCGGTGCGCTGACCTGGGGCGCGACCGGGGGCTGCAGCGTCATTTCCACCCGCGGAAGGCTACCGGGCAACAAAGGCCCGCGGAACTGCGGGAACGGGGAAGGCGCGACCGAAAGACGGCCGCGCCCCCGGGTGCTCCGTGCGCTCCCGGGCACGGCCGGTGGGTCAGCGAGTGGTCACGTACGCCTTCGGACCGGCGCGCCGCGGACTGGATGCCCCCGCCGAGCCGTTGTCTACTGGTGCCGGTACGACCCCCTGCCCCACCGACGCTGCGATCGGTCCGCTGCCGCCCCGCCGACCCCCACCCCCTGGACCTGGCTGAACGCGCGACCCCTGCGAGGACTGCGGCCAGTGGGCGGAGGGAGAAAGAAGACATCGATCGCTTGCCGTGCTCAGGACCTGAAGAAGGTACGTCCGGCACCCGCCCGCCTGTCAACCACCACTTCCGCCCTTGGGCGTGTCGCGTACCCCGGCGTGTCATGTCCCGTACCCGTTCGGGTTACAGCGTGTTCAACAGAGCGGAAGCGGCCTGCGGATGATCGGAGGCCAGCAGGCCGGCGGCGGCGAGCACGTACCGCTCGTCGATCACGACACGGGCGGTGGCCGGCGCCGCCCAGCCGCCGGCGGTGTCGCCGAGCACAGCGTTCAGGACATATCCGCCGCCACCGTGTCGAAGCACCCCGCCGGAGCCGACGACGAGCCGCACGTCGCGCAGATCGCGGCCGCCGGTGCGCGGCCGGCCCGGTCCCGGAGAGTGACCGCGGGCGTGCCGGCGCAAGGCGATGGTGGCCGCGGCGGCGGCGAGATCCCGGTCACGCTCCGCCGACGGGCCGTTTTCGATGGTTGAAAGTGCCAATTTCTCGACTGTGGCGGCAGCCACAGTGCCGCCGGCACCGACAGCTACGCCCAGGTCACCCTCCACAGTTCTGGATCTCCAGAGGGTTCCGGCGACGTCGCGCTGCGGCCCGTTCTCGGCCTCCGCGTCGGGCAGCAGCGCCGAGTAGACGTCGGTGGTGGCCCCGCCGACGTCGACGACCAGGACGCCGGCGCCGGTGAGGTCGGCGAGCAGCTCGACCCCGGCGAGCACGGCGTCCGGGGTGGCCGCCCGCACCAGGGAGGCGAAGCGGCGGCCGCGGGAGAGCTTCTTGCCGCCGATCACGTGGGTGAGGAAGACGGCGCGGATCGCCGCGCGGGCCGGGCCGGGGTCGAGGACGCCGATCTTCGGCAGGACGTTGGCGGTCACGGTCACCGCAATGCCCCGGCCGGTGAGCAGATCGGCCGCATCCGACCGGGCCGAAGCGTTGCCGGCCACCACCACCGGGACCCGCAGCCGGGAGGTGGCAAGGCGACCGGCGTTGTGCAGCAGCACCGAGGAATCGCCGCCGTCGGTGCCGCCGACGAGCAGGATCACGTCCGGGCGGGC
This sequence comes from Actinoplanes sp. NPDC026619, assembly GCF_040638295.1. Classification (NCBI taxonomy): domain Bacteria; kingdom Bacillati; phylum Actinomycetota; class Actinomycetes; order Micromonosporales; family Micromonosporaceae; genus Actinoplanes; species Actinoplanes sp. NPDC026619. The sequence continues at coordinate 256,113 of NZ_JBEZYA010000005.1, forward strand.
CGCGCGCAGCGACGCGACGGCGGCGCCGGTGAGCGGCCCGGCGGCCACGTGCACGACCTGCGCGCCCGCGGACAGGCCGACCCGGTGCCCGGCCTCCGCGGTGACCAGCGACTCGTAGCCGACGACGGCGAGCCGCAGACCTCCGCCGGCACTGCTGCAGACGTACAGCTGATCGGCGGAGCCGCCGACGGCGGCGACGGCCGCATCCAGCCCGGCCAGGACGTCGGTCGCGGAGGTCGTCGGCACCTCGGCCCGGCCGGTCAGCTCACCCGAGGCGAGATCGATCCGGGCGGCTTTGGTGTACGTGGACCCGACGTCGACGCAAACGGCGGCCGTCATGCTGTGCTCATCTTCGGCATGCCCTTCTGGCCCTCGCCCGCGACGCCGTTCCGCGGTGCGGCTGAGTGCCGCTCGGTGCAGGCGGTCACACTGTGCTCATCTTCGGCATGCCCTTCTGGCCCTCGCCCGCGACGCCGTTCCGCGGTGCGGCTGAGTGCCGCTCGGTGCAGGCGGTCATGCCTTCGCTGGCACGACGACCGTGCCAGTGGCGGTGACCGCCACGATCGGCTCGTCGAGCACCTGGGCCGCCGAACCGCCGGTGCCTCGGCAGACCACCCTCGACTCGAACGCGATCTTCCGCGAGCGGGTGCCCATCTTGACCACGGTCGCCGTGATCTCCAGGACGTCGCCGGCCTGCACCGGGGCCTTGAACTGCACGTCGTCGTACGAGGCGAACAGGCCCTCGTCGCCGTCGAGCTGGATGCACACCTCGGTGGCGACGTCGCCGAACAGGCCGAGCGAGTAGGCGCCGTCGACGAGGTTGCCGGCGTAGTGGGCGTGCGAGTACGGAACGTAGCGACGGTGCGTGACGGTGATCATCAGAGATGGCCTTCAGTCGAGTCAAGGGTGGCGGCGGGGTGGTCGGACGGGCCGACGATGGCATGGACTAGATAGGAGGCGACCTCGCGCGGGGTGGTTCCGCGCGTGAAGATCCGGTCGACGCCGAGCTCACCGGCCATCAGCTCATCGAACCGCGGACCGCCGACGATCAGCAGCGGCCGTTTGCCCGCGGGCAGCGCCTCGCGGAAGGCGGCCGACATGGCGCGGGTGTTCTGCAGGTGCGCGTCGCGCTGGGTGACGACCTGCGACACCAGGACGGCGTCGGCCTTCTGCTCCCGGGCGGTCTCCACCAGGTCCGGCACCGAGACCTGGGCGCCCATGTTGGTGACCGACAGCTCCCGGTAATATTCCAGGCCCTTCTCCCCCGCAATGCCCTTGAGGTTGAGGATGGCGTCGATCCCGACGGTGTGCGCGTCGGTGCCGATGCACGCCCCGACGACGTTGAGCCGCCGCCGCAGCCGCCGCTTGATCACGGCGTTGACCTCTTTCGCGCTGAGCAGCGGAAAGTCCCGCTCGACGACAACCACCTTCTCGGTGTCGACGAGATGGTTGACCTTCCCGTAGACGACGAAGAAAGTGAACCCGTCGCCCATCTGCTTGGCGTGCACCAGCATCGCCGGGTCCATGCCCATCTTCCCGGCAAGCTGAAGCGCGGCCCCTTCGGCGCGTTTGTCGTGCGGGATCGGCAGCGTGAAAGACAGCTGCACCATCCCGTCCCCGGTGGTGTCCCCGTAGGGCCGGATGATCGTCATTCTCTCTCCAGTACAGCGTTGACCAGCCGCCACACACCGGTGGACGGATTGCGGCCGGGTTCGAGCTTCCGAGCCCGCTCGACGGCCTGATCAAGGCCGCCGGCGAAGTGCCGGAAGTTGAGACGCGCCTTGTCGTAGGCGAGCACGCGTTTGCGGAGTTTCCGTTCGACGGCGCCGCAGTTGGCACAGTGCGCCGAACAGTCCTCGTGATGCAGGAGCAGCCAGACCTCGAAGCACGGATCAGAGACGGCCACGTTGATGCCGGCCTTCTTGGCAAGGGCGAGCGCAGCCGTGACCTTTCCACCCTCCCGCTCGTAGCTGTCGACGTCGGTCACGCACCAGACCTCGTCGAAGTCGCTGAGGACGAAGTTGTCGCGGGTGTACTCCACGAGCTGATCCGGGGCGGCGGGCTTTTCGACGAGCCTCATCCGAACGGTGGCAAGATGCCCGCGCATTCCGTCGAGGTAATCGGTCTCGGTGCGTTCCGCACCGATCACGACGAGAAAGCTACGTCGCTCCGCACGGCCAAGGGCACGACGACTCCGAGTTGCGTCACACCGCGTCATGGTGGCCTTCTTCGCGGAAATTCCGGACCCGATTGACGAGGGTGCTTTCGTAGACCTCCGGCACCGCGCCATAGCTCCCGACCAGGTAACGGCGTTCCCAGTTCTCTCCCTTTCGAGGGCGGAAGTCCGAAAGCGGAAAAAGGGTGGAGGCGCCGTCGGGCTTCTTCTCCACGAACCAGATCTCGTCGCGGCGGAGCACGTCGGCATTGAGATTGGTGCCGAGCAACGTGGCGTCGTGGGTGGTGAACAGCAGTTGCGCACCGGAGGAATTGGTCTCGGGGCTGCGGAACAGCTCGACGAGCCGAGCCGTCAGCTGCGGATGGAGGCTGGCGTCGATCTCGTCCACGACGAGGACCGCCCCGCCGCCGAGCGCGTCGAGCGCCACGGTCAGCAGCTCGGTCCAGGCAAGGGTGCCTTCGGACTCGTCGGACAGGTCCAACGGCACCGAGTCAGGACCGTGAAGGAACTTCACCTCCGGCGCCGTCCGGCCCGACCCGGGTGTTGGCTCGTCGACGGTCAGACCAGAGATGCCCATGTCCGCCGCCTTGATCAGATCGACCAACTCCGGATGATGGGCCAACGCGGACGCGATCAGGAACGGCAGACGGATCCGCCGGTGCATCAGCGGTTCCAGAACGTTCGGCAGAAGCAACTGCCGACGGAACCAGTGATAGACCGGTTCGGCCTCCTTCAAATTGAGCTGCACGGCAGTGCTCAGCAGCAGAGCGTTCTCGCGCAGGAGGCTGCGAAGTATCTCGCCGCGGCTGCGACGTTCCGGAATGGTCGATCCCAGCTCGATCTTCTGGCTCTCGCGCTCGAAGATGACCCGCTTCCGGCCCTGCGGGTAGCTGTGCAGCCACTCCTCTTGAACAGCCTCGCTGGTCGCCGAGAATCCGTACACCCACTGGACTCCGTCGAGGATCAGGTCGGCAACGAACTCGGAAGGTTTGGTCTCGTCGGCGTCGAGGCGGTAGCGGGTGCGGGGGATACCGGAACCGGCCTCCCAGACCCGGAACGAGTCGAGCACGGCCGTGCGCATCCAGGCGATCGCGTCGAGCAGGTTGGACTTGCCGGAGGCGTTGGCGCCGAACACGGCGACCACCGAAACCACCGGCCCCTGGGCGTCGTATACCGGCATCAGGAGCAATTCCTGCTCATCGCGCAGCGACCGGTGGTTCGCGACGCGGAAACTACGTAACACTGGCAGACTCCAGACGGTTTACACGGTATTCCGTGCAAGTAAACCGCAAGATCTGCCTTCTGTCTGTCCTCAACGGGACTCCAGGGCCTCGGTCACCGGGTTGTAGTAGCCGTCTTCGTGGGCGGCGACACCGTCCAGGCCCTTGCCGCGGTTCGCCGGGCGTTTCATGATGCCGAAAGTGCCGTCGGCGATGGCATTGAGCAGGGTGTCGTCGACGATCTTGTCGAGCAGGTCGACCGCCTCGGACAGGACCTGCTTCGCCCGCTGCTGGATGAAGCCGCCCCGCGCCGGGACGAAGTCCTCGTGCAGGTTGCCGGCGCCGTTCAGCACGTAGCGGACGTTCTGCAGGGCCACGTCGCGATCCGACAGCCACGGCGTCACCACCGCCTCGGTCATCATGCCGACCAGCAGGATGCCCTGGCCGGTCAGCGCGCCGACCAGGTTGAAGAAGCCGTCGAGCAGGTTGCCGCGGAACACGTCGCCGGTCATGTGCTTGGTCGGCGGCATCCACTTCAGCGGGGCGTCCGGGAACAGCTCGCGGGCCAGCAGGGCGTGCGCCAGCTCCAGGCGGAACGAGTCCGGCAGGTCCGGGTTGATCTCGAAGGCGTGGCCCAGGCCCAGCTGCCAGTCGGCCAGCCCGGCCTCGTGCGCGAAGAACTCGTTGAGCAGCTGCGACACCGTCACCGTGTGGGCGGCCTCGACCGCGTCCGCGGTGGTCAGGTAGTTGTCCTCGCCGGTGTTGATGATGATGCCGGCACGGGCGTGGACCTGGCGGGAGAAGCGCTGGTCGACGAAGGTGCGGATCGGGTTGATGTCGCGGAACAGGATGCCGTACATCGAGTCGTTGAGCATCATGTCCAGGCGTTCCATGCCGGCCAGCGCGGCGATCTCCGGCATGCACAGCCCGGACGCGTAGTTCGTCAGCCGGACATAACGCCCCAGCTCCTTGGACGTCTCGTCGAGCGCCGCCCGCATCAGCCGGAAGTTCTCCTGGGTGGCGTAGGTGCCGGCGAAACCCTCCCGGGTCGCGCCCTCCGGCACGTAGTCCAGCAGCGACTGGCCGGTCGAGCGGATCACCGCGATGATGTCGGCGCCGGCCCGCGCGGCCGCCTGCGCCTGCGGGATGTCCTCGTAGATGTCGCCGGTCGCCACGATCAGATAGATCCACGGACGCTGCTGCGGATCGCCGTACCGCTTGATCAGCCGGTCCCGCTCGGCCCGGCGCCGATCGACGATCTTCAGGCCGTCGCCGGTCGCCCTTCTCGCGGCCCGCCGGGCCGCTGTTGCTTCCGCCTGCTTGAGGGGTACGTCGAACCGCACCGCTCCCGCCGCTGCCTTCTGAGCCAGGACCGTGATGTCGTCGACCCCGGTCGCCCGCATCGCGTGGAACACCGGCAGCGCCACCCCGTGGCCCAGCCCGACATCCGCGCGCACCGCGTCCACCAGGCGGTTCACCCAGGGAATCCCGTCGGAGTCGGCGCCGTGCACGCCGGCCAGCCGCAGCACGGCCCGTTCCACCGACACCGTCGTGTGTGACCGGGCGAGGTCGACGACGGGCTGACCCGCCCGCACTGCGAGCCGCCGTGCCTTCGCGACGACCCGCGCATCCAGATTCAGCTTCCCGGCCACCCTGCCGCTCCCTCTGTTCGCTTACGCTTCGAAGATCGTTTCGCCGGCCAGGACCGTGCGGCGGCACACCGGCCGCGCCGGCACCACGCCCTCGATGCCGGCCAGCAGGTCCGGCAGGCCACCCTGCATGCCGCCGGGGGTCTCCCACACCGCGAACGTGGCCTGCGCGCCCGGCGCCAGCACCCCGACGCCGTCGACGCGGGCCGCCCGCCAGCCGCCGCGGGTCGACGCCGCGAACGCGGCCCGCACCGTCATCCGGTAGACCGGGTTGCGCGGGGCCGCCGCAGCCGCCACCACCGACCACGGGTCCAGCGCCGTCACCGGCGAGTCCGAGCCGAACGCCAGGGTCACCCCGGTGGCGTGCATCGCCCCGATCGGGTTGCTGGCCAGGGCCCGCTCCACGCCCAGGCGCTGCGCGTACATCCGGCTCGGGCCGCCCCACAGGGCGTCGAAGACCGGCTGCACCGACGCGGTCACGCCGAACTCCACCATCCGCGCGATCATCGGCTTGTCGATCAGCTCGACGTGCTCGATGCGGTGCCCGGCCGCCCGGACCTCGTCGACGCCCGCGGTCTTGGCGGCGATCACGAAACCGTCCAGGATCGTCTCGATCGCGGCGTCGCCGATCGCGTGGAAGCCGCCCTGCACACCCAGCCGCATGCAGTCGAGCAGGTGCTCGGCGGCCTGCTCGGCGGTCACGAACGCCTCGCCCAGACCGTTCTCGCCGTCGTGGTACGGGTGCCGCAGCGACGCCGTCCGCGAACCCAGCGCGCCGTCCGCGTACAGATCGCCGGCCGCGCCGACCGCGCCCAGGTCCCGGGCCCGCTCCGCGCCGCCCAGCTCACCCCAGTAACCGAACACCTTCGGCAGTCCCTGCCCGCTCAGCGCCAGCACCGACCGCAGATCGTCCTCGCTGGACGTGCCCGGACCGGCGCACTCGTGCACCGCGGCGATCCCCATCGACGCCGCCCGGGCCAGGGCGGTGCGCTGGGCAGCCGTGCGCTGCGCCGGCGTCAGCGACCCGAGAGCCACCGCGCGTACGGCATGGTGGGCCTGCTCCCGCACCCAGCCGGAACCGTCGCTGTCCTCGACCGCGCCCAGCAGGGACGTCGAGACCAGGGCCGAGTGCACGCTGGCCTGCGACAGGTACGTCCGGCGGCCGCCGGACGCGCTCTCCAGCTGCTCCGCCGTCGGCACCCTCTGGTCGGCCCAGGTCGACTCGTCCCAGCCGTGACCGTGCACCACACCGTCCGCGGGCCGGGTCGCGGCGAACTCCGACACCCGCGCCAGCAACTCCTCGCGGGACCGGACGCCGGACAGGTCGAGGCCGTCGAACGCCAGGCCGGTGTCAGTGGCGTGCAGGTGCGCGTCCACGAACGCCGGTGTCACCAGCGCGTTCTCGAGATCGATCCGCCGGTCGGCGGCCGGGGCGTCGCCCGCGTCGCCGAGCCAGGCGATGCGTCCCTCGCGGACCAGCATGGCGGTGGCCCGCGGGTCGGCGGCGGAATAGAAGCGGCCGTGGGTGAAGAGAACCGAAGTCATGCCCGTCAGTGTCCCGCGATCCGCGAGTCGAACAGGCGGCGGACCGCCGGGACACGGCGCACCAGATCGACCGCGAACTCGGCGTGGCCAGGCACGTAACCGTTGCCGATGAGCATCGTCACGTCCGCGGCCAGGCCCTCGGCGCCGAGCGCGGCGGCCGGGAAGCTGGTCGCCATCGAGAAGAAGATGACCGTGCCGCCGGCCGCGGTGGCCAGGATCGCGCCGTGCTCGCAGCCGGGAACGTCGACGCAGACCACGGTGATCGTGGCCGGCTCCCCCACCGCCTGCGCCACTGCGACCGGGTCGCGGGCGTCCGCGATCGCGACCGCGTCGGCCAGACCGGCCTCCCGCACCGCTTTTTCTTCATCCGAATCCCGGACGACGGCGAGAGTGCGCGCCCCGGCCAGCCGCGCGGCGGCCAGCGACAGCGAACCGCTCTTGCCGGCCCCGCCGAGCACCGTCACCGTGACCGGGGCGTCGTATTCGCGCACCACCCGGTCGGTCAGCGCCGGGGCGCCGCAGACGTCGTACACGGCCAGCGCGAGCGACGGATCGAGGTCGTCCGGCAGAACCCCGACCACCGAGCGACCGAAAAGGATCGCCGTACCCCTCGCTGGGATTTGTTCGGATTTTCCGTCCCAGTCCGTTTCGGTGATCCGCAGCGGGGTCAGCGTCAGCGACACCAGGGTGGCCACCCGGTCGCCCGGCTTCAGGCCCAGCGGCGACTCCGAGCCGACCTCCTCGACGACGCCGATCAGCATGCCGCCCGAGCCGGTGACCGGATTGTGCATCTTGCCGCGCGTCTCGATGATCTCCAGGACCTCGGCGCGGACCTTCGCGCCGTCGCCGCCGTGCTTCTCGGACAACTGCCGGAAACTCGCCGCATCCAGGTTGAGCCGCTCGACCGCGATGCGCACCTCGTCGGCCGCGATCTCCGGGCTCGCATCCAGCCGCCACGCCGCCTGCGGCAGCACCCCGGCCGGCTCGAGGACCCGGCGCAGACCAACAGATGCACTCATGAAACCCATCCTTAACAAGAAATCAAGAAGCTCGAGATGCGGTCCTACCGTAAATCCTACGGACACGAGGTTTCTAGACGAAAAATAATCCAGTAGGTTGGAGCTCGGGTTCGACGACGGCGTCCAGGAGGCAGCGATGAACGGCCAGCCCTACGACTACCAGCGGCGACCCCTGGTCGAACCGGACTGGACCCGCTTCCCCGGCTGGAAGGACGTCACCGCCGCCCAGTGGGAGTCCTCCCAGTGGCAGCGGGTCAACTGCGTCAAGAACGTCAAACAACTGCGCGCACTCATGGGCGACCTGCTCGACGAGCGGTTCTACACCGACCTGGAAACCGACCAGCAGCGCCTGGCCACCATGTCGATGCTGATCCCGCCGCAGATGCTCAACACCATGGTGCCCGACCGGGTGCCCGACACGGAGTCGTTCTACAACGACCCGGTCCGCCGCTACATGATCCCGGTCGCCACCGACCGCCACCTCGAGTGGCCGTCACACCCGCAGGCCACCCGCGACTCCCTGCACGAGCACGACATGTGGGTCGCCGAGGGCCTCACCCACCGCTACCCCACCAAGGTCCTCGCCGAGCTGCTGTCCACCTGCCCGCAGTACTGCGGGCACTGCACCCGCATGGACCTCGTCGGCAACAGCACCCCCACGGTCGACAAGCTGCGGCTTTCCCTCAAACCCGTCGACCGGTACGACGCCCACCTCGCCTACCTCAAGGCCCACCCGGGCGTACGCGACGTGGTCGTCTCCGGCGGCGACGTCGCGAACGTGCCGTGGAAGCAGCTCGAGACGTACCTCATGGGTCTTTTGTCGGTGCCGACCGTGCGTGACATCCGCCTCGCGACCAAGGCCCTCATGGGCCTGCCCCAGCACTGGCTGCAGGACGACGTCGTCGAAGGCATGCAGCGGGTCGCCATCACCGCCCAGCGGCGCGGCGTCAACCTCGCCGTGCACACCCACGTCAACCACGTGAACTCGCTGACCCCGCTGGTCGCCAAGGCGGTCCGCACCATGCTGGAGATCGGCGTGCGCGACGTCCGCAACCAGGGCGTGCTCATGCGCGGCGTCAACGCCACCACCGAGGACCTGCTCGACCTGTGCTTCGGGCTGCAGGGCGAGGCCGGCATCCTGCCGTACTACTTCTACATGTGCGACATGATCCCCAACGCCGAGCACTGGCGGGTGCCGGTCTGGCACGCCCAGCAGCTGCAGCACGACATGATGGGCTACCTGCCGGGTTACGCGACCCCGCGGATCGTCTGCGACGTGCCGTTCGTCGGCAAACGCTGGGTGCACATGCTCACCGATTACGACCGCGAGAACGGCATCTCGTACTGGACCAAGAACTACCGCACGTCGATCGAGCAGAACGACGACGAAGCCCTTTCCAAGACGTACGCCTACTACGACCCGATCGACACGCTGCCGGACAGCGGCCAGGCGTGGTGGCGCAAGCAGGCGGCCGAAGACTAGTTCCCTGGGGGTGCAGAAGGGCCCCGGGGTGACCCGGGGCCCTTCTGCCGTTAACCGCTACCTGGTGGGGCTTAGCTGAAGGCGTCCTTGACGTCCTTGCCGGCGTCCTTGACGTGCTCGGCAGCCTTGCGGGCCTCCGCGCCGGCCTCCTGGGCCTCACCCTTGGCCACCAGGGACTCGTTGTCGGTGGCGCGGCCGACGGCCTGCTTCGCCTTGCCGGACAGCTCGTCGGCCTCGTTCTTGACCTTGTCAGTGAAGCTCATTCTTCAACCCTCCATGGTTGTGCCTGGAAGGTTTGTGCCCTCGGGGCGCCGTCTTGAAACAGTGTGACCCGGCGCACCACGCGTAGATCATCCTAGGATACCGCGATATTAGGATCTTCTATATGGATGACAATGCCGCGCACGCGAACTCGTTCGGCCCCGTTGCCGCCAGTTACGAACGCGGCCGGCCCGGTTATCCCGAGACCGCCCTCGACTGGCTGCTTCCCGCCGGGCGGCCCCGCGTCGTCGACCTCGGCGCCGGCACCGGGAAACTCACCCGGCAGATCCGCGCCCGCGGCCTCGACGTCACCGCGATCGATCCGTCGCCGGGCATGCTCGACGAGCTGAAGCGGGCCGTTCCCGGCGTGCCGGCGCTGCGCGGCTCGGCCGAGGACATCCCGCTGCCCGACGGCGCCGCCGACGTGGTGCTGATGGCGCAGGCGTGGCACTGGGTCGACCCCGCGCGGGCGGCGCCGGAGATCGCCCGGGTCCTCTCCCCCGGCGGCCGCCTCGGCCTGGTCTGGAACCTGCGCGACGAACGCACCGACTGGGTCCGCCGCCTCGGCGAGGTGATCGGCAACGAGGCGAGCGGGCCCCGCACCGCGATCGGGCCGCCGTTCGGGCCGCTCGGGGAGGCGAGCTTCGAGTGGGTCGAGACCTTGGGCCCGGACCGGCTGATCGACATGGTCGCCTCCCGCAGCCAGATCATCCTGATGCGACCGGACGAACGGGCGGCCGTCCTCAACGAGGTCCGCCGCCTGGCCTCCACCCACCCCCAGCTGGTCGGCCGAACCGAGTTCGCCCTCCCCTACATCGCCGACTGCGCCCGAGCCGACCTGCCGACCTGATCTCTCGGCGCCTCGGGGGCGGCGACGATCCGGGTCAGCAGATCGATCAGCTGGGGCGCTGGGACGAGCCGGTCGACGTCGTCCTCGACGCGGTCGGCGGCGACCTGCTGCCCCGTGCCCTCGCCGCCGTGCGCCCCGGCGGCCGGCTGATCTTCTTCAACGCGGGCGGCGGCACCGTGCCGGCCTATGACCTGCTGGGCGGCGCGAAGACGATCACCGGCTTCGCGCCGGCCCGGTTCGCCGCCACCCAACCGGCGCTTTACCGGCAGCACGGCGAGCAGCTGTGGGAGCTGGCCCGCACCGGCAAGCTGCGCCCGGCCGTCCACGCCGAACTCCCGCTCGAGCAGGCCGCCGCCGGGCACCAGATCATCGAGTCCCGCGCCAACCTCGGGAAGGTCGTCCTGCGGCCGTGATCCGGGCACCATGTGAGCATGGTCGATACCACCGCGCTCCTGGCCGCCTACGACGCACAGATGCGCATGCCGACCGGCGAGGTCCCGGCCGGCATGTCCTACGAGTACGACGGCCCGCTCCTGCGGATCGTCGGCGCGCATGTGGGACGAATACGGCCGCCGCGCGACCTCGGCGTCACCGGCGCCGGACTCGACCGCCTGATCGCCCGCCAACGTGACTTCTTCCAGGCCCGCGGCCAGGGCGTCGAGTGGAAGGTCCGGGCCCATGACCGGCCCGCCGATCTTCCCGAGCGGCTCGAATCGGCCGGTTTCGTGCCGGAGGAGCCGTCGACGGTGCTGCTCGGTTTCGCCGCGGAAGCGGCGGCCGAGCCGGTCCTGCCCGACGGCGTCGTCCTGCGGCAGGTCAGCGAGGCCGAGGACCTGCGCCGCATCGCCGACCACCAGACCGAGGTCTGGGGGTACGACTGCTCGTGGGTCGCCGGCGACCTCACCGCCCGGGTGGCGGCCGATCCGGGCCAGATCACCATCCTGGTCGCCGAGGCCGGTGACCGGCTCGTCTGCACGGCCTTCACCGTGTACAACCCGGGCACCGAGTTCGTCGCCCTGCTCGGCGGCACGACCCTGCCGCAATGGCGGGGACGCGGGCTCTATCGCGCCATGATCTCCGCGCGGGCCCGGGAAGCCGCCGCCCGCGGATTCCGGCTGCTGCACGTCGACGCGTCCCCGGACAGCGCACCCATCTTGCGCCGGTGCGGTTTCCACGAGATCACCACGTCGACGCACTACCGGTGGACGCCGCCGGAATAGCCGTCCCGAGCGGCCGGCCGAGGGCGGGCGGGCTCGCGGAAAGAAATTCGGCGGGCGTGTCGATCCGCGGCGGGGCCGTTCGACCTGGGGTAGAGAAGGTCGGGAAGCTGGCCTGATGACGAGGGGAAGTGACGCCGAGATGGCGAAGTACATGCTGATCATGCGGGGCACCGACGAGTCCGTCGCGAAGATGATGTCGACGCCGTTCGAGGAGATGCTCGAGACGGTGGGGCGCTTCAACGACGAGCTGATCCAGGCCGGCGTGCTGCTGGCCGCCGAAGGGCTGGACGATCCGAGCAAGGGCGTCGTGGTCGACTACAGCGCCGAGACCCCGATGGTGACCGACGGGCCGTACGGGGAGACGAAGGAGCTGTTCGGCGGCTTCTACCTGATCGACGTGGCATCGAAGGAAGAGGCCGTGGAGTGGGCGAAGCGGATGCCGGCGTTCGGCGGTTCGAAGACCGAGATCCGGCGGGTGCCAGGGATCGAGGAGTTCCCGCAGGACAACGAGTGGGTCGTGCGGGAGCGGGCCTGGCGCGAACGGACGGGCCAGCTCTGAGCGACAACAGCGACGACGCCGCTGCCGAGACGGCCCGCCGGGCCGTCGAGGCGGTGTGGCGGATCGAGTCCGCCCGGATCGTCGCCGCGCTGGCCCGCTGGAGCGGCGACTTCGAGCTGGCCGAGGACGTCGCCCAGGAGGCGCTCGCCGAGGCGCTGACCGGCTGGGCCCGCGACGGCGCGCCGGCCAACCCGGTGGGCTGGCTGCTGGCGACCGGCCGGCGGCGAGCCATCGACAGCTTCCGGCGCCGGTCGGCCCGCGACGAGCGGTACGCGCTGCTGGCGCGGCCGCTCACCGAGGGCGAGATCTCCTCGGGCGCGCCACCGGCCGGCCAGGCCGGTGACCTGCCGTGGGACCCGGACCGGATCGACGACGACATCCTCGCGCTGATGTTCGTCGCCTGCCACCCGGTGCTGGCGCCGGAGGCACGCGTCGCGCTGACGCTGCGGGTGGTCGGCGGCCTGACCAGCGAGGAGATCGCGCGGGCGTTCCTGGTGCCGGTGGCGACCGTGCAGGCGCGGATCACCCGGGCGAAGAAGACGATCGCGGCGGCGGGCGTGCCGTTCGAGCTGCCACCGGCGCACGAGCGGCGCGACCGCCTCGGCGGCGTGCTGAGCGTGCTCTACGTGATCTTCACCGAGGGCTCGACCGCGACGTCCGGGGACTCGCTGCTGCGGGCCGCCCTGGCCGGCGAGGCGGCCCGGCTGGCCCGGATGCTGAGTGCGCTGCTGCCCGGCGAGCCGGAGGTGCACGGGTTGCTCGCGCTGTTCGAGCTCACCGCCGCCCGGTTCCCGGCGCGCACCGGCCCGAACGGCGAGGCGGTGCTGCTGGAGGACCAGGACCGGCGGCGGTGGGACCGGTCGGCGATCCGGCGTGGACTGGCCGCGCTCGGCCGGGCCCAGGCGGCCGGGCGTGGGCTCGGCCCCTATGGACTGCAGGCCGCGATCGCCGCCTGCCACGCCGCCGCGCCCTCGGTCGCGGAGACCGACTGGGAGCGGATCGTGGTGCTCTACGAGGCGCTGGGTCGGCTCGCGCCCTCGCCCGTCGTGGAGCTGAACCGGGCCGTCGCGGTGGCGATGAGCCAGGGCCCGCAGGCCGCCCTCGATCTCGTGGACGACCTGGTGGTCAGCGGCCGCCTGGCCGGCTCGCACCTGCTGCCGACGGTGCGGGGCGAGCTGCTGTCACGGCTGGGCCGGACCGCCGAGGCCCGCGCGGAGCTGGAATTGGCGGCCCGCCTATGCGCTAACACGCAGGAGCGGGCGGTGTTGTTGCGCAAGGCCGCCGTGCTCGGTGGTGATGAGTAGGGCGGCACGCCGCCTGGCGCGTCCTAGGATGCTAGTTCAGTCGGGTCCGGGGCGGGCGGCATGCGGGGCGGCCGGTTCTCATACGGCGTGGAGAGGACCACCGTGGTGCGGGTGGTGACGTTGGCCGCGGTGCGGATCTCCTGCAGCAGGCGCTCCAGGTCGGCCGGGCTCGCCACCCGCACCAGGAGCAGGTAGAAGTCTTCGCCGGCCACCGAGTAGCACGAGTCGATCTCGGCCAGGTGGGCCAGCCGCTCGGGCGCGTCGTCGGGCTGGGACGGATCGAACGGGCGGATCGCCACGAACGCGGTCAGCGGCAGCTCGAGCGCCTCGTAGGAGACCTTCGCGGTGTAGCCCGCGATCACCCCGCGCTGCTCGAGGCGGCGCACCCGCTGGTGCACCGCCGAGACGCTGAGCCCGACCTTCTCGGCCAGGTCCGTGTACGACAAGCGGCCGTCCGCGGTGAGGGCGCCCACGATCGCCCGGTCGATCTCTTCCACGGCGCAAACCCTACTTGGCCGGACAACCCCATTTCGCCCGGCCGGACGGTCAGCGCGTCAGCGACCGGCTGATGACGAGGCGCTGGATCTGGTTGGTGCCCTCGACGATCTGCAGGACCTTGGCCTCGCGGAACCAGCGCTCGGCCGGGTGGTCGCTGACGAAGCCGTAACCGCCGAGCACCTGCACCGCGTCGGTGGTGACCTTCATGGCCACGTCGGTGGCGAACAGTTTCGCCTTGGCCGCCTCGATCGTGAACGGGCGGCCGGCGTCCTTGAGACGGGCCGCCGACAGCAGCAGGGCGCGGGCGGCCGAGACCTGGGTGGACATGTCGGCGAGCAGGAAACCGAGGCCCTGGAAACTGGCGATCGGCTTGCCGAACTGGGTGCGTTCCGATGCGTACGCCGCGGCGTAGTCCACCGCGGCCTGGGCCAGGCCGACCGCGCACGCGGCGATGCCGAGCCGGCCGGCGTCGAGTGCCTCCATCGCGATGCGGAAGCCGCCGTTCTCCTCCCCCACCAGGTGGTCGGCGTCGACGTGCATGTTGTCGAGGACGACCTGGGCGGGCGGCGACGAGCGCAGGCCCATCGTGCGTTCCGGTTTCTGCGGGTGCAGCCCGGGGGTGCCGGCCTCGGCCAGCAGGCACGAGATGCCACGGGCGCCGTCCCCACCCGTACGGCAGAAGATGTTGTAGAAATCCGCCTGGCCGGCGTGGGTGATCCAGGCTTTGGTGCCGCTGACCGACCAGCCGCAACCGTCGCGAGTGGCGCGGGTGGTCAGCGAGGCGGCGTCGGAGCCGCCCTGCGGCTCGGACAGGCAGTACGCCCCGAGGAGCTCGCCACCGAGCAGGTCGGGCAGCATCTTGCGCTGGCGCTCGGTGCCGTGCGCGAACACCGGGTAGCACGCGAGGGTGTGCACGCTGACCGCCTCGGCGATCGCCAGCCAGTGGCCGGCGAGGGTCTCCAGGACCTGCAGATAAACCTCGTACGGCTGGCCGGCGCCGCCGTCGGCCTCCGGGTAGGGCAGGCCCAGCAGGCCGGAACGGCCCAGCGTGCGCAGGATGTCGCGGGGGAACTCACCACGGCGCTCGTAGTCGTCGGCCTTGCCGGCCAGCTCGCGGGTGGCCAGCTCACGGGTCAGATCGAGGAGGTCGTGCGCCTCCTCGGTGGGCAGGATCCGGTCAACGGTCACCCACCAATCTTAACGATCGTTTGGGTTTTGGGGTTGCATCGACACCACCAACTTTCCGGTGGCCCGGTTCGCCTCCATGTCGGCGTGCGCCTCGGCGATCTCGTCGTCGACAGCACGGTCATGCCCTGGCGGCGGGCCAGGACGGCGGCGGCCATGCCGACCGACGAGGTGCCGCCGCGGATCAGCAGGGTCTCCCCCGGCTGGCTGTCGAGGGCCACGGTGAGTGACCCGTACGCGGTCTGGAGCATCTCCGGCACCGCGCCCAGCACCGCCCAGTCCAGGTCGGACCGGAACGGGATGACCTGACCGGCCGGCACACACGTGTACTCCGCGTAGCCGCCGTCGAAGACCCGGCCCATCCCGCCCATCATCGTCATGACCTGCTGCCCGGCCTCGAACTCGCCGCCGGGCGCGGCGGCCACCACGCCGGTGGCCTCGATGCCGGGCACCCGCGGGAAGACGACACCCTCGGCCAGACCCCATCGGGTGTGCAACTCGGACCGGTTCAGCCCGAACGCCTTCACCTCGACCAACACCCAACCCGGCTCCGGTACGGGAACAGGCAGCTCACGGATCCGGAGGGCCTCCGGTGGGCCGGGGGAATCAAGAACAACGGCGCGCATCATCGCAGGCTAATCTGTCCTTCGTGACCTCACCGCCGCTGCTCGCCGTCGACGCGCCCAGCCTCTACTTCCGCGCCTTCCACGGCATCCCGGAGAAGGCGGCGCAGACGCCCGCCGGGGAGCCGGTCAACGCGATCCGCGGGTTCCTCGACATGCTCGCCCAGCTGATCCGCACCCGCCGGCCCGACCGGGTGGTGTGCGCGCTCGACGCAAGCTGGCGGCCCGAGTGGCGGGTGGCGCTGGTCCCGTCGTACAAGAAACACCGCGTCGCCCACGGCGACGTCGAGGTGGTGCCGGCTTCGCTCGAGAAGCAGGTGCCCATTCTGCTCGAGACGCTGGCGGCGATCGGGATTCCGGCTTTCGGCGTCGACGGGTACGAGGCGGATGACGTTCTCGGCACCCTCGCCGCCACCCAGCCGGGGCCGGTCGAGGTCGTCTCCGGCGACCGTGACCTGTTCCAGCTGGTCGACGACGAGCGCGGCACCCGCCTGCTCTACTGCGGGCGCGGCGTGGCGAAACTCGAGGACGCCGGCAACGCGCTGGTCGAGCAGAAGTACGGGGTGCCGGCCCGGTGGTACGCGGACTTCGCCGCCATGCGCGGCGACCCGAGCGACGGGCTGCCGGGCGTGGCGGGCGTCGGCGAGAAGACGGCGGCGCGGCTGGTCACCCGCTACGGCGGCATCCCGGAGATCATGGCCGCCCTCGACGATCCGGAGGCCGGGTTCGCGCCGGGCGTGCGGACCAAGCTGGCGGCCGCTCGTGACTATCTGGACAAGGCGCTGCCGGTCTGCAAGGTCGCGCTCGACGTCAAGCTGCCGGCCTTCGATCCGGCGCTGCCGCGGGCGCCGAAGCATCCGGACGCGCTGCTGGTGCTGGCCGAGCGGTGGAACCTGGCCGGGTCAGCCCGGCGGTTGATCGACGCGCTGGCCGGCTGACGGATCGGCCGGCTCCGACACGAACAGGCTCAGGCCCAGCCGCCGGGAGAGGTAGCCGGCCGCGAGCCGGCCGCGGACACTGTTGCCGACATCGTCCAGCGGCGGGGAGAACGCGGCGAAGGCGCCCTTGCCCGGGGACACCACCACGATGCCGCCGCCGATGCCGCTCTTGCCGGGGACGCCCACCTCGTACAGCCAATCCCCGCTGGTCTCGTAGAGGCCGGCCGTCGCCATCACGGCGAGCGCGTAGTGGCAGGTCTCGGGCGCGACGATGGGCTCCCCCGTGCGCGGGTGGACGCCGCCGTTGGCGAGGACCGAGCCCATCGCGGCCAGGTCGGTGGCGGTCACCCGCAGGCAGCTCTGCCTGGTGTAGAGATCCACCGCGTCGTCCGGGTCACTGCCGAGATTTCCGTACGTCTGGAGAAGGTTGGCCAGCGCCCGGGTGCGGAAGTTGGTCTTCGCGACGGACGGGTGGATCTCCTCGTCGAGCGGCAGCTCCCGGCCGGCGAACTTCGACAGGCCGGCGCTGATGAACGCCCACTTCTGCTCGGCCCCGACACCCGGGGCGAGGCTGGCGGCGGCGATCGCGCCCGCGTTGACCATCGGGTTGGTGCGGCCGGCCGGGCCGCGCTCGATCGCCTCGAGGGAGTTGAACGGCAGGCCGGTGGCGTTCACACCGAGCCGGTCGCGGATGGCGGCCGGGCCGAGCGCCTCGCAGATCAGCGCGAACACGAACGGCTTGGCCACGCTCATCATCGCGAACCCGTGATCGGCGTCGCCGGCCGCGTGCCGGAACCCGCTCACCCCCGCCGCGGCCAGCCCGAACAGGTGCGCCGGCACCCGCTCGAGGGCCGGGTACTGGGCCGAGGGGCGACCGCCGTCCTCGCCCCGGTACCGCTCGTGGGCCTCGTCGACGGCCTGCTGGACCAGCTGGGGCGAGGGCAATTCCCCGGTGGAGACGAACGGCATGCGCTCAGTCAACCAGGCCCAGCTCGTACGTCTGGCGATCACCGGCGCACCGAAACCGACGTGCGCCAGACCACACTTGACCTAGTTGGCTAATGCGATTAGCTTTTAGCTAACGGGATTAGCCAACTGGAGGACGTCATGACCGAATACCTGAGCATCGGTACGGGCCGGATCGCCTACGAGGTGACCGGCGAGGGCCCGCTGGTCGTGCTGGCGCACGGGATGGGCGACAGCCGCGCGGCGTACCGCTTCGTGATTCCGCGGCTGGTCGCCGCCGGTTACCGGGTGGCCGCGGCCGACCTGCGGGGCAGCGGCGAGTCCAGCACCGAGTGGGCCTCGTTCAGCCGCACCGACATCGCCGGCGACCTGATCGCGCTGATCCGGCACCTCGGCGGGCCGGCCGTGCTGGTCGGGCACTCGATCTCCGGTGGCGCCGCCACGATCGCCGCGGCGCAGGCGCCCGAGCTGGTCAGCGGCGTCGTCGAGCTGGCGCCGTTCACCCGGGCGCAGTCGGTCAGGCTGGGCGACCTGAAGGTCAAGCGGTACCGGGCGGGCATGACGCGACTGCTCGGCACCGGCATGCTGGGCAGTGTGAAGATGTGGCTCAGCTATCTCGACGTGGCGTTCCCCGGGCCCAAGCCGGCCGACTGGGCCGAGCAGGTGGAGCGGATCCGGGGCAACATGAGCGAGCCGGGCCGGATGAAGGCGATGCAGAAGATGGCCATGTCGGCGCCGTCCGACGCCGGCGAGCACCTGGGCGGCGTGCGCTGCCCGGCGCTGATCGTCGAGGGCACGCTCGACCCGGACTGGGCCGACCCGCGCGCCGAGGGCGAGGCCATCGTCGCCGCCATGCCGGACGGGATCGGGACGGTCGCGGTCATCGACGGCGCCGGGCACTACCCGCACACCCAGTTCCCGGACGAGACGATCGCGCTGCTCCTGCCGTTCCTGGCCCGGACGGCCGCGCGTGCCTAGGGCCGGCCTGGACACCGCGACCGTGGTGGCGGCCGCGGCCGCGCTCGCCGACGAGGCCGGCCTCGCCGGCGTCACGATGGGCCTGGTCGCGGAGCGGCTCGGCGTCCGCACGCCGTCCCTCTACAAGCACGTCGACAGCCTGGCCGATCTCACCCACCGGGTCGCCGCCCTGGCCGCCACCGAGGCGGCCGACGAGGTGCGCGAGGCGATCGGCGGGCTGGCCGGCCGCGAGGCCCTCGACGCGCTCGCCCGCGCGATGCGCGACTACGTGCTGAAACACCCCGGCCGGTACGCGTCCACCACCGGCGAGCCGGTCACCGGGCCGGAGGACCCGCTCGCCGTGGCCGGCGACCGGTTGATCGGGTCGATGGCTGCGGTGCTGCGCGGTTACCGGATCCCGACGGCCGAGATGGATCACGCGCTGCGCACGTTGCGCAGCCTGCTGCACGGGTTCGCGACCCTGCAGGCCTCCAACGGCTTCCAATGGGACGCCGACGCCGAGGAGAGTTTCGCCTGGCTGATCGAGTTCGCCCACCGCGGGCTGTCCAGCTCTTAGCTCCAGAGGGCTGCAGGCGACTCGGCGTCCGGGATCAGCAGCCGGGGGCGGCCCGGACAGTGGGTTTACGACAGATTAAGAATTAACGTCTGTCGATTGTTCGGAATCAGCCTTACGCCGCCTGAGCAGCACGAACCCGAGCACGGCGGCGACCACGACGACGGCGAGCACCCAGATCCACCAGGTGCTGCTGCTGTGGTCGGTGGTCTTCGACGGCAGGGTTGACGCGGTGACGACGGGCGCGGCCGACGAGGGCTCGACCGAAGGAGCTGCCGAGGAGGGGGCGGCCGAGGAAGGCGCCGTCGACGGGCCGGGCTTGAGGGTGACGAGCGGGGCCGGGTGGTCCGGCTCGTCCTGGCCGGCCTCCTGGATCTCGATCCAGCGAACGACCTCGCCGTCGCCGTACGTCTCGAGGGTCTTGAAGGAAAGGCGGGTCTCGCCGTCCGGCAGTTTCGCGATCTTGACCTTCCAGACCGCGTCGACGCCGACCTTGAGCGCCTTGCCGCCGACCGTGAAGCCGTCCGCGTTGGCGGTGAAGGTCCAGCCCGCTGGGGCCTTGACCAGGGTAACGCTGGCCGGGGCGAGGCCGGCCGGCAGGACCACCCGCTCCGAGGCGATGCCGGCCTTGTCGTTCTCCGCCTCGCCGTTGAAGGTCAGCGTAACGTTTTCCGCACCGGCGGTCGTCTTGTCCGCGCTCACCTCGACGTGCGCGAGGGCCGGGCCGGCCACTCCCAGCACCGCGAACCCGGCAACGGCACCCACCGTGACCACCCGAGAACCGAACCGCACTCTGTTACCACCTTTACTGACGGAGATGCCTGCCCCGGATACAACAGTCGCGGCCCGTGGGCGAAAAGTTCCGGCGAATCCTACGACGGTGATCCCGCAAAGCGCTCAAGCCGGCGGCGGAGCACCCGATGAAACGCCTGACAGCAATTCGCTGTCCGGACCGGATCGGAGGGCGGATGACGACGCGAGCCGCACAGGCGTGCTTTGCCGCGTGGATCGTGGTGCTCTCCGCCGTCTACTACACCTTCCCCGGCAGCCACCTCTACACGTGGGCGGCGATCGGCTACTCCAGCGCGGCGATGATCCTGCTCGGCGTACGCCTGAACAAGCCCTCCCGGAAGTTGCCGTGGTATCTCGTCGCGGCGGCGCTGATCGTCTTCAACACCGGCGACAACGCGTACAACCTGATTATTCTGCTCGGTCGCGTGCCCGCCTTCCCGGGCATCGCCGACTGGCTCTACCTGGCCGTCTATCCGCTGCTCACCGCCGGTTTCATCATGTTCGTGCGGCTGCGCGGCGGCGGGGGCAGCAACCGGGCCGCGCTGCTCGACGCGCTGGTGCCGACGGTCGGGCTCGGCCTGCTGTCCTGGGTCTACTGGATCGCGCCGTACACCCGGGCGCAGGACCTGTCGCTGCTGGAGAAGCTGGTCTCGGTCGGCTACCCGCTCGGCGACGTGCTGGTCCTGGCCATGACGCTGCGCATGCTCACCACCCCGGGCAAGCGGCCGAAGGTGCTCTCCGTCGTCAGCCTCGCGATGGTCGGCCTGCTGATCTCGGACGTGCTCTACGGCCAGTCGCAGCTCGGCAGCAACTGGAGCCTCGGCGGCCCCGTCGACCTCGGCTGGATCGTCTTCTACGCGGCGATGGGCTTCGTCGCCCTGATGCCGTCGATGCGCAACCTCACCGAACCGGCCGCCGCGTCCGCCGGCACGTCCCCGAACCGGATCATCTGGATGGCCTCGGCCGCCCTGATCGCCCCGGCCGTGCTCTACCTCGAGTGGATCCACGGCCGGGACATCGAGAACGCCCGCGACGGCGTCATCGACGCGCCGGTCATCGCCGGCGCCGCGGCGCTGATGTTCGTGCTGGTCATCTTCCGGGTCAACGGCCTGGCCCTGGACCAGTTGCGGGCCCGGGCCCGGGAGCGGGCGCTGCGCAAGGCCGGCGACAAGCTGTTCGCGGCGGCCACCGTCGACGACGCGCTGCAGGCCACCGCGGACGCCATCGAGAACCTGATGCCCCGCGACACCCCGTACGAGCTTTATCAGCTCATCGAGGAGACCGACTCGCCGCGGAACACCGGCGTCCGGGTCGTCGGCGCCGACCAGGTGCCGGCCGCCGTGCGCACCGACGACGGCTACGACGCCTACCTGGTCGGCAGCCTGCGGCTGCCCGGCACGCCCACCCGGCAGCTGGTCGGCGTCATCGCCGCCAACGGCGGCCTGCTGCGCGACATGGCGGACACCTTCGCCGCACTCACCGCGCAGGTCGAGGTCGTCCTCGAGCGGATCGCGCTGACCGGCGAGGTCAGCCGCCGCGACAGCGAGGCCTGGTTCCGCACGCTGATCCAGAACGCCTCCGACGTGATCCTGATCGTCACCGACGACGACCACATCCGCTACGCCAGCCCGTCGGCCGGCACCGTCCTCGGCCACGCCGACCTGGCCGGCACGCCGCTCTCCGCACTCGTCGCGGTCAGCCACCACCGCACCATGCAGAACATCCTCGCCGCGATCCGCGACGGCCGGGGCACCGACGGCACCCCCGACCTGGCGGTGCTCTGCGCCGACGGCCGGATCATCCAGGTCGAGGTCGACGGCCGCGACCTGCGCGACGACCCGACCGTGGGCGGCCTCGTGCTGACCATCGGCGACGTCACCGAGCGCCGGCGGCTCGAGGACGACCTGTCCCACCTGGCGTTCCACGACGGCCTCACCGGGCTGGCCAACCGGGTCAAGTTCCGCAACCGGCTCGAGCGGGCGTTCGCCGCGGCCGAGCGCAGCGGCACCGTGCTGAGCGTGCTCTTCGTCGACCTCGACGACTTCAAGGAGGTCAACGACACCCTCGGGCACGCGGTCGGCGACGAACTCCTGGTCACGGTCGGCCAGCGGATCACCTCGGTCGTCGACGGCGCGGCCACGTCCGCCCGGATGGGCGGCGACGAGTTCGCCGTGCTGATCGAGGCCTGCGCCGACGAGGCCGAGGCCGAAGAGGTCGCGGCGGCCATCGTGGCGGCCCTCGGCGTGCCGTTCGAGGTCTCCGACGGCCTCGGCGGCTCCCACATCGTCAGCGGCGCCGCCAGCGTCGGCGTGGCCGCCAGCACCGACGCGACCAGCGCCACCGAACTGCTGCGCCATGCCGACCTGGCCCTCTACCAGGCCAAGGGCGACGCCAAGGGCACCTGGCAGCGTTACCAGCCGGAGCTGCACACGGCGATGACGCAGCGCCTCGAGGTGCGCGCCGCGCTGCACGAGGCCATCGACGAGCAGCAGTTCCGCAACCTCTACCAGCCGATCGTCGACCTGAACACCGGCCTGATCGCCGGCGTCGAGTCGCTGGTGCGCTGGCAGCACCCCACCCGGGGACTGCTCAGCCCGTACCACTTCATCGAGGTGGCCGAGGAGAGCGGCGCGATCGTCGCGATCGGCGACTGGGTGCTGCGCGAGGCGCTGCGCCAGTTCGCCCGCTGGCGGGCCGACGACCCGGACCTGTCGCTGCAGTACATCAGCGTCAACGTCTCGGCCCGGCAGTTCCGCACCCCCGGCTTCGTCGACCGGGTGCGCGACGCCCTCGACCAGGCCGGCGCCCGACCCGAGTGGCTGGTCCTGGAGATCACCGAGAGCCTGGTGCTGCGCGACGCCGAACAGGTCTGGTCGGATCTGCGCACGCTGCGGGCGATGGGCGTACGCATCGCGATCGACGACTTCGGCACCGGTTACTCCTCGCTGAGCTACCTGCGGCAGATGCCGGTCGACGTGCTCAAGCTCGACAAGTCCTTCATCGACGACATCCTGACCAGCGACCAGCAGCACACGATGGTGGACTCGATCGTGGCGCTGGCCCGCAACCTCGACCTCAAGGTGATCGCCGAGGGCATCGAGGAGACCGGCCAGCGGGCCGCGCTGTCGGAGATGGGCTGCCCGTACGGCCAGGGCTACCTGTTCGCCAAGCCGGTCTGGCCGGACGAGATCGTCGTCCTGGCCCAGACCGTCCCGCAGCTCGTCTGAGTACTTTTGACGGATATTCACTAGCGGCCGGACGCCGAGCGGGGCAGTGTCGAGTCGTGCTCGAGAATCCCGTGTGGGCCGCGCTCTCCGGACCGCAGGCCTGCTTTGCCGAGGTGTCCGGTGACGCCGCCTGCTATTCCTCCGACATCTCGCCGTTCGCGGCGCTCGCCGATCCGGGTAATCCGGCCGGCTGGCACGATCTTGCCAACCTCACCCACGAGGCGCTGCTGACCGGTCCGGCGCTGAGCGCCGGTCCGGGCTGGCAGAACGAGACGTACGTTCCCGGGGTCCAGATGGTGGGCCGCGCGATGACCGGGGTGCGCGACCCGGAGACGGTCGAGCTGACCGAGAACGACGTGCCCGAGGTCCTCGACCTGGTCGAGCGGGCCAAGCCCGGCCCGTTCCGCAAGCGCACCATCGCGCTCGGCGGTTATCTGGGCATCCGCGTCGACGGCCGGCTCGTGGCGATGGCCGGCGAGCGGTTCCGGCTGCCCGGCTGGACCGAGGTGAGCGCCGTCTGCACCGACCCCGACTTCCAGGGCCGCGGGTTCGGCGCCCGGCTCACCCTGGCGGTCGCGGCCGGCATCCTCGACCGCGGGGAGCTGCCGTTCCTGCACGCGGCCGCCGACAACGACCGGGCGCTGCGCCTTTACGAACGGCTCGGGTTCGAGCCCAGCCACGACGTGGTGTTCGCGTCGTTCCGTTATACGCATTGACATACATCTAAGCCCTGCCGGAGCGTCGGGGGCATGACGCCTTACCGTCCCCGCACGCTCACGGTTGCGACGCTCCTCGCCACCGCGGGCCTGGCCGCCCTGGTGGCGCTCTCCACCAGCGCGGCGGCCGCCCCCACGCCGACGCCCACCCTCACCCTGCCCACCGGCGACCTGACTCCGTGGCCGAGCGGAACCGCACCGACCCTCGGCACGTCGCCGTCGCCGCCGACCGCGCCCACCGACCTGCACGTCACCGCGGTCACCAGCAGCTCGGTCACGCTCGCCTGGACGGCGGCCACCCCGACCACGGTCTCGATCGCCGGTTACAACATCAACTACAACCAGGCCTTCAACGACATCTACTGGTCGCAGCAGATCGGCAACGTCACCACCGCGACGATCACCGACGGCATCCGGCCCACCGGTCAGTACTCGTTCCGGGTCATCGCCCGCGACGACCTCGGCCACACCGGGGCCAGCTCCAACACGGTCGTCGTGGTCACCCCCGCCTCCGACACGGCCGCCGACCGGACGCCGCCGACCGCGCCCGGCAACCTGCAGGTCGCCGGGGTCACCGGCAGCAGCGCCCAGCTGACCTGGACGGGGTCCACCGACGACGTCGGCGTGACCGGCTACAACGTCTACCGCTTCGACGGCCTCTACGTCTCCACCCTGGTCGGCACCACGACCGGCACCACGCTCACCGCGCCGCTGCCGACCGCGGCGATCGGCAGCTGGTACGTGCGGGCCAAGGACGCCGCCGGCAACCTGTCGGCCGTGTCGAACACCGCCAACGCGCCCCCGCCGACGACGACCACCCCGCCACCGGCGCCGGCCTGCACGGTCACCTGGCACAACAGCTCACAGTGGTCGAGCGGCTTCGTCGCCGACGTCACCGTCGCCAGCACGACCGCGGTGGACGGCTGGTCGGCGACCCTGACCCTGGGCGGCGACCAGCGCGTCACCAACGCCTGGAACGCCGCCTTCAGCCAGAGCGGCCGCACGGTGACGCTGACCGCGGCCGGCTGGAACCGGAAGATCCCGGCCGGCGGCAGCGCCACGGTCGGCCTGCTGGGCAGCTGGCGCACCAGTAACGCCCCGCCGACCGCCGCGGCGCTGAACGGCGCCAGCTGCGAGGTCACCGCGAGCTGAGTGAAAGACCTCCGGCCGGGTGTACGCCGTACGCCCGACCGGAGGTCAGCACCGCGCGTCTGCCGGTCGGCCTCGCCGAAGCCTTCGGATCGCTCGGCGAACATCGTCAGGCCACCGCCAGGACCGTCAGCTGCCCGTTGGTCGTATGGCAGATCAGCCGGTCCGGCACGGCCACACACGTCCGGCCCGGCAGGCTGTCGATCGAGCCGCGCAGCCGATGGTCGCCGCTGTGACTGTCCAGCCGGAAGACCGCGGTCCGGCCGGGCGGGTCCACCGTGTCGCGCAGCAGGAAGGCCGGCGTGCCGGCCGTCGTGTCCCAGACCGGGTAACCGCCGCCGAAGTCGGCCACGAAGGCGCCGGTCCCGGTGTCGAGCAGGCCGTGGCCGGCGTTCGCGGTGCTTTCGGCCAGCAGTTGCCCGCCGGTGACCGTGGCGGCGCTGACCCATCCCGCGGCCCGCCATCGAAGAAGCCCCGTGGCCAGGTCATAACCGCTGGTGGCGGTTCCGTCGCCGATGCAGAGGACGCCGCCGCACAGGTGTGCCTCGCGGGCGGTGGCCCCGCCGTCGACGGTCCATCGCGGGCGCAGGGTCGCCAGGTCGAACGCCGCGACGAGGAGCCGCCCATCATCGTGGCTCTGCAGGTAGAGAGCAGTGGCGTCCAGCTCCGCCACCGGCTCGCCGGGGCGCACCGGCAGCCGGCCGACGGCCCCGGCCCCGTCGGCCAGCCCGACCACCTCGGTCCGGCCCTGCGCCCCGACCGTGAGCAGATGTCCGGCGCCGGCGATCCAGAAGTCCGGGCGATCCGCCGCGCGGGTCCACAGCACCACGCCGTCCGCGATCCGGACCTCCCGGAACGCCTTCGGCCGGCCCCCGTGCGGATCGGCCTCGACCAGCAGCGCCACGGCCGCGTCGCGGTAACCGACGCCGCCCGGGAGACGCCAGCGCTCGGCGCCGGTGGCGGGGTCCAGCGCGACGGTCGCCGCGGTGACGCTGTCGAAGGCCGCCAGGCCGCCGGCGTCCTCCCGGCTGATCTGCGTGTATCCGGACGGCAGCAGCAGCGACGCCAGATCCTCGGCGGTCGCACCGGTCTGCCGCTCGGACAGCCGTTCCGACCACCGCACCCGGCCGTCGGCCAGCGCGTACGCGGTGAGGTCCCAGCCGCCGTTGAGCACGAAGACGGTGTCGCCGGTGACCGAGAACTGGCTGAGGTCGGTGGTGGCGATGCTCCACATCGGCCGCAGCAGACGCGAGGGCCCGGGCCGGGCGGAAGCGCTGGTGGCCGCGAGGCCGAGCACCGTGAGCAGCGCCAGCACCGCCCGAACCAGGCCGCGCGAATACATCGGCGGCTCGGGCGCCTGCGCTGGGCCAGCCGTGACGTCGCCAAGCTCGATGGCGCTCACGCGCTCACCGTAGCCCCGCCGGGCGCCGACCGGCCTCGGCCGACCAGGTGCTGAGCAGCCCCGAGTTCGAGCCCGGCCAGGTCACCGCGGCGATCGACCGCAAACTCGGCACGGTGGGCCGCCGACGCTGGCTGAACACGACCGTGAGCTGGGCGGACGGCATCACGCCGGCCGACGCCACGGCAACCATCACCGCCACGGACGAAACCGCTGGCGGCCCGCTGCCTGTGCCTGGACCGCATCGAGCCGACCGTCGGCCGGCGGCAGGTGATCGGCCGCATCGAGGCGTTCCGCAAGGAGATCCCGACGACCCGGGTGCCGCGCGCATATCCGCACTAGAGAACGCCCGGTGTCGCTGACCAGACATTCTGCCGTTTGGCTTATCGCTGGTATGTCATCTATGTGCAATACTTCCCGCACCGCGGTCGAAAGTTTCGAAGAAGGGCCCCCGCGGCGGGCGAGGAGAGTCGGATGGCCGTGGGCGGACGACGGGTGACTATCGCGACCATCGCGGAGGCGGCCGGAGTGTCGGTTCCTACGGTGTCGCGGGTGCTCAACGGGCGCACCGACGTGTCGCCCGAGACGCGGGACCGGATCGAGCATCTTCTCCGGGAGCACGATTATCGGCCCCGTAACTCTCGGCAACCGCTGCGCGCCGGCTTGATCGACCTCGTGTTCCAGGACCTGGACAGCCCGTGGGCGGTCGAGCTGATCCGCGGCGTCGAGGAAGTGACGCACGCGGCCGGCGTCGGCACCGTCGTCTCGGCCGTGCACCGGCGCACCGCCTCCACCCGGGCCTGGCTGCAGAATCTTCGCGCCCGGCAGTCCGACGGCGTGATCCTGGTGATCTCCGACGGGGCCGGGCCGATCAGCACCGAGCTGCACCGCCTCAACGTGCCGATGGTGATAATCGATCCGGCCGGCGGCGTCGCCGCGGACGTGCCGACGATCGGCGCCACCAACTGGTCCGGCGGCCGCAGCGCCACCGAGCACCTGATCTCGCTGGGCCACACCAAGATCGGCCTGGTCGAGGGTCCGAAGGCGTTGCTGTGTTCACGTGCACGGCTGGACGGTTACCGCGCCGCCCTCGAGGAGGCCGGCCTGCGCCTCGACCGCCGGCTGATCGAGCCCGGCGACTTCGGCCACGAATCCGGCTTCCAGGCCGGTCAGCGGCTGCTCGACCGGGAGGACCCGCCGACCGCGATCTTCGCGTCCAGCGATCAGATGGCGCTCGGGCTCTACGAGGCGGCCCGGCTGCGCGGCATCCGGATCCCCGACGACCTGAGCGTGATCGGTTTCGACGACCTGCCGGAGGCGCGCTGGTCGGCGCCCCCGCTGACGACCGTGCGCCAGCCGCTCGCCGACATGGGTGGGCTCGCCGCGCGAACCGTCCTGCGGTTGTCGCGCGGCGAGCCCATCGAGACTCCCCGGGTCGAGCTCGCTACCGAGCTGGTGATCCGGGAAAGCACTGCCCTATTTGCCGAAACCGGCGGTAAGACCGCTAAGTAGCTGGCGCCGGCCGATCGCGTAAAGCAGCACGATCGGGATCGTGGTCAGCGTGACCGAGGCGGCGATCGCCGGCGTGTTCACGCCGAACTGACCCTGGAAGTTGACCAGCGCCAAGGGGATCGTGCGCTTGTCGGGGCTCTGGGTCAGCACCAGTGGGAGCAGGAAGCCGTTCCAGATGCCCAACGCGTTGTAGATGGTCACGGTGACCAGCGCGGGGCGGGTGAGCGGGAACGCCAGTCGCCAGAGCGTGCCCCATTCGGTGGCGCCGTCCATGCGCATCGACTCGAACAGCTCCCGTGGCACGTCCCGGATGAAGTTGGACAGGACCAGGACGGACAGCGGGATGGCGAACGCGATCGAGGGCAGGACGATGGCGAGCAGGGTGTCGTAGAGCTTGAGCCGGATGATGATCAGGTAGACCGGGATGATCACCGCTTGCAGCGGGATGGCCAGGCCCAGCAGGAACATCGAGTTCGTCAGCCGCAGGAACCGGTTGCCGATGCCCCGGATGATCGCGTAGGCGGCCATGAACGAGATCAGCACGGCCGGCACGATCGCCCCGGCGGTGACGATCACACTGTTCAGGAAATACCTGACGATCTCGTTGTCGACAACTTCTTTGTAGTTGGCGAACGTCGGATCGGACGGCGGGGCGAACGTGTTGGTGATGAAGTAGCTTGCCTTGGTCTTGAAGCTGGTGATGACGATCCAGTAGATCGGGATCATCACGATGAACAGCCAGACCCAGCCGAGCGCACCACCGAACCAGTTCAATTTCAGCAGCCGGTTCACCCGGCGCTTGTTGCGCCGCTGCTGCTCGTGATGCGCGGGAGCGGTACCCGTTACCGACACCATCTCAGACCCCTTCCTGCATGCTCTCGTCGCCACGGCCGCCGAGGCGGCGCAGCAACTGAGCGAGGACCAGACCGGCCAGCACCAGGATCACCGCGATACACGACGCGGGTCCCATCAGGTTGGCCATGAAACCCTTCTGGTACATCTGCAGCGCCAGCGCCCGGGTGGCA
Source organism: Actinoplanes sp. NPDC026619 (assembly GCF_040638295.1). Classification (NCBI taxonomy): domain Bacteria; kingdom Bacillati; phylum Actinomycetota; class Actinomycetes; order Micromonosporales; family Micromonosporaceae; genus Actinoplanes; species Actinoplanes sp. NPDC026619. Next base: position 284,960 of record NZ_JBEZYA010000005.1, read on the forward strand.
TTGCCAGGACCACCACCGGTAAGCACGTAGATCAGGTCGAAGAAGGTCAGCGAACCGACGACCATCAGCGTCGAGGACGTGATGATCGTGTATTTGATCTGCGGCAGAGTGATGGAGAAGAACTGCCGCACCCGGCCGGCCCCGTCGATCATCGACGCCTCGTACATCGACGTCGGGATCTGCCGCACCGCGCCTTGATAGATCAAGGAGTGGAACGGGATGTATTGCCACGAGACCACGAAGATGAGCACCCCGACGGCGAGCTTGGAGTCGCCCAGCCAGTCCTGTTTGAGCAGGTCGATCCCGAAGCCGGCGCCAAGCCCGAAGTTCGGGTCGAGCAGCGCCTTGTAGGTGATCGAGATGGCCGCCGAACTCAGCAGCAACGGGATGAAGTACAGCACCGCCAGGAAGCCGCGGTACTTCTTGGACGCGGCCAGGAAGACGCCGATCGCGATGGAGAGCGGCGTCTGCACCAGCCACGAGATGATCATGATCTCGAACGTCACCCAGACGGCGTGCGGCAGCTCGGGATCCTTGAGCGTCGCCGACCAGCTGGTCAGGCCGGTCGGCTTGATGTCACCGATGCCGTCCCAGGTGGTGAAGCTGAGCCCGATCACCCCGAGCAGCGGGATGACCCCGAACGCCAGGAACATCAACAGCGCCGGGATGGCCATCCACACGACGGAGCCGCTCCGCCCGCCTTTGGCGGTCGTTGGCTCCTGCACGCGAACGGCGGGCGGAGCGAGCGTCGTCATTTGCCGATTACCGCGTTCATGTTGTCGACCCACTGCTGCGGGGTGACCTGGAGCTGGAACAGCTTCGCGATGTTGTCGAGCAGGGTCTCCGCCGCGGTCGGCGAGAGAGCCTGGTCCCAGGACTGCGCGAAGGTCTTCGCGCCGGACGCGATCGCGGCCATGTCCTTGAGGTACTGGGCGTCGTCGCCGGTGTAGAGGCTGTCCGCGTCCTTGAGGACCGGGACGCCACCGGACTTGACCCAGCCGGCCTTCTCGTCGTCGTCCACCAGGGTGGTCGAGAAGAACTTCTTGGCCGTCTCCTGGTCCGCGGCGCTGGCCTTGGCGGAGATCGACAGGTACTGGCCGGGGTTGCCGACGGTGTTGGTCGGGTCGCCCTTGCCGCCGTCGATCGGCGGGAAGTTCATCCAGCCCAGGCCGCCCGACTTGACGAAATCGCCGCCGTCGGACTTCTGGATGCCGTACGACCAGGAGCCGTGCACCATCATCGCGGCCTTGCCGGTGTAGAGCAGGGCCTGGTCGGCGTTGGAGTCGGCGGTGATCGACGAGAAACCGTTGATGAACGCCTTGCCCTTGACCAGTGCCTGGACCTTGTTCAGCATCTCGAGCACCTGCGGGTCGGACCACGAGCCCGCCTTGGCGGCGAACACGTTGTCGAACACCTCGGAGCCGGCCTGGCGGTCGAGCATGAACTCGAGCCACATCATGTTCGTCCACCGGGACTGACCGGCTAGCGAGAACGGCGCGATGCCCTTGGCGTTGAACTTCGGGATCAGGTCGAGGATGTCCCCGTACGACTTGGGCGGCTGCACGCCGACCTTGTCGAAGACCTTCTTGTTGTAGAAGAGAACGATCGGCTGCACGGTCTCGATCGGCAGGGCGTACACCTTGCCGTTGACCGTGCCGGCGCCGAACGACGAGGGCAGGATCTTGTCCTTGACCGCGGCGTTCTGGCCGAGCCAGTCGGTCAGGTCGACCACGGCCGAAGCGTCGACGTACGACTTGAGGCCGCCACCGCCCCAGCCCCAGATCATCGTCGGAGCCTGGCCGGCGCCGATCGCGGTCTTGATCTTCTGCTTGTACGCGTCGTTCTGGAAGAACGTCGGGGTGATCTTGGTGTCCGGGTTGGCCTTGTTGAAGCGGTCGATGGCCGCCTGCCGGATCGGCTGGCCGGGCTCACCGGACAGCGACCAGTAGGCCGCCGAACCGCTGCCGCCGCCGCTGCCGGTCTTGCTGCTCGGGCCCGAGCTGCCACATGCCGCAAGGGCCGCAGCACCGGCGGCCCCCGCGGTCAGACCCAGAAAGTTCCGCCGGGAAAAATTGCTATTGAACACGCTGATCTCCGTACTCGAGTGCCGCGCCCTGCCGCGGCGAGTGGATCGTCGTGGGGGGTGGGGTAGCCGCCGTCACAAAGCCTGCAACTTTCGAACGACAGCCGCAAGTTAACGTGAGGTTTCGTTAACGTAGGGTTTCGGCTTGATCATGTCAAGGGTCTTGCTCTGGTAGCGCTCCCACGGAGAGAGTGGACGCGAGCGAGCGCCCCCGAGTCAAGCCCTCGACCACCGATAAAGCATGCTGTGAAACTACTGAAAGTTTCGGTACTTATGAGGCACGTGTTGAGGAGTGACGCCGTGACCGAAGAACAGGCCCCCCAGCCATGGCAGGATCCGGCGTTACCGGTTCCGGAACGCGTCCGGCTCCTACTGGCCGCGATGACCACCGAGGAGAAGGTCGCGCAGCTCGGCAGCCGGTGGGTCGGGAACGACATGCAGGAGTCGAGCGACGAGGCGCCCAGCACCGACCCTGAGGAGACGTTGAACGTCGCCCCGATGCAGGACGTTTTCGCCGCTTCCGGCACCGTACCGCTGTCGGAGGCCAGCCGGTACGGGTTGGGGCACTTGACGCGCGTCTATGGAAGCGTCCCGTTGACCGTCGAGCAGGGGGCGGCCGAGGTCGTCCGGCAGCAGCGGGTGGTGGTCGGCAACTCCCGGCTCGGCATCCCGGCGCTCGTGCACGAGGAGTGCCTGACCGGTTTCACCGCGTTCGGCGCCACCGTCTACCCGGCCGCGATCGCCTGGGGCGCCACGTTCGAACCGGAGCTGGTCGAGCGGATGGCCGCGTCGATCGGCCGGGACATGGCGGCGCTCGGCATCCACCAGGGCCTGTCCCCCGTGCTCGACGTGGTGCGCGACTACCGGTGGGGCCGGGTCGAGGAGACCATCGGCGAGGACCCGTACCTGGTGGCGCTGCTCGGCGCCGGTTATGTGCGCGGGCTGCAGAGCGCCGGCGTGATCGCAACCCTCAAGCACTTCGCGGGCTATTCCGCCTCCCGCGGCGCCCGCAACCACGGTCCGGTCTCGATGGGCCGGCGCGAGCTGCTCGACGTCATCCTGCCCACCTTCGAGACGGCGGTCCGCGAGGCCGGCGTCGGCTCGGTGATGAACTCCTACTCCGACGTCGACGGCGTGCCGGCCGGCGCCGACCCGTGGCTGCTCACCGAGGTCCTGCGCGACCAGTGGGGCTTCACCGGCACGGTCGTCTCCGACTACTGGGCGGTGCCGTTCCTGGCCACCATGCACCGGGTCGCCGCCGACACGGCCGACGCCGGCGCGCAGGCGCTCGCGGCCGGCATCGACGTGGAGCTGCCCGACACGCTCGGCTTCGGTCCGAATCTGATCGGTCAGGTGCCCGAGGAGCTGATCGACCGGGCGGCCGGCCGGCTACTCACCCAGAAGATCGAGCTCGGCCTGCTCGACGCCGGCTGGACGCCGGAGGGCTCGGTCGAGAACGCCGGCCAGGTCGACCTGGACTCCCCCGCCAATCGGGCCCTGGCCCGCGAGATGGCCGAGAAGTCGATCATCCTGCTCGATCCCGGCTCGGCGTTGCCGCTCGACCCGGAGCTGCGCACGGTCGCGGTGGTCGGCCCCTGCGCGGCCGACCCGCGGACGTTCATGGGCTGCTACGCCTTCCCCAACCACGTCCTGCCCCGTTACCCGGAGGCCGGGCTCGGCATCCAGGTGCCGACCGCCGTCGACGCGCTGCGTCAGGAACTGGCCGCCACCGTGGTGCACGAGCCGGGCTGCTCGGTCACCGGCGACGACCGGTCCGGCTTCGCGGCCGCGGTCGCCGCCGCCCGCGACGCCGACGTCTGCGTCGCCATGGTCGGCGACCTGGCCGGGCTCTTCGGTCACGGCACGTCGGGCGAGGGCTGTGACGCCGACGAGCTACGCCTTCCGGGCCTGCAGGGCGAGTTGCTGCAGGAACTTCTGAACACCGGCACTCCGGTCGTGGTGGTCGTGGTCTCCGGCCGGCCGTACGCGCTGGGCGACGTCGCCGGGCGGGCCGCCGGGCTGGTCCAGGCGTTCATGCCCGGCGAAGAGGGCGGATCGGCCATCGCGGGCGTGCTGACCGGAAGGGTGCAGCCGGGCGCGAAACTACCGGTGCAGATCCCGAAGACCCCCGGCGGGCAGCCCGGCACCTACCTCCAGCCGGTGCTCGGCGCCGAGAACAGCGGGGTCAGCAACCTCGACCCGACGCCGCTGTTCCCCTTCGGGCACGGCCGCTCCTACACCACCTTCGAGGTCGATGACCTGCGGATCAGCGACACCGAGGTGCCGACCGACGGCGAGTTCGGGGTGACCGTGCGGGTGCGCAACACCGGCGAACGGGCCGGCGACGAGGTCGTACAGCTCTACCTGCGCGACGTGCTCGCCCAGGTCACCCGGCCGGTCAAGCAGCTGACCGGGTTCGCCCGGGTGCCGCTCGAGCCGGGCGAGGCCAAGGACGTCCGGTTCCGGGTGCACACCGACCGCACCGCCTTCACCGGCCGCGACCTGCGGCGCATCGTCGAGCCCGGTGACCTGGAGATCCTGGTCGGCTCGTCGGCCGCCGACCTGCCGTGCCGCGGCACGGTCACGCTGACCGGCGAGATCCGCGAGACCGGCCGCAACCGGGTGCTGCTCACCCCGGTCGAGGTCGAGAAGGCCTAGAGACCGCGGGCTTCCCGGCGCCGTCCGCCGGGGAGCCCGCTCACCACCCGAACTTTGCCCATTCGGTCAGCGCGTGCTGCCCGAAGCCACAAGGTGACGGTCGAGGAACGCGATCAGCGTCGCGGCCGCCGCGAGACGGTGGTCGGACAGGGCGTGGTCGGTCGGGAAGACGTGGTGTTCGAGGCGGGCGGAGGCGTACGCCGCGACGAGCGGATCGTGGTGGACGGCCGGGACCGACAGCGGGTCGCGGCCGGCGCCGATCAGGAGCACCGGGCGGCCGGCGAGCGACGGCGCCAGGCCGGTCAGCCGCCACGCGTCGCCGGCGGTCTCGGCCTCGGCGACGAGCGCCTCACCGCTGGTGCCCCGTAACGGCAGGAGTTCCTGGTCGAAAGCGGTCACCCAGTCCGCGCGTACACCTGGATCGGCGTGCGTGGCGGCAGCAAGCTCGGCCAGGTCGAAGCCGGCCAGGGAGGCGACCGCGCCGACCGCCGGATCGGCGGCCGCCGTGCGCAGCGCGGCGAAACCACCGGCGCTGTGCCCGGCCACCGCGACCCGCGACGGATCCAGCCGGGCGTCCGCGCGGACCTGCGTCACCACGGTGGCCGCGTCCTCGAGGACGTGCGCCCACGACCAGGTGCCGCCGGCGCCCCACGAGCCGCGGTAGTGGAAGACCAGCGCGGCGTACCCGGCCCGGCGCAGCGCCTGGGCCAGGTCGAAGTTGCGCTCGTTGCCGGGGAAGCCGTGCAGCAGCACCACCACCGGGAACGGGCCGGGGCCGGCCGGCAGATGCAGCACGCCCGGCAGCAGCTCGCCGCCGCTGGCGAAGGTGACGGCCGGCGTGCTCGCCGCCGGCCGCAGGTCCGCGGGGAAGTCGCCGGTCATCGGACCTCCGGGATCAGGCCGCCGAGGAGATCTCCTCCGGGAAGGCCGCGCCGAGCTCCTGGAAGACGGCGCCTTGAGGGCGAACGCGAGCTGCGCCTCGGCGATGAGGACCGACAGCCGCTCCTCCGGGAACGGGAGTGCGTCGAGACGCTCACGCCGATCAGCTCGCCGCCAGGAAGCGGGCCAGCTCCGTGCGGGAGCGGACGCCCAGCCGGGCGAACACGTTGCGCAGGTGGTGATCCACCGTGCGGGGGCTCAAGTGCAGCTGCTGGGCCACCTCGCGGTTCGTCGCGCCGTCGGCCACCAGGCCGGCGATGCGTTCCTGCTGGGCGGTCAGCGGCAGGCCCGGCGCCGGGGCAGCGCCCGCGACCTTGTCGCCGGCCGCGCGCAGTTCGCGGGCGGCCTGCTCAGCCCACGGGCCGGCGTCCAAGCGGTGGAACGTCTCGGCTGACTGGCGCAAATGGTCGCGGGCCTCCCGGTGGCGGCGGCGACGGCGCAGGTGGCTGCCGTACAGCAGCTCGGTGTGGGCCCGGGCGAAGCCCTGGTCGTGGCGGCGCAGCGCCTCGCGGAAGTGGTCGTCGGCGGCGTCGCCGTCGGTGGTCTGCAGGGCTCGGCAGCGGGCGCGCAGGGCCAGCCACGGTTCGGCGCCGGTGCGGCCGGCCCAGCGGTCGAACGCGCCCATCGGCGGGGCGGCCGGGCCGGCCGCCTCGATCAGGTGCGGGATGACGGCCACGCGCAGGACCGCCGAGCTGCGACCGGGTGGCGCGGCGACGATCGCGGCCAGCCGGGTGGCGGCGTCGGCGGGGCGGCCCTCGACCAGGTCGAGCAGGGCGTCGGCCCAGTCGCACAGGTCGCGGGTCTCGTCATGGCGGGCGGTTGCCTCGGCGGCCCGGCGCTCGGTCGCGGGGCGGTCGCCGACCAGGGCGGCCAGCACCGCCAGCAGGGCCACGTGGGTGTCGGCCAGGTCCAGGCGGGCGGCGCGGCGGGCGGACGCGGCGCCGTCGAGGGCGGCGTTCGTCGCGGCGTCGTAACGGCCGGCGGCCATCTCGGCGTACGCGGCGGCCTCGAGCGCCGCCGGAACCAGGGCGTGCATGCCGGCCGCGCGGGCCAGCGCGGCGGCCCGGCCGGCGATCTCGGCGCCGCGGCGGTCCTGTCCGATCAGGACGCCGGCCATGGCCGCGGGGATCAGCAGGTTCGGGTCGTCGACCCCGGCCGCCAGGTGCAGGACGGCGCGGAAGTGGCCGAACGCGCTGTCGTCCGCGCCCGCCATCAGGTCGGCGAGACCGGCAATCTGCCGCAACGCCAACGCGGTGCCGGCATCACCGGCCAGGGCGGAGCCGGACGACCCCGAACCGGACCAGCCCGCGTCGGCGGCTCGGCGGCAAGCCTCCCGGGCCACCGCCGTGAAGCGGCCCGGGTCGCCGGCCCGGCAGCAGGCCTCCCCGGCCAGCAGCAACGCTTCGAGCGCCCCGGGAAGGTCGGCGGGCAGCAGCGACACCGCCACATCCAGGAGCGAGTCCCGGGCGGCGAGCGGCGTGCCCCGCAACCGCACCTCGGCGATCAGCCCGCGAGCGCGCGACCGCACCTCGGCGGGCGCGCCGACCATCGCGATCCGGCGCAGCAGCGGAACCGCGTCCTGGGGCCGGCCCGCCATCCAGGCCGCCCGGGCCGCGCCGAGCAGGGCCGGGGCCGGGTTGTCGGTGAGTTCCGCCGCGTACCGCAAAGCAATCGCCGCCTCCGCAGGCGCCGCACCGGCGGAAGCCTCGCTGAGCTCGCGGGCCAGTGCCTCGTCGGGCGAACCGGTCACCGCGGCGCGATGCAGCAGAGCCGGCCGGCGCCGGCCGCGGGCCGCAAGAGTCCGGGCGAGCGCAAGGTGAGCGTCGCGCCGGCGGCCGATCGGAGCATCCTGGTACACGATCGCCCGCAGCACCGCCGGCCGGAACCGCACCTCGGCCCCGACCACCTCAACGAGACCGGCCCGCTCAGCCGGCTCAAGGTCACGCAGCCCACCGTCCCCGGACTCGGCTCCCGGCAGCACGGCCCCCGGCAACTCAGGCCCCACCAACCCGGCCGCCGGCGACGGCCGACGCCGCGCGCCCAGCCCCGCCACCCCGATGTGCCGGGACGCGACGGCCAGCTCACCCACCCCGGCGTGCGGCGGCGCGGCAGCCAGCAGCAGCAGTTCCCGGGTCCGCGGCGGCAAGGCCGCCACCAGCGCCCGCAGCCGATGCCCGAGCGCACTCGACGACGGCAAACTCGACGGCAGCGGCGCGAATCCCCGCCGCTGCTCCGCCGTGAGCCCTTCGCCCAGCTCGACCAAGGCCCCCGGATTTCCGCCCGCGAGTTCGACGATCGCGGTGGCCACGTCGTCCGCGATGTCCGGCGCCACCTGCCGCAGCAGCGCATGCCCGGCCGGCGGATCGAGCGCCGCCACCAGGCGGACGGAAAGCCCCGAAGCGACCTCCCGGCCCGCAGGCGAGTCGACCGCGCTGGCGAGAAGCCCGATCGGAGCCCGCCGGGCCGCCAGCTTGATCAGCTGCCAGGACGGAAAATCCATCAGGTCGGCGTCGTCGACCACGCAGAGGACCGGCCCGCGCCGCGCCGCCACCGCCCGCAGCAGCGTGACGACCGACATCCCGATCCGCAGCCGGCAGTCTCCCGGCGACCTGCCGTCCATCGCCCGGATAAATCCGTCATGCCCGAGTCCGGGCAGCTCCCCCAGCACCGGCGCGAGAAGCCGCTGCAGCCCCGAATACGACATTTCCGATTCGTCACAGAGGCCGGGAGCGGCCAGAACGGTCCGCGCACCCGCTATGCCGACCGCAGCCCGCAGAACCGAACTCCGCCCCGCCCCGGGCGCACCGAGATAGACGACCAGTTCTTGCACCGACAGTGCATCAAGCATGTCCCGAGTCTCGCCCACCCACCAGACCGACCGAAAGGGACGTTTCACCTGCCGAATATTTCCGTGCCGTTACCAGGCCGGTGATTTCGCCGATGCGCCGACCAACACCCCGAACGAACACTGATCGTCATAAATCCCCAACGATCGGGAGCGTCCCTGGTGAACCGACTGAAAGCACTTGCCACCCTGGCCGCCGTAGTCCTGGCCGTCGCCCCGGCCCAGGCAGCAATCGCGGCGGACAACCCCTACCAGCGCGGCCCCGCCCCCACGACCGCCGCCCTGGACGCGTCGCAGGGCCCCTACGCCGTCTCCCAGTCCAGGGTCACCGGAGCGAGCGGCTTCGGCGGCGGCACCGTCTATTACCCCACCTCGACCGCCGACGGCACCTTCGGCGGGGTGGCCATCGCCCCCGGGTTCACCGAGTACTGGTCGCAGATCAGCTGGCTGGGCCCGCGCATCGCCTCGCACGGCTTCGTGGTGATCGGCATCGACACCCTCACCACCCTCGATCAGCCGGACCAGCGCGGCGACGAGCTCCTGGCCGCCCTCAATTACCTGACCACGCAGAGCGACGCCCGCTCCCGGGTGGATGCCTCCCGCCTGGCGGTGGCCGGCCACTCGATGGGCGGCGGCGGCTCGCTCGAGGCCTCCCGGGACCGCCCGTCGCTGCAAGCCGCGGTGCCGCTGGCCCCGTGGGACTCGACCAAGTCCTGGACCGACATCAAGGTGCCGACGCTGATCATCGGCGCCCAGAACGACTCGATCGCCCCCGTCGCCAGCCACGCGATCCCGTTCTACAACTCCATCCCGGCCGCAACGGAAAAGGCCTACACGGAACTGCGCGGCGCCAGCCACCTCTTCCCACTGTCGGTCAACACGGTCACCGGCCGGATGTCGGTGGCCTGGCTGAAGCGCTTCGTCGACAACGACACCCGCTACGACCAGTTCATCTGCCCCGGCCCCACCGGCACGGACATCTCCGACTACCGCAACACCTGCCCCTTAACCCTTTGATGGATACGGGAACGGCCGCCACCCCAACCGCGCGGCCGCGTCCCGTGCCACTCGCGCCACGCTCTCTGCGACACCGGCCCGGCGACCGGCTGCCGGGCCGGTGGGCCTCGTCGGCCCGGTGGGCGTCATCGGCTACTTTCGCGTTCAAGAATCGGCGAAAGGGCACCGGATCCAGTGACGACGACCGCCTTCGACGAGCACGAGCGTTCTCAGTGGGCCGGCCGGGCCACGGCCTACCAGGACAGTTTCGCCGCGCTGTGCGCCCACCCCGCCGCCGCCCTGCTGGACGCCGCGCGGGTAGGACCCGGCGACCGCCTGCTGGACGCCGGCACCGGAACCGGCACCGTCGCCGCCCTGGCGCTCGCCCGCAGCGCCCACGTCACGGCCGTGGACGCCGAGCCGACCATGGTGGACCTGACCCGCCGCCGGTTGCCGGCCGCCGAGATCCACCAGGCCGTACTGCCCGAGCTCCCGTTCGCCGACGCCGCCTTCGACGCCGCCGTGGCCAACTTCGTCATCAACCACGTAGGCGACCCGGCCGCCGCCGTCCGTGAGCTGCTGCGGGTCGTCCGCCCCGGCGGACACCTCGCGGTGACGATCTGGCCGAACCCGTCCCCACCCGCCCAGCAGCTCTGGTCCACGATCTTCGACGCCGCCGGCATCGACCGCCCGACCGACCTGCCGAGGGTCGCCCCGGGCCAAGATTTCCCCCGAACCTGCGACGGCCTGTCCACCCTCCTGCGCCAGACGGGCCTGACCGACGTCACCACCGAGGCCATCGCCTGGACCCACCGCACCGACCCCGAGTCCTGGTGGCACGGCCCGGCCAACGGCCTGAGCACCACCGGCTACCTCCTGCAGCGCCAGGACCAGGCCACCATCACCCGGGTCCGAGCCCACTACGACCAGCAGACCGCCCCCTACCGCACCCCCGACGGCCGCCTGGCCCTGCCCACCACCGCCCTACTCGCCTCCGGAGCCGTCAGATGAGCCCGCCAGCCGACCACCCAGAACCGGCTCCACCCGTCACCCGCCCCCGCTGGCGTCCCGCGCGACTGCTCCTCGTCGCCGTTCCGTTGTTCCTGGCCCTGTGCGCCCTGGCCACCGTCGCCCCGGCGCTGACCGGCGGCGAACTACCGGACCGCACGGACACGATCAGTGCGCTCGCCGGCGCCGCGGCCGGGGTCGCCGGAATCCTGGGCCTGGCCTGGTTCGCCGGGACAGCCGGCGAGACGAGGCCCACGGTGCCGGCAGCCACCCACGAGGACAGGCCACCTCCCTCCCACCCGGAGAGCACGCGTACGGCGACCGATCGACGACCCGACGAACGCATCGTCCCGGTCCAGGTGTTCGGCCTGGTCGTGGTCGGCTTCCTGCTCTACGCAGCGGTGTCCGGACTGGCCGGAGGATGATTCCGCCACCGTCGGCTGAGGTGGGTGACGAGCCGGGCCGTACATCTCTGGGCGGTTGAAGGGATCATCGTTGCCCGGGATGATGTGAGCGCATGAGCCGTCCCGTCTACATCGTGACCGCCGGCGGCGAAGAGAGACTCGCCGAGCTACTGGCCGTGCCGCTTCGTGCGGCCGGTTTCATGGTCGCCCACAACGGCACGGTCGCGGTGGGCGAATCGCATGTCGGCGAAGCCACGAAGGCGCTGCACAGCGGCTCTCCGGTGGTGTTGTACGCGACCCTCAAGGCGATCGGCAGCCGGTGGGCGCACCAACTGGTGAACGCCGCCCACGCAATGACGGTTCCGCGCGTTTTCGTGGTGCAAATGGACGCCGAAGCCTTCGTCGGTCAGCTCAGCCTGCACACCCAGGTGGCCCGCTACTGCGACGACCCGGAACAGGCCTGCCGCGACCTGATTGCCGCGATTTCGAAGCACTGTCCCCCGCCACCCGCCGCGCCGTCCGCAGCCGAACCCGCCGCCGGGCAGTTCCTGGATCGGCCGACCGAGATGGTCAGCTTCGACATCGACGCGCTCGCCCGCTTCCGCGCCGAGCTCCGGCCCGAGGCTCTGGCCCGCTTCCCCGGCAGCCTCGCTCCGTGGGAATTCCTCAGCCGGACCGGCTTGCTGAAGGGAAAGTTCCTGACCGGCACCGGGATGCTCCTGGTGGGTTCGGCCCCGGCCGACGTCCTGCCGTCGGCGATGATCCAGTGCGCCCACTACCGCGGCCGCGACCGGTCGGCCACCCACGACGTCCTGCCGATCGCCGGCACCGTGCCGCGGCAGATCGTCGACGCGCGCCAGTTCGTCGCCGACCGGGTCCGGCGGGGCGAGGCGCCTTCCAGCGAACAGGCCCAGGCCACCCCTCGATATGCCTATCCGATGATCGCCGTCCGCGAGGTCATCGCGAACGCGGTTGCCCACCGGGACTACGAACGGACCGACGCGTGCGTCTCGGTCCGGCTGTTCGACGACCGGCTCGAGGTCTCCAGTCCGGGGTCGTGGCACGGCCAGAGTGTCACTGAGGAGGTCCGATGCGACCTGGCCAGGTTGGAAGGCGAATCCCGGCACCGCAATTTCTGGCTCGCGCACGTCCTGACGTGGATCTGGCTCGTCGAGTGTGAGGGCAGTGGCATCCCGTCCGCGATGGCGGACTGCCGCCGCGAGAACGCCCCGTCTCCGGAGGTTCTGCTCCGCGACGGGGAGGTCACCGTCGTCATCCGTCCGAGCGCGGACGACGACTCCGAGGAAACCGCCGCCCGCCGCTCCACTTTCGCCGGGAAGCTGTCCATCGCCGAGCTCGCGGAGATCCGTTCCTGTTATGTGCGGCCGTCTTCGCACGAGCAGGCGATCCAGGCACTGACCAGCCGCAGTTTCCTGATCCTGTCCGGGCCTCAGGGAATCGGCAAGCGGACCGGTGCGATCAACCTGCTCCTCGAGGCCACCGATGGGCCCCTGGTCCTCCTGTCGCCGGTCTACACACTTCAGCAACTCGCCGAGCGGTCATATCTGCCCGGTCACGGCTACGTGCTGGCCGACCGGGTGGGAGCGGATGACGGCATCCACTGGGATGTCATAGGTAGTCGTGTCCGCGAGGCGGGTGCTCACCTGGTCGTCACGACGAGCGCCGGGGTGAATGCGGTTGCCGCGGTGGAGTGGCACCGGCCTGATGTGATGCGGGTGCTGCGGGCCCGCCTGGCCGCAACCGGCCACGAATACCCGGATCAGCTCGACGCGATCGCTCCCGTCCTGCCCCACGAGTGCTCGCTGCGGAGCGTCGTCGAACTGGCCCGCCGGATCGCCGCCGGTGCCGACCCTGAGCAGGCGGTGAAGCAGGTCGACGAGGTCATCGCCATGGAGGTCCGGGCCTGGTTCGATCGCCCTCCCGCACCGCGGGAGCTGCTCGAGGTCACCGCGCTCGCCTTCGTCGAGGGCGCCGGTGTCCGCGGCTTCGAGACCCTCGAGGCGGGGCTGGAACAGTTCATGTCCGAGGAGTTTCCGGCCGCCATCCGGCCGAAACCGGCGACCGGCATTCCCCAGGAACGTGTCCGCAGCGATGAGCGGGAGCTGATCCGCGTCGAGCGGGGCACCGTGTCATTCAAACTGCCGGGCCATCGGCGGCTTGCCCTCGCCGAGTTGTGGGCCCGGTTCGACCGCGGGTTCTGGCAGACCGTCTGGCGGTGGCTCCGCGGCGTGGCCGGGCATCCGGATCTCGCCGGGCTGCCGCAGGGACTCGCTCTCCTCGCCTCGCTGGACTTCACCGAGGTCAGGGAGTCGTTCCTGGAGCCGTGCTCGGCCGGTGAGCAGGGCGCACCCGAGCAGGCAGTCGTGGTGGAAGCCCTGCGCTTGATGAGTATCGACTACGCGCTGGCGGTGCCCGCGATGGAAATGGTCATCCGGTGGGTGCGAGAGGGGACCGTCGATCAGCGTCGGACGGCGGCCCTCGTGCTCGGCGCCGACCTGGGCGAGCGCTTCTACGCCGACGCCGTCCGCGAGCTAGGAATGCTTTCGCTCACCGATGATCTGCGCGACCCGGCGTGCACGGCACTAGCCGCCCTTCTCATCGGCGGCGCCGCCGATGATCCTCTCGTCCGATCGGCACGCATCGAGATATTCGGGCGAATGTGGGCGCAGGTACTGATGAACGGCCGAACCCGTCGAGAGGCGGGCGAGGCCCTGCTGGCGGTGGTGAAGGCAATCGCCGGACAGAGCGATGCGCCCGAGACGCTCGGGTCCGTGATCGCCGACGCCCTGTCACCCGACTCGCGGCTTTCGGTGTTCCACGATCTGCGGGTCATCGCGGAGCAGCGGACCGAGGACGTCGCCACCTTCCTCGGAGCGTTCCCCCGATCCACGTCCGAGAGATGAGCGCCGGCCACCAGCGGGTGGTGGCCGGCGGCTGGGTCATCTCGCTCTTCGGGTGACCACTCGTTGCAGGACGATGAAGCCGAACAGCAGCAGGCCGATGATGATGCGGGTCCAGGCGGCGTTCAGGTCGCCCTGGAAGGTGATGATCGTCTGGATCAGGCCGTAGACGAGGACACCCAGCAGCGACCCGAAGACATAACCCGAACCGCCGGTCAGCAGTACGCCGCCGATGACGCACGCGGCGATCGCGTCCAGCTCCAGGCCCTGGCCCTGCAAGGCCCAGCCGGAGGTGGAGTTGATGCTGAACAGCACACCGCCCAGCGCCGCGCAGAAGCCGCTGAGGGTGTAGACCGCGATCTTCGTGCGGCCGACCGGCAGGCCCATCAGCAGTGCCGAGTCGGCGTTGCCGCCGACGGCGTAGACGTTGCGGCCGAACCGGGTCCAGGCCAGCACCGCGGCGGCGATCAGCACGACGACGACCGCGGTGACCGAGGTGACCTTGGTGACCACGCCGTCGGCTAGGACGATGCGGTACTCCGACAGCGACTTCCAGAGCTTGTCCCGGATCGGGATGGAGTTCTGGTTGATGAACAGCGCTATGCCGCGGGCGAGGAACAGCCCGGCCAGGGTGGCGATGAAGGGTTCCACCTTGAAGAAGTGGATCACCGCACCCATGCCGGCGCCGAGCAGCGAGCCGAGCAGCAGCACCAGCGGGAGCACCACGAGCGGGGGCCAGCCGGCCTGCAGCAACGTGGCGGTCAGGGTGGTGGTCATCGAGATGACCGCGCCGACCGAGAGGTCGATGCCGCCGGTGATGATCACGAAGGTCATGCCGACCGCGACGACCAGCAGCACGGCGTTGTCACGGAACAGGTTGACCACGACGCTGGGCTGGCCGAAGTTCTCGTAGTTCGCCACCCCGGTGAAGTACATGATCAGCAGCAGCGTGAGCGTCGCCAGGATCGGGATGTACTTCGTGTTCGGCCGGTAGACCCGCCGCCTGGGGTTGGCCGGCGAGTTGCTCTTGTTCGTCGCCGGAGTCATGTCGACGGTGGTCATGCTGAGCCCTCCTTTGGCATGCCCTTCTGGCCCTCGCCTGCGGCCTGGGCGGGCAGGTTGCGGGAGTGCCGCTCGGTGCAGGCGGTCATGCCGCCACCTCCGCTACAACGGCGGGACGAGAAGGCTTGAAGCGCCCGAAGACCTTCTGCCGGAACGTCGCGGACTGGGACAGGCACAGCGCCACCACGATGACCGCCTTGAACAGCAGGGTCGCCTTGCTCGGCACGCCGACCGCGACGACCGTGACCTGCAGGGTCTGGATCAGGATCGCGCCGATGACGGTGCCGGCGATGGAGAACCGGCCGCCGATCAGAGCGGTCCCGCCGATCACCACCGCGAGGATGGCGTCCAGCTCGATCAGGTTGCCGGCCGAGATGCTGTCCGCGCTCTTGATGTTGGCGCTGTAGATCAGGCCGGCGAGACCGGCGAAGCCGCCGGACACGACGTACACCATGACGGTGATCCGTTTGGCCCGGATGCCGGCCAGCCGGCTGGCGGTCGGGCTTCCGCCGACCGACTCGAGCAGCAGGCCCAGGGCGGTACGCCGGGTGAGCAGCACGGTCAGCACCACCGCGGCGGTGGCGATCAGAAACGCGATCGGCACCGCCAGGAAGTGGCCGGTGGCCATCGCCGCGTACGGGCTGGACTGCACGTTGATGATCTGGCCGTCGGTGACCAGCTGGGCCACACCGCGCCCGGCCACCATCAGGATCAGCGTCGCGATGATCGGTTGGATGCCGACCGCCGCGACCAGCGTGCCGTTCCAGAGGCCGAGGGCGAGCGATGCCACGATCGCGACGGCGATGATCAGCAGCACCGATCCGAGGCTGCCCTGGTTGTCGAGCTTGCTGATCAGCAGGCAGGCCACGGCGCCGGAGATGGCCATCACCGCGCCGACCGACAGGTCGATGCCGCCGGTCGCGATGACCAGCGTCATGCCGAGCGCGACGAGCAGCAACGGGGCGCTGCCGCGGAGGATGTCGGGCAGCACGCCGAACAGGTGGCCGTCGCGGACGGTGATGAACTGGTTGGCCGTGAACATGTTGACGACCAGCAGGGCCACCAGGATGAGGGCGGGCCAGAACAGGCGGTTCTTCAGGATGGTCATGGGTTCGCTCCGCTGGCGATGGTCTGCATGATGCGGTCGGCGTCGACGCCCTCGGTGTTCTCCAGCTCCTCGACCAGCCGGCGGTCCCGGAGCACCTCGATCTTGTGGCTGAGCCGGAGGACCTCCTCGAGCTCGGCGCTGACGAACAGCACCGCCACCCCGCCGTCGGACAGCTCGGCGACCAGTTTCTGGATCTCCGCCTTGGCGCCGACGTCGATGCCCCGGGTCGGCTCGTCGATGATCAGCAGCCGCGGCTCGGTGATCAGCCAGCGGGCGAGCAGCACCTTCTGCTGGTTGCCGCCGGAGAGGTTGCGCACCTGGCGTTCCGGGTCGGCCGGCCGGATCTGCAGCGCCTTGATGTATTTGTCGACCAGCTCGTCCTGCTTGCGGCGCGGGATCGGCCTGGTCCAGCCGCGCGAGGCCTGCAGCGCGAGGATGATGTTCTCCCGCACGGTGAGCTCGCCGAGGATGCCCTCGGTGCGGCGGTTCTCCGAGGAGAACGCGATGCCGTGCTTCATGGCGGCCTGCGGGCTGCGCAGCGTCACGGCCTTGCCGTCGATCTTCAGCTCACCGCTGTCGGCGCGGTCCGCGCCGAACAACAACCGAGCCAATTCGGTACGCCCGGAGCCCAGCAGCCCGGCCAGCCCGACCACCTCGCCGGCGTTGATGGTGAGGTCGAAGGGCGCGATGGCCCCGACCCGGCCGAGCCCGGTCGCCTGCAGGATCGGCGCGGCCTCGGCGGTCCGGGTGCGCGTGCGCTGTGCCTTCTCCTCGAGGTCATCGAGGACGGCCAGCTCCTTGCCGATCATCTTCTCGACCAGCTGGACCTGCGGCAGCTCGGCCGTCTTGTATTCGCCGATCAGCTTGCCGTTGCGCAGCACGGTCAGCCGGTCGGAGATCTCGTAGACCTGGTCGAGGAAGTGCGAGACGAACAGGATCGCCACGCCCTCGTCCCGGAGCCGGCGCACGATCTTGAACAGCTGCTCCACCTCGGAGGCGTCCAGGCTGGAGGTCGGCTCGTCCAGGATGAGCACGCGTGCGGAGACGTCCACCGCGCGCGCGATCGCCACCATCTGCTGGATCGCCAGGGAGTACGAGTCGAGCGTGGCCGACACGTCGATGTTCAGGTCGAGCCGGGTGAGCAGCTCGGCCGCGCGCTTGCGCATCAGGCCCCACTGGATGCGCCCGAACTTGCGCGGCTCGCGGCCGATGAAGATGTTCTCCGCGACCGTCAGGTTGGTGCAGAGGTTGACCTCTTGGTAGACGGTGCTGACACCGGCCTTCTGCGACTGCAGCGGGCCGGTGAACTGCACCGGTGAACCGCCGAGCCGGATCTCGCCGCCGTCGATGGCATACACACCGGTGAGCACCTTGATCAAGGTGGACTTCCCGGCGCCGTTCTCGCCCATCAGAGCGTGGACCTCGCCCGGGAAGAGCCGGAAGTCGACGCCGTCGAGCGCGACGACGCCGGGAAAGACTTTACGGATCCCGGTCATCTCGAGAACCGGGGAGGGCTCGCCCATACGTGCTCCGTTTCGTGCCCGCAGGCCGGTCCCGGGCAGCAACCCGGGACCGGCCTGTTCAGGTAAAGATCAGTACTGGCGGTTCGGGAGCTCGGTCTTGGCCTGCTCCTGGGTGAAGGTCGTCTCCTTGGTGAGGATCCGCTTCTCCGGGCTGCCGCCGGACTTGACCTGCTTGACGACGTCCATCAGCTGCGGGCCGAGGAGCGGGCTGCACTCCACGATGTAGTTGATCTTGCCCTCGGACAGGGCGGTCATGCCGTCCTTGACGGCGTCGACCGTGATGATCTTGATGTCGGTGCCGGGCTTCTTGCCGGCCGCCTCGATCGCCTCGATGGCGCCGAGACCCATGTCGTCGTTGTGCGCGTAGAGCACGTCGATCTTCGGCGTCGACTGAAGGAAGGTCTCCATCACAGTCTTGCCCTGAGCGCGCGTGAAGTCACCGGTCTGGGACTTGATCACCTTCAGGTTCGGGTCCGCGACGATCGTGTCGGCGAAGCCCTTCTGCCGGTCGATGGCCGGGGCCGCGCCCGTCGTGCCCTGCAGCTCGACGATGTTGACCGGGCCGGTCTTGCCCTTGTACTGGTCGACCAGCCACTGGCCGGCCTTCTTGCCTTCCTCGATGAAGTCCGAGCCGAGGAAGGTCACGTAGAGCGAGGTGTCCTGCGAGTCGACGGCGCGGTCGGTCAGGATCACCGGGATGCCGGCGTCCTTGGCCTCCTTGAGCACCGCGTCCCAGCCGGAGGTGACCACCGGGGAGAACGCGATCACGTCGACCTTCTGGGTGATGAAGGACCGGATCGCGGTGATCTGGTTCTCCTGCTTGCCCTGGGCGTCGGCGAACTTCAGCTCGATGCCCGCCGCCTTCGCCGAGTCCTGGATGGACTTGGTGTTGGCGGTGCGCCATCCGCTTTCCGCGCCGACCTGCGAGAAGCCGAGAACGATCTTCTTGTCGCCCGACCCCGAACCACTGGAGTCGTCCTTGCTGCCACAACCGGCCAGAGCCGAACCGAGCAGCACGACACCGACCATCGCGACTGACAGTCTCTTGAGCACTACTTCCTCCTTCAGGCGACCTACAGCCGCCGCGCGGGTTGTGAACGTTAACAGGGAGAGGTGACCCGCGCGAGCGTCAGCTTCAAATAGGGGAACTGCCGTGGTGGAGATCCGTCCTCCACCACCATGAGCAACCCGGGGCTCCACGACACCACCGGTACTTCGTTTCGCGAGTGTTACCGTTCTCAACAGGCGAGTCAAGAGGTGATCGCTCTTTGTTACCGGAAGATTGCATCAATGCCTGCGAGCAGGCACTGTCCGATCCGTCCGCCTCTTCCATCGATGAACTGTTCGCGCTCACAGCCTGGACCAGCCACTTCGCTCGGTGAGCCGGTCAACGGTCACCGTAGGCCGCATCGCCGAAGATCGATAAGTGCCGCATGCGATCCGTTGCCGATCCGATACGGACGGATGAGGTTGATCGATCGCTTCCGCCCAGGTCCGGAGCAGTGCCTACTCCACAGATCGACATCCGTCAACCTCTTGAGATCGTTAACAGAGTTGACCGTGACTGAAGCGCCAAGATCATCGGCAGGAAACCCTGGTGATACATGCCTGACATCGCCGCCAAGTGGACCAAACCGGCCACGAACGAGGTTTTCGCACGTCAGCACGAGCGCCCGTGAATGTCACGAACAGATAACGGGGCCGGGACGAGGCCTTGACAGCGGAAGGACACGACAAGCATGTTTGCGTTCACAATTCTTGCCAAAGCCCCAGGAACCTTCGCGCGATCATGACGCTCGCTCATGACGCGGCCTTATGTCGAAAGGGACCGCCCATGAAGGCCCGTCCGCGCCGGGTACGACGAGACGAGCCGGGGCGCGCCGGCCGGGCCCGCACATGAGCGCCGGTTTCCCGCCACCGCACCGCGGACCGGTGATGTCGGACGTCGCCGCCCGGGCCGGTGTCTCGCACCAGACCGTCTCGCGGGTGCTCAACGGGCACCCGCACGTGTCGGCAACCACGCGCACGCGGGTGCTCGCGGCTATCGCCGAGCTCGGCTACCGGCGCAACCTGTCGGCCCGGGTGCTGGCCACCGGCCGGTCCAACGTGATCGGGGTGGTCGCCCAGAACACCACGCTCTACGGACCGTCCAGCATGGTCCAGGCGATCGGCGAGGCCGCCCTCGGCGCCGATCTCTCGCTGACCGTCGGGCACGTGGCCGGCTACGACGCCACCGCCGCCTCCCGCCGCATCGTGGAACGGCTGGTCCAGCAGGGCGCGGCCGGTCTCGTCTTCATCGCTCCGGTCGACGCCGCTGCCGAGGCCATGCGCCTGGTCCCCGACGGTCTGCCGATCGTCACCGTGGACGGCCTGCCCGAGTGGCAGACCGCGAACGTGTCGGTCGACCAGTACACCGGTGGCCTGCTCGCCACCCGGCACCTGCTGGCCGCCGGCCACCGCACGGTCTGGCACGTGGCCGGGCCGGAGCAGTGGCACGGCAGCCGGGCCCGCGAGGACGGCTGGCGGGCCGCCCTGGCCGAGGCGGGCGCGGCCGCCCCGCCGATGGCCCGGGCCGGCTGGTCGGCGGCCTCCGGTTATCAGTGCGGGCGGATGCTGGCCCGGATACCGGACTGCACCGCCGTCTTCGCGGCGAACGACCACGTGGCGCTGGGCATCATGCGGGCCCTCGCCGAACAGGGCCGCCGGATCCCGGACGACGTCAGCATCATCGGCTTCGACGACGTGCCCGAGGCCGGTTACTTCCACCCGGCGCTCACCACGATCCGGCAGGAGTTCGGCGACATCGGCCGCCAGGCGCTGCGGCTGCTCCTCGACCAGCTCGCCACCGGCGTCCGCTCCGCCGAGTCCGCCCTGGTCGAGCCGGAACTCATTCCCCGCGACACCGTCGCTTCGCCGGAACGGAAGGAACAAGCAGCATGACTCTCGTTATCGGGGTCGACTTCGGGACGCTGTCGGGGCGTGCCGTCGTGGTCCGGGTGAGTGACGGCGCTGAGCTCGGGTCGGCGGTCCACGCGTACACACATGGGGTTGTCGACCGGCACCTGCCGGGCCGGACCGATCAGCTGTTGCCGCCGGATTGGGCACTGCAGGTGCCGCAGGATTACCTCGACGTGCTGCGCCACGCGGTGCCGGAGGCGCTGCGGGCGGCCGGCGCCGATCCGGCCGACGTCATCGGGCTCGCCACCGACTTCACCGCCTGCACCGTGCTGCCGACGCTCGAGGACGGCACGCCGCTGTGCGAGCTTGAAACCTTCAAAGACCGGCCGCACGCGTACATCAAGCTCTGGAAGCACCACGCGGCCCAGCCGCAGGCGGACCGGATCACCGAGGTCGCCGCGAAGCGCGGCGAGGGCTGGCTGCGGCGGTACGGCGGTCTGATCAGCTCGGAGTGGGAGTTCGCCAAGGCGTTGCAGGTGCTCGAGGAGGACCCGGAGGTCTGGGCGGCCACGCGCTACTGGGTGGAGGCGGCCGACTGGATCGTCTGGCGGATGACCGGCACCTACCTGCGCAACGCCTGCACGGCCGGTTACAAGGGACAGTTCGTGGACGGCTCCTATCCGTCCGAGTCCTACCTGGCCGAGCTGAACCCGGCGTTCGCGGACTTCCCGGCGACCCGGCTCGACGCGCCGATCGGGCAGCTCGGCCAGTCGGCCGGGACCCTGACCGCCGAGGCCGCCGAGTGGATGGGCCTGCCCACCGGGGTGGTCGTCGCGGTCGGCAACGTCGACGCGCACGTGTCGGCGCCCGCCGCTCAGGCCGTCGCACCCGGACAGCTCGTCGCGATCATGGGAACGTCGACCTGTCACGTGATGAGCTCCGACGTGCTGCGCGAGGTGCCCGGCATGTGCGGGGTGGTCGAGGGCGGCATCGTCCCGGGCCTCTGGGGTTACGAGGCCGGGCAGTCCGGGGTCGGCGACATCTTCGGCTGGTTCGTGGAGAACTCCACGCTCGGGCACGAGGAGCTCAGCGAGCGGGCCGCGCGGCAGCCGGTGGGCGCGCACGGCCTGATCGCCCTCGACTGGCACTCCGGCAACCGCTCCCCGCTCGTCGACCACGAGCTGTCCGGGGTGATCGTCGGGCAGACCCTGGCGACGCAGCCCGAGGATCAGTACCGGGCGCTGATCGAGGCGACCGCCTACGGCACGCGGCTGATCATCGAGACGTTCCGGGAGTCCGGCGTCGAGGTCAACGAGCTCATCGTGACCGGCGGGCTGCAGAAGAACCCGCTCGTCATGCAGATCTACGCCGACGTGACCCGGATGCCGATCAGCCTGCTCGACTCCGACCAGGGGCCGGCGCTGGGCTCGGCGCTGCACGCCGCGGTGGCCGCGGGCGCTTATCCCGACATCCGAGCCGCGGCGGCGGCGATGGGCCGGGTGGTGCACGGCGCCTGGACGCCCATTTCGTCTAATTCAGACCGCTACGACGCTCTCTACGCCGAATACCGAACCCTGGTCGACTACTTCGGACGCCACGGCAACGACGTGATGCGCCGCTTGCGCAAGATCCGCCGGGAGGCACTGCGATGAGAGATCTCCTGCTCGAGGTCCTGGAGGCCAACAAGCGCATCGCCTCGGCCGGCCTGGCCACGCTCACCTGGGGCAACGTCAGCGGCGTCGACCGCGGCGCCGGGGTCTACGTGATCAAGCCGTCCGGCGTCGCCTACGACCGGCTGACCGAGGAAGACCTGGTCACCGTGGAGATCGAGTCGGGCCAGGTGGTCGGCGGCCGCCTGAAGCCCTCGGTGGACAGCGAGACCCACCGCCTGCTCTACCAAGCCTTCCCGGGCATCGGCGGGATCACCCACACGCACTCCACGCACGCGGTCGCGTTCGCCCAGGCCCGGCGGAACATCCCGGTCCTCGGCACCACGCACGCCGACAACTTCGACGGCCCGATCCCGGTCACCCGCGATCTGACGCCGGCCGAGTGCGAGCGGGACTACGAGCGCAACACCGGCCTGGCCATCCTCGACGCGCTCGACGGCGACGCCTCCTCGGTGCCCGCGGTGCTCGCCGCCAGCCACGGACCGTTCACCTGGGGCGCGACCGCCACCAAGTCCCTGGAGACCGCGATCGTCTGCGAAGAGGTCGCCCGGATGGCGATCCACACGCTGGCGCTCAACCCGGCCGCCGAGCCGCCCGAGCATCTGATCCGCCGGCACTACACGCGCAAGCACGGTCCCGACAGCTACTACGGCAACTTCTCGGAAGCAGGATGAGCATGAACCCATTCGACGGCCGCGAGATCTGGTTCCTCACCGGAAGCCAGGGCCTGTACGGCGAGGACACCCTCGCTCAGGTGGCCGCCCAGTCGCAGCAGGTGGTCGCGCAGCTCGACGGCTCCCCGGCGATCCCGGTGCCGATCGCGTGGCGTCCCGTGCTGACCGACGCCGCCGGGATCAAGGCCGTGATGATCGCCGCCAACGCCGACGACCGCTGCATCGGGGTGATCGCGTGGATGCACACGTTCTCCCCCGCCAAGATGTGGATCAGCGGGCTGGAGGCGCTGCGCAAGCCGTTGCTGCACCTGCACACCCAGGCGCACCGGGAGCTGCCGTGGGGCACCATCGACATGGACTTCATGAACCTGAACCAGGCCGCGCACGGCGACCGCGAGTTCGGTTACGTGCAGACCCGGCTCGGGGTGGTGCGCACGACCGTGGCCGGGCACGCCTCCGAGCCGCGGACGGCAGAACGGGTGGGGTCGTGGGCGCGGGCGGCGATCGCCGTGGCGACCATGCGCAACCTGCGGCTGGCCCGCTTCGGCGACAACATGCGGGACGTGGCCGTCACCGAGGGCGACAAGGTCGAGGCCGAGCGGCATTTCGGGACGTCCGTCAACACGTACGGCGTCAATGATCTTGTTGCCGTCGTTGATGCCGTCTCCGAGAAGGCCATCGATGATCTCGTCGAGGAGTATTACGACAGCTACGACGTCGCCGACGTCCTGAAGGACGAACGACGGGACTCGCTGAGGTACGGCGCGCGCATCGAGGCCGGGCTGCGGCAGTTCCTGACCGACGGCGGATTCGGCGCCTTCACCACCAACTTCGAGGATCTCGGCGGCCTGCGCCAGCTGCCCGGGCTCGCCGTCCAGCGGCTGATGGCCGACGGTTACGGCTTCGGCGGCGAGGGCGACTGGAAGACGTCGATGCTGCTCGCCACGCTCAAGGCGGCGGCGCAGGGGCTGCCCGGCGGCACCAGTTTCATGGAGGACTACACCTACCACCTGGGCCCCGGTCCGCAGCGCATCCTCGGCGCGCACATGCTCGAGGTCTGCCCGTCGATCGCCGGCCAGAAGCCGCGGCTGGAGATCCACCCGCTCGGCATCGGCGGCCGCGAGGACCCCGTACGGCTGAAATTCTCCGCCGCGCCGGGCCCGGGGGTCGTCGTCGGAATCTGTGACATGGGTGACCGTTTCCGACTGGTCGGAAACGTCATCGAAGTGGTCGAGCCGGACGCCGAGCTGACCGCCCTGCCGGTGGCCTGTGCCGTCTGGGAGCCGCAGCCCGATCTGGCCACCAGCGCCGAATGCTGGCTGATGGCGGGCGGTCCGCACCACACCGTGCTGTCGACCGCCCTGGATGCCGAGACCGTCGACCAGTTCGCCGACCTGACCCGCACGGAATTGATTTTGATCGATGAATCGAGCACCCCGCGCGAAGTTCGCCGCGAGCTGAAGTGGAACGCCGCGTATCAGCTGCTGGCGGGCGGACTTCGGTGAGGAGATATCCTGCCCGCAAAAGGCGGATGCGGGGTGTCGGTGAGTGTGAAGCGGGGACGGCCGCCGGGGATGATGGACGTCGCCCGGCTGGCGGGGGTGTCACATCAGACCGTCTCGCGGGTGCTCAACGAGCACAAGAACGTGAGCGAGCAGACCCGGCTCAAGGTGCGGGCGGCGATTGCGGAGCTGGGCTACCGGCCCGACCGGGCGGCACGTGCCCTGGTCACCGGCACCTCGCAGGTCATCGGCGTGGTCACGCAGAACAGCTCGCTCTACGGGCCGGCGTCGATGCTGACCGCTTTCGAGGAGGCCGCGCAGGCGACCGGCTTCGCGGTGAACGTGGGCAGTGTCCGCAGCCTGGACGAGCGCTCGATCACCGAGGCGGTGGAACGGCACCTGGACCAGCGGGTGGCGGGCCTGGTGGTGATCGCGCCGGTCGCCTCGGCCGGCGCCGCGCTGCAGCACCTGCACGCCGACGTCCCGCTCGTCACGATCGACGGCGACCCCGAGCGCTCGAGCACCCTGGTCACGGTCGACCAGGTGGCCGGCGCCCGGGCCGCCACCCGGCACCTGCTGGAAGCCGGCCACGAGACGGTCTGGCACATCTCCGGCCCGAGCGACTGGTTCGACGCGGCCGGCCGGATCCGCGGCTGGGAAGCCGCATTGCAGGAGGCCGGGGTCGAGATCCCGCCGCTGCTGACCGGCGACTGGAGCGCGGGCTCCGGCTACCGCAACGGCCAGCTGCTGGCCCGCCTGCCCGACGTGACGGCGGTCTTCACGGCCAACGACCACATCGCGCTGGGCCTGCTGCGCGCGCTCAACGAGCACGGCCGCCGGGTCCCCGGCGACGTGAGCATCGTCGGCTTCGACGACGTGCCCGAGGCGGCCTATTTCACGCCGCCGCTGACCACCGTGCGTCCCGACTTCGCCGCGGTGGCCACCGCCACCCTCGAGCTGCTCATGAACCAGATCGAGTCCGGCACGTCGGAGCTCGGCGCCCGCCGCACCATCGCCCCGGCGCTGGTGGAGCGAGCCAGCGTGGCGCCACCCGCGGCCTGACTTCGCCGCTTCGCATTGATCATGCTCGATGCATTGTGCCGAAATTATCGGATAAGAAAGTTCGTAGTGTCCTCGTCTTGACACTGCCCTTGTGATCGTTAACATTGCCGGAAACGAGTTTGAAACCGCCGGGCAACTTCACCGTTTGTGAACGTGAACATCCTTCCCCCTGGGGATTTCACGGTTCGGCACTCGTTCGTCGCCGGTCCGGCAGCCGGCACCCGACGCCACGCCGACGGTCCACAGCGGCCGGCGCGAGGCGGCCGGCGCCGGACCGCACAGAGACGCCCGCCGGGGCCATCAGGGGAGTGATGGTCCCGGCGGGTTCTGGGCGTAATCTTCGTCGGGTGCCGATGCTTCTGGTTCTCGACGGGAACAGCCTGTTGCATCGTGCGTACCATGCCGGCGCCTTCGAGGGCATGACCGCGCCCGACGGCTCACCGATCTGGGCGCTGCGCGGCCTCGTCGGTTACCTCGCCCGAGCCGCCGCCCACGTGCAGCCGGACGCGGTGATCGTCGGCTTCGACTGTCCGGAGTCGTCGGCCCGCCGCACCCGGTTCCCCGCTTACAAGGCGCACCGCCCCGACAAGCCGGCCGACCTGACCGCCCAGCTGCAGGCCGCACCCACCCTGCTGACCGACGCCGGGGTGTGCACGGTGGTGCCACCCGCCTACGAGGCCGACGACGTGCTGGCCAGCGGGGCCGCCCTGGCCCGCGCGGCCGGCTGGGAGTCGGTGCTGATGACCAGCGACCGCGACGCGTTCGCCCTGATCGACGCGACCACGTCGGTCCTGCGCATCCGCAACGGCGGCTTCGACGAAGCGGTCCTGATCGACGAGGCCGGCCTGCCCGCGCTCTACGGCGTCGTCCCCCGGCAATACCGCGATTTCGCCGCGCTGCGCGGCGACCCATCCGACAACCTTCCGGGTGTACGCCGTTTCGGCGCCACCACCGCAAAAAAACTGCTGACCGCGTTCGGCACGGTCGAGGCCGCCTGGGACGCCTCGGCCGAGGACCTGCGCGCGGCGGTGGGCGACCAGGCCGCTACCCACTTCACCGCCGACGCGGCCCGCGAGACGGTCGCCCGCAACCGCGATCTGATGAGCATGCGGCACGACCTGGAGCTGCCCTCACTGGCCGGCGCCCGGCTCCCCCTCCACTACCTGACGATGCGGCAGGCCCTGCGAGCCCGGGGCATCAACCTCGGCCCGTCGTTGTGGGCGCTGGTGGGCGGCGCTCCCCCACCCCCGGCCGCCGCCGGCGAACCGCCCCCCGACGAAATGCCGGAACTTCGTCCCTGGGTCTTCCGAGGCGGCATGACCGCCCGCCGAGACCCCACCCCCGGCCAGCTGGCCCTGTTCTGACGCCCCCAGCTGCAGGGGCGGCCCCAACTACAAGAACACAAGAAAACAGGGCCCTCACAACCCGCGATGGAACGCCCGACTTCCAGGAAACTGAGTCGATCATGGTCCTGGAAGCTCTCCGCGGCCATTCCTCTCGCGGGCTTGGGTGACCGCTCAGTAGCTGATCAGCCGGAGTGCGGCCACCAGGAGCACCGCCGTCGCGAGCAGTGCCACCGCGATCCGGTATTTCCGCAGGCCGCGCCACCACGGCATCGCCCACAAGGCCAGCCACAACACGAAGAACACGACGGTGTGCTGGGCCGCCATCCGCAGCACCGCCTCCTCGCACCCGTTGTCGGCGAGGACGGCCCGGCAGATGCCCGGCGACCCGTCACCGGACTCCGCCACCAGGAACGTGAGTATCCCGGTGGCCGGCGGCCCGACCAGGATCGTGAAGACCGGCGTGAGCAACCACCACCAGAAGTCCTGCCGCCGATCGAACCCTTCGATGACCGGTTCGTCATCGAAATCGGCCTCATCGAGCTCCTCGGCCTCGGGCACATCCGGGTAATCACCGGCAAGCGGATAGTCCTCACCCTTGGCAAACTCACCAAGGTCAACGCCACGGCCGGTCGGGGCATGCGCAAAGTCGGCGCTGCGCTCGAGCAGCTCGTCACGCTCCTCGACAACGACGACCCCGTCCGACTCGCCGCCGTCGGCAACCACGGTCGCCGAGCTCCCGCCGGCCTCAACGCCCGTCGCCCCGATCCCGTCAAGATCAACCGCAACCGCGCTGTGGCCTTCCTCCTCAGACGCGACCGGCGCCGCAGCATCCGCCTCTACCGAACCGAGTTCCACTGCTTCGAGCCGCCCCGAACCCGCCAGGCCCGGCTCCGCAACGCCTGTCTCCAACGCACTCGGCGCCACGTCAGGCTCACCTGCGTCCGACTCCACCACGTCCGATTCCGCAGCCGCAGATCCCACCGCGCTCGGCTGCGCCACGCCCGGCCCCGCCACATCGGATTCGGCCACGCCCCGCTCCGCCGCGTCGGGTTGTCCTGCGTCCACCGCCGCTACGCCCGGCTCCGCCACGCCCGACACCACTGTGCTCGGCTCCGCCGCTTCGGACCCCGACACGATCGGCTCCGCCAAGACCGAACCCATCGCGCCCTGCCTGGCCACGCCCGAATCCACCGCGCCCGGCTCTGCGACGTCGCGCAGTTCTCCGTCTCGCTCCGCGGCGTCCGATTCCGCCGCGATCGGCTCCGCCACGTTCGGCTCCACCGCGCCGGACTCTGCGACGTCGGGCAGTCCTTCGTCCCGCTCCGCCACGTCAGATTCCGCCGCGATCGGCTCCGCCACGTTCGGCTCCACCGCGCCGGACTCTGCGACGTCGGGCAGTCCTTCGTCCCGCTCCGCCACGTCAGATTCCGCCGCGATCGGCTCCGCCACGTTCGGCTCCACCGCGCTGGACTCCGCGACCTCGGACAGCCTTGCGTCCCGCTCTGCCACGTCAGATTCCGCCGCGATCGGCTCCGCCGCGCTGGGCTCCGCCGCGCTGGGCTCTGCGGCGTCGGGCAGTCCTGCGGGCGGCTCCGGCTCGCCGGGCTCCGGTGCGATCGGCTCTGCCGCTTCTGGTTTTGCCTTGCTGGGAGCTGCTGCGGCCGACTTCGGGGTGGCTGGTTCCGCGGCGGTGTCGGGCTCCGGAGTGGGAGCGGGGGCCGTGGAGGTCGCCTGCGGGGTGGACGGGTCGCCGCCGGCTTTGCTGATCTTGTCCCCGGTCATGACGGAGGACCCTAGCTGTTAGGCAGCTGTGTGTGCAGCCCCCAGCCGGTAAAGGGTCAGGGCGGCCAGCGACGGAGCGTCCACGATGCTGCCCGAGCGGATCATCGCGGTGATCTCCCGGTCGGAGACACGGCGGTGGATCATGTCCTGTTCGCCGGCCTCGCGTTCGGGTGGGCCTTCCGTCAGCTCGTCGGCCAGGTAGACGTCGAAGCCCTGCGTCGAGAAGCCGTATGCCTCGTAAAGGTGCCCGAGGTGGGTCATCGACTCGGCTCGCAGGCCGGTCTCCTCGGCCAGTTCCTGCCGGGCGAGGGCGACCTGGTCGCCGGCCGCGCCGCTCCCCCAGCTTCCCTGCGGGAACTCCCAGGCGCGGCGCCCCACCGGGTAGCGGAACTGCTCCACCATCCAGAAGCCGTCCGTCCATCGGGGCAGGACCAGCGCGAAGTCCGGCTTCTCCACCACGCCGAAGATTCCGGGGCTGCCGTCCGGACGCCGGATCTCGTCCTCCCGTACGGTCATCCACGGATTCCGGTAGACGATGCGACTGCTCAGCCGTTCCATCGAGCGATAGTCACACCCGCCCGCAACATCTGTGCCGGGATCGCGATTCGCTGCAATATCCGCGAATGATCAAGAGCACCGATCCGTGATCGGTTCGGAGCCGGGCGGACCGGCCGGGCAGCGGCAACCGGGCAGCAGCGGCGGCCGGGCGGGCAGCGGCGGCGGCCGGGCGGGCAGCGGCGGCGACTACGACGATCCGGCCAAGCAGTGCCGATGATCCAGCTGAGCGGTGCCGATGCCTTTACGGCGAGCTGTTCAGCGGCGCATCAAGTTCCACTCGGCCTATGCGTGCCGAGGTGGAGAGACGGCCCGCAACCATGCGTCGAGCAGGGGCAGGATCGCCCGCAGGTCGGTGGCGTCGATCGACGTGTGGGCCGCCGCGCGGGCGGCGGGTGTCGCGTTGAGGGCGATGGCGTATCCGACCGCGCCGAACAGCGGCACATCGGAACGGCCGTCGCCGACCGCCGCGCAGTGCGCCACATCGACGCCCAGCTCGTCGGCCACGGCCCGGGCGAAGTCGCGTTTGCCGCCCTCGTCGAACTGCTCGGCGACCTTGCCGCTGAATCGGCCGTCGATCACCTCGAGGCGCGGACCGCTCGCCCGGTCGAAGCCGAAGCGGCGGCACAGGTCCGCGCCGACGATGTCCCAGGCGAGCGTGGCCAGCACCGGTGTCAGGTCATGGGCGTGGCACCACCGCAGGGTTTCGGCGATGCCGTCGATCAGCGGCAGCGACGTGAGGAACCCGTGCACGTCGGCGGGGGTCCATGAAGCCCAGCCGCGGGCGTCGAGCACGGCGGCCTCCGCGCTGGTCAGGGTGCCGGCGCCGTAGCCGTCCTCGGCCCGCTGGACCACGTCGGCGTGGCCGAGGAAGCCAGCCAGGTGCCGGCCGCTGCTGGTGTGCGGGACCAGCGTCCCGTCGACGTCGAAGAAGATCGCTCCCCGGGTCACGGGCGTCCCTGGTACTGCGCGGCGATCACGTCCCGGCGGCGCTGTCCGAGGTACCAACCGGAGGTCTCGGACGGGTCGATGCGGTGGCGGAGCACGCCGGGGCGGCCGGGTGGGAGTTCGGCCAGGACCTCGCCGCGCGGAGAGACGAGCATCGTCGGGCAGTGCTGGTCGGGGTGGGCGATGTTGGCGGCCGCCAGGAAGCGCTGATTCTCCGCCGCCCGGCTGATCAGGTGGCTGCGCCAGACGCCCGCCGGTTCGCGGGTGTTGGCCGCGTTGGTGAGGTAGGCGAACAGTTGGGCCCCGCGGTCGGCCAGCGACTGCCACTGTTCCGGGAAGCGGATCTCCCGGCACAGCTGGACGCCGACGGCGAGGCCGCCGGCGTCGAGGACCGGCAGTTCGTCGCCGGCCAGCAGGGGACCGCGCTCGTTCATCGCCAGGTTGATCTTGCGGTAGACCTGCCGGTCGCCGGCGGGCGACAGGTAGAGCCCGGCGTTGCACCAGCCGTCGCCGGCCGGGAACAGCGACCCGCAGAACACGTGGGCCTGGTGGCGCACGGCCAGGGCGCCGACCTCGTCGACGGCCTTGGCGAGCGCCGCCCGGTCGATCGCGGCCAGCGGCGTCAGGTCCTCGTCGTAGCCGGACAGCATTCCCTCGGGCAGGACGACCACATCGGACGGCTGCGCCTCGGCAAGGACGCCGGCCACGGTACGAAGGTTGGCGTCGACGTCCCACGAGACCGGAACCTGGGCGAGCAGTATGGAGATCATCAAGACGGCATGGTAGCGGCCAGCGCCTTCAACTCCCGGGCGGCGCCGGCGGTCAGCGGCTCGCCGTGCCCGGGCAGGATGGCCTTGATATCGAGGCCGGCCAGCTTGCGGACCGAGGCGGCCGCCTTGTCCACGTCGGCGGTGAACTCGGGGTCGGAGCCCTGCAGGCCGCCGCTGGTGCGCAGCGCGTCGCCGGCCACCAGGATGCCGGTCGTCGGCTCGAAGACCGAGATGTGCCCGAGCGTGTGGCCGGGGGTCTCGACGATCCGCATGCCGAAGACCTCGTCGCCCTCGACCAGCGGCTTCAGCGGTTTCTCCGAGATGATCGACGCGAGATCGCCGGCCCCGGCGTAGATGGCGGCGCCGGTCACCTTGGGGGCGATCTCGGTCAGGCCGCCGACGTGGTCCTGGTGCAGGTGGGTGAGGATCACGTGCTTGACCGCGCCCCAGCCGGCCCCGGCTCCTTCAAGACCGGCCTCGATGGCCGCCGCCGAGCCGGGCATGCCTAGATCCACGATGGCCACCTCGCCGCCACGGACGAGAAGATAGGCCGCCACGACCGACATGCTGACCCGCCGCCAGTCACCGGCGACCGCGCCGCTGGCCGCCGGAACGGGAGTTTCCGGGGGCGCGGAGGGGACGGACGAGGAACAGCTGTCGAGCACCGCGATGCCGAGAACGCCGGCGCCGCCGGTGAACAGGAGTCTGCGTCTCATGCCCGCCGATTATCCGCCGCGACCCGGCCGGGCGCTGCCCGCCCCGGCATTCAGGCGTTACTGCGGTGATACCGGGACAGGTCGGCGAGGGCCTGATTCAGCAGCGCCCGGGAACCTTCGGCTTCTCCGGGAAGCGAGGGGGCATCAAGGAGGGCGAGCCGATCGCGCCGGGCTTCGAGCAGGAAGGGCACGGTCTCCGCCACGTACTGCCGCGCCGCCCCGGCCCGCCGCCGCAGCTCACTCTCGAAGGCGGCCTTGGCCTGAGTGGTCGCCGCCTCCAGCCAAGTAGACCGGTTCTCCTCGGCGGTGCGCCACCAACCGGCGCAGGCGCTCACCGCGATCGCGGTCGACACCGCCGGCGACCCGGTCAGCACCGACACCACCAGCGCCGAGCCGGTGACCAGGCCGGTGACGGTGGGCAGCAGGTCGAGCGCGCGGGGTCGGGAGGCGTCGGGGGCGCGCAGCCGCAACTCGGTGTCCGGTGCGGACGGCAGCAGCACGCCGTCGCGCAGGCCGTCGCGCAGCGCGTCCAGGATGCGTGCCTGGCAGTCGTCGAGCGCGTCCACCCCGGCGGCGGTCAGCGCCGCGATGACGTGGGCGGGCGGAAGGGCGGCGCTGAGTTCGCCGGCCGCCGCCGCGTAGCGCGACGTCGCCGACTGCCGGGCCTGGTCGAAGCGGGCGCCGAGCACACCGCCGGCGTCGAGCAGCGTGCCGAGCACGGCGAGGTCGGCGTCGATCCGCGCGGCCGGCCCGGTGACCTGGTCGAGGTGGGTGAGCAGGGATCGGGCGACGGCCGCGGCGGTCCGGGCCTGGTTGGCGGTGCGCAGCCGGGCGGCCCCGGCGCCGGCGTCGTAGAGGAGGCGGTCCATGAGCTGGCGTACGCCGGCCGACTCGGTGAGCCGGATCGCCGCGCTGTGCGGCGTGCCAGGTCGTTCGGCCCGCTCGGCCAGGTGCGCCGACACGGTGTGCACGGCCGCGCGGGCCAGTTCGGGCCGGTCGCCGAGGCGGCGGCGGGTCTCGGCGACGGCCCGGCCGTGGGCGGGTGTCTCGCTCTTGTTCATCGCGACCGCCACGGTCTGCACCCGGCGGACGGCCTCGACGAGGAGCTCCACCGCGGAGAGCGGGATCGGCCGGGTGGCGTCGCAGACGTACAGCAACGCATCGGCCTGTCGCAGCGCGGCGAGGGTGGTCGGGGTGGGCGCGCCGGGCGTGTCGACCAGGACGAGCTCGCGCAGCACCGGCACGTCGAGCCGCACCTCGGCGCCGACGACCGGCGCGGTGATCTCGCCGAGCGCCACGTGCGCGGACAGCTCGCCCAGGTCGGCGGGCAGCCGTCGCGGGGTGCCGGCGTCGGCGGGATCGGCGAGCAGGATGGTGGCGGAGTCGGCCGCGCCGTACCGGAACTCGATCCAGCAGCCGGTCGCCGGCGGGCTGAGGCCCGGCCGGCCGAGCAGGCTGTTGATCAGGCTGGATTTGCCGGCGCCGGGTTCCCCGGCGACCACGACGCGGAGCCGGCGCATCGTGATGCCGGCGCCGATCGGGCCGGGCAACTGGGCAGCGAGGTCGTCGCGGCCGAGCGCGATGGCCTCGGCGCGGACGGTGGAGATGAGTTCGGGAAGTCCGGTGCCGGGATCGGAAACGAAACCGGAATCAGACACTCATGAAGCTTTTCCAAACTGGAGCGAGCCCACATCCGCCGGACGGACAGCAAAGGATCCCGAACAGCGGTTGGCAGTGCGGCGAGCATTGCCATCGCCCGGTGGGAGCGCAACCATTACCACCTGGTAGCGAGAAGGAGAAATCCGGTGACGAAAATCCTTCGGCCGGGCCGTACGAAGCCGATGGACTTGCGTGTCCGATAGCGCGGCCCGTTCCGCAGAGCTCGACCGACTCGAGGACTGGACCGGCCTCGATTCCCGCGGCCGGGCGGCTCGTGCTGCCGAGCTGGAGCTCGCCGCGGCCACCGCCGGTGACGATCGTGCCGAGATGCGCGCCCGGCTGATCCAGGCCGACGTCGCCGAGCGCAGCGGCGAGCTGAAGACCGCCGTGGCCGTGATGTGGCAGGTCAACGAGTGGGCGCACCGCCATCAGCACCGTTACCTGATCGCCCGCAGTCACCTGATGCTCGGCCGCACCTACCGCAACATGGGTGACGTGGCGGCGCTGCTCGAGCATGCGGTCGCCGCCGTCGAGCACCTGGACGACTCGGTGCCGCCGCGCCGCCGCCTGCCGTACGTGGTGAAGTACGCGGACGCGCTCACCGAGACCGGCTCGATCGCCGAGGCCCGCGAACGTTACCGGCAGGCAGCCGAGCTGGCGCGGCACAGCACGGACGTGCGCGACGAGATCCTGGTCCTCAACAACCACGCGTACGCCGAATATCTGTCCGGTGAGCCGGAGCGCGCCTGGGAGCTGATCGAGCGGATGCGCGCGGCCGCCGCCGCGCGGGAGCACCGCCTCGACCCGAACGACCTCGACACCGTGGCCAGCGTCCAGATCGCCCTGGGCCGGTACGCCGAGGCGGAGCAGACGATTCTCGACGCGATCGCCGCGTACCCGGAAGGTCACCAGGAGGCCGACTCGCTTCCGGAGTTCCTGCTGACGCTGGCGGAGACCCGGCGCCTGCGGGGCGACGCGGCCGCGGCCCGCGACACCCTGGCCGAGTGCCGCACGCTCTGCGAGACGCACGGGCACGGCGAGATCCTGGCCCGGGTCTTCGAGGAGCAGGCCGAGCTGTACGCGGCGGCCGGCGACTTCCAGAAGGCGTACGAGGAGTACAAGCTTTTCCACGCCGCCGAGAAGAAGGTGCTCGACGAGCAGCGGGAGGCGCAGGCCCGCACCCGGCAGGCGTTGTTCGAGGTCAACGAGGCCCGGCAGGAGACGGAGCGGTTCCGCGAGCAGGCCCGCCGTGACCCGCTGACCGGGCTGCGCAACCGCCGTTACGTCGACGAGCACCTGCCGGTCCTGATCGGGCAGGCGCAGGGCGGCGGGGCGCCGATGTGGGCGGCGGTGCTCGACCTCGACCACTTCAAGCAGATCAACGACCGCTGCTCGCACGAGATCGGCGACCAGGTCCTGGTCATGGTGGCGGCGCTGCTGTCCGACGCGGTGGCCGGCCTCGGCGAGCAGGCGGCGTTCGCGGCCCGGCTCGGCGGCGAGGAGTTCCTGCTGGTCCTGAGCGGGCACGGGCACGCCGAGGCGCTGTCGGTGCTGGAGAAGCTGCGCCGGCGGGTGGCCGATCACCCATGGCGGCAGGCGGTCGGCGATCTGCCGGTCACGGTCAGCATCGGGGCGGCGGCGGTGGTCGCGGACAGCAACCAGTCGACGCTGCTGGCCCGGGCCGACGCCCAGCTCTACGCGGCGAAGCGGGCCGGCCGCAACCGGGTGCGGACCGCCGGTCAGCCGGCCGGCGCGATCCGGTAACCGACGCCCGGCGTGGTGGTGATGACCGCCGGTTCGCCGAGCTTGCGGCGCAGCCGGCCGATGGTGACGGTGACCGTGTTGGTGAACGGGTCGGCGTTCTCGTCCCACACCTGCTCGAGGAGATCTTCGCTGCTCAGGAACGCCGGCGCGGCCCGCATCAGGGCCTCGAGCACGGCGAACTCCTTGACCGACAGGTGCAGCGGCACGCCGGAGCGGGAGGCGCTGCGGGTGATCGGGTCGAGTTCGAGGCCGGCGGCGCGCAGGGTGCGGCCCCGGGCGGACGGCCGGCGGCGGGCCAGGGCCTGGATGCGCAGCACCAGCTCCGGGAAGTGGAACGGTTTGGCGAGGTAGTCGTCGGCGCCCAGGGTGAGGCCACGCACCCGGTCGTCGGCCGAGCCCGCCGCGGTGAGCATGAGGACCATCGCCCGGTCACCGTCCCGGTCGGTGATCATCTGACAGATCGTGTCGCCGTGCAGACCGGGCAGATCACGATCAAGGACGACGACGTCGTACGCGTTGAGATCGATCTTCGCCGCGGCGCTGAGGCCGTCATGCGCGAGGTCGACCGCCATGCCCTGGTCGCGCAGGCCCTCCGCGACCACCTCGGCGAGCGCACGGGCGTCCTCCACCACCAGGACCCTCATGCCGGCAGCCCCACGTCGACCCGCAGGCCGCCCTCGTCGCGGGCGGCCAGTGCCAGCGAGCCGCCGTGCGCGGCGGTCACCGCGGCGACGATCGACAGGCCGAGCCCGGTGCCGGCGCCGGTGCGGTCGGCGCCGATCCGCTGGAACGGCCGGCCGAGCCGGCTGACCTGCGCCGGGTCGAGGACCGGGCCGCTCGACTCGACGGTCAGCCGGGCCTGGCCCCCGTCGGCCCAGACCCGGGCGCGCAGCCAGCCGCCGGGAACGTTGTGCCGGACGGCGTTGTCGATCAGGTTCCCGGCCAGCCGGGCGAGCAGCACCGGGTTTCCCCTGGTCACCACGTCGGCCTCGAGTTCGGCGTACACCTGCAGGGAAGTTGGCGAAGCCCGCAGGGCTTGTTGGGTCAGCACCGTGAGTGACACCGCTGAGCGATCGTCCAACGCTCCGTGTTGAGCCCGGGCCAGCACGAGGAGCCCTTCGAGGAGGGTGTCGGCGTCGTCGAGCTGCGCGCGGACCCGGGTGGCCAGCTGGACGGTCGACTCCGCGATCGGGGCGGGCTTGGCCACCGCCACGTCGAGTGACGCGCGGATCGTGGCCAGCGGTGTGCGCAGCTCGTGCGAGGCGTCGGCGACGAACCGGCGCTGGGCCGCGAACGACTCCTCGAGGCGGCCGAGCAGCTCGTCGATCGTGTCGGCGAGCGCCTTCACCTCGTCGGCCGGGCCGCCGACGGCGAGACGTTCGTGCAGGTTGTCGGCCGAGATCCGGCGGGTGGCCGAGGTGAGCCGGCGCAGCGGGCGCAGCACCCGGCCCGCCGCCACCCGACCCAGGACCAGCGCGATCAGGAACATGACGACCAGCGCGGTCACGACCCCGGCGATCACTCGCCGGGTGTTGGCGGCGTCGGCGTCGGCGAGCTGCTGTTGCAGCCGCGCGATCTGCTCGGCCGGCGACTCCTGGCCACCCTGATGCACCGAGACCGTGTTGCCGACGCTGAACGCCGCGACGATGGCGAGCAGACCGATGCCGGAGAGCAGGAACAAGCCCCCGTACAGGAGGGTGAAACGCAGCCGGACGCCCATGCCGACCAGCATGCCCGGTCGGGCCTAACAGCGAAATGACGGCCGTCGTCGCGCCCCGGTTACCCGCCGGCCCGTAGAAATCGGCGCCATGACAGCAACCATCGAAGTCAACGGATTGCACAAGCGGTACGGCGCGGCGGTCGCCCTGGACGGCATGACGTTCACGGCGCCGGCGGGCACGGTGACCGGGTTCGTCGGGCCGAACGGCGCCGGCAAGTCGACCACGATGCGGGTGATCCTCGGCCTGGACCGCGCCGAATCCGGCTCCGCCCTGGTCGGCGGACAGAAATATCCTGATCTGGCCCGCCCGCTCACCCACCTCGGCGCGCTCATCGACGCGAACGCCCTGCACCCCGGCCGGTCCGGCCGCAACCACCTGCGCTGGCTCGCGGTCTCCCAGGGCCTCGACACCGCCCGGGTCGACGAGGTCCTCGAGATGACCGGGATGGCAGCGGCCGGCCGGCGGCGCGCGGGTGGCTACTCGCTCGGCATGCGGCAGCGTCTGGGCATCTCTCAGTCCCTGCTCGGCGACCCGCCCGCGCTGATGCTCGACGAGCCGTTCAACGGCCTCGACCCGGAAGGCATCGTCTGGATGCGCACGCTGCTGCGCGACCTCGCCGCCGAGGGCCGCACGGTGCTGGTCTCCAGCCACCTGATGGCCGAGTTGCAGGACATCGCCGGGCATGTCGTGTTCGTCGGCCAGGGCCGGGTCCTCACGGCCGCGTCGAAGGACGAGCTGACCACCCGCTACGGCTCCCTCGAAGCGGCCTACCTCGAGCTCACCCGCGGCGAAGGAGCCCTGCGATGATCGCGATGCTCCGGGCCGAGTGGCTCAAGCTGCGCACCGTCACGGGCTGGCTCGGCGGCCTCGTCGGCGCCGCCGTGGTGATCGTCGGGCTCGGCCTGCTGGCCGCCACCGGCATCACCACGTCCTGCATGACCGCGGTCTGCCCGGCCCCGCCCACCGGCCCCGACGGCATGGTCGTCGACGACCACTTCTCCTTCGTGCACCAGCCGCTCGCCGGCGACGGCACGCTCACCGCGCACGTCGCGAACTTCACCGGCATCATCACCTATCCCCCGCCCAACCACGACGAGCTCGTCGAGGGCCTGGTCCCCTGGGCCAAGGCCGGCCTCATGATCAAGGACGGCACCAAACCCGGCGCGGCGTACGCGTCGGTCCTGCTCACCGGCGCGCACGGCACCCGCATGCAAGACAACTTCACCGAGGACCACGCCGGCCCGGCCGACGCACGCTTCCTGCGCATCTCCCGCTCCGGCAACACCATTCGGGGGTACGCCTCGGTGGACGGCGCCCAATGGTCCGAAATCCGCGCGGTCACGATCCCCGGGCTGCCGGCGACCGTCCAGATCGGCCTGTTCGTCGCCTCGCCGTCGGACGTCACCGCCACGGCCGGCGCCCACGGCGGGAGCATCGTGCAGGCCCGCTTCACCCAGGCCAAGGCCGTCTTCGACCAGGTCTCCACGGCCGGCGCCTGGAAGTTCGACAACGTCGGCGACGACGGGGTCCAGACCGACTGGGAGAAGTACCACCAGGCCGCGGGTTACACCACCGACGGCGGCCGGCTGACCGTCTCCGGCTCCGGCGACATCGCCCCGGCCGGCCAGGAAGCCGGGCCGAGCATCACGTTCGCCCTCGCCGGCGTGTTCGTCGCGCTGCTCGTGGTGATCATCGTCGCGGTCCTGTTCATGACCGCCGAATACCGGCACGGCCTGCTGCGTACCACCCTGACGGCCATGCCCCACCGCCGCCGCCTGCTGACCGCCAAGGCCGCGGTGATCGCCGGCGTGGTCTTCGTGGCCGGCCTCGCCGCGACCGCCGTCACCCTCCCGGTGGCGGCCCACCTGATCCGGGCCCGCGGGAACTTCCTCGTTCCGTCCACCACCGGCACCAGCATCCGCATCGTCGTGGGCTGCGCGGCACTGCTGTCGCTGACGGCCGTCCTGGCGTACGCGATCGGCGCTCTTCTTCGCCGCGGCGTGCCCGCCGTGGCCCTCGCCGTCCTGGCCGTGCTGGTCCCCTACCTGCTCGCCACGACATCGCTGCTGCCCACCGGCCCCGCCGTCTGGCTGCTGCGGCTGACTCCCGCGGCCGCGTTCGCCGTGCAGCAGGCCCTGCCCTCGTATCCGCAGGTGGCCAAGCCCTACTCGCCGTCCGGCGGCTACTACCCGCTCCCGGCATGGGCCGGGCTGCTGGTCCTGGCCGCCTGGGCCGGCGGGCTGCTCCTACTCGCCGTGCTCCGCACCCGGCGGGCCGACGCGTGATTCTCCGCCCTGAAATTCTCCGCGCCGAAGTTCTCCGCGCTGAATGGACCAAGATCCGGACGCTCCGGTCCTGGCTGGTCTTTCCGCTGCTCACGATCGTGGTGACGGTGGGGGTGTCGGTGACGGCGTCGTCCTTCGGCGGCGCCGACCCGGTGCACGTCAGCCTGCTCGGCGTCGAGATCGGCCAGGCGGTCGTGGCGGCGTGGGCGGTGCAGTTGCTGGCCGACGAGTTCGGCACCGGACTGATCCGCGCCACGTTCATCGCGCTCCCCCGCCGCCTGCTGGTCGTGGCGGCCAAGGCCGCGCTGCTGCTGTCCGGCGTCCTCGGCACGGCGCTGGTGTCGGTGACGGCGTCGGTGCTGGCCGGCCGGGCCCTGATCGACGACTACCCGGCGCTGACCGACGGCCCGGTCCTGCGCGCGGCCGGCGGCGCGGTGCTCTACCTGATGGCGATCGCCCTGCTCGGCCTCGGGGTGGCCGCCCTGCTCCGCAGCGCCGTCGCCTCGACCGGCGTGGTCCTCGGCCTGCTCTACCTGACGCCCATGATCATCGACTTCCTCATCGACCCCGACTGGAAGCGCAACGTGTTCAAAGTGATGCCCGGGACGGCCGGCCTGACCGTGCTGTCCACGGTGGACCTGGCAACACTTCCGATCCAACCGCTGGCCGGCCTCGGGGTGGCCGTGGCCTGGGCATTCGTCACGCTGGGAGTCGGTGCGACGGTAATCTGTGCACGGGATGTGTAACCTTTCAGGCCCATGGCAGCCACGTCGTCCTATCGCGAGTCCAATCGCGCCCGCCTCCGGCAGGCGCTGATCCGGGCCGCACGCGACCTGACCGTCCAGCACGGCTGGGAGGGCGTGCGCATGGTCGACGTGGCCAAGGCCGTCGGGGTGAGCCGCCAGACCGTCTACAACGAGTTCGACGGCCGGGCGGGCCTGGCCGAGGCCCTGGCGGTGAGCGAGGTCCGCCTGTTCGCCCAGCGGGTGCGAGGCGAACTCTTCGAGCACGGCCCCGACGTCCGCGCGGCCGGCTACGCCGCGATCGTGCTGACATTGCACGAGGCCGCCCGCAACCCACTGGTCCGGGCCATCCTGACCAGCACCCGCGGTGGCGCCGACGAGCTGCTGCCCTACCTGACGACCCGCTCCGAGATAGTCCTGATCGAGGCCGGCGGGGTGCTGCGCGAGTGGGCCGCCTGCCACTTGCCCGACGCCCCGCCGGACCTGGTCACCTTGGCGATCGACGCCGCGATCCGCCTGACGGTGAGCCACATCATGCTGCCCCGCGCCACCCCCGAGGCCACCGCAACGGCCCTGGCCGAAGTCTTCGTCCGCCTGCTCCGCGCGTAACGCCGCTCGGACACCCCGGCCCTCGGGCGACGGGTGGGCCAATCTTTACGACGGTCCGCGATGGCTCAGCAGTCCGTCGATGATGACGCTGAGTTTCCAGTTGGCGTAGGCGTGGCTGTTGCGGCCGGCGGTGGTCATGGCCGGGCGCAGGGTGTGGATGGTCGGGTAGGTGTCCGCCGGCAGGTCGCCGTAGACGGCGTCGAGTTCGGATCCGGCGGCTTCGGACATGGCTTCCTCGGTGGCCTCGGCCGCACCCTGGGCTGCGGTCAAGGCGCGCTGGTCGCGCAGCCGGGCGGCGAGTTCCAGAGCCGATGAGGTCACGTACTGGTCGAGCAGGTCGGCCGCCCACGGACAAAGGTTGTCGTCGATGCCGCCGGCGCGTAGCAGGGTCATCGTCGCTTCGAGGATGCGCAGGGCCTGCGGCCCGGTCGGCACTCGGGTGATCGCGACCAGGGCGATGTCGTCGTGGCCGGCGAGGGTGGTGATGGCCCGGCTGATGAGCAGTTCCAGCCGGGCCCGCCAGTCACCGTCGGCCGGGCCGGGCAGGTGGACACCGGCCAGCGCAAGGTCGTAGACCTCGGCCATCAACTCGTCCCGGTCGGCCACGTAGACGTAGAGCGACGCCGGGCCGGTGTCCAGGGCCTGGGCGACGCGGCGCATGGTCACCGCGGTGCAGCCGACCTCGTCGACCAGCTGCAGTGCGGCTGCGACGACGGCCTTGCGGCTCAGTGGCGCTTTGGCAGGGCGTGTACGCGGGGTGTCTCGGACCCGGGCAGTGCTGTCAGTCACTGCGCCCTGGTGGACCTTCGCCGTGCTGGCCACTGCGGTGCTCGCGTTCGCCGCCCTCGCACGACGCCAGACGACCAGTCCTTCTCCGATCCTCGCTCCGACCTTGCTGCGTAAGCGACCCTTCGTCGCCGGCCTTTCCGTGGCCGTGCTGCTGTTCGCCGGAACCGGCGGGCTGATGCTCATCCTGTCGCTGTTCCTGCAGCTGGGCCTGCACTACTCGGCGCTGCACACGGGCCTGGCACTCGCCCCCGTGGCCTTGGGCATCGCGACCTCATCGCCGCTCGTCCCAGCGCTGTTCCCGCGCCTCGGCCGCCGCGTGCTTCATCTCGGACTCGGCGTGGAACTACTCGGCGTGCTCGGATTCGCCGTTGTGGCGGCCGCCGGCCCGACGGACCTGGCATTCGCCGCCGCCGGGCTGGTGAGCGGTCTCGGACTGGGGCTGCTCTTCGGCCCGCTGATCCAGAGCACCCTCGCCGTCGCCACCCCCGGCGAGGTGGGCAGCGCCTCCGGAACCATCAATGCCGTCCAGCAGATCGCCACCGCCCTCGGCGTCGCCGTCCTGGGCACCGTCTTCCTCGCCGGCACCGCCCCCGCCCACGCCCTGGTCACCGGCGCGCTCATCGTGGCCGCCACGTGCGTGCTCTGCGCCGTCGTCGTCCTCGCCCTGCCCACCACCG
Organism: Actinoplanes sp. NPDC026619; assembly: GCF_040638295.1. NCBI lineage: Bacteria > Bacillati > Actinomycetota > Actinomycetes > Micromonosporales > Micromonosporaceae > Actinoplanes > Actinoplanes sp. NPDC026619. The sequence goes on from NZ_JBEZYA010000005.1 coordinate 326,677, forward strand.
AAAGGAACACAGCAGCATGAGCATCAACGTCGTAGTTCTCGGAGCCGCCGGCCGCACCGGACGCCTGATCGTCGCGGCGGCCCTGCGCAGCGGACACCAGGTCACCGCCGCCGTCCGCAACCCCGCAAGCGTCCCGGCGGCCCCAGGCCTGCGCGTGGAACGTGCCGACGTCCGCGACCCGGGCAGCCTGCGCGCCGTCATCCGAGGTCACGACGCTGTCGTCTCCGCCATCGGCGCCACCGGCCGCAAGGCCGGCAACCTCTACTCCGACGGCGCCCGCGCCACCGTGTCGGCGATGCAAGCCACCGGGGTGAAGCGGCTGCTGGCCATCACCTCCGTCGGCGTCCGGCACGACGACCCCCACCACGCCTGGTGGTACCGCGCCCTGATCCGCCCCATCGGCGCGGACCTGTACGCCGACATGGCCCGCATGGAGCACATCGTGCGCGACAGTGACCTCGACTGGACCTTCGTGCGACCCACCTATCTGCAGGACCGCGAACCCACCGGCAGCTACCGCGCCACCGACAACAGCACTCCCCAGGGCGGATGGCGCATCACCCGCACCGACGTCGCAGGCTTCATCGTCGACGAACTAGACGCGCACCGTTGGTCTCGCCAGGCACCCAGCCTCGCCGAATAACGACGCCGACCAAGCCCTGACCAGCAATCGCAACGCAGGCCTCGAGATCGGACCGGATCGTGCGGCCTAAAGACGGGTGGCGGCTCGGACCAGGCCGGCCAAGGCCCGGGAGCGGCTGTGTGGGGGCCAGGCGATCACTGTGGTCACCTGCGGGGCGTCCAGGACCGGGACGGTGGCGATGTCGCCGCTCACGTGGGAGCGGGCCGACTCCGGCACCACGGCGGCCGCTCGGCCCAGGGCTATCAGCTGCAGAAGCTGGGCGTGGTCGCGGACCGCGGGGCCGGGGCCGGGCGGATAAGTGCCGTCGCGGGCGGGCCAGCGGGGCAACGGCAAGCCGGGCAGGGCGCTGAGGTCGGACATGTGCAGTGCCGGCCTGGTGGTCAGCGGGTGGCCGGCCGGCAGCAGCGCCACCTGGCCCTCGACCGACAGGTCCTCGGTGTCGAGGCCGGCGGTCGAGTCGAACGGGCGGTGCAACAGGGCCACGTCGGCGCGGCCGTCGCGCAGGGTCCGTTCCTGCTCGGCGACGCCGCACAGGTAGACGTCCACGGTCACGGCGCCGGGCTCCACCGCGTACGCATCCAGGAGTTTGGCCAGCAGCTCGGTCGACGCGCCTGCCTTCGCCGCCAGCACCAGGCCCGGGTGGCCGGTCGCGGCCCGGCGGGTGCGCCGTTCGGCGGCGTCGACCGCGTCGAGGGCGGCGCGGGCCTCGACCAGCAGCACCGCGCCCGCCTCGGTCAGGGTTACGCTGCGGCTGGTGCGGGTCAGCAGCTCAGCCCCGATGCGCCGTTCGACCTGCTGGATCGCTCGCGACAGTGGCGGCTGCGCGATCCCGAGCCGGCGGGCGGCTCGCCCGAAGTGCAGCTCCTCCGCGACGGCGACGAAGTAGCGCAACTCCCGCGTCTCCATGTCCGCCAAACTACGCTCCCTTTCGATACTCGTGGGGTATTGCCGGCCACCCTATCGGTGTTGGAGCGCGGCCCGCGGCGGCTGAGAATCGAGTCATGAGCGAACAAACGATCGCGCTGGTCACCGGCGCGAACAAGGGCATCGGGTACGAGATCGCGGCCGGCCTCGGCGGTCTCGGCTGGGCCGTCGGGGTCGGCGCCCGTGACCAGGAGCGGCGGGAGACCGCCGTGGCGAAACTGCGGGCGGCCGGGGTGGACGCGTTCGGGGTGCCGCTCGACGTGACCGACGACGCCGGCGCGGCGCAGGCGGCCCGGCTGGTCGAGGAGCGGGCCGGCCGCCTCGACGTGCTGGTCAACAACGCCGCGGTGACCGGTGGCATGCCGCAGGCGCCGACCCTGGTTCCGGCGGCCACCATGCGGACCGTGGTCGAGACGAACGTGATCGGGGTCATCCGGGTCACCAACGCGATGCTGCCGCTGCTGCGCCGGTCGCGGTCGCCGCGGATCGTCAACATGTCCAGCACCGTCGGCTCGCTGAGCCACCAGGCCGGCGGGGGTGACACCGGGCCGATCTCGGCGGCCTACGCGGCGTCGAAGACGTTTCTCAACGCGGTGACCATCCAGTACGTGAAGGAGCTGGCGGACACCAACATCAAGATCAATATGGGCTGCCCGGGGTTCGTCGCCACCGACCTCAACGGCTTCCGCGGCGTCCGCACCCCGGCCCAGGGCGCGGCAATCGCGATCCGCCTCGCCACCCTGCCGGACGACGGCCCGACCGGCGGCTTCTTCGACGACCAGGGCCCTATCCCGTGGTGAAGCACGAATGGCCGGCCTCCAACCCGGCCAGCTCGGTAATGGCGGTCTCGGGGTAGTACTCGCGCATCACCTTGCGGGCGCCGTCGGCGTCGTTGATCGCGGTGACGTTCTGGATCGCCTCGCGGAAACCGGAATCGGCGAGCATGTCGCGCAGGAAGAGCACGTGCGGGGCGGCCGGGCGCGCCGCCGACCACGGCACGAACGTCACCCCCGCGATGGCCTCGATCCGGGCGCGCTGAGTCTCGGTGCCCACGACGTACGTATAAAAGCCGTGCCGGTCAAGCGTCGTCTCGTCGTCGTTGCGGCAGCCGTAGTCGACCGTGCCGTCCGGCAGCGGATTGGCCACCAGCGACCGCTGGGCGTTGTCGAGGTTGGTGCACAGCGACCAGTAACGCAGGTCGACGCCGCGCCGGGGCCACACCTGCGGATGCACCCCGTCCGCCGAGGTGGCCCCGTGCCCGCGGATGACCAGCACCTGGTCCCCCGCGGGCGGGGTCGTCGTGACGGCAAGATATCCGGTGTCGGTGTTCGGCAGCAGCCCAAGGTCAGCCGGCGGCCTGACAAACAGGACATCAGCCGAGATTTCCGCCGCTCCGGTCAACCCGGCGGCCGCCGCAAGAGCCTCAGCGGGCAGAACAGCATCGGAGCAATCCGGCAGCGGCGACGAAGAGGCGTCCGTGATCGTCACCGTGGGCAGGACCACGGACGACCAATCGCCACTCGCCGGCAGATAGACCCGGAAGATCAGCCGCCCCAACGCCCCTTCCGGCGTATCGAGAGGCGCAACAGGCAGCACATTCGAATCCCCCGCCGACGGCAAAGAGACAAGATCGACGGTGTACGCCCCCGGTGCAGCCCCACGCGTACGCCATGGATTGGCCGTTCCGGCGTCCGGCCGGATCTCGAAGTCGGTAAGCGTCGACTCCACCCCGTTGACCGAGAACGCCCCACCCTCCCCCTTGTACACCGACAGCGACATGAACCGGCTGTCCGGGAACTCCCCGTCGATCCGGATGTGCAGCCCCGCCCGCACCGTGTAGTTGAACGACCAGTACGCGGCGTGATTCTCCGGAAAGAGCGCGTTCACCGCATCGGTGCTGACCTGCCCACCCCACGCACACGTCGGATCAGACTGAGCAGCACGAGCCGGCGACGGAACCAACAGGACAAGAACCGTAAGCAAGCGTGCCCAACCCACCGACCCGACCTCCGCATAGATCGACTCTTGACTTTGTCCATCTAATTAGTGGGAAAGGTTTTCGCCGCGAACAGCAGCGTATTTCCGCCAGGTTTCTCCAAATCGGACTTGCCGCCCAGACCGGTAGAGACCAGAGTCGCGACATGACCTTCGACGGCCGCAACGGCACTCGCGGCGCCCGGCAACCGGGTGGCCCGCTGATAAAGATCGCGAACAAGCTGACCATGGGCCGGATCCGGCGCAAGGCAGGCGCCCTGCTGATCCTGACCACGATCGGCCGCAAGTCCGGCCAGGAGCGGCAAAGCCCGCTGCGCTGGTTCCCGGCCGGCGACACCAACGCCGAGGGCTGGCTGATCGTGGCTTCGGCCGGCGGCGGCGCCCAGAACCCGGCCTGGTACTACAACCTCAAGGCCAACCCCGACCAGGCCTGGGTCGAACTCGGCGACCAGAAGGTCGCGGTGACCGCCGAGCAGCTGCACGGCGCGGAGCATGAGGCCGCCTGGCAGCGGATCACCACCGAGGCGGCGCAGTTCGCCGGTTACCAGACCAAGACCGACCGGGACATCCCGGTGATCAAACTGACGCCGCGGGCGTAACGCGGTATTCCTCCACCAGGCCCGCGAGGATGTCCCGCGTCCGGTTCAGACTCTCGATCTGTGACTCGACGCGGGTCAGCTCGGCGGTCAGCCGCGAGCTGAGCCACGGCGTACGCAATGAGGAATCGCTGATGCACGGCAGCACGTCGGCGATGGTCACGCTGTTCAGCCCGGCCGCCAGCAGCGACTGGATCAGCGTCACCCGCTCGACCGCGTCGGCCGGGTAGACCCGCTGCCCACCGCCGGTCCGGGCAGACGCGAGCAGCCCCTGCTCCTCGTAATAGCGCAGCGAGCGGGCGCTGGCCCCGGTCGCCGCCGACAGATCCCCGATCCGCATCGATGTCTCCTGCGCCACAGAACCCTTGAACCTCACATCCATGTGAAGTTCTACCGTACCGGCATGAACACTTTCGCGGCACCCACCACCCTCGGAAAACTGGCCCTGAGCAGCCGCTTCGTCATGGCCCCGATGACCCGCAAGCGGTCGCCCGGTGGCGTGCCGACGGCCGGGAACGCCGCCTATTACCGCCGCCGCGCCGAGGGCGGCATCGGCCTGATCATCACCGAGGGCGCCCTGATCGGCCACCCCAGCGCGAGCCACGAGGACGACGTCCCGCGCCTGACGCCGGGCCCCGCCGAGGCCGGGTGGCGCCTGGTCACGGACGAGGTCCACGAGGCCGGCGGCCGCATCGCCGCGCAGATCTGGCACCTCGGCGGCGAGCGCCTCCCGATCGAGACCGCCTGGACCCCCGACAAGATCAACGGCAACGGCTTCGATCAACTACTGATGTCGTACGCCGAGAGCGCGCGCACCGCCGTCCGCGCCGGCTTCGACGCCGTGGAGATCCACGCCGCCCACGGCTACCTGCTCGACGAGTTCCTCTGGCCGCGCACCAACCACCGCACCGACCGCTTCGGCGGCTCGGCACGCGCCCGGGCCGCGTTCCCGGCCGAGGTGATCCGCGCGGTCCGCGACAACATCCCCGCCGACCTGCCGCTGATCGTGCGCTTCTCCCAGTTCAAGGAGCGCGACCACGCCGCCCGCATCGCCGACACCCCGGCCGAGCTGGGCGAGATCCTCGGCGCGTTCGCCGAGGCCGGCGCGGACGTGCTGCACGCCTCGCAGCGCCGCTTCTGGGAGCCGGCGTTCGACCGCGACCCGGCCAACCTGGCCGGCTGGGCGAAGCGGCTGACCGGCCTGCCGACGATCACGGTCGGCTCCATCGGTCTCGACCGGGGCCGGCTCGCGGAGCTCGACACGCAGGACGCCGACATGATCGCACTGGGCCGGGTGCTGCTGGGCAACCCGGGCTGGGCCAGGCTCGCCGCCGCCGGCCGCTGGGACGAGATCCGCCCCTACCGCAAGGCCGACGAGGACGTCTATTTCTGAGCCCCGCCCTCGTCCGGCTCAGCGAGCCGCGGGACCGGACGGGCCTACCGGTTGCGCCGGGCGATCGAGGCGTTCAGGGCGGTGGCGAACAGGCACCACGCCGCGTACGGGACGAGCGCCTTCGCCGCCACCGTGTCGTGCTTGGCAGTCCGGCGGATCAGGTCGGCGTTGCTCGCGTCCAGGGCGAGCGTGCCGGCCAGCCCGCCGAGCACGCTGCGCCGCCCGAAGAACAGCCAGTTCCAGGCGGCGTTGGCGGCCAGGTTCGTGCCGAACGCGGTGAGCACCTCCCGCCGGGCCGCGCCCCGGGTGCGCAGCACGGCATGGCCGCCGGCCCACGCGATGCTCGCGTACAGCGGCGTCCAGACCGCCCCGAACGCCCACGACGGCGGCTGCCAGGACGGCTTGTCCAGCGTGCGGTACCACCGGGTGCCGGTGTTCACCACGGCGGATCCGGCGGCCGCGGTGGCGGTCACGGCGGCGGCCGTGGCGGCGTAGGTGACCCAGCGTTGTGTGCTCATGGCTTCCCCCTTTCCCGCGAATCGCCAGCGGAATCACCCTTCACCTTGCTGAAATTGGGATATGACGCCCGAAAATTCGCAGGTCCGGGCCGCGCTGCGGTCGTGGCGCGACGGCCTGGTGAACCTCGACGCCGGCAACCGGCTGATCAACTTCCGGCGCACCGAGACGGGCACGGTGGAGATCGCCGGCCCGCCGCCGGCGGTGATCGTGGGCGCGCTGCGCTCGGGCGGCGAGCACGGCTTCGCCGGCGAGGGCGAGTTCTTCCGCACCGGCCTGAACGCGTCCGCGCTCGGCACCGTGCTGCGCCGGCTGATGCGCAAGGCCCGGCAGGACTTCCTGGACCGGGGCGTCGACGCGCTGCACCTGGCGATCGGCATGCTGCACTGGAGCGACGAGGAAGGTACGGCGTACGAAAGCCCGCTCCTGCTCTTGCCGGTTGAGCTGACCGCCGACGGCCCGGCCGATCTCCCCCGGCTGCGCGGCCGCGACGACGACCCGGTGGTGAACCCGGCGGTGGTGCTGCGGATGCGGCTGCTCGGCGTCGAGCTCCCGGCCGTCGAGTCGCTGGCCGACCTGGACCTGGCCGAATTCCTGACCCGGGTGCGGGCGGCGACGGCCGGGCGGGACGGCTGGCAGGTGCGCGAGACCGTGCTGCTGTCCACGTTCAGCTTCCACAAGGAGGCGATGTACCGGGACCTTTCCGACAACGAGGAGCGCATCCTCGCCCACCCGGTGATCCAGAGCCTGGCCTCGCTCGACGGCGCCCCCGGTTTCGAGCCGGTCGCGCCCGGCGACGTCGACCGGCTGGCCCCGCCCGAGGAGGTTCCGCTGGTCCTGGACGCGGACGCGTCCCAGCGGGCCTGCGTCGCCGCCGCCACCGCCGGGCACAGCTTCGTGCTCGACGGCCCGCCCGGCACCGGCAAGTCGCAGACCATCGCCAACATGATCGGCTGCCTGCTGCACGCCGGGAAGCGGGTGCTGTTCGTCTCCGAGAAGGCGGCCGCGCTCGAGGTGGTGCGCAACCGGCTCGCCGACGCGGGTCTCGACGGCTACCTGCTGGAACTGCACAGCCACAAGGCCACCCGCAAGGAGGTGGCGCGCGGGCTGGCCGGAGCGCTGGACGAGACGCCGGCCCCGCCGGCGACAGGCGAGGTGAGCGCGGCGCAGGCTTCCCGCGAGGGGCTTTCCGCGTACGCCGAGGCGATGAACGAGGTACGCGAACCGCTCGGCTCGAGCCTGCACGACATCCTCGGCCGCTGCGCCGAGCTCGCCGACGCCCCCGCCGCGCCCGCACCGGAGCCGAGCACGCTGACCCCGGAGACCCTGCGGCAGGTCCGCGACGCCGCCGACCGGCTGGCCCGCTCCTGGCGCCCGGCCGCCCTCGGGGACGCCTTCGCCTGGCGCGAGGTCACCGAGCACGATCCGCTCGACGGCCGGCTCCAGCGGGCCGAGCACGCACTGCGCGAGCTGTCCGGCGCGGCCGCCCGCCACACCGCCCTGGCCGGCGCGTTCGGCCTGGCCCGGCCGGCCGCCGCGGCCGCCCTCGCCGCCCTGGCCGGGCACGCCGCCGCCCGCCCGGCCGGGGTCGACGACGAATGGCTCACGATCGCCGGCCTCAAGCCGGTGCGCCGGGCCGCCACCGAACGCGGACGCCGCCTCGCCGGGGTGCGGCAGGCCCGCGACGCCGTCCGCGCCGCCGCCGGCGTCGAGTGGGACGACCTGCCCGCGGAGCTGCCCCCGGTGGAACGGGCCAAGACCCGGCCGGCCGCGGTCGACCCCGGCCCGCTCACCGCCGAGGCGGCCGCCGGGCTGGCCCGCCGCTTCGACGACGACGCCACCCTGCTCGAGGAGCGGATGCGCGACGTCGCCCGGATCACCTCCGCGCTGACCCTGCCGGCCGCCGCCACCTTCAACGACGTCGCCCGCACCATCGCGATCTGCGAGCTGGGCGGCAAGGCCAACCGCCCGGAGGCCTACTGGTTCGGCGCCGGGGTCCTGGCCAAGGCGACCACCGCCACCGCCGCGCTGCGCCGGGGCGTGGAGGCGCTGACCGCTGCCGAGGGGCAGGCCCGCCGCTATTTCCACGAGTCGATCCTCGACCAGCCGGTCGAGGAGCTGTCCGACCGGCTGACCCGCGGGCACCGGGGGTTGTTCCGCAAGCTGTTCGGCGCGTACCGGCGCGACTACGAGGCGGTGGCCGCGTTCGCGCTGCCGACGATGAGCGCCTCGGACGCGGTCGCGCACCTCGGCACCGCGGTCGCCTGGCGGGCCGCCCGCCGCGAGCTGGCCAACCTCGAACGCGACCACGCCACCGTTCTCGGCCGGTTCTGGCGCGGCGCGACCACCGACTTCACCGCGCTCGGCGAGGCCCTGCAGGTCGCCGCCGACCTGCTGCGCTGGACCCCGCCGCAGGCCATGCCGGCCGTCGTCGACCACGTCTGCGCGCCCGCCCCGGACGACGGGTTGCTCAGCGCCGCGGCCGGCGTGTCCGCCGCGATCGCCCGCTGGCAGTCCACCCTGCGCCCGGCCCCGGAGCCAGCCGCCCGGCCCGACCTCGCACACGGCGCCGTCCGTGAGGCGGTCGCCTGGCTGCGCGCCAACGCGGCCCCGCTCAACGCGGCCGCCCGCTTGGTCACGGCCTACGACGAGGCCACCGGCCGCACCCTCGACCTGACCGGCGCCGAGCGCCTGGCCGCCCTGCGCCAGGCCGTCGTCGACGCCCGGCCGGCCACCGACGAGAGCACCGACATCGACGAGGCCGCCGAGAGCGCCGCCATCGACTGGGCCGCGAAGGCCCGGCAACTCGCGGGCTCCGGCGACAAGCCGCTCACCGCGGTGCAGGTCGCTGCCCTTGCCGGCAGCCGGCCGGCCGACGGGCTCGCCGCCAAGGCGACCGCCTGGGTGCAGGCCCGCGACGCGCTCGTCGCCGCGTTCGGCGCCCCTCGCCGGGCCGCGCTGGTCGAGTCGCTCGAGGACTACGACCGCGGGCCGGCGCTGCTGCGGGAACTGCGGGAGGACTCCAGCGGCCAGGAGGAGTGGTTCAGCCACGTCGCCGCGCGGGAGGTGCTGTCCGGGTTCGGCCTGGACGCGGCGGTCGCGTTCTGCGCGGATCTGAAACTGCCGCCGGCGCAGCTGCGGCCGGTTCTCGAGCGGGCCGTGCTGCGCGCCTGGGCCGACGACGTGCTGCACCGCGACAAGCGGCTGCACCCGGTGCGCGCCGAGGAACGCAGCCACCTCGTCGACGAGTTCCGCCGCCTCGACCTCGACCTGATCGCGTCGGCGCCGGCCCGGATCGCCGCGGTGCTGGGCGCCCGGCGCACGGGCCTGCCCGCCGAGGAGACGGCCCTGCTGCGCCGGGAAGGGATGAAGGAGACACGGCACCTCGCCGTACGGGATCTGATCGGTCGGGCCCGCACCGCCGTACTCGCCATGAAGCCTTGTTTTCTGATGTCACCGCTTGCGGTGAGCCAATATCTGCCGCCGGACATCGCGTTCGATGTGGTGATCTTCGACGAGGCGTCGCAGGTGACGCCGGCCGACGCGATCAACTGCATCTACCGGGGCGCGGCGCTGGTCGCGGCCGGCGACGACAAGCAGCTGCCGCCGACCTCGTTCTTCGAGGCGGTCAACCGGGGCACCGAGGTCGACGACTTCCAGTCCATCCTGGAGCTGGCCAAGGCGTGCGGCGCGTTCCCGGCCCTGGGCCTGGCCTGGCATTACCGCAGCCGGCACGAGGCGCTCATCGCGTTCGCCAACCACGCGTTCTACCAGGGCCGCCTGGTCACCTTCCCGGCCGCCGACCCGGACGGCGCCGACACCGGCGTGCACTTCGTCCCGGCCGACGGCGTCTACCGGCGCGGCACCACCCGCGACAACCCGGTCGAGGCCGCGGTCGTCGCCGAACGGGTCATCGCGTCGCTGACCAGCCGGCCCGACCTGTCGCTCGGCGTCGTCACGTTCTCGGTGGCGCAGGCCGAGGCGATCGAGGCCGCCCTCGAACAGGCGGTCACCGAGCACCCCGGGCTGCTCCGGCTGCTCGACGGCGACCGGCTCAACGGATTCTTCGTCAAGAGCCTCGAATCGGTGCAGGGCGACGAGCGCGACGTGATGATCTTCTCGATCGGCTACGGCCACGACGAGCAGGGCCGGATCAGCACCAACTTCGGCGCGCTCAGCCGGCCCAACGGGTGGCGGCGGCTCAACGTGGCGATCACCCGGGCCCGGCAGCGGGTCGAGATCGTCTCGTCGATCCGGTCCCGGGACATCCCGGCCGGCGCCAACGAGAGCGTCCGGCACCTGGCCGCGTACCTCGACTTCGCCGAACGAGGCGGTGTTTTCGCCGCCGCCGCCGATGGCGCATCCGACTCCCTGGCGAGCTCGGTTCGCTCGACCATCGAATCGTGGGGATTTGGAGTGCAGGCGCGGATCGGATCCGGCGGCTACCGGCTCGACCTCGGCGTGCTGCAACCTGGACGCCCCGTTTTTGCGATCGGCATCGAGTGCGACGGCGCGATGTACCACTCCTCGCCGGTGGCCCGGGACCGGGACCGGTTGCGCGCCGCGGTCCTGGGCGGGCTCGGCTGGAACCTCTACCGGGTGTGGGGCACCGCCTGGTACCGCGACCGGGCCGAGGAGGAGGCCCGGCTGCGCGCGGCCATCGAGAAAGCCGTCGCCGCCGTCGAGCTGCCGACCCGTGCCGCGCACCACAAGCCCGACCTTCTGAAGCTGCTGCCGGTCTCTTGATCTCTCTGTCGGACTTTACTCAGTGATCATTCATGTCGACTGTATTGACTCACGCTGAGTTGATGTCCAGCATTGTCCGGGTGACGGTCGGAACAGGGGGTCCGGCGCACGCCGCCCCGGTCAGCTGTGTCGCCTTCCGGGCCGACGGCGGGCGCCTGGCAAGTGGCTCGCACGACCGCAGCGTGATCGTCTGGGACACCACCGATCCGCACCGGCCGGCGATGGTGGCCGAGTTCGGCAACCACGCCGCGGTGCTGTCGGTCGCCTGGAACCCGGCCGCCGCCGACCTGCTGGCCACCGGCGCCGCCGACGGCACGGCCGCGGTCTGGCGCGTCGTCGACGACCGGCCGCCGTCGCTCATGAAGGTCCTGTCCGGGCACCCCGGCGCGGTCACCTCGGTCGCCTGGATGCCGGACGGCCAGCACCTGATCTGCCAGATCGACGAGTCCCGGGCGGCGGTGTGGAACGCGTTCGGCGAGACGTACCTGGGCGAGCTGGCCGATTGCGTACGCCTGGCGGTCTCCCCCCATGGCCTGGTGGCCACGGTCGGTAGCGACCGCTTGGTGGCCGTGCGTGACCTGTGGCGCGACCCGGGCCGCATCACCTACCTGCCGTCCGCCGCCGTCGAGGACTGCGCCTGGTCCCCCGACGGCACCACCTTGGCTCTCGCCTGCGCCGACGGCACCCTCGAACTGCTCGACACGAACCTGACACCGATCCGCTCGGCCCGCATCGGCGACACCCCGCTGCGCGCCATCACCTGGTCGACCGACGGCGCCAGCCTGATCGCCGGCACCTACGACCCCGCCCTGGTCGCGCTGGACGCGATCGGCCGGCCCCAGTGGCGCCAGACCGACGTACGGCTGTGGCCCCGCTCGGTCGCCGCGGCCGGCGGCACCGTGGTGTCCTCGACCTTCGGCGGCCGCCCACACCTGCTCGTACAGGCAACCGGCCAGCCACTGGGCAGCGCGACCGGCACCCAGCCCCCCGCCGACCCGGCCGCGCCCTTCCGCGGTGGCGTGGTCGCCGCCACCGGCCGCATCGTGACCGCCGGCCCGGCAGGCGAACGCCACCCGCTCTGGGAGCACGAAACCCGAGTAGCCGCCGTGGCCGCGGTCGGCGACCGCGTGATCGTCTCAGCCGCCCACCGCGCCGTCCGGGTAATGCTCCTGTCCGACCACGACCTGGTCGTGGAGCGCGGCATCACGCTGCAGTCCCCCGAGCCGGTGAAGGCGGTGGCGGTCCTGGGCTCACCGGAGGCCCCGGTGGTGGTGGCGGCCTCCCACGACTTCCGCCTATTCTCCTGGACCCTGGACTGGTTCGGCATGCCGGCCGGCCCCCGCCTGCTCGGCGAGTTCGGCTTCGGCATAGCCGCCCTGACCCGCCTCGACGACCACCGCCTGACCGCAACCGACCACCACGGCGAAATGGTGATCCTGGCCTTGGGCTCGAACGGCGCGCTGTCCGCCTGACCAGCGCCCGCCGAGGCATTCACTCATCGAATTGCATCGACTCGCCATGCTGAGGCCAACGGCGCCGAAGTCGCATCGGGAGCGGTTCGTTGATCAGATCAGCACCCCCACGACGTGTCACCCACTCACGTAGAAGCCGCCGCCTGCTCATCGTGGCCGGCTTCGGGGCGGTGGCCCTGGTACTGGGCTCACCTCTCCTGATGGCCGGGATCTCCGATTCCGCCCTGCCCTGGGACCGGCTCGCCGATGTGGGCGACGCCTACGGCGGCGCGTCGGCGCTGCTGTCTGCGGCGGCGCTCTGCGGGATCGGCGCATCGCTGGTCTTCCAACAGCGACAGCTCCGCCAGGAACTGGCAAACATCGACCGGCAACAGCACATTGAGCTGTTGCGGCTCGCCATCGAGAACCCGGAACTCATCGAAGTGCTCGACCGGCGGACAGCCGAGTCACCGCACGCCCGGCAGCGCCTCTACGCCAATCTAACGATGATGTACTGGCTCGCGATCTGGCAGCTAAGCGAGGTCGACGAAGAGGAACTCGCCGGCATGGCCGAGATGATGTTCCAGAGCGAGGTAACTCCCGAATGGTGGGCCGGATCGCGCCCATTTCATATCCATCATCACGCGGGAGATGGATGCGGCGAAATCGAATGCAGCTCCGACACCGCGGGCCAGCCCACCGACCGCACCTCGGCCCATCTTGCGGCACCGGGATATTGCCGCTGCCGCTGCGGCGACGGTCGCAGTGCTTTGCTGGTGGCGTCTGCGCAGGCAGGTGCGCTAGATCCGGTCAGCCTTGACGTCCGCCAGGAACAACGCCCAAGCCTCGCGGCTGTACGACAGCACGCCGCCGGAAGGGTCTTTGGAATCCCTCATACGGATGTCGCCCTCGCCCGTCGCGGCAACCTCCACGCAGGCACTGTTGGAAACCGACCGACTGCTCTTCTTCCACTCGTTTTCCATGATGATCGCCTATCCATCCCGTCTACGAAGACGTCACCGACGCTAGTACCACCGGGACACTATTAGGACGCGGGTCCACCAGACGCGGGTCGCTCGAAAGAGGTAGTGGATTCTGGCTGGAGGGCGCGCAAGGCACGCAACGTGTTCCAGCGGCTGGGCTTGCCGTCCTGCTCCATGACGAAGTGGACCCGCCCCGGGTAGGTGTGTTCGAGCACCCAGGTGCCGTCCGGCTGCTGTTTGTCCCACACCAGCTGCCGGGCCTCGGCCAGCCGTGGATCGCCGGAACCGCGGAAGTAGTCGAGGGCCCGCAGCACGTCGTAGTGCCACCGGCCGGGAAACGCGAGCAGCAGGTAGTCCGGCTTGATCACGTCGCCGGTCGACAATCGGCGGAAGAGCTGCCGGTCGAGCAGATACTCCTCCCCGCGCAGCCGGGCCTCGGTCACCTCCGCGCCGCCGGCCTCCTCGTACGCCTTCAGCCCTTCGAGGACGTTGATCGTCGTGTCGAACGAGGAGCGCGTCGAGGTGAACCCGGCCTCGCAGTTCCACCCGCCGTCCGTGAGCTGCTCACTGAGCAGCCGCTCGACGACCGCCTCGACGTCCTGTTCGAAGTAGACGCCCAGCGCCACCACGCGGCCGTTGATGCACGGCTCGGTCTCGCCGGCGAAGAACGGCTGATTGTCGTTCTCCCAGCGGCAGTTGTCCGCGACCTGCTGGACCCGGTCGGCGGGCAGCGTCGCGCCCAGGGTGCGCAGCAGGGTGAGCACCGGCTCGGTCGCGGTCCACGGCTGGCCTTCGCCGGCTTCGCGGTTCCAGCCCTCCCGCGGGAAGAACGCCCCACCCGCCCACTGCCCGTCCGCCTCCTGCAGACCCAGCAGCCGGGCGCCCCAGCCCTCTCGGTTCACCCGCGCCCGTTCGGCCGTCACCTCGTCGGCCGGGGCGCCCACCAGGTCGCGCATCACCTGCCACCGTATGGCCGGATCCCCGTCGAGCAGCCAGTCCGTCACCGTCATGGGGCGAGACTAGTCATCCACCTTTCGTCATGGTTGCGGGTTGGTGGGTCGGCTCTCTCGCGCTTGGACGGTTGAGGGCGGTGTGACCGAGCTCGTTGGCCTCGGCCAACCCGTCCGGCAGTTCCAGTGCGGCTTTGTAGGCGGGATCGACCAGCAACACATAGCCTTGGGAATCCCTCAGCGCTGACTCGTTTGCGTGGCCGCGCACGGTTGCCTCGGCAAGCCCCTCCCCCTCTCCCCCCGCCCCGCGACCAGCGCGATCTTGGAGAACTGCTGTCCGGAACGTGCACCAACTCACCAAGATCGGGAGACCGCACCTCCGCCCAGCATTCAACGCGCGATCTTGGAAACTTGGCGCTCGGACAGCGCACCAACTGCCCAAGATCGGGAGGGGCGGGTCCTGCGCCTCACGGTCAAGCCGCGATCTTGGGAGGGTGCCGAGTGGGCACAGGCGACCGACCGCCGTTGCCAGCTTCTCCGCCCGCCTCGACGCCCTGCCGCGGGTTACCTAGACAAAACCGGAGAACTGGGTTTCGGCGTACGCCGTCTTGGCCTCGGTGTCTCGGGGGGAGCGCAGGTATCGGGTCCAGGCCTGGTGTTCGTGGGCTATCGGGGCGAACTCCCAGACGCACATCACGCCTCGGTGGGTGGTCTGGGGCATCAGGTGGAAGTCGGCGTCCGTGCGGAGGTCTCGGGCGTACACCGTTTCCCACATCTCGTTGTTGCCGCGCCACGTGCAGACCAGCAGCAGATGCACATGATCACCGCTCAGGTGGTGGACCACGAAGCCCAGGTCCCCGGCCAGCGGCAGCCGGCCGGCCGTGATCTCGGTGGCCAGGAAGGCGTGGGCGTCCACCGAGATGACCTGGTCCTCGCGGTGCAACCGGTACCACTTCAGGTAGACGTCGGGGAGGGTCAGCGGTGGGCCCGGTGCGGCCACCTTGGTCACGTGGCGGTAGGACTCGTCGACCACGTTGCCGACTGCGGCCAGGTCTGTCATGCGCGGGTTCACGTCGACGATCATGCGGGCGCACCACTGACACCTTTTGTCAGTGGTTGCTGGCACACTTCGGCCATGCGTGCGAGCCGCCTGCTGTCCCTGCTGTTGCTGCTGCAGAACCGAGGCCGGCTCAGCGCCGCCCAGCTGGCCGCCGAGCTGGGGGTCACCGCGCGGACGATCTACCGGGACGTGACCGCGCTCGCCGCCGCGGGAGTGCCGATCTACGCCGAGCCGGGGCCGACCGGCGGTTACGAGCTGATGGAGGGTTACCGCACCCGGCTGACCGGGCTGACCGCGCCCGAGGCCGAGTCGCTGTTCCTGACCGCGCTGCCGGAGCCGGCCGCCGAGCTCGGTCTCGGCGCGCACCTGGCCGCGGCCGAGCTCAAACTGACGGCGGCGCTGCCAACTTCGTACCGGGATGCCTCGACCCGCATCCGGCAGCGCTTCCACCTCGACCCGCCGGGGTGGTACAGGGAGCCCGACGCCGTGCCGCACCTGCTCGCCGTGGCCGAGGCGCTGTGGCAGGACCACGTCATCGAGATGCGGTACCGGCGGTGGTCGCCCGAGCCGGGCGAGGTCAGGCGCCGGGTGCACCCGCTGGGGCTCGTCCTCAAGGCGGGAGTCTGGTACCTCATCGCCACCAGCCGTGGGCGGCCGCGCATCTACCGGGTCTCGTCCATTGTGGAGGTCCGAAGGGAAGAAGACCGATGCAGCCGGCCCGACGGCTTCGATCTGGCCGCATTCTGGCGGGAGCACGTCGAGCGGTACGAAGAGGCCGACCTGGACGCCTCGGCGGTCGTCCGGCTGAGCCCGGGCGGGGTCAGCGCGCTGCCGGACGTGCTCGGGCCGAGGGCCGCCCGCGCCGTGCGGCGCACTCTGGGCCCGGCCGACGCGGATGGCTGGCGGCAGGCGACGATTCCGATGGAGAGCGTCCCGCACACCGCCGGATACCTGCGGAAGCTGGGCGCGGACGGGCAGGCCGTCGCCCCGGCCGAACTGGTCACCCACATGATCGACAGCATTCGGGAGATGGCCGCGCTCTATTCGCCGACCGGGCCGCCGGCCAGTTCGGCGACGATGTCGAGGTGACCGGTGTGCCGGGCGTACTCCTGCACCAGGTGGAAGAGGATCCGGGACAGGGTCGCGGGTGGATCGCCGGCCCAGCGCGGGCCCGGCGCGCCGACCACGGCCAGGTCCGTGCCACGAACCACGGCCGTCGTGTGGGCGCCCTGATCGCGCAGCTCCGCCGACAGCGAGTCGAGCGTTTCGCCGGGCGCCACGTGCCAGCGGTCGTCGCGCTGGTCGCCCCACGGCTCGGCGATCGGCGCGCCTTCGAAACCCCACTCGATCCAGCGCAGCTCGACGTACCGCAGGTGCTTGAGCAGTTCGAGCGGGGTCCAGCCGGAGGGGAGCCGGCTGGTGCTCTGCGCGTCCGGCGGCAGGGCGGCGACCCTGGTCAGGACCATCGACCGGAAGTAATCGAGGTAACCCAGGAAGACCGCGGCCGGGTCGGCGGCGGGAAGCGTCGGGGACGGGAAGGTCATTCCCTGATTGTGCGGCGGGGCATCAGCACCAGGGCGGCCAGGGCCAGGACGCAGCAGATCACGATGTACCAGCTGATTCCCGTACTGGAGCCGGTCTCTTGAAGGATTTTCGTGGCGATCAGCGGGGCGGGACCGCCGGCGATGACCGACGCCAGTTGGTAGCCGAGGCCGGCGCCGGAGTAGCGCAGGTTCGCGCCGAAGCCCTCGGCGATGAGCGCGGCCTGCGGGCCGTACTGGATGTCGTGGAAGATCAGCGACACCACGACGGCGAGCAGGATCAGGCCGGACTGCTTGGTGTTGAGCAGGCCGAAGTACGGGAACGCGAACAGGCCGGTGAGCACGATCCCGGTGCCGTAGACGCGGCGGCGCCCGAACCGGTCGGAGAGATGGCCGAAGAGCGGCACGCTGATCAGGCCGATGGTCGCGGCGATCAGGATGTCGTCGAGCAGGCCGTCGCGGGTCAGGCCGAGCTGCTTGGTGCCGTAGGTCAGCACGAAGCTGGTGAACAGGTAGAACGGCGCCTGCTCGCCGAGGCGCACGAAGGCCGAGCTGATGATGGTCGGCCACTCGGCGCGGATCACCTCGACCAGCGGGCGGCGCACCATCTGGCCGGCCGAGGCCGCCGCGGTGAACTCCGGGCTTTCCAGCACCCGCAACCGGACATAAAGACCGACGCCGATGAGTACGACGCTGAGCAGGAACGGGATGCGCCAGCCCCACGATTCGAAGGAGTCGCCCGTCCAGTTGCTCACCAAGCGCACCACGCCGGTGGAGGCGACCAGTCCCAGTGGCACGCCGAGCTGCGGCCAGCTCGCCATCAGGCCACGGCGGTCGCGCGCTCCCCACTCCATCGAGAGCAGCACCGAACCGCCCCATTCGCCGCCGACCCCGATGCCCTGGCAGATCCGCAGCAACACCAGCAGCAGGGGCGCCGCGTAACCGATCGAGCCGTACGTGGGCAGGAAGCCGATCAGCGCCGTCGCCACGCCCATCAGCAGCAGGGTGGCGATCAGGGTGGCCTTGCGGCCGATCCGGTCGCCGTAGTGACCGAAGATGGCCGCCCCGACCGGCCGCGCGGCGAAACCGACGAACTGCGTGCCGAACGACAGCAGGATGCCGGTGTAGGCCGCCTGGTGGGGGAAGAACAGCGCCGGAAAGATCAGCGACGCGGCCGTGTTGTACAGGAAGAAGTCGTACCACTCGATGGTGGTGCCCACCGTGCTGGCGACCACGGCGCGACGACGATGAACCGTAGTGACGGCCATCACACGAATATCGACCTATGCCGATACCACCGTCAAGTCGTCTTCAGCGAGTGGGCGAACCGGGCCCGGTAGGTCGACGCGCTCAGACCGTAGTGCGACTTGAAGCGGCGGGCGAAGTAGTTCTGGTCGGGCCAGCCCACCGCCTCGCCGATCCGGTTGATCGGCTGGTCGGTGTGCAGCAGCCGGGTCGCGGCCAGCTCGACGCGGTGACGCGACAGGTACGCCATCGGCGGCAGCCCGGTCGCCCCCTTGAACAGCCGGACCAGGTAACCGGGCGCCAGATGCAGCGCCGCCGCCAGCTCGGTGAGCGTCCAGTGGTAGGCGGGCCGCTCCTCCATCATCCGCATCGCGTCGAGCACGGCCTGGTGGGTGGCGCTCTGCACCTCGGAGCTGCCGGTAACGGACCGGGCCAGGGTGGAGAGGAACAGCATCAGCCGGCCGACGACGTCGCCGCGATGCGTGTCGGTCGGCGCGCCGCGCAGGTCGTGCAGCGCGTCCAGGTGGGTGACGCAGGCGGCGAGCGCCTCGTCGCCGAGGTGGCCGGTGAGGATGCCGCGGCGCTGCTCGGCGTACGGCCCCGTCCAAAGCAGGTGGCCCAGCTGCGGATCCTCCCGGGTCCAGGCCAGCTCGCGGCGCAGCAGCTCGGGCGAGAAGCCGCAGTTGTAGAGATCGAGCCCGCGGCAGTCCTCGTAGCCGTGCCAGACGCCGGGGCGCAGCAGGAGCACGTCGCCGATCCGCAGTTGCTGACGCCCGGCCAGACTGCGCTGCGCGCCCTCCCCGCCCATCACGACCGCGATCTCCACGAAGCTGTGCGTGTGGATCGGGTGGACGTCTTCGTGCAGGTAGTGCCCCGCGAACGCCAGCGTCCCGTCGATGATGTGAACGAGGGTGAGGCGGTTCTCGACGGGGAAGTCGTCCATGCCCCAACCTAAGCCGCAGGTGAATTTTGTGCTAGTGCCGGTGAATCTCGGGCTATTTAGTGGCGTGGGACACACCGCAGGATCGGGTGCAGGCGAAACGCTCTCGCCATCAAGCCGAAACATTGTGACCCCTCTTGTCGCCGCAGTCGTTGAATCGTTTCACCTCGATGGAGTGCCATGCCTGACCTTGCCGCCCCGTCCGCCCTCCGCTTCGAACACCTCCCCGCAGGCCGCCCGGCGCTGGGCATCGGCACCGCCACCCCGCGCCTGTCCTGGCAGGTCACCGCCGCGCCGGACGACTACGACCAGGCGCGCTACGAGCTCGAGATCTCCCGCGGCGACCGGACCGAGACCCACGCCGCCGACTCCGGCGAGCAGATCCTGGTGGCCTGGCCGGTCGAGCCGCTGGCGGCGCGCGAATCCGCGACCGTACGCGTCCGGGTCGGTGACGCCGCCACCTGGAGCGAGTGGAGCGCCCCGGCGCAGGTCGAAGCGGGCCTGCTCGGCCCGGCCGACTGGTCCGCCCGCTTCGTCAGCCCCCGCGAGATCGGTGGTATCGGCGCGCCCGCCCCGATCGTCGCGAGCTCGATCGACCTGCCCGGCGAGGTCGTCAAGGCCCGCCTCTACGCCACCGCGCACGGCCTCTACGTGGCCCGGATCAACGGCGCGCGGGTCGGCGACGAGCAGCTCGCCCCGGGCTGGACCGCCTACGACCACCGGCTGCGCTACCAGACGCACGACGTGACCGCGCTGCTCCGGGCGGGGGCCAACGACGTGGAGCTGCTGCTCGGCAACGGCTGGTTCCGCGGCCGGCTCGGCTTCCAGGACCGGCAGGCCATCTACGGCGACCGCCTGGCCGCCCTGGCGCAGCTGGAGGTCACCCTGACCGACGGCAGCACGCACGTGCTCGGCACCGGCGGCGGGTGGACCGCCCGGGAGAGCACGATCCTCGCCGACCAGATCTACGACGGCCAGCTCACCGACCTGAACCGCCGCGAAAGCGACAAATCGGCGGTAGACATTCTTGATGCCGATCTGTCGATTCTGGTCGCCCCCGACGGCCCACCGGTGCGGATCACCGAGGTGCTCCCGGCGGTCAGCGTGACCACCTCGGCGAGCGGCAAGACCCTCGTCGACTTCGGGCAGAACCTGGTCGGCTGGGTGCGGCTCCACGCAAAAGCCGCAACCGGTCAGGTGACCATCCGGCACGCCGAGGTCCTGGAGGACGGCGAGCTAGGTGTACGCCCGTTGCGCACCGCCAAGGCCACCGACGTCTACGTGCTGAACGGCGAGGCGAAAACCCTGGAACCGGAGCTGACGTTCCACGGCTTCCGCTACGCGGAGGTCACCGGCCTGGACGTAGAACCACAAGACATCGAGGCGGTCGTCGTCGGCTCCGACCTCGAGCGCACCGGCTGGTTCGACAGTGACCACGAGCTGCTCAACAAGTTCCACGACAACGTCGTCTGGGGCATGCGCGGCAACTTCGTCGACGTGCCGACCGACTGCCCGCAGCGCGACGAGCGGCTCGGCTGGACCGGCGACATCCAGGTCTTCTCCCCCACCGCCAGCTTCCTGTTCGACGCGGCCGGCTTCCTGCGCAACTGGCTCGCCGATCTGGCCGCCGAGCAGCAGAAGGACGGCTCCGTGCCGTACGTCATCCCGGACGTGATCCGCCGGCCCGGCCCGGCCACCGCGGCCTGGGGTGACGCGGCCACCATCGTGCCGTGGGTGATCTACCAGCGCACCGGCGACCGGGAGGTGCTGGAACGGCAACTGCCGAGCATGCGCGGCTGGGTCGACAAAATGGCCGCCCTGGCCGGTGACAACAACCTCTGGTCGGGCGGCTTCCAGTTCGGCGACTGGCTCGACCCGACCGCGCCGCCCGAGGACCCGTTCCGGGCCAAGGCCGACCCCGATGTCATCGCCACCGCGCATCTGGCCCGCTCGGCCGAGGTGGTCGCGCTGGCCGCGGCGGTCGTCGGCGACACGGAGACCGCCGAGACCTACGCGACCCTGAGCACGCGGGTGCGGGACGCGTTCGCCCGCGAGTACGTGACGGCCGGCGGGCGGGTGCTCAGCGACGCCGCCACCACGTACGCGCTCGCCCTGCAGTGGGCTCTTCTGCCGGATGAGCGGCAGCGCAGGCAGGCCGGCGACCGGCTGGCCGACCTGGTCCGCGGGGCCGGGTTCCGGATCAGCACCGGCTTCGTCGGCACCCCGCTGATGACCGACGCGCTGACCGACGCCGGCCACCCCGACCTGGCCTTCCGGCTGCTCCTGCAGACCGGCTGCCCGTCCTGGCTCTACCCGGTGACGATGGGCGCCACCACGGTCTGGGAACGCTGGGACAGCATGCTCCCGGACGGCAGCATCAACCCGGGCGAGATGACCTCGTTCAACCACTACGCGCTCGGCGCGGTCGCCGACTGGCTGCACCGCCGGGTGGCCGGCCTCGCCCCCGGCACGCCCGGTTACCGGGTGCTCGAGGTGCGGCCACTGCCCGGCCGGGAGCTGACCCGGGCCTCGGCCCGCCACCTGACCCCCTACGGCGGGGCCTCGGTGGCCTGGGCACGCGACGGCGGCGACCTCCGGCTCGACGTCACGGTGCCGGTGGGAGCGACCGCGCTGGTCACCCTGCCCGGTGAAGATCAGCCGATCGAGGTACGCCATGGACAGCACCAGTGGACCGTTCCCGACCCGTACGCGCAAATCGCGCAAGCGCCCGCCGAGCCGAGCATCCGGCAGTTGATGGACCACCAGCCCAGCTGGGATCGCATCGTCTCGGCCGCGACCGAGGCGGGCGTAGCGGCCGGCGAGGCCGCGCTGGCCGACCGGCTCAAGCCTTATCTCGACGCGCCGGCGACGCAGCTCGTCGACGCCGCGACCGGCGAGGGATTCGTCCCGGGCGCCGACCGCTTCCGCACGCTCCTGGAAAACGCATAATCCCTCTCTCCCCTCGGAGGAAACGATGAGAACACGGCACATAGCCCTGGCCCTGCTCGCCACCGTCCCGATGGCTCTCACCGCGTGCAGCGCGGGAAGCCTCGGCAGCAGCGACGACAAGGGCGGCGACGGCAAGGTCAGCCTGTCCTTCCTGGTCGACAACGGGTCGGAGACCGTGAAGATCGGCACTCAGCTGGTCAAGGACTTCACGGCCAAGAACCCGAACATCACGATCAAGATCGAGACCCGGCCGCAGGGTACGGACGGCGACAACCTGATCAAGACGCGGCTCTCGACCGGGGACATGAGCGACGTGTTCATGTACAACTCGGGCTCGCTGTTCCAGGCGATCGCGCCGGAGAAGAACCTGGTGGCGCTGGGCGACACGGAGAACATCGGGAACCTGGACAAGAACTTCACCACGACGGTCACCGCGAACAGCAAGATCTACGGCGTACCTTGGGGCGGCTTCATGGGTGGCGCGATCCTCTACAACAAGGACGTGTACACCAAGCTCGGGCTGCAGATCCCCAAGACCTGGGACGACTTCATGGCCAACAACGCGAAGATCAAGGCCGGCGGGGTGGATCCGGTCATCCAGACGTACGGCGAGACCTGGACCTCGCAGCTGTTCATCCTCGGCGACTACGCCAACGTGAACAGCGCCGACCCGCAGTGGGCCGACAAGTACACGAAGAACCAGGCGAAGTACGCGACCACCCCGGCCGCGCAGGCCGGCTTCCAGCACCTGCAGCAGGTGCACGACGCCGGGTACCAGAACAAGGACTTCGCCTCGGCCAAGCTCGCCGACGGCCTGCGCTACCTGGCCCAGGGCAAGGGTGCGCAGTACCCGATCCTGTCGGCCATGGTCAGCCAGATGATCGCCGACAACCCGGGCAGCGAGAACAAGGTCGGACTGTTCGCGATCCCCGGAACCGACGCGGCGCAGAACAAGCTGACCGTGTGGAGTCCCAACGGCGTCTACCTCGCGAACACCGCCACCGGCGCCAAGCTCGACGCGGCCAAGAAGTTCCTCGCCTACATCGCCAGCCCCGACGGCTGCGCCTCACAGACCGCCGCCTCCACCCCCACCGGCCCGTACGCGGTGAAGGGCTGCACGGTCGGCGACAGCGTGCCGCAGGCGGTCAAGGACATGCAGGCCTACATCGACGGCGGGAACTCCAGCCTTGCCCTCGAGTTCCTCTCCCCGGTCAAGGGCCCGGCGCTCGAGCAGATCTGCGTCGAGGTCGGCTCCGGCATCCGCAAGGCCGACGCCGGCGCCAAGCTCTACGACGAGGACGTGAAGAAGCAGGCCCAGCAACTCGGACTGTCGGGCTGGTAATCGTGGCCCTCACGACCGTAAGCCGGTCCGCCCGTCCTCGCCTCGCAGGCGACGGCGAGGCGGGCCGGGTCCGGGCCCACAGCCCGTACTCCAGCTGGTTCTATCTCCCGGCCGCCGTGATCTACGGCGTGCTCTTCATCGTGCCGACGCTGATCGCCTTCTACTTCAGCCTCACCCGGTGGAGCATCTTCGACTCGAAATTCATCGGCTTCGACAACTACAAGACGTTCTTCCAGGAGCCCGGCCTGGTCAGCAGCCTGTGGCACACGCTGATCTACGCGGTGCTGACGTCCGGCCTGAAGGTCGTCCTCGGCCTCGGGCTGGCCGTCCTGCTGACCTCGCAGATCGTCGGCCGGGGTTTCCTGCGCTCGGTCGTGTTCTTCCCGGTGCTGGTGTCGACGATCGGGGTCGGGCTCACCTTCACGATCCTGATGAACCCCGAGCGCGGCCTGATCAACCAGTCCCTCGGCCTGATCGGCATCAGCGGGCCGGGCTGGCTGACCGATCCGTCCCTCGCCCTGATCTCGGTCGCCCTCGTCGACGTCTGGAAGGGCGTGGGCCTCGCCACCCTGATCTACATCGCCGGGATCGTCTCCATCCCGACCGAGTACTTCGAGGCCGCCCGCGTCGACGGCGCCGGGGCCTGGGACAACTTCCGGCACATCGTGATGCCGCTGGCCCGCCCGGCCACCGTCACGGTGATCATCCTGTCGCTGATCGGCGGCCTGCGGTCGTTCGACCTGATCTGGGCGATGACCCGCGGCGGTCCCGGCTTCACCTCCGACGTCATCGCGTCGGTGATCTACAAGCAATATCAGGCCGGCTTCTACGGGCTGTCCACCGCCGGGAACGTGGTGCTGTTCGTCGTGGTCACGGCGATCGTCCTGCCTTTGTCGCGGTTCCTCAACCGCAAGGAGGTCGAGCTCTGATGCCGCGCAAGAACGTCTTTTTGAGTACCGCGGCGATCGTGGTCGCCATCGTGGTGTTCGTGGTGCCGTTCGCGTTCATCGTGCTCACCGCCATGAAGACGCGGCAGGAGGCGTCGCTGCTCGACTTCAGCTGGCCCACCCAGTTCCGCTTCGTGCAGAACTTCATCGACGTGGTCCAGGCCCGCGACTACATGCTGATCATCGCGTTCATCAACAGCACCATCCTCACCGTCGCCAGCGTGACCCTGATGGTGGTGTTCGGCGCGATGGTCGCGTTCGTGCTGCAACGCAAGCGCAGCCGCTGGAACGGCCTGATCAACACGTTCGTGCTGGCCGGCCTGATCATCCCGCCGGCGGTCGTGCCGACCATCTGGGTGCTGCAGAAGATCGGCCTGTTCCGCACCATGCCCGGCCTGATCCTGGTCGAGATCGCCTTCGGCCTGGCCTTCGTCATCCTGCTGTTCCGGGCGTTCATCGGCACCATCCCGCGCGAACTCGACGAGGCCGCGGTGATCGACGGCGCCGGCCCGGCCCGGTTGTTCTTCCGGGTCATCCTGCCCCTGCTCAAGCCGGTCATCGTGACGTCGGTGGTGGTCCAGTCGGTGGCCGTCTTCAACGACTTCACCAACCCGCTCTATTTCCTGCCCGGCGACCAGAACGCCACCGTGCAGCTGACCCTGTTCAACTTCTCCAGTCAGTACTCCACCCAGAACAACCTGCTGTTCATGAACATCCTGCTGATCACCATCCCGCCGCTGATCATGTTCCTGTTCTTCAACCGGCAGATCGTCGCCGGCATGACGTCGGGCGCCGTCAAGGGGTGACGCCGGCCGGATCGCCGCCGGTCGGGCGGCGCTCCGGCCGTCATGGACGTCCGCCTGTATACCCGGTATGCTACCGAGCATTCCAACGGGTAGGGGGACGGCATGAGCATCCGGCACGCGATGCTGGCGCTGCTGAGCGAGGGCCCGAAATACGGCCTTCAGCTGCGCGAGGAGTTCGAGGCACGCACCGGCGAGGTGTGGCCGCTCAACGTCGGCCAGGTCTACACCACCCTCCAGCGGCTGGAGCGCGACCACCTGGTCGAGTCCGACGACGAGGCCGACCCCGGCCCGCAGAAGAGCTTCCGGATCACCGCCGGCGGCGCCGAGGAGCTGGCCGGCTGGCTGCACACGCCACCCGACCTGGCGTCGCCACCACGCGACGAACTGATCATCAAGATCCTTGTCGCCGTACGCCTTCCCGGCGCCGACGTCCACGAGATCATCCAGACCCACCGGCGCCACCTCGTCGAGCTGATGCAGCAGTGGACCCGGCTCAAGGACGAGGAGGGCGACCTCGACCTCGGCCTGGCCCTGGTCGTCGACGCCGAGCTCTACCGGCTGGACTCGGTCGTGCGCTGGCTGGACACCGCCGACGGCCGGCTCAAACGGGCCGCGGCCGAGCCACCGGCCCCCGCCCGCGAGGCCGCCCCGCAGATCCGCCGCCGGGCCGGAGCACGCCGATGACCCCCGTGCTGGAGTTGACCGGCGTGTCCAAGACCTATCTGGACGGCGCCGACGAGGTGCACGCGCTGCGCGAGGTCGACCTGACCGTCGAGCCGGGCCGGATGGTGGCCGTGATGGGCCCGAGCGGCTCGGGCAAGAGCACCCTGCTCACCATCGCCGGCGCCCTCGAGACCCCGACCACGGGCGGGGTGCGGGTCGCCGGGCAGCCGCTCACGGCGATGTCCCGCGACGACCGGGCCCGGCTGCGGCGGCGCGCCATCGGCTACGTCTTCCAGGACTTCAACCTGCTGCCCGGGCTCACCGCCGCGGAAAACGTGGCGCTGCCCCTCGAGTTGGACGGCCAGCCCGCCGGCAAGGCGCGCGCTGCCGGTCTGCGCGCGCTGGCCGAGCTCGGCCTGACCGACCGCGCGTCCCGCTTCCCCGACCAGCTCTCCGGCGGCGAACGGCAGCGGGTGGCGATCGCCCGGGCCGTCGTCGGGGACCGCCGGCTGCTGCTGGCCGACGAGCCCACCGGCGCCCTCGACTCGGCGAGCGGCGAGGCGGTGATGCGCCTGATCCTGGCCGCCTGCAAGAGCGGGGTCGGCGCGGTCGTGGTGACCCACGACGCCCAGCTCGCGTCCTGGGCCGACCGGGTCGTGTTCATCCGCGACGGCCGCCTGATCGACCACACCGCCCCGCGGCCCGGCCCGGAATCCCTGCTGCCCGGCCCGGCGACCCGATGAGCGTCACGGTCCACGAACGGCCGCCGGTGCTCGGCGCCGGCGGCCACGGCGGGATGCCGGCCCGGCGCGCCGTGCTGCGCTGGGCCTGGCGGATGTTCCGGCGCGAGTGGCGCCAGCAGTCGATCGTGCTGGCCCTGCTGCTGCTCACGGTGGCCGCCACCACCCTCGGTCTGGGCATCGGCGCCAACGCCCCGTCCGACGCTTCCGTCTTCGGCACCGCCAACTATGTGCTCACCGTCTCTTCCGCCGGTCCTCCTACGGGCGGGCCTGCCACGGGCGCCGCCACCGGCGACCGGCTCGGCGGCACTCTCGACGCGCTGCGCAGCTCGTTCGGCACCACCGACGTGATCCGGCACGGGCCCAAGATCCCCTTCCCCGGCTCGGCGACCGGCTTCGACCTGCGCGACCAGGACCCGGCCGGGCCGTACGGACGGCCGATGCTGCGGCTGGACCAGGGCCGATGGCCGCAGGGCCCGGACGAGATCGCCGTCACCGACCGGGTGGCCGCCGCCCTCGGTCTGGGTGTCGGCGGCGGCTGGGACCTGGACGGCCGGCGACGCGCCGTGACCGCCCTGGTCGAGAACCCGCTCGACCTGCACGACGAGTTCGCCCTCGTCGCGCCCGGTCAGATCGCCGCCCCGGACCATGCCGACGTGCTCGTGCGGGCGTCCGCCGACGAGGTCCTCGGGGCGGGCCGACCGGCCGGCGTCTCGGTCCAGGAGCGCTTCGGCGACGGCAACACCGCCAGCGTGCTGGTCCTGATGTTCGCGACGGTCGGCCTGGTGTTCGCCGGTCTGATGGCCGCGGCCGGCTTCACCGTGCTGGGCCGGCGCCGGCTGCGCGCGATCGGCATGCTGGGCGCGATCGGCGCGAGCCATCGGCACGTCCGCCTGGTGCTGCTGGCCGACGGCCTGATCGTCGGCAGTGTCGGCGCGGCCGCCGGCGCGGCCGTGGGCGTGGCCGGCTGGATCGCGTTCAGCCCCCGGCTCGAGGAATCGCTCGCCCATCGCGTCGACCGATACCAATTGCCCTGGACCGCCCTGGTCACCGCCGTCGTGCTGGCCACCGTGACCGCCGTCGCCGCCGCCTGGTGGCCGGCCCGCGCCGCCGCCCGCACCCCGGTGGTCGCCGCCCTTTCCGCGCGGCCGGCGCCACCGCACCCGGCCCACCGGTTCGCAGCGCTCGGCGCCGTCCTCCTGATCGCCGGCCTGACCTGCCTCTACCTGTCCGAGCACACGAACAAGTTCCTCATCCTGGGCGGCATCCTCGGCACCGCGGCCGCGCTGATGCTGCTCGCCCCGGTTGCCGTCGCCGCCCTCGGCCGGGTGGCGGCCCGTCTGCCGCTGGCGGCCCGGCTGGCGTTGCGCGACCTGGCCCGCTACCGCTCCCGATCGGGCGCGGCCCTGGCCGCCATCGGGCTGGCCATCGGCATCGCCGCCGTGGTGTCCCTGAGCGCCGCCGTCACGGTGGCCAAGGTGACCGCGCCCAGCGGCGGCAACGTGCCCGCCGACCAGATCATCATCTGGCTGGACGCTGAGCGGATGAACGGGACGATCCCGGTCCTGTCCGCGGACCAGCTGGCCGACCGGCGCGCCCGGGCCGGCGCTATCGCCGGCGAACTGCACGCCACGTCGGTGCTGACGCTGACCGGCGCCGCCTCGGCCGACACGCCGCTCGACCACGGCGGCCGCCCGGTGGTCGCGCTGGGCAAGCCGACCGCCGCACCCGGCCGGCCGGGCATGACCGCCTACCGTGACGACGAATCGATCCCGGTGTACGTCGCCACGCCCGAACTGCTCGCCCACTACGGCATCGCGGCCACCACCGCCGACCTTCTCACGCCACGCGCGAGCATCGACGGATATGACCTGATCCGCCGCCGCGGCGCCTGGCAGCCCACCCTGCAACACGTATCGCTGCCGGACTACACGTCCGCGCCGAACGTGCTGCTCAGCACGGAGGGCATGGCCCGCCTGGGACTCACTGCCATGCCGGTCGGCTGGCTCGTCCAGGCGCCGGGCGCCCTCACCCAGGCGCAGGTGGACCGGGCGCAGCAGGCCGCGGCGGCCGCCGGGTTCGCCGTCGAATCCCGGCCGACCGGGGCGGACCAGGCCCGGCTCGCCGCCCAGCTGACCGCGGCCGGCATCGCGGTCGCCCTCGGCGTGCTCGCGATGACCGTCGGCCTGATCCGCAGCGAGACCGCCCGCGACCTGCGCACCCTGGCCGCGGCCGGGGCCCGGCGGCGCACCCGCCGCGGGCTCACCGCCGCCACCGCCGGGGCCCTCGCCCTGGGCGGGGCGATCATCGGCACCGCCTGCGCGTACCTGGCGCTGCTGGCCTGGTTCTGGCGGGAGGCGCACTGGCTGGCCCACCCACCGGTGTTCGAGCTGATCGCGATCCTGGCCGGGCTGCCAGTCGTCGCCTACGCCGGCGGCTGGCTGCTGGCCGGCCGCGAGCCCGGGATGATCGCCCGGCAACCGTTGGACTGACAGGGGTGGTGCCGGTTGCGCCGATTGGGTACTCCTGAGACATGCGGGCTCTCCGGATCGGGCTGGTCGTGGCGGCGTTGGTGACGGCCGGGTGCGGGCTGTCCCCGTCCCGTGCTCCAGAGAATGACGAACCCACTCAAAGTGGAGCGTCCGACGTGGTGACCACATCGCTCACGGACGTCGAGCGGTTCTGGAAGGACGCGTTCCCCCAGGTCGCCGGTGGGAAGGCGTTCCAGGCGATCAAGGGCGGCTTCCACCCGTACACCGAGACCGTCGCGCCGCCCGACTGCGGCGGGCAGCCGTTCGAATATCAGCCCAACGCGTTCTACTGCCCCGACGGCGATTTCATCGCCTGGGACGCCCAGCAGCTCATCCCGCAACTGCAGGAGGCTTTCGGGCCGTTGCTGGTCGGGGTGGTGATGGCGCATGAGTACGGGCATGCCATCCAGACCCGGATCGGCGACACCGACCAGCCGACCGTGGTGCTCGAACAGCAGGCCGACTGCTTCGCCGGGGCGTGGCTCGCCGACGTGCAGGCCGGCCACTCGACGGCGTTCAAGAAGCCGGACGCCGCCCAGGTCGACAACACCGTCGCCGGCATCCTGATGCTGCGCGACCAGCCCGGCACCCCGGCCCTGGCCGAGGGGGCGCACGGCAACGCGTTCGACCGGGTGCGGGCGCTGCAGGAGGGCGTGCAGCAAGGCCCGGCCAAGTGCGCCGGCTACTCCGAGGGCAATCTGCAGGTCACCGAGGTGCCGTTCAGCACCGAGGAGGAGGCTGCCACCGGCGGCGACCTGCCCTACGACCAGGCGGTCAACCTGCTCGCCGAGGACGCCCAGGACTTCTGGACCCGCACCTTCCGCGAGCTGCCCGGCGGCGGCGCGTGGCAGCAACTGCCGGTGCAGGCGTTCGCGGACGGCTCCCCGCCGGACTGCGACGACCCCGACAAGCAGGCCGGTGGCGCCGCGTTCTACTGCCCGGCCGGCGACTTCGCCGCCTTCGACAACACCGACCTCGGGCCGCGCCTCTACCGCCAGATCGGCGACTTCGCGGTCGGCATGCTGCTCGGCGACCTGTTCGCCCGCGCCGCCCAGGACCGCCGCGGCGCCTCGACCGCCGACAAGGCCGGCCAGCTGACCGTCGACTGCCTGGCCGGCGCCTGGACCAACGACATGCTGACCCGCGACTCGGAATCGAGCAACAAGGGCGTCCGCCTCTCCCCCGGCGACCTGGACGAGGCGGTGACGGCCCTGCTGGCCTTCGGCCGCCAGGGCGACAGCGCCGGCGCCGCATCGGCCTTCGACCGCATCGCCGCGTACCGCAAAGGGGTGCTCGAAGGCCTGGGCGTCTGCGTCTAGCCTTCGCTGACGCGGGGTTGGGGGATGGCCGGGGCGGGGGCCGTCGTGCGGAAGTTCAGCAGGGCGCCGACCAGGCCGAGCAGGGCGGCGGCGACGACGGCGTCCAGCCAGTAGTGGTTGCCGGTCACGACGACCACCAGCAGGGTGATCGTGGGGTGGATCAGCCAGAGCCAGCGCCAGCGGCCCCGGGTCGCGCCGATCATCGCGATCGCGATCGCCAGGGCCCAGCCGAAGTGCAGGGACGGCATCGCGGCGTACTGGTTGGTGAGGCTGTCGGTGGACGGCGAGCCGTAGACGGCCGGGCCGAGCAGGCGGCCGGTGTCGACCATACCGATCGCGGACAGCATGCGCGGCGGGGCGAGCGGCATCAGCAGGTGCACGACCAGGGCGGTGGCGGTCAGCCAGGCGAGCAGCCGGCGGGTGGGCTTGTAGCGGTCGCGGCGCCAGATGTAGAGATAGATCAGGCAGGCTGCGGTGGCCGGGAAATGGACGTACGCGTAATAGCAGTTCATGGTTTTGATCAGCCATTGCTGGCCGAGCAGAGCGTGCTGGAAACCGTACTCGCTGGGCAGATGCAGAAGCCGCTCGAGACTCCACACCTGATTCGCGTTGGCGAGCGCCTCACCGACATGACCGGAGGCAGCGATCCGGCCCACCTTGTACGCCATGAACAGCACCAGGACCAGCAGGATCTCCCGCGCCGCCCGCTTGGCCTCGGCCCGCCGCCGCTCGGCTTTGGCCAGCTTGACGACCTCGGGCGCTCGCTCCTGCAGCAGGCTCATCCCGCGTCTCCCCCCGGTCACGGCCGCGTGATTCGCAGACATCGTGTGGTGCCCTCGCCCACCGTCCGCGCTGTCGATCGGAATCGGTGACCGGCCTGCGATCTTCGCAGACCCGCGCCACCCCGCGGTATGACCCCCTTCACCTGCGATCCGCGCGTCGTTCACCAGCACCCGGACGAATGACGCCTATCGTCCGAACCGGTCATAGCGCCGCGATTTTTGGCCGCTAGGATCGCCCGGTGCCGGAGATCGCCGAACTGCTCGCGTCGCCGATTCACCGCTTCGAGGGACGCCCATCGGAGGGCCCGGCGCCGGCGCCGGCGAGCGAGCTGGTTTCCGCCGTGCGGATACGGGCCGGCCTGGGCATAGTCGGCGACCGATACTTCGGCGAACCGGCCCACCGGGACGCGAGCGTGACGGTGATCGCCCGCGAATCCCTGCCGCCGGGAGTCGGTCTGGTGGCGGTCCGCCGCAACATTCTGGTGTCCGGCATCCCGGTCGACGATCTGGTCGGCGAGGTTCTGACCCTCGACTCCGGCGACGGCCCGATCCGGCTTCAGGTGAACCGGCGCGCGCATCCGTGCGCCTGGATGGACGTGACGGTCGGCCCCGGCGCCTGGAAGGCCCTGCGCGGAAAGGGCGGCATCCGCTGCACTCCGCTGGACGACGGCGTCCTCCGGGTCGGCCCGGTCACGGCGGGCGTGTTTGGATCTCCGGCATGACCTCCGACGCGCCCGGCTGGGACGCGATCGACGACCCGGAGCTGGGCACGATCGGCACCTCGACGGCGACGGGACGCGGGTCGTGCTGCGGCCCGGCGCGGCTTACGCGGCCCGGCCGGACGGCGGCGCCGTGCTGGAGATCAGCCTGCCGGCCGAGGCCGTCGCGGCCCTGCCCGACGCGTTCGCGCCGGGCACGCACACGATTCCCGGGACCGACCGGCTGGTGATCGAGGTCAGCTGACCGGGTCGGCGTCGATCAGGGTGGTCAGGG
The DNA here is from genome assembly GCF_040638295.1 of Actinoplanes sp. NPDC026619. Lineage (NCBI taxonomy): Bacteria > Bacillati > Actinomycetota > Actinomycetes > Micromonosporales > Micromonosporaceae > Actinoplanes > Actinoplanes sp. NPDC026619. The sequence goes on from NZ_JBEZYA010000005.1 coordinate 358,732, forward strand.
CGGCGGCCAGGCGGTCGAGGCCGTCGTGGAAGGGTCCGCCGGGTTCGGTCATGTAGCCGTCCCGGCGGATCTCCACCATCAGGGATGTGACGCGCGGGTCGGCGTGCCAGCGGTCGGCCGGGACGTAGCAACCCGCGAACGGCGTGTTCAGAGCGACCTCGCCGAAGGCCGCGACCTCGCCGAAGGCCGCGGTGGCGGCGGCCAGCAGGGACGGCGGGGTGTGGAAGTCGTCGGTGCCCAGGCAGACCGGTGGGCGCGGGTCGGTGCCGTGCAGCTCGTACGGGAGGGCCACGGTCGGATAGGAGTGCACATCGACGATCACCGCCCGGCCGGTGGCGTCGATGCGGTCGGCGACCAGGGTGGACAGTGCGGTCGCGTACGGATGGTAGTGCGCCTGGAGTGCGGCTTCCGCGCGTACGCCATCGTCGTCACGCAGCTTTCGGCCCGCGAAGCCGTGCGTATAGACGGCGCCCATCCCGGCCTGAAGCATCTCCTCGGCGTCGCCGAGGAAGCGTTCCGGGTCGACCACCAGGCGTGACCAGCGGTTCTCGAAGATCCACGGCCGGCGAGCAGCGGACAGCGCGGCCCGCGACGCGAGCACGTCGGTGTAGGCGTCGGTGAGGTTGTCCAGCTCGTCGGTCAGCTCGTCGTCGGTGATCAGCAGGCCGTCGCGGGCCTCGGGGGTGACCGCGCGGGAGGCGTGCGGGACGTGCAGGATCACCGGCGAGGTGGCGTCCCCGGGCCGTACGTCGAAGACCATGCGACGAGGTTAACTCTGACCGCTCAGCCGATCTGAGCGCCTGCCGAATAGGCCGATAAGCCGGATTGTCGACGGCGGGGGCCGACGGATAGGCACGTGGAGCACACCTATCTGGTGCTGTGCCGGATCGCCGACGTCAGCGTCGCGCTCAAGGATGCCGAAACCGGGCAGCGCGGCTTTCTGATCACGGGCGAGGACAGTTATCTGGCGCCGTACACGGCGGCCCAGACCAACGTGGCCACCGCTCAGCAGACGCTGCGCACGCTGACCGCGGACAACGCGGCCCAGCAGGCGCGGCTGGACGAGCTGGCGCCGCTGATCGAGTCGAAGTTCGCGGAGCTGAAGGAGACCATCGACCTGCGTGCCGGGTCCGGTGGTTTCGCGGCCGATCGGGCCGGCCAGCTGTCCCAGGTCAGCGCGCAGATGGAAGCTGAGGCCACCGAGGTCGCCCAGCAGGCGGCCGCGGCCTCCACCACCTCCGAGGAGGTCAGCACCGGAGTGCAGTCGATCGCGGCCGGGGCCGAGCAGATGGCAGACCGCCCGGACCACCCAGACCGCGGCCGGCGAACTGTCCGACCTGGCCGCGATCTCAATGCGCTAGTCCGCGGCTTCCGCCACTGACGGCTTGAGCACCACCGCGCCCAAGGCCGCGGCCAGCACATGGCAGAAAGCGATCCCGGCGAGGACGGCCGGGGCGCCGAGGCCGGCGCACGCTCCGGCGAGGGCCGCGCCGGCCGCGCCCGCGGCGCTCTTCACGCCGGCGCCGACGGTGAAGACCTGGGTGTGCAGCGCGGGCGGCGCCGCCCGGTCGCGGACTACCAGCAGGGAGCAGAGCAGCAGTCCGTTGCACACCCCGGCGAGGGCGAAGGCCGGCAGATTCACCGCCGGCACGTGCGGGAAGAGAGCGGCGACGGCGAACGGTACGGCGATGGACGACACCAGCAGCAGTACGGCGTTCTCCGGCGCCCACCGGGGCAGCGGGACCCGGACGTAGAGCAGTGAGCCGGCGAGCAGACCGGCCGCCGAGACGGACAGGACGATGCCGGTCATGGCCTCGCCGGCGAGCAGTGCGGCAGCGATCGGGAGCGCGCTCATGCCGAGGAACCCGAGGCTGCTGGCGACGGTGGCCGAGCCGAGCGCCGGGCTCCGCACAAAGACCTGCACGACGCCGCCCAGGGCGATCTTCGAGGTGGCGGCGGCTCGGCGTCCGAGCGGGAGCGACCAGACCAGCAGCGATGCCGACGCCGCCGCCCCGGCAAGGCAGAGGACCGCGACCCGGGCGGTGAAGACGCCGGTCAGGACCGCGGTGAGGGCCGGCCCGAGGATGCCGGCTACGCCGTACAGAGTGGAGTCGAGCCCGTAGGCGCTGCGCAGCCGGGTCGGGGCCAGATCGGCGAGCATGCCGGTCAGGCCGCCGGCGAGGAACGGGCCGGCGCATCCCGCGGTGAGGGCGGCCAGCACCGCGACCACGGCGGGCAGGCGGCCCGCGGTCAGCGCGGCCAGCGCCAGCGCTACCGCGTACAGCACCAACATGAGGCTGCCGAAGGCCTTGCGGTGGGTGACGGTGTCGGCGAGGGCGCCGACCACCGGCGCGGCGACCACGTGCGGGATCATCAGCGCGGCCACCAGCAGGCCACCGTAGCCAGGGCTGCCGGCCGTCTCGATGGCGAGCAGGATCAGGCCGGCGCGGGCGCCCTCGTCGGCCAGCCGCGCCGAGGTGGCGAGCACCGAGTACCGGGCCAGGTTCCACCGCTCGTGCACGCTGCCGGTGATACCCCGTCGAAGCGCTTCGACACTCGCTCGCGCCGGATGCTACTCATGCCCGCCGTACCAAGTAATGATTTTTTCGATTTGTCCTTTGGATGATGATCCGGACCTAAAGTGAATCGCGTTCGGCTCGGAGCTCAGGGGGACGCCATGCCCAACCAGGGTGATTCACCCATCACCGTGCAGCGCAACGTCTTCGAGTCCCTTCTCGGCGACCGCAGCCTCACGATCAAGACCGTTATCGCGGCGGCCTGCGTCGCGGTGGTGGCGCTGCTGGTGGCGATCCTGTCGATCAACCGGATGTCGACGCTCAACGCCAACCTGCGGGACATGAAGACCGACCACGTCGACACCCTGCAGCAGGTCGCCAACGTGCGCGGCGAGCTGGGCATCATGTACCGCGGCATGCTGATCTACTACGTCGCCAGCGGCACCGCGGCGGAGAAGGCCGCCGGCCAGAAGTCGGGTCGCGCCATCATCTCCGGCGCCGACACCGCCCTGGACGCGGCGCTCACCCGGTACGACCAGCTCACCGAGGGCTCCACCGAGCGGCAGGACAGTCTGGCCAAGTTCGTCGAATCGATGAAGTACTACCGGGCCCTGCGCGACACGGTGCTGTTCGGCGAACCGTTGGCGGCCGGGTACACGATGCCGGCGGCCGCCCAGATCCTGCCCGAGTTCAACAAGGCCGAGGGCTCAATGGGCGAGGCCGTGACCACGATGCAGCAGGTCGAGGACACCCTGTCGAACGAGATGCTGGCCAAGGGCACCGCCGCCTACAACCGGGCCCGGATGATCACGCTGATCGCCCTGCTCGCCGGCTTCTTCCTCGCCGCCGTCATCTGCGTGCTGGTCATCCGCCTGATCCGCAACCAGCTGACCACCGTCTCCAGCGCCCTGGAGGCGGTGGCGGGCGGCGACCTCACCATCGCCGCCGAGGTCCGTTCCCGCGACGAGCTCGGCGCCATGGCCGCCGCGGTGAACCGGGCCCGGGAGGGCTTGCGCACCTCGGTTCTCGCGCTGACCCACGGCGCCGACACCCTCGGCTCCGGCACCCAGCGGCTGACCGGCATCACCAACCGCCTCGCCGAGCAGGCCCGGGAGGCCGCCGACCAGGCCGCGGTGGTCGCCAACGGCGCCGGTGACGTCTCCTCGAGCGTGCAGTCGGCCGCGGCCGGCAGCGACCAGATGGGCGCGTCGATCCGGGAGATCGCCGAGAACGCCAACAACGCCGCCCAGGTCGCGTCGAGCGCGGTCGGCGTCGCGCAGAGCACCAACGACACCGTCGCCAAGCTCGGCACCTCGTCCGAGGAGATCGGCAACGTGGTCAAGGTGATCACCCAGATCGCCGAGCAGACCAACCTGCTCGCCCTCAACGCCACCATCGAGGCCGCCCGCGCGGGCGAGGCCGGCAAGGGCTTCGCCGTCGTCGCCACCGAGGTCAAGGACCTGGCCCAGGAGACCGCGAAGGCCACCGAGGACATCTCCCGGCGGGTCGAGGCGATCCAGGCCGACACCAGCAGCGCCGTCTCGGCCATCGCCGAGATCTCCCGGATCATCTCGGAGATCAACGACTACCAGGTCACGATCGCCTCCGCGGTCGAGGAGCAGACCGCCACCACCAACGAGATGAGCCGCAGCATCGGCGACGCCGCCCACGGCAGCTCCAACATCGCCGGCAACATCAACGTCGTCGCCGAGGCCGTGCAGGCGCAGACCGGCGCGCTGCACGAGGCCGACCAGTCGGTGAGCGAGCTGAGCCAGGTCGCCGACGAACTGCGCGGAGTCGTCGCCCGCTTCCGCGTCTAGAGTCGAGGGACCGTCGATGCGCCTGTTCGGGAACATCAAGATCGGGATGCGGCTGGCCGGTGCGTTCACCGGCGTCTGCGTCTGCATGGTCGTCGCGCTCGGCGTCGCCTACTGGGGCCAGAACGAGTCCAAGGCCGCGACCGCCCGGCTCGGCACCGCCACGTCGCTGCGCAAGGCAGCGCTCGACGCGAAGTTCCAGGCCGCGGATTTCAACGGCTGGCAGAACGCGTACGCCTACGACGTGCAACGCGGCCTCGAAAACGCCACCGAGGACACCGCCGGCTCGCGCAAGAGCTTCCTGGCCTCGACCGCCACGTTCTCCGACGAGCTCAAGGCCCTCGCCACCGAGAGCCTCACCGCCGACGAGCAGACCGCCCTCACCGACGCGTCCGGCACCTTCACCAAATACATGGCCGTCGACGACGAGATCATCGCCGCATTCCGCACCGGCACCGCGGCCGGGCTCGCCAAGGCGGGCGGCCTGGTCACCGGCAACTCCAACGACTACATGACCACCATCGCGACCCACATCGACAAGCTCGGCGACCTCACCGCCGCCGCGGCCACCGGCGCCATGAACGACGCGAACTCGTCGGCCGCCACCTCGCGACGGCTCATGCTGATCGCCGGGGCGCTGAGCCTCGGCCTGGCCGCGCTGCTCGCCGCCCTGGTCACCCGCAGCATCACCCAGCCGCTCGGCCGGACCGTGGCCACGCTGCGCGCGGTCGCCGCCAAGGACCTCACCGTCCACGCGCCGTCCGAGGGCCGCGACGAGCTCGGCACCATGGGCCGGGCCGTCAACACCACCCTCGACGTGCTGCTCGACGCGTTCAACCGGATCGGCGACCACAGCCGTACGCTCGCCGGCGCCTCGCACGAGCTGACCATGGCGTCCGGCCGGATCGCTGAGGCGGCCGGCCACGCCTCCGGCCAGTCCGACCGGGTCGCCTCGGCCGCCGAGGAGGTCTCCCGCAGTGTGCAGACCGTCGCGGCCGGCACCGAGGAGATGAACGCCGCCATCCGGGAGATCGCCGACAGCGCCGGCCTGGCCGCCTCGGTCGCCGCGACCGGCGTCGACAGCGCCCGCGAGGCCGGCGAGACGATCAGCCAGCTGGGCCGCTCCAGCGCCGAGATCGGCGAGGTGATCAAGCTGATCACCTCGATCGCCGAGCAGACCAACCTGCTCGCCCTGAACGCGACCATCGAGGCGGCCCGCGCCGGTGAGCAGGGCAAGGGCTTCGCCGTGGTCGCCTCCGAGGTCAAGGACCTGGCCCAGGAGACGGCCAAGGCCACCGAGGACATCTCCCGCCGGGTCGAGGCGATCCAGCACGACACCACCGCGGCGATCGGCGCCATCGACCGGATCACCGGCATCATCGGGCAGGTCAACGAGCACTCGACGACGATCGCCGCGGCCGTGGAGGAGCAGACCGCGACGACCGCCGAGATGGGCCGCAACATCACCGAGGCCGCCACCGGAGCCGGCGAGATCGCCGAAGGCGTGTCCGGGGTGGCGAGCTCGGCGCAGATCACCACCGAGGGCGTGGCCGAGGCCCAGCAGACCGCCGAGAACCTCGAGGCGATGTCCCGCGAGCTGCAGGAGATCGTCGACCAGTTCCAGACCGCCGCCTAACCTCGCAGGCCTTCCAGCACCAGCGCGGTCAGCAGCAGCCCGGCGCCGGCCAGACCCGCCGGGCCGAGCCGGTCACCCAGGATCAGCACCGACAGCACGGTGCCGACCAGCGGTTCGAGCAGGGACATCAGGGCGGCGGTGCCGGCCTGGGCGGTGCGCAGACCCCGGAAGTACGCCGCCCAGGCGATCGCCGTCGGGCCGGCCCCGAACAGCAGCAGCAAGCCCAGCGCTCTCAGGTCCGGGGCGAACCCGAGCCCACCTCCGCCGGCCGCGACCGGAATGAGAACGACGGCGCCGAGGGTGAACGCGAATCCCGTCGACGCCATCTCGTCGAGGCCCGGCACCGGCCGGCTGGCGATCACCGTCAGCACGGCGAATCCGCCTGCGGCGAGCAGCGCAAACCCGGCGCCGGCCAGCAAGGTTGTCAGGTCCAGCCCATTTGCCGGTACGCCGATGAGCAGCGTCAGGCCGACGACCGCGAGGGCGACCGTCACCAGCGCCCGACGGTCGGCCCGGCGGCGGCCCAGCGCGCTTTCCGCCGCCAGCACCAGCACCGGCGACGCGCCGATCGTGATCAGGGTGGCGAGGCTGACCGACACCCTCGACACCGCGGCGAAGTAGCAGGCCTGGAACTGGGCGGCGAGCAACCCGAGTGTCACGACCCGGGTGATCTGCGCCCGGCCGCGCGGGAGCCTCCGCCCGGTGCATAGGACAAACGCGACAAGGAGAAAGCCACCGACGGCGAGGCGGTACGCGGCGATGGCCGGCGAGGTCAGTCCGGTGTGCCGGGCGAGCAGGCTGCCGGTGAGTCCGCCGGCGCCCCACAGGCTGCCGGCGAGGACGAGGAACCAGATTCCGGTGCCGGTTTTCCGGCTTTTTTCGAGGATCAGAGTGGTCACGTGCGGTGCTCCTGCTTCAGCGAGATCCGATGGGGTCGCAGAAGCGGGCCGGGCTCAGATGTGCGTCATCGCGCGCCGCGGCCTGGTCGGCTCGCCGGCGCGGAAGGTCCCGTCCCGCTCAGGAGCTCGGCGGGGAGATGCAGGATCGGCGCACCCCGCGATAGTAACGGACGGGCCGGTAACCTCTGGCGTATGAGCGACGAGGAGGCCGGGCCGCGGCGCGCCCGGGGCGCACTCGAGTCCGAGGTGATGGCGGCCCTGTGGGCGGCCGGCGAGCCGCTGACTCCGGCCGGGGTGCAGTCCGCGCTGAGCGCCGGCCTGGCCTACAACACCGTGCAGACCATCCTGATCCGGCTGCTGGAAAAGGACCTGGTGCGGCGCGGACCGGCCGGCCGGGGCAGCCGAGGTCACGCGTACTGGCCGGCCCAGGACGCCGCCACGCTGACCGCCGCCCGCATGCGTGCCGCGCTCGACGAGCGCCCGGACCGCCAGGCGGTCCTGCAGCAGTTCGCGGCCGGCCTCGAGGCCGACGACGTGGAGACGTTGCGGTCCCTGCTCGCGGAGCGTGACGCATGACCTGGACGGTCTATCTGCCGCTGCTGTTGCCGGCGCTGGTCGCGCTGGCCGCCCGCCGGCTGGCCGAGCGGGCCCGCCCCCGCGCCGCGGTGCTCGGCCTGGTCACCGCCTCGGTCCTGACCGCCGCCACGTCGGTCTGGTCTCTGCTCCTGCTCGTCCTGACCCTGTTCGACGACCTGCCCGCGATGGAGGCGCTGAACAGCCGCTCCGGCATGCACCTGCCCGAGCCGGTCCCGGACTGGGTGGCGACCACCGCGTCGGTGGTCCTGGCCGCCTGCCTGATCAACCTGGCACGCGACGTCCACCTGCGCCGCAGCACCGTCCGGCGGCTGCGCGACGCGGGCCCGGACGCCGACGGCGTGGTCGTCGCCGACTGGGCCGAGCCCCTCGCCGTGGCCGTCCCCGGCCGCCCCGGCCAGGTGCTGCTGACCACCGGCATGCTGAAGGTCCTGGACGCCGACGAGCGCCGCGCCGTGCTGGCCCACGAGCGCGCCCACCTCACCCACCGGCACCACGTCGCCGTGCTGCTGGCCGGCGGGGCGGCCGCGGTGAACCCGCTGCTGCGCCCCGCACGCGACGCCGTGACCTATCTGGTCGAACGCTGGGCCGACGAGGAAGCCGCCACCAGCCTCGGCAACCGCGACCTGGTCGCGCGGGCGGTCGCCCGGGCCGCGCTGGCCACCAAGCAGCCGGCCCCGGCCCTGGGCGTGCACGGCGGCGTGATCGTCCGCCGGGTCAAGGCCCTGCACCGCCCGGCACCGACAACGGCCCGCTGGCAGCTGGCCCTGCCGGCCGCCGCGGTGATCGCCTGCCTGGCCCTGGAGGCCAACGCCACCCTCGACTTCGTCGCCGTCCTGCGCGCCTGGCTGATCGGTTAGGGCCGGCGTTCCAGCCACACGGTGTCCGGCCAATCCGGCTGCTCGCCCGGTTCGCGCCGTAGCTCGGTGAAGCCGCGCGCGGCGTAGAAGCCGGCCGCGCGGGAGTTGCCGTCGACGTACTCGAGGCGCACCGCCTGCCCCGGCGCCCGTTGCAGCAGGGCGGCCATCAGCGCCGACCCGGCGCCGGTGCCCTGGGTGCCGGGCAACACGTACAGCTTCCAGATGATCGGCACGTCCGGGCGCAGGTCGATGTTGCCGACCCCGGCCACCCCGGTCTCGTCCTCCGCCACCAGCACCGTCGTGTCGCGCAGGCTGCGCACGATCGCCGCCGCCGACCACCAGGTGGCGAGGCCGTTGCGCACGTAGTCGTCGCCGGCGAACGCGTAGGTGGCCGGCCAGGTCTGCTGCCCGACCGCCACGATCGCGTCGACGTCCTGATCGTTCGCGTCCCTGATCCGCATCCGGGTCAGCTTAGGGAACGGACCGCCATCAGGATCGTGGCCGGGTCGGGGTGGGGCGCGCCGTCGGCTCGCACGTCGGCGAAGCGGACCGTGCCGGCCCGGTCGGCGATCACCACGGCCGGGAACGGCAGCACCGAACGGCGGGTGCCGAGCACCGCGTCGGCGCCGGGCTCGTGAAAGCCCAGGTTGAACGCGTCGATCAGGGTGTTGCGGGCGTCGGAGGCCACGAAGTAGGTCAGGTCGTGGCGGCGTTTGATCTCGGCGAGGCGCTGCGGGACCTGCGGGCTCACCGCGACCAGGTGGGAGTCGGTGTCGGCCAGCGCCGGGACGAGCTGACGCTGGTAGCCGGCGAGCGCGGCGTTGCAGGGCTCGGACGACGCGTACCGGAAGAAGACCAGCACGATCGGGCCGGTCAGCCGCAGCCGGTCGAGGTGGATGGCGCCCAGGTCGGCCTCGAGCAGCACCTGCGAGGGCAGCCGCTGACCGGGTTTGACCATGCGGTCCCAGATGGCGTCGCGGTCGAACTGGCGGCGCAGCGCGTCGGCGTCGGCCGGCCTCCGGGCGGACGGCACATGCCGGTGCACGGTTGTCGTCATCGTGCCCTCCTCATTCGCAACGCCTACCTTACCTATAGGAATGATGAGCATAGCGCACCGACTCCACCAGCGACACTGATCACCTCTTCCACAGTGCTCGATGGTGCCACTCGTCACCAAATCCAACGGGAGAGACGCACGTCTCACCGCACCGTCGGCAGCCCGAACCGGACCGTCGACGTTCCTGTTCCCACAGTTCGGGACGATGCAGGCCGCGCCTTTGCGCTTGTCTCAACAGGCGGGACGCAAGCTACCTCCGGGACCGGCCCGCGACGGTCGGCGGCTCCTCACCAAGTCGCTCGACCGTGGCGTCGCGCGGTTCAGGCGCTGTTGCGCTGCAGAGGCTCGCCAGCCACGTCGGCACCACCCGGCACGGGCCGAGCCGGGCGGAGCACGATCGCTGCCACCGTGGCGGTCACCGCGGTCAGAACGGCGGCGATCAACAGCATCAAGGCAAAGGCGCTGGTGTACGCCGGGACAGCGTGCTCCAGAAGCACCTGGGCCGCGCGCGGCGGCAGGGTGCCGGCGGTGGCGACCGCCTCGCCGAACGTGGCCTGCGTCGACAGTCCGAAGTCGGCGAGAGCCGGCCCGGCGGCGTGCCGGTAGCTGGCCACCAGCACCGAGCCGAGCACCGCGATCCCCATCGCCCCGCCCAGCTCACACCCGGTCTCGGCCAGGGCCGCCGCCATCCCGGCCCGAGCCGGCGGCGCGGTCGAGACGATCAGATCGGTGGTCAGGATGTACGCCGGGGCCAGCCCCACCGAGAACACGACCGCCCCGGTGATCACCGCAGCCAGCCCGCCGGTGGCCATGATCGCGAGCCCGGCGGCGATCCCGGCCAGCCCGCCCGCGATCAGGTAGCCGGCCGGGAACCACCGGGTCAGGGCCGGGCCGAGGAACGACGCGGCGAGATAGGCGAGCACCGAGGGCAGCGTCCACAGCCCCGCTTGCAGCGGCGACAGGCCGAGGGCGAGCTGCAGATACTGCGCGACCGCGATCTGGGTGCCGTAGTGCACGAAGAACGACAGGGCATTGCTCGCCAGGGCCACCGACGTACGCCGATCGCGGAAGATCGTGAGGTCGAGCAGCGGCTGCCGGATCCGTCGTTGCCGGCGCAGGAACAGCGTGGCCAGAGCACCTCCGGCGACGATCGTCAGGACCGGGGTGAGTTGCCATCCGGCGGCGGCGAGCCGCTTTATCCCGTACACGAAAAGCAGAACCGCGGCCATGCTCTGCAGCGCGCCGGCAGCGTCGAAGCCGGTGGCCGCGCGGTCGCGCGATTCGGGCAGCAGGGCCGGCCCGAGCGCGAGGAGCAGCAGCACCGCCGGGACGGCGAGCACGAAGACCGAGCCCCACCAGAAGTGCGTGAGCAGCACCCCGCCGACCAGCGGCGCCACGATCCCGCCGAGCGAGAAGCTGGCGCCCCACACGCCGACCGCGACGGTGCGCTCGCGCGGCTCGGGGAACATCACCCGGATCAGCGCCAGGGTGGACGGCATCAGCGAGGCCCCGGCCAGGCCCATCAGCACCCGGGCGGTGATGAGCTGCCCCGGCGTGGTGGCGAACGCGGCAAGAAGCGACGCGGCCCCGAACGCGGCGGCCCCGGTCAGCAGCAGCCGGCGACGGCCGATGCGGTCGCCGAGCACGCCCATCGCGATCAGCGCCCCCGCGACGACGAAGACGTAGCTGTCCATGATCCAGAGAAGTTGGACACTGCTGGGCCGCAGATCCGCGGTGAGCTGTGGCGTCGCGAGGTAGAGCACCTCGGCGTCGAGCGACACCAGCAGGCAGGGCAGCGCCAGGACGGCGAGCCCGGCCCACCTCCGTGCGTTCGCGGTCATCTCAGTCTCCGATCTACGTCACGCAATGAATCCGTCCATGACGTTACGGATCCCGGTCGCATCGCGCAACGCGAAGGAGCGGCTCAATGCGTTACGATCGGCGGGTGGCGACAACGATCACGGTCATGCCGATGCCGGAACTGGTCGAGCTCGTGAACGACTGGGGCACGCTCCCGCGCACCCTCGACCCGACCAAAACCGGCACCGATCCGGCCCGCACGGCCCTGGCCGACGAGTTCCACCCGATCTTCGACACCGCCGACGGCGCCGAGCGGGCCCGCTTGATCACCGCCCTGCTCGACCGCACGAGGGTGCGCCCGGCCCTGGCCACCACCCCCGACGGCACGCTCACGCAGGAGTGGACGGTCGACGACCCGGCAAACGCCGGCCGCGCCGCTGCAGCCCTGGCCCTGCGCCACCACCTGGCCGAGCACCCGGGCCGCATCGGCGTCTGCGCCGACGACCAGTGCGCCGACGTCTACGTCGACAACTCCCCCGCCGGCCGCCGCCGCTTCTGCTGCCTGACCTGCCAGAACCGAGCCCGAGCCGCCGCCTTCCGCCGCCGCGGCAAATCCACCTAGCCCGTCCCGAAATCCTTCACGCCGGCGTCTCAGCGACCGCCGAGACCCCAACTTCCTGAAAACCGGGGCGGTCCGAGCCCGCGCCGGCGTGGCGGGAAAACGAGGGCACGGCTCTCCGAGGGCCAGTTCCAAGGAGAACGGCGTGATTTTGGCCGCGGAAGATCGTCAGCGCAGGTAGGAAAGCGACGGCAGCCGGGAGATGTAGCCGTCGACCAGGCGGCGGGCGATCGGCACCGAGTCGATCAGCGGGTGCGACGCCATTGCCCGGACCGCGACGGCGCGGGACTGCTCCGAGGCCGCCGCCAGCACCGCCCGCTCGGTCGCCTTGATCCGCCGGACCAGCTCGATGCCGTGCGCCGGCACGACCGCACCCGGATAGGGATGCGCGCCGGAACCGTCGACCCGGCACGGCACCTCGACCACCGCGTCGTCGTCGAGCGCCGCGATGGTTCCCCGGTTGCGCACGTTGAGAATCAGGTCGGCCGGCTCGTCGCGGGCGATGGCCATCATCAGCGCGAGCGCGATCCGCTCGTAGCCGCCACCCTCGGCGTCGTCGCGCTCCCCCAGCCCTTCGAGCGCCATGTAGGTGGCGTCCCGCTGCCGCAACGCCTTCTGCCACGCACCGAGCGGATCGTCCGACGCCAGCTCCCGATAACACTCCTCCTGCTGCCGCAGCAGGAACTCCCCGCGGGTCTCCGCAGCACCCAGCTCCGCCCGCACCATCTCCGCGGTGTCGTAGTAGTAATGCAGATACTCGTTCGGCACCGCACCGAGCTTCCGCAGCCGCGAGGCCCCGAAGAGCCGCCCTTCTTCGAAGGACGCCAGGCCGTCGTCATCCTCCAGCAGGCGCGGCAGCAGGTTTTCCGACCCAAGGTGTACGCCGGTGAGCCACCCGAGGTGATTCAAGCCGGCGTACTCGACGCGCACGGTCGCCCGGCCGGCAGCGACGGAGAGCGGCCCCCGCCCGGCCGGGGACGAACCGGGGCCGATCGCGGACGGACCAGAACCGGTCGCGGACGGACCAAGGCCCGTCCCGGACGGACCGGGGCCCGTCGCGGACGGACCGGGGCCCGTCGCGACGCCGAGGGCTCGCGTCACCCGCCGGGCCAGGGCTGACGGTGAGTCGCAGATCCCGATGACTCGGTCGCCGAGATGGGCCGCGAGCGCCTCGGTGACCAGGCCGGCCGGGTTGGTGAAATTGATGACCCAGGCCGACGGCGCGACCCGCGCGATCCGCTCGGCGATCGCGGTGGCGACCGGGACGGTGCGCAGGCCGAAGGCGATGCCGCCGGCGCCGACCGTCTCCTGGCCGAGCACCCCCTCGCCGAGCGCGACCCGCTCATCGATGACCCGCCCGGCCAGACCCTCCACCCGGATGGCGCTGAACACGAAATCGGCCCCGGTCAGCGCGGCGGTCAGGTCGGTGGTCGCCTCCACGACCGGCGCGGACCACGCCGAGCCGGCCGGCCCGGACCCGGCCGACCCGCCCTGCACGGACTCAGCCAACCCGCCCTGCGCGAAATCAGCCGTGGCACCCCCCGCGGGCCCTGCCGCGGCACCCCGTCCGGACCCGGACCCGGCACCCCGTCCGGACCCGGACCCGGCACCCCGCGCGGACCCGGACCCGGCACCCCGCGCGGACCTGGCCGCGGCGGCGTGCGCGGCCTCGGCTGCGGCGGCCTGCGCGGCCAGGACGCGCTGGATGGCGGCCAGCCGGCCGCGGTCGACGTCGTGCAGCACGACCGTGCTGATCGGGGAATCGCCGCCGAGCAGGGCGCCGTAGACCAGTGGCACGCGGAAGCCGCCGCCGCCGAGGATGGTGAGCTTGCGGCCGTCAGTCGTGGGCATGGGCGTCCGAAAGTGTCGCGATGGTGGCCCCGGCGCGGCGCACGCGGCGCTGTTCGCCGCCGGGGATGACGTCGTTCAGGAAGGCGAAGCGGGCGGCCAGCGCCGGGTCGAGGCGGGCGGTGCGCCACCAGTCGGCGATGTCGCCCCAGCCGGGCGCGGACAGTGAGCCGCCGAAGTGCTGCACCGACATCGAGGCGATCAGGTTCGCGAAGGCCAGCCGCTGCACCAGGGGCCACTCGTTGAGCGTGCCGAGAATGAAGCCGGCCATGAAGACGTCCCCGGCACCGGTCGGGTCGAGCGCCTCGACCGGCACCGCCGGCGCGTGCACCAGCTCGCCGGTGGCCGAGTCGACCGCGATCGCCCCATCCGAGCCGCAGGTCACCACCACGACCGGGACGAGACCGGCGAGCCGCCGGGCGGCCTCCTCCGGCGACGAGGCCCGGGTGTAGCGCATCGCCTCGACCGAGTTCGGCAGGAAGGCGTAGCAGTCGGAGAGCATGCCCAGCGCCTCCGGCGGCCACTCGGCGCTCGCGTCCCAGCCCACGTCGGCGAAGACGAGGGTGCCGGCCTCGCGGGCCTTGCGCACCCAGGGCAGGTCGTCCTTGGTGAGGCTCACCGACGCGCCGCGGGCCGCCGGCAACTCGCCGACCAGCCCGTCGGCGGTGAGCGGCGGCGGATGATCGTGCGTGATCATGCTGCGGTCCCGGTCGTAGGCGAGCGACACCGTCACCGGCGAATGCCCCTCGACCCGGCGCGAGAAGCTGAGATCCACGTTCTCCTGGGTGCAGAGGATCGAGGCGCAGAAATCCCCGTACGTGTCGGTGGCCAGCGCCGTGCCCAGCCCGGTGCGCAGCCCGAGCCGGGCCGCGGCGACCGCGAGGTTGGCCACCCCGCCGGGACAGGAGCCCATGCCGGTAGCCCACACCTCGGTGCCCGGCCGGGGCACTTCCCGCAGGCCGGTGAAGACGATGTCGAGATAGACGACTCCCGGGACGAAGAGGTCCATCCCGTGATCGTAATTCCTACCCGCACCGCGGAATCGGCTGATCAGGCATGAGTCCGATCACGAAGACCGGACCAGACGGGTGAACGACAGCGCGAACACGGTCGAGGCGACCCAGCCGAGGATGGTGCACAGGTTGAGCAGCCACTCGAGCAGAGCGCCGTGACGTTCGGAATCCGGGTACCAGGTGGCGCGCTGGTGCAGGTCGATCAGCGGGACCACGGTGTCGACGGCGTAGAAGAACGGGTTGAGGCAGCGCACCTTGCCGTCGCCGCACCGCCCGTCCGCGCCCTCGTCCTGCCCCGGCCGCACTCCGGAAGGGCTGAAGACCAGGGCGTTCTGGTCGGTGGCGCGCATCTGCTCCTGCACGGCCGGCAGGCTCAGCGCGACCGTCACCGCCGCGAGCAGGGCCAGGAGAAGGTAGAGCGCACGCTGTGGGCGGAAGCCGTAGCGGACCGTGACGTCCTGGAGTATGTCGAAGATCCGGCCCGGAAGCGCCCGGGCACGCCGGGCCCGCCGGCGCTGGGCAACCAGCACGGTGTCCGCGCCGTCCCGGTCGCCGGCCGCCCGCAGCACCGCCGCCAGCCGTTCCCAGGCCCGCGGGTCGAACGGCTCCATCCGGTCCAGCCAGGCGATCCGGGCGCCCGCGTCCCAGACGGCGGCCCCGCGCGCCTCGACCGGCTCGAACCGCTCATAGGCCAGGCCACCGATGTAGGAGCCGGCCGGCCAGTCTTCCGGCCGGTCGGCGAGGAAGGGGGCGGTCGTGCCGGTCAGGTCGACGGTGCCCTCGAGGATCTGCCAGCCGAGCCCGATCCCACCACGGATCTCGGCGGAGATCGCCTCGAGGGCGCAGCCACGCGCGTTGGTCTCGCCCGGCGGGTGCAGCGGGGCGGGCGCCGGACGCCAGGCCAGGGTCGCGCCGTCGGCCCGGAGGCGCCCGTCGACCACCATCCGGTTGAGCACGACCACCCCGACCGACCGGAACCGGCCGCACAACCGCACGGTGCCGGCGACATGCGCCATGTGCAGGCCGATCGTCTTGTCCCCGGGGTTGCTGATGAAGGCGTCCTCGGCGCTGAAGACGCCACCGATCGATGCCCCACGGAAGTTGAGGCTGCCACCAAGAGCGGTCAACCCCCGCAGCCGTACGTCACCGGCGACGCGCGCGTTGACGACGGTCAGGCATCGTCGTTCCGGGGGCGCGGCCAGGACCGTACCCTCCAGATTGATCGGCCCTTCGATCTTGGCGTTGTTGAGGTCGACCCGGCCCTCGATCGACACCCGGGGCGCCTCGATGCCGCTGCCCAGGATGGCCTGCTCGAGGTCGAGGGCGGTGTCCCCCGGATTCCAGAGGGCGCCCTCGAGCTTCAGGCCGCCTTCGAGCTGCGCCCCGGGGAGAACGAGGCCGCCGCGAACGACCGTGTCGCCCTCGATCAGCAGCGCGCCGTGCACGGTGAGCCGCGGCGCCAGCAGAAAGGTGCGGGCGGCCCGCGGGGCGACGTTGTAGAAATGCGCGCCGTCGCCCGCGGCCGGCGCGGTCAGGTCCGCGTCCCGGATGAAGAGCTCGCCCTGGATCGTCGAGTGGCCCATCTCGATCCGGCCGCGCACCCGGCAGCGCCGGCCGGTGTTCGGCGAGCTGAGCAGAAAAAGGCTGCCGCCGATCGCCGACTCGGAGATGTCGATCGCCCGTCCGTCCGCCGGGGCGAACTCCGCGCCGGCGATGTCGAGGGTGCCGGTCAGCCGCATGGCCAGCAGGCGCACCTCGCCGGTCGCCCGGAAGCCGTCGAGCAGCCGGATGTTGCCGCCCACCCGGATCCGGTCGGCACGGAGCGCGCGCCCGGAGGCCGGGAGGATCTGCGTTCCGGCCATGACGAGGCTGCCGCCGATGTCGGCCTCGGTGAGCCAGATGCTCGCGGTGGTGCGGTTCTCGGTCCGGGGCGCCGGGAGTTCCCCGGTGACGACCATCCCGGACAGGACCAGGTCGCGGGCGATCCGGGACCCGGCGGCGAGCAGCCCGGGCAGCACGGACGGCCGGCTCGCCCGCGCGTCGCCGTCGAAGACCAGCTCGCCCAGGCGGGCGCCGCGCACGTCGACCGGATCGGTGAAGGAGCAGCCGGTGAAGCGCAACGGCGCGGGCACCTCGCAGCCCTGCAGATCGAGCGACCCGGTGATGGTCGCCCGGCCGACCAGCAGGCCGAACGGGTCGGCCGCCCGGCCGCCGGTCAGGCCGGCCGCGCGGAGCTCACCGGCCGCCACCGGCGCTCCCCCGCAGTCCAGGCCCTGCCCGGCCCGGGAGGCCGCGAGCAGTTGCGCCGCGAACGGCTCGCCGGGTCGCAGCGGCGTCCATCCCGGCGGCATCACGAGTACACAGTAGATGCGGCGGGACGCGGGACGGACAGGCCGTCCCGCGTCGCCGCGCTCCCTCTCCCCAGAGGCTTTCGCGCCCGTCCGGCGCCCGGCCTGCGCGGCCGGACGCCGAAGCAGGCTTAGTCGGTCACCCAGACCGTTTCGCCGGCGCCCAGATCGCCGGACGGGCCGCCGACCACCTCGACGCGCCAGGGCAGTGGCGGGCCGGACAGCTCGACCCGGATGGCGGGGCCGTCGCGGGTGACGGTGAACGTGCTGGCGCCGACGTGCGCCGTCGTCGTGCCCTCGGCCGGGTCGTAGAGGCGCAGCGTGACGCCGTCGGCGTGGTCGTAGTCCGGGCGGTCGGTGCGGTTGCCGATCGGCAGGACGGCGCCGGGGCGCACGAACAGCGGCGCGGTGTCGAAGCCGTGCGTCTCGGTCACCCACCTCGGGCCTTCGAGGACCTCGCCGTTCTCGAAGCGGGTCCAGCGGCCGGCCGGGAGGTAGTAGCTGACCTCGCCGGACTCCGACAGCACCGGCGCGACCAGGAGGTTTCCACCCAGCAGGTATTGCCGGTCCAAGTAGGTGGCGGACGGGTCGTCGGGGAACGCTACGATCATCGGCCGCATCACCGGCAGGCCCTCGAGGTGCGCCTCGCGGGCGGCGCCCAGAAGATAAGGCATCAGGCGGTACTTGAGGTGCGTGAACTTGCGCAGCACCTCGACCGCCTCCTCGTCGAACAGCCACGGCACCCGGTAGGAGTGGTTGCCGTGCAGCCGGCTGTGCGAGGAGAGCAGGCCGAACGCGATCCACCGCTTGAACACGGCCGGGTCGGGGCGGCCCTCGAAACCGCCGATGTCGTGGCTCCAGAAACCGAACCCGGACGACATCAGCGACAGCCCACCGCGCAGCGATTCGGCCATCGACTCGTAGGTGGCCGAGTTGTCGCCGCCCCAGTGCACCGGGAACTGCTGACCGCCGACGGTGGCCGAGCGGGCGAACAGCACCGCCTCGCCCTCGCCGCGGGCCTCCTTCAGCACGTCGAAGACGACCTGGTTGTAGAGCTGGGTGTAGTAGTTGTGCATCCGCTCCGGGTCGGATCCGTCGTGCCACACCACGTCGACCGGGATGCGCTCGCCGAAGTCCGACTTGAACGCGTCGACGCCCATGTCCACCAGCGCGCGCAGCTTCCCCGCGTACCACTCCCGCGCGGCCGGGTTGGTGAAGTCGACCAGGCCCATGCCGGCCTGCCAGCGGTCCCACTGCCAGACGTCGCCGTTCGCGTACGTCACCAGGTAGCCGTTCGCCCGGCCCTCCTCGAACATCGCCGACCGCTGCGCGATGTACGGGTTGATCCACAGACACGTCCGCAGCCCGCGGTCGTGCAGGCGCTTCAGCATGCCCGGCGGGTCCGGGAAGATCCGCGGGTCCCACTCGAAGTCGCACCAGTGGAACTCGCGCATCCAGAACGTGTCGAAGTGGAACACGCTCAGCGGCAGGTCCCGCGACGCCATCCCGTCGACGAACTCGGTGACCGTCTCCTCGTCGTACGGCGTGGTGAACGACGTGGTCAGCCACAGCCCGAACGACCAGGCGGGCGGCAGCGCGGCGCGGCCGGTCAGCGCGGTGTACTTGCGCAGGATGTCGGCCGGCGTCGGACCGTAGATCACCATGTAGGACAGCGTCTGACCGGAAACGCTGAACTGGGTGCGGGACACCATCTCGCTCGCGACCTCGAACGAGACCTTGCCGGGGTGGTCGACGAGGACGCCGTACCCCTTGTTGGTGAAGTAGAACGGGACGTTCTTGTAGGCCTGTTCGCTACTCGTCCCCCCGTCCTCGTTCCAGATGTCGATGCTCTGGCCGTTCTTCACGAACGGCCCGAACCGCTCCCCGAGACCGTAGACAGCCTCGCCAACCCCGAGATCCAATTGCTCGTGCACGAAATGAGCGCCCTCGGGGGTGTCGACGATCCCCATGCCCTTCCAGCCACTGCCGGTGAGCCGTTTGCCATCGGCGAGGAAGTCGAGACCCCATTCTTCGCCCGCCCGGAAAGACGCGGTAAGCGCTCCCGAGGTCAGCGAATTCGAGGAGACCGTGACCTCGTGCTCTTCGCTATTTAGCGCGAAATTTGGCCCTTTGGGGACACCGCCGAGGAAGTGCCCGAGGGACACCCGGATGACGTCCGGCGCCGGCGCCTCGACCTTGATCGTGATGATCGGGGCGTCCAGGGTGTCGCTCCGGGTCTTCACCTTCTTGGCGGCGGCGTACGCGATCAGCGTCGAACCGTCCGCCGAGGTGTCGTGCAGCTGCGCCGGGTGCAGCACCGTCAGGCCGGGGCGCTTGAGCCAGAAGCCGTCCGTGAACTTCATGAGAGTCCTTTACTTGATGGCGCCGGCAGTGATGCCGCGGGTGAGAGTGCGCTGGAAGATCACGAAGAACAACATCGCCGGGAGGATGCCGATCAGAGCCGAGGCGCTGGTCGTGGTGGCGTCCATCAGGCGGTCGCCCTGCAGGACGCCGAGGGCGACCGGCACGGTCTGGTTGTCGTTCGAGATCAGGAAGACCAGCGGAAGGAAGAACTCGTTCCACGTCCAGATGAAGAAGAAGGTGAACAGGACGCCGAGGGTGGGCCGGCTGACCGGCACCACGATGCGCCACAGGGTTCGCCACTTTCCGGCGCCATCGACGGAGGCGGCGTCCAGCAATTCGGTCGGGAACTCGGCGTACACGCTGGTCAGCAGGTAGGTGCCGAAGGCACTTTGAATGACCGTGAAGATGATGACGACCGAGATCAGGTTGTCGTAGAGGCCGACCTGCTTGGACAGGAAGTACAGCGGGTAGACCAGCACCTCCTGCGGCAGCAGGTTGGCGACCAGGAAGAACACCAGGAACCAGATCCGGCCCTTCACCTTGCCGATGCCGAGCGCGTACGCGTTGAGAATGCTCACGAGCACACCCAGGACGGCCACGGCGAAGCTGGTGATGAAGCTGTTCCAGAGCTTCTGGCCGAAGTTGACCCGGTTCCAGAAGTTGACGATGCCGTCCCAGTAGAGATGACCGGGCAGCGACAGCGGGCCGTGGCTCGCGTAGTCGGCCGGGCTCTTGACCGCGTTGATCGCCACCACGAGCAGCGGCGCCACCACCAGCAGCAGCAGGACGAGCAGGGCGATCAGGATGCCGTAGCGCAGCGGGTTGCGGTGCTTCGCGGCCTTCGGCGGCGTTTCATCCGAGGACGCGGCCTTCTTGTCAAAAGCAGTCACGGTCATGTCAGGCTCCGGCCTTCTCGGCTCGGTTCTGCAGCCGCAGGAACACGATCGCCAGCACGATGATGATCACGGTGAGCACGGTGGAGATCGCCGAGCCGTACCCGACCTGGGCTTTCTCGAAGAAGTTCTTGTACGCGAAGTACGACGGCACCAGCGTCGAGTTGCTCGGGCCGCCCCGGGTCAGCACGAAGATCTGCCCGAAGGTCTTCAGCGCGGCGATCGTGGTGGTCACCAGGACCACGTAGAACTCCGGCCGGATCATGTAGATCGTGATCTTGCGGAAGCGCTGCCACCAGGTCGCGCCGTCAAGGTCGGCGGCTTCGTACAGCGACGGGTCGACGCGCTGCAGGCCGGACATGAACATGACGATCGGATAGCCGAGCTGGAACCAGATCATGATGGCCATGACGCTGTAGAGCGCGTACTTCGGATCGCCCAGCCAGTTGTTGGCGAGACCGCTCAGCCCGATCGTGTCGAGGATCTTGTTAAGCGCGCCGTAGTCCGGGTGCAGGATCCAGCCCCAGATGATGCCGGTGACCGCGACCGGGATGACCTGCGGGAGGTAGAACCCGGAGCGGAACAGGGAGGCCCAGCGGTTGCCGAAGTGCTTGGCGACGTAGTCGAACAGCACCGCCGCCAGCACCAGGCCGAGCAGCGTCGGGACGACTGCCATGGCCACGATCAGCAGGATGATGTGCCCGAACGACGACCAGAACAGCGAGTCCTCGAAGAGCCGGGTGTAGTTGTCGAACCCGATCCACTTCTGGTCGCCGACGCCGTTCCATTTCGTGAAGCTGGTGTAGACGGTCATGATCAGCGGCACCACGATGATGGCCACCGACAGGATCACGCCCGGAATGAGGTAGACCGCATAGCCTTTCTTGCCGGCCATGTCACGTCCCTTCGTGCGGGGGGAGTTCCGCGGGCGGCGCACCGGGCGCCACCCGCGGAGGGACGTCACTTACCGATGTCGGCCAGGTTCTCGTTGTACGGCTTGGCCACTTCGTCGAGGAACGCGGTGGGCGTCTTCGACCCGTTGATCAGGCCCTGCACACCGGAAACCATCACGTCGTAGTAGCCGGGCGCCGGCCAGTCCGGGTAGAAGGCGAGACCGTCGGAGGACGACACCTGGTTGAACGTCTGGATCAGTTCCTTGTTCTTGGCGTCGGTGATCGCCGCGGGGTCGGCCGCGATCGGAAGACCACCACTGTTGCCGAGCAGGTTCTGCACCTCGGGCTGCATGGTGATGTCGATGAAGTCGTACGCCAGGCTCTTGGCCTTGCTCTTCTCCGGCACGACCCAGAGGTTGCCGCTCGAGCCGGGGTGCAGCTTGTTGCCGGGGAACAGGAAGGTGCCCCACTTGAAGTTCTTGACCTCGCTGGCGAACCGGCCGTACCACCAGCTACCGGAGATCATGATCGGGAACTTGCCCTGCTCCCAGGCGACGCCCATGTCCTCGGCCTTGATGCCGGCCGAGTTCTTGGCGATGTAGCCCTTGCTCACCCAGTCGGCGAACGTGGTCGCGCCGTAGGTCAGCTGCGGGTCGTGGAAGTCCACCTTGTTCTTGTAGAGCTGGTAGTCGTCCACCCACGCGCGGTCGGCCTTGGAGAGAGCCAACTCGTAGAAGATCTGCTGGGCGGGGTATTCCGCGCCGCCGACCGAGAGCGGGGTGATGCCCTTGGCCTTGAAGGCGTCCATCACCTTGGTGAAGTCGTCCAGCGTGGTCGGGACCTGCAGGCCGTACTTCGCGAACATGTCCTGGTTGTAGTAGACCTCGACGAACTCGCCGTAGTTCGGGATGCCGTAGGTCTTGCCCGAACCCATGATGCCGTCTTCGTCGTACTTCGCCGTGGTCGCCAGGCTGGAGCTGAGCTTCTTGTCCCAGCCGCGCTTCGACGCCTCGTCCGAGAGGTCGGTCAGCAGGCCCTGCTTGGAGAGCAGACCGGCGGTGGCGTTGCCCTTGTTGTATTCGAGAATGTCGGGTGCGCTGTCGGAGTTGAGGATCATCTGGGCGTTCTGCTGGATCTGCTCGAAGGACTTCTCCTCGAACTTCACCTCGACGCCCGGGTGGGACGCCTTGAACAGCTCGATCGCCTTGTTCCAGGCGATGCCCATCGCGCTGGTCGGACCCTCGTAGTGCCAGAGGGTGAGCGTCTTGGCGTCGCTCCCCTCCTTGTCGTCTGAGCCGGAACCGCTGCATGCGGTCAAAGCCAGCGACGTAGCTAGCAACATCGCACCGGCAGCGACGCCGGCTCGTGATTTGAACATGCCGTCCTCCGGGTGGGGGTCGTCGAAGCGCTTCGACGATAGATTGTCGAAGCGCTTCGACGCGGGACTTTGAGGGGACGTTAGGCTTCGTCGCGCTCACATGTCAACGGCATGACGAATACATTTCGCAACGATCGGCCCTAGGTCTGGAACCGCTCCCAGACGGTCCGGACAGTGACGGCGCTCACCGGCAAATCGGACGGGGCCGTGCCGCGCCGGACGAACTCAGGCGCGGGGCGCGGTGCAGGTGTCGCGCTCCACCAGCGTCGGCGGCAGGAGTCGGACCGGCTCGGTGTGGCGGCCGTCGAGCAGCTTCATCACGGTCTCGACGGCCAGGCCGCCGACGTCGTGGGAGGGGATGTCGACCGAGGTCAGCGGGATCGGCATGCCCAGCGCGACATCGCGCGGACAGACCGCCACCACCGAGATGTCCTCGGGAACCCGGCGGCCGGTCGCGCGCAGCTGGTCGAGCAGGGGGCGCAGGGCCTCCTCGTTGTGAACCACCAGCGCGGTGACGCCGGGCAGCGCGGCGTCGATGTCGGCGAGGCACTCCTGCACGCCGGTCTGGCCCGGCTCGCACGGGTGGGTCATCGACTCCAGGCCGAGCTCGGCCGCCGCCGCGGTGAAGCCGGCCAGGAAGCGTTCGGCGTACGAGGTGCCACGGCGGTAGACCGCGGGGGACGGCCCGACCAGGGCGACCTTGCGGTGTCCGTGCCAGGCCAGGTGCCGCAGGGTCTCGGCCGCCGCGGCCGCGAAGTCGAGGTCGACGCAGGCGATGCCGGCCGGGTCGCCGGGCAGCCCGATCAGCACGGTCGGCTGCTTGAGCCGTTGCAGCGCCGGGATGCGCACGTCGTCCTTCTCCACGTCCATCACGATGAGCGCGTCGACCATGGTGCTGTGCGCGACGCGTTCGAGCCCGCTGGTGCCCTCGTCCTTGGTCAGCAGCAGCACGTCGTGGTTGTGGGTGCGGGCCGCGGTGACCACCGCCGTCGCGAACTGCATGATGACGGCGACGTTGACGTCCACCCGCAGCGGCACGACGAGGGCCAGCACGTTGGTCTTGCTGCTGGCCAGCGCGCGGGCGCCGGCGTGCGGGTGGAAGCCGAGCTCGGCGATGGCGGCCTGCACCCGGGCGCGGGTCTGCGCCGAGATCGGACGACGGCCGCTCAGCACGTACGACACCGTGCTCGGCGACACCCCGGCTGCCCGGGCGACGTCGTTGATCGTCGGCATCCGCCCTCCCCACGTGACTGTTTCGCGTTCCATGATGTGCCTCGCCAGATCCTAACTACCTGTGTGCAGGGAACCGGGCCGGTGCGGGAACGTCCCGTACCGGCACCCCGCCCCGTTGACTGCCCTTGATGACCAGCTGCGGCGTCGTGACCGTGGCCGGCCCGGCGGCGATGACCGCCACGGCCAGGGTGTTGGACCCGTTCTGGTGCAGCACGCCGGCCGGGAGCACGAAGTCGGTCTGCGGGCCGATCGCCCCGCCGTATTGGCCCAGGTTCCAGCCGTTCAGGTACAGAATCGCCCGATAGCCGGCGGGGATCGGGCCGGCGAATCGCAGCGCCACCGAGGTGTCCTGCCCGGCGGGCAGGCCGAGCCGGAAGTCGTCGCGCAGCCAGGTCACCCCGGCGCCCACCTGCCTGGACGCCTGCGGCCAGGCGGCGTCGGCGTAGCCCGGCAGCGACCAGCCGGCCCGCTCGCCGTAGAGGCCGCCGTTGTTGAGACCGCCCCGGGCCGGATCGATCCATCCGGTGCCCTGGATCTTCCAGTCGATCTGGTCGACTCCGGTCACCCGCGCGCCGACCAGGCCACGTGGCTGACGGAAGCGGTTGTCGTCGGCGGTCCAGTCGTCGTTGTGGCCCATGTTCTGCACGAGCACGGACAGCACGGCTTTGGAGCCGGCCGTAAGCAGCCCGGCCGGCACCGGGAACGCTCCATGGCCGGGCGACGGGTTGACCGGCGCCTCGGAGTCGGCTTCCACGCCGCCGTCGGCCGCGCCCAGGTAGCGGCTGTTCAGCCAGACCAGGTAGTTGCCGCGCTTGCCGGTGATCGCGTTGAGGTCGACAGTCGTCTCGGCGCCGGTCGCGGTGAAATGCCCGCGGTACCAGACGCTTCCGGTGTGGAAGCCGTATTCGTCGCTGTACAGCACCGGCTGCGTGATCGGCGGGAACGGGCTGAGGCTGCTCCTCTTGTCGGCGACCGTCCACCGCGAGTCGTCGAAGCCCGGCTTCGCCTCGGGCGCTTCGGCCTGTTGCTTCCAGCCGTCCAGGGACGGCAGGGCAACCCCGCGGGGGCCGGGCAGCCTGCCTTCGAGTGAGCCGCTTGATGAGGTACGGGTGGAAACGCGCACGCCGTCGACCGTCACCTCACGCGCGGCCGCGAACACCTCGAAGTCCCCGGCCGCCGAGGTGTCCGCCCGCAGCGCCGCCGTGCCGTGTGCCAGCGCGGCCGACCGCAGCAGCTCCGTGCCGCGCACCAGGACCGGGCCGGCCGCGGTGTCGTAGCGCCAGAACGACGCGGCGGTGTCGTCGGTGCCGAGCAGGAGCAGCAGCGGCCGGTGTCCGCCCCCGCTGATCAGCACCCGGGCCAGGCCGGTGTGGACGTAGTCGAGCCGCAGCCGGCCGTCCGCGAAGGTGGAGCTGACCTGGCCGGCCAGGACCCGGACCGACGGCTTGGCCGAGTAGCTCAGGACCGTCGTGCCGGGGGTGCCGCCGGAGCCGTAGAAGATCCCGACGTCCCGCCCGGCGATCGTCGCCTGGGTGAGCAGCTCCGAGCTGGACGCCACGAGACTCTGCCCGCCGAAGCCGAAGCCGGACAGGAGAATCTTGGCGTCATGGCCGGGCAGCTGCAGGGGCAGCGAGTAGCCGCCGAGATCGATACTCGACGTGACCGCCGAGGTCCCGGCGTTACGGACGAGCACGAACCGGGTGCCACTGTCCGGGTTGGCGCGGGCCGCGGTCTCCAGGCCGGCCGCGGCCGGCGCGGCCACCGCATCGGTCTTGGTGAGCTGCGGGGCGGCCTGCAGGAAATAGCCCTGCCGCTTGTACTCGGAGTATTTGTCGGTTAGCTGCCGGGACTCGTCGATCGCCGCGCCGTAGTCGTAGGACGTATAGACGTCGTTGGGTTGCGCGAGCCAGCCCCAGTTGGTGCCGCCGAAGCCCATGTAGTAGTTGAACGCGGTCGCTCCGGAAAGGATCATGTTCCCTTTCTGGAAGTACTTGGTGTACTGCACGCCGGTCAGCTCACGGCACGCGTCGTAGCCCGCGTTGTTCAGATCGATCGCGCCGGCCTGGTATTCGGCGGCGAAGACCGGCGCGTCCTCGCGGACCTTCTCGGTCACGCCCGCGCCCCACGGACCCCACACGGTCGCGGCGTTGCCGCAGTCGAAGGACTGCGGATAGTCGTCGACCCCCGGGATCTGGACCGCGCCCGGCCCGCTCCCCCAGGTCGACGACCAGGAGCCGGCGTCGCAGCAGTTGTTCGTGGTGATCGGCACGTCGATGCCGGCGGCTCGCGCGGTGTCCTGCAGATCCTGCATGTAGACGGCGTCGGTGTTCACCGCGTACTCGTTCTCGACGTTGTAGAGCAGCACCGATCCGCCCCGGGTGACCTGGTGTCGCGCCAGGATCGGATTGAGGTGCGCGAGCCAGTCGTGATAGGCGGCGGTGTAGCCGGCCTCGCTGCTGCGTGCCCGGCCGGGCACGGTCTTGAGCCAGGCCGGAAGGCCGCCGCCGGTGGTCTCGGCATTGATGTACGGACCGGGCCGCGCGATGACGTAGAGGCCCACTTCTTCGGCCGTCCGGAGCAGCCGGTCGACGTCGCGGACGCCGGTGAAGTCGTACTGCCCGGGCGCCGGGGAATGGAACGCCCAGGAGAAATAGACACTGACCGCGTTGAATCCGGCCGCCTTCTCCTTCTCCAGGATGTCCCGCCACAGATCGGGGCTGGGCAACCGGAAATAGTGGAACTCGGCCGCCTGCAGCAACACCCGCTGCCCGTCGACCATCAGCGAGTACTTGTCGTAGGTGACGGTGTGTTTCGGCGCAGCGGCATGCGCCGGGCCGGCGAAGCCGACAGTCACCAGGACGAGCGCGAGCAGGACACGGACGATCTTCATGCGGACCTTCCTGAAAGATCGGTGTGACCCGCCCGCCGGCTGACCAGGCCGGCGGGCGGGTTCCCCTCTCACCGAATGGAGAATGTGGACACGCGCAGCGCACCGCCGAACACCAGGTAGACGTCCTGGCGCCCGTTCACCCGGGCCAGACTCGCGGTGGCCGTGGCGTACTTGTAGACATCGCCCGTCGCGGCGACCGGAACGGTGCCGATCAACCTGCCGGTCGGCGACCCCAGGCGTACCTGGATCGTCGTGGGCCCGGCCGACGCGACCTGCGCGGTAAAGGTGCTGGCGTGACGCAGGTCGGCATCCTTGAAAGCAATCCAGTCACCGGTCGCCGAGGAGCCCACTGAGGTGCCGCGGGCCTTGCTCTCGTCGACCAGCTTCATCGCCGGCGAGTAGTCGTCGAACGTCTCCGCCCGGGTCGCCCTGGTCAGGTCGCGGGCCGGGATCGTCTCGCCGCTCACCTTCAGGGAGGTGCGCTGCCGGATGTCGCTCGAGGACGAGCCGATCAGGACGTCGTAGACCGAGGACTCGACGATCCACTTCGACCGGGTCTGATCCCAGCGCTTCAGGTCGGCCGGGCTGAGCGCGAGGCTCACGGTCTTGGTCTGGCCGGCTTTGAGGTGTACGCGCTGGAAAGCGCGCAACTGCTTGACCGCGGTCGCGTCCCGCGAGGTGCGCTGGTGGGTGTAGAGCTGGACGACCTCGTCGCCGTCACGCCGCCCGGTGTTGGTCACGCTGAGGGTGACCTTGCCGTGGCCGACGCTGGGCTTGCCGTATGTGAAGCTGGTGTAGGACAGCCCGTAGCCGAACGGATAGAGCGGCGCCTGCCGGATGTAGAGATAGGTCTGCTGCGACTTGATGATGTCGTAGTCGTTCAGGTCCGGCCGCAGAGACGAGTCGCCGGCGTACCAGGTCTGGGTGAGCCGCCCGGCCGGGTTGTAGGAACCGTAGAGGACGTCGGCGATCGCGTGCCCGGTCTCGGCCCCCGCGTGGGTGGTCCAGACGATGCCCGGCACGTGCTGCTGTTCCCAGGTGATCGAGTCCGGGTAGCTGGTCTGCAGCACGACGACGGTGCGGGGGTTGGCCGCCCGCACCGCCTTGACCAGGGCTTCCTGCCCGGCGCCGAGCGCGGTCGTGGTGCGGTCGTGCGCCTCCCGGCCGTTGATGAACGGCTGGCTGCCGACGACGAGCACCGCGGTGTCGGCCGACCTGGCCGCGGCCACCGCCTCGTCGATGCCGCTGCGCAGCACCTCCTTGCTGAACCGGGCGGCGCCCGCGACGTCCGGCGAGCCCAGCGCGAGCTGTCCGTTCGCGTCGATCGTCAGGTACCGGTTCGGCCCGAACCAGCTCTCGGTCGTCTCGTAACCGGCGTAGCGGATCGCGACGGTGCCGTCGGCCTGCGGCTCCAGCTTGAACTGCTGCTGCACGAACCAGCCGTTGGGCTGGTCGTCCCGGGTGACGAACGGCCCCCAGTTGTAGCCGAGGTATTTGCCGTTCGCGACGTTCTTCAGGGTCAGCACGTCCTGGCCCCAGTCGTCGGCGTCGAACTGAGCGGCCGCATCTTTATCGAGAGAGGTGACCGACACCGCATTCGCGTCGGTGGCGGTCAGGTATTTGCCGGTCGCCACGGAACGCAGCGCGATCCGGTCGGAACCGGTGCTCGTGGTCACCGAGCCGGCCCGCTCCCTGATCCCGTCGACCGCCGTCACCTGGTACGGGAGCTTCCCGCCGTACCAGTCGCTGTAAAGGGTGTCAGCCAGTGGGCCGACCACCGCGACCTTCCCGCCCGGTTTGAGCGGCAGCGCGTTGTTCTCGTTCTTCAGCAGCACCATCGCCTTGTCCGCGGTCTCCCGGGCCAGCTTCTGGTTGGCGGCGCTGTTGATGACCTCCGGCCCGATCTTGGCGTAGGGCCCGCCGTCCGGGTCGAACTCGCCGAGCCGGAACCGGATGCTGAGCGCCTGACCGGCGGCCACGTCGATGTCGTGCACGGAGAGCAGGCCCTGGTCCAGGGCGGCCTTGATCGCGGTGACCGTGGGTGCGCCGTTGGCGTCGTCCACCGTGAAGCTGTTGAGGCCGGCCTTGATGACCGCGGCGTCCGCCTCGGCCTGGGTGGCGAAGTACTTCTGCGAACCGGTCAGGTTGTTCGGCGCGACCGCGTCGGTCACGTTGAACAGCGGATAGTCCGACCAGCTGCGCTCGATCGTCGCGAGGTCCGGGTCGACGGTGGCGGGGCGGCCGTTGACCAGGTTGTAGGAGGCCATCACGCCGGTGGCGGCGTTGGCCCGCAGCGCCTGCTCGAACGCGGCCCGGTCGTACTCGTTGAGCACCCGCGGCGGCACGTTCGACGAGGTCACGTCGCGCCCGGCCTCGTTGTTGTAGGCCAGGTAGTGCTTGAGCGTCGGCGCCGTCTTGAGGTGATCGGGGTCGCCGCCCTGCAGGCCGTCGCCGTAGGCGGTGGAGATCGCCCCGGTGAGCAGCGGGTCCTCCGAGTAGCCCTCCTCGTTGCGGCCCCAGCGCGGGTCGCGCAGCAGGTTGA
Organism: Actinoplanes sp. NPDC026619; assembly: GCF_040638295.1. Lineage (NCBI taxonomy): Bacteria > Bacillati > Actinomycetota > Actinomycetes > Micromonosporales > Micromonosporaceae > Actinoplanes > Actinoplanes sp. NPDC026619. The sequence continues at coordinate 387,932 of NZ_JBEZYA010000005.1, forward strand.
CCACCGGCGCCCACAGGTTGAGGCCGAACACCCGCGGGTTCTTGGCGTTGAACCCGCGGGCCTCGTCGCCGACCGCGGAGCCGACCCGGTTGATCAGGCCGGTGTCCCAGGTGCTGGCCAGGCCGACCGGCTGGGCGAACGAGGTGCCGTCCGCGGTGACCACCGCGCTGTTGTTGTCGATGTCGTTGGACCAGGCGACACCGTGCAGGGCCTCGGTGCCGGCCTTGAAAAGGTTGATGCCCAGCCGCGGAATGGCCGGCTGGTACTGGTGCAGGAGCGAGATCTTCTCGTCCAGCGTGAGCCGCCCGACGAGGTCGTCGACGCGCGCCTGGAGCGGCAGATGTGGATCACGGAAGGGGTAGGACGGGTCCGCATGGGCAGCGCCGGGAATGGTCGGTACGACCAGTAATGCGGCGGCCAGCAGCGGCAGGAAACGCCGACGCATGGGCGATTCTCCTAGTATTTCAGACACGACAAATCGCCAGCTCAGTAGCTGTATTGGCAGATCGTCGAAGCGCTTCGATTCGGTGGTATCGCCCACGATAGATGTCCACCTAAGACCTGTCCACAGTCTCCTGGAAATCACCCGGTAACATCGACCGCGATCATCTGGAGAGAAAGTCCTCCAGGATCTCGGTGAACCGCGCCGGCTGCTCCTCGGCCGCGTAATGGCCGCAGTCGTCGATGACCACCCCGGTGACGTCGTCGGCCGCCAGCCGCATCGTCCCGGCGACCGCCGCGCCGCTGTAGAGCGCGCCGCCGATGGCCAGCACCGGCAGCGTCAGCCGGGTCTTGCTGCGCCGCTCGTTCTGCGCGATGGTGTCGTCCAGCGCCCGGTAGTAGGCGAAGCTCGCCCGCAGCCCGCGCGGGTCCGCGACGATCGCATCGACGTAGACGTCGACGGCGTAAGCGGGGATCGCCTCCGGGGTGGCGGCCTTCTTGGCGAACTGATAACCGAAGAAGAGCCGCTCCCGCCCCCGGACCAGCTCCTCGTTGAGGTCGGGGAGCCGGTTGAAGCCGAAGTGCCAGAACCGCTGGCTGGCCGCGGCCGGGCTGAAGACCGGCGGCGACGGCGTGAGACCGGGGATGATCGCGTCGACGACGGCGAGCCGGCCCACCCGCTCGGGGTGATCGGCGGCGAGGGCGTAACCGGTCCACATGCCGACGTCGTGGCCGACCACGTCGAACCGGTCGTGCCCGAGCGCGGCCATCAGCGCGACCAGGTCGGCGGCCAGCGTGCCGGCGTCGTAACCGTCGTCGGGCTTGTCGGAGAGCCCGGCCCCACGCGAGTCGACGGCGACGACGGTGTGCGTGCGGGCGAGCGCGGGCATCACTTCCCGCCAGGCATACCAGGTCTGCGGCCACCCACCGACCAGCAGCAGCGGCGGGCCGTCCCCGCCGGTGACGGCGTGCAGCCGCAGCCCGTTCACCTCCACGAGCCGGCTGGTGAAGACATCGGTGAAACCGTCGGGCAGCCGCAGCGAACTCAAAGTTGTCATGCCGGCGACCATACACATCTTGGAACGATCGTTACAAGATGTGTATGCTGACGACCATGGCGGGCCGCAAGCAATTCGACGTGGACGAGGCGCTGAGGCGCGCGATGCTTGTCTTCTGGCGCTGGGGTTATTCGGAGGCCTCGATCGATCGGCTGACCGAGGGCACCGGCCTGGGCCGGGGCTCGCTCTACGGCACCTTCGGCGACAAGAGCACCCTCTTCCGGAAAAGCCTCCAGCGGTACGCGGAGACCTACCACCCGCAGTACCACCAGGCACTGTCCGGCCCGCACCCGGACCCGAGCGCCGTGGCGGCCGCCTACCTGCAGGTCACCCTGAACCGCATCGCCGACCCGGCGGTCCCGGACGGCTGCCTGCTCACGATGTCGGCGGCCCAGTTCCCGGCCCTCGACACGGAAGGCCAGGCGCTGGTAAGCGCCATGATCGACGGCTTACGGGCGATGCTGGAGCAGGCGTTCCGGGCGGCGGGGGCCGGCGAGCCGGAGGCGGCCGAGCTGGCGCTGTGCGCGCTCGCGACGAACAAATCCCTGGCGGTGCTGAGCCGAGCCGGCTTCTCGAGCACAGACCTGGCAACCGTCGCCGCGGCCGCGTCACGGCGGCCTCACCCGGAAGCACCCCAGCACTAAGATCCACCGCATGCCGTCCCGCCGTGCTCCGATCATCGCACTCGCCGTTTTTGTCCTGCTCGCCGCCGGGGCTGCGATCGCGTACTTCGCCGGGGTGTTCGACGAGAAGGGCAAGTTCGCCGCGAAGCCGGCCTGCTCGGTGGCCGACCCGAGCCTGCACCTGCTCGGGACCGGCTACACGACCAAGGCCGGCGACGGCGGGACGTGCAGCGTGCTGCTGCCGGGCACGCAGACCACGATGATGGCGATCACCTGGTACGTCGGTGACACCCCCGGCAAGGTCAGCAATCAGCTGCGCACGCGGGCGGCCGGCGAGTTCCGCGAGGTATCCGGACTCGGTGACGAGGGCTACACCAACGGCGGCCTGACCGTGTTCCGGGTCAGCAACCTGATGGTCGGCCTTGCCGTCTCCGCGAACACCGGCACCACCGACGGCCAGGTCCGGGTCTTCGAGAGCGACCTCGCCTCACGACTGGCCCAGTAGCTCCCGGTACTGGTCGAGGTAGAAGCCGGCCTTGATCGCGGCGGTCTGCCCGGGACCGAGCACACCCGCCTCCGGGCCGTAGCTGACGCCGCCGTGCGGGCCGGGCGGCAGCACGATGGCGTCCGGTTCCGGCTGGTAGGAGACCAGGTCGGGGTTGACCGCGATGCGGCCGTCCGGCCGTCGCGCCGGCAGATCGACGAAGCCGGTCACCGGGGTCGCGCCGAAACAGTCGAACCGCAGGTCGGCGTCGACCGGCCGGTCGGTGATCACGATGCCCAGCTCGTCCAGCTGCTTGCGCAGCAAGGTGCGGAACTCGTCCGGGTAGGAGCCCGGCATCAGGTCGTTGTTGCGATCCACCAGCGTGACCCGCTTCTCCGGCCAGGCCGTCTTGATCTCGCCGGCGAACTCGAGCCCGACCGGTCCCGCCCCCACCAGCAGCACGTGCTCGGCCTTCGCCAGACCCCGGCGGGTCTCGTCGAGCCCACTCCGGGTCGACCGCCGCGCGCAGGGCCGCCACGTTGTGCACGAACGTCTCCCGTGGCTCGACCAGGACCACCTCGGCCGCGTCGTCCAGCGCCTTGGCCACCGTGATGCCGCCGTAGCCGCCGCCGACCACGATCACTTTCGTCATGCCGTACCTCCGCAATCTTGTCGGTTTGAAGATCGCCTTTCGGACGACTCGCAGGGAGGCCGCGCCGAGGGTGGTAGTGCGAGGGATACGCTTCGGGCCGGGGCCGGTTGTTACCGTCGGGAGCGTGGCGGACAACGAGCTCGGCATGTTCCTGCGCAGCCGGCGCGAGATGATCACCCCGGCCGAGGCGGGCCCGCGACGCCGCACCCCGGGGCTGCGCCGTTCCGAGGTGGCGGTGCTGGCCGGCGTGAGCGTGGAGTACGTGACCCGCCTGGAACAGGGCCGCGACCGTCATCCGTCGGCGCCGGTGCTGGGCGCGCGCCGATCAGCATCTGGCCGCTCTCGCCGACGAGCTGACCGTGCTGGCGGGCGCGGCCTTCGAGGAACGGACCCATCGGGTGCCCGGCCTGCCGGCGGCCAGCGGGGTGCTGCGCTGGGTGCTTCCGGCGGCGGGTGAGCTGCGGATGGCGTACGAGACATTGGATCTCCCCGCCGATGACGGCCAGCGCTTGATCGTCCACCTGCCCCCGCAGGAAATTCGGGTGAACGCCGTCGCCTGAGCGCCTAAGGTGGACGGTCAATGAAGGCCAACGACTGGCACGACCCGGCGTGGGTGGCGACCGCCCACGACTGGATCGAGGCCCACCTGGACGCCGAGCCGACCGGCTGGATCGAGGAGATCCGGGTCCGCCCCTGGTCGGTGACCCACCGTGTGCCCACGGCGGCCGGCGACCGCTGGTTCAAGGCCAACACCCCGCCGTGCGCCTACGAATCGCCGCTCGCGTCGGCCCTGGCCGGCTGGCTCCCGGACGCCGTCCTGCAGCCGCTGGCGGTCGACGCTCGCGGCTGGCTGCTGTCCGCCGACGCCGGCCCCACGCTGCGCGACAAGATCGCGGCCGACCCGGCCCGGTGGCCGCTGCTGGAGACCTGGTCAGACATGCTCCAGGCGTACGCGGTGCTGCAACGCGCCACCGCCACCCACGCCGACGAGATGGTCGCCCTCGGCGTCCCCGACCTGCGGCCCCCGCTGCTGCCCGGCCACCTCAAGGCCCTGGTCGACGACCCGGAGGTGGGCGCCGGCGCCGAGGTGGCGGTCCCGTTCGCCGACTGGTGCGCCGAACTGGCCGCCGACGGCCTGCCCGCCACCATCCAGCACGACGACCTGACCGACGCCAACGTCTTCCCGGCCGGCCCGGCCGGCTTCCGATTCTTCGACTGGGGCGACGCGAGCGTGGCCCACCCGTTCGGCTCACTGCTGGTCGCGCTCGGCTTCGCCGGCCACGTCCTGGATCTGGGTCCGGGCGACCCGGCCCTGCTCCGCCTGCGCGACGCCTACCTCGAACCGTGGACCGACCTGGCCCCGGCCACCACCCTGCGGCAGTCGGCGTCACTGGCCTGCCGGGTCACCCGGGTGTCCCGCTCCCTGGCCTGGCAGCGAGCGCTACGCGACACCGCCATGCCGGTGGACGAGGACTTCCGCACGGCCGCCGCCCATTGGCTGGCGGAGCTCCCCGAGCCACCGGTTATCTGAAGGAATGGCCGTTCAAGAAGTCCAGCAGCGGCTGCAGCGCGGCCGGGATCGACGGGTCGGAGACCGCGCCCTGCCAGCGGGCCTCGCCGCGCTCGATCGTCAGGGCGTAGTGCATCAGGTCGGCGCCGTGGACCGGGCCGGTCGATCGGAGCGCTCCGAAGTCAAGGGCGCCAACGATCCGGACCAGGGACGCTGCCTCGGCCGGCGGCATCTGCGCGGAGTCCAGCACTTTATGCACCGACAGCCCGGCGAAACCACCGGAACGGCGCAATTCGACACGTACGCGGTCGGTCATGAATTTTGCCCCTCAGCGTCGCGGTATCCCGAACCGTACCGCGCATCGGTCCGGGGCTTCCGGATCGGGAAAGATGGGGATCATGCGAGATCGTGACGAAGTCCTGGAGCGGATCCGGCAGGGCCACCTCTACACCGAGTCCGAGGCGTCCTTCCAGAACCCGCAGCGCCGCGCCGACCTGGTCTTCGAGTACAACCGGACCCCACCGGGCGAGGAGGCGAAGCGCCGCGAGTTCCTGGAGCGGATCCTCGGCTCGGTCGGCGCCCGCACCGTGCTGCTCCCCCCGTTCCACGCCGGTTTCGGCAGCAACGTGCACATCGGCGACGATTTCTTCGGCAACGTCAACCTCACGTTCGTCGACGACGTCGAGATCCACATCGGCAACGGCGTCATGATCGCGCCGAGCACCACGCTGACCACCACCGGACACCCGATCCACCCCGGCCTGCGCGAGGACTTCCGGCGTTTCTCCAAGCCGATCGTCATCGAGGACAAGGTCTGGATCGGCAGCAACGTCGTCGTGCTCCCCGGCGTCCGGATCGGCTACGGCTCGGTCATCGGCGCCGGCAGCGTGGTCAGCCGCGACATCCCGCCGATGACGGTCGCGCTCGGCGTCCCTTGCCGCGTGGTCCGCGACATAACCGACGAAGACCTGAGCAGGAGTACGCCCTGATCCCGCCCACCACCGCAGCACCGCCAACCCCGCCTCCGGCGGCTGCCGCCCGCGACCGGCGACGGCCGCACGGCCGCGACGCGGCCATCGCGTGAGCGGATGGAAAGCGGTGATCGTCGACGTCGACGACACCCTGTGCCTGACCGAGGCGGCATCGTTCGACCTGGAGAACGACGTGCTCGCGGCGATGGCCCGCCCGCCGATGCCCCGCGAGATCCACCTGGCCACCTGGGGCGAGCCGCTGCTGGACGCGATGCCGCAGCGCTCCCCCGGCGTGGACCTGACCCGGTTCGCCGCCCTGTTCCCGGTCCTGCACCAGCAGTACCTCGCGGACGGCCGGCTGGACGTGATCCCACCGGAGAACTTGCGCACCCTCGACCACCTGGTGGCCGACGGCCGTACCGTCCTGCTGCTCACCTCCCGCACCGAGCCGGAGGTCCGCCACCTCCTCGCCCCCGACCACGTCCTGGCCACCCGCATCACCGGCGCCTACCACCAGGGCAACACCCGCTTCCGCAAGCCGGACCCGAGAGTCTTCGACGAGCTGCTGGCCGAGACCGGCTTCGGTCCCGGCCAGTGCGTCTACGTGGGCGACTCCCCGGGCGACGCGGCAGCGGCCGCCGGCGCGGGCATCGCGTTCATCGCCTGCCTGCAGAGCGGCGTCCGTCGCCGAGACGAGTTCGACCCGCGCCACGTCACCGCCGCGGTCGGCACGTTCCCCGAGATCCTCGCTACGATCGGCCGGTCATGACCGATCTGATCGCCCTGCCGCCCGGCCGGGTGACATTGTCGGACCGCCGGTCGCAGCGCGTGTGGACCGTCGACCTGCAGCCCTACCTGCTCGCCAGGGCCCCGGTCACCCAACGCGAGTACGCCGAGGTCACCGGCGAGCGCCCGAGCGCCGCCGCGGGCGAGAACCGGCCGGTCGAGAGCGTGTCGTGGTGGGACGCGGTGCGTTTCTGCAACGCCCGGTCCGAGCAGGACGACCTGGAACCCACCTACCGCCTGGCCGGCGACACGATCGAGTGGAACCCGGCCGCCGCCGGCTACCGCCTGCCGACCGAGGCCGAGTGGGAATATGCCTGCCGCGCCGGCACGTCCGGCCCGCGCTACGGCCCGCTGGACGAGATCGCGTGGTACCGCGCCAATGCCGGCGAGCACCTCCACGACGTGGCCGGCAAGCAGCCGAACGCGTGGGGCCTGCACGACATGCTGGGCAATGTCTGGGACTGGTGCTGGGACCTCTACGACCCCGAGGTCTACGGCACCTACCGCTCCCTGCGCGGCGGCGGCTGGTTCGACGAGCACTGGAGCTGCCGCGCCTCGGTCCGCCGCCGCAGCCACCCCAGCCTGACCCTGGACGACGTCGGCTTCCGCCTGGCCCGCACGATCACCGGCTGGTAGGCCGCATGCCAACCTTTCCGGCGCAAGCTCCGCGCGGCGTTGTCAGGTGTAACCTGACAGCTGTCAGGGGCAGCCTGACAGACTGCTATCGCCGGAGGAAACGATGACCAGCGAAACACTCCAGTTGTCCTGCTCCTTCTGCGCCAAGCCGAGCTCGGCCGTCGAGAAGGTGATCGCCGGCCCCGGTGTCTACATCTGCAACGAGTGCGTCGATCTATGCAACGACATCCTCCGGCCCGACCAGGAGGACTCCGCCGGCTCGGAAGCACGGCTGTCAGCCTGGGAGGACGGGATGACCGACGAGCAGATCCTCGATCAGCTTCCCCGCGTCGCGGCGGCCGGGGCGCAGACCGAGGCAAGCCTCCAGCGCCTGGTCACCCTCCTGCGGGAACGGCGAGTGACCTGGGCGCGCATCGGCACGGCCCTGGGAATCGCCCGGCAGTCCGCGTGGGAACGATTCTCCGGAGAGGAGTAGGGCGAACTCCCGGCCGGCGAGCCGCCGCGCGTTCCGGGTCATGACTCGCGGCGGCTGCCGATCCCCCGGATCAGTGGGCGCGCAGGCCTTTCAAAAAGCGGCCGACGTCGGTTCGGGCCATCGTGAGGGCCTGCTCAGGCGTCGACGAATCGGCCATCGTGGCGGCCGCCTCACAAAGCGCGCCGATCACCAGCCGGGTGCGCAGGGCGTCGTCGCCCGCGGTCACCTCGCCCGCCTCCCGCAGCCGCTTGAATGCCTGCTGCAGCAGGCCCGCGCTATCCCGGGTTGCCCGAGGCGCTGCGCGGACTGGAGGTGGCGAGACCGGGTAGCCACCATCGTCGGGCGCTTCCCGGACGTCCGGCTTGCCGTCACCGCGTACGCCAGGGTGGATGATTTGTGCTTCGTGAGCTGGAACGGCACCGCAACCGCCGCCGGAACGCCGATCACCTGGGACGGCATCGACCGCATGCGCCTGCGCAACGGCTTGGTCGTCGATTCCCTGGTCGCCTTCGACACCACCGGCCTGCGACCAGCGGCCTGACTCGGGCGCGGCTATTCGGGGCCGGCGTTGCCGGGATAGTCGCCGATGCTGATCGAGGACAGACAACCGGTGCCGTCCTCGTCGTCGGCACTCCAGTAGACGTGTTTCCGCGAGCGCCAGTAGTAGTCGTGGTACCCGAGCAGATCGCCGTAGACCCGCGACTCCTCGGTCCGGTCCGCCGGCCCGAACGTGCGGCGGAACTCCTCGTAGGACCGCAGGTACCCGAAGTGGGCCAGATGGCCGCGCTCCGCGCCGTAGAGCGCGAATCCGGCGACCAGCGAACCCACGATCTGGCAGCTGAAGTGGCCGGCGAAATACAGCATGCCGCCATCCACGAAGGCGCTGTCGATCACGTCGTCGAGGGTCAGCCTCCGGCCGTCCGCCGCGAAGTACTCGGGAATCCGGTCGGTGCCGACGATCGAACGGTGGACGATCGAGGAGCCTGCCTCAATGATCCGGCCTCGCGGCAGAGTGCCGGCGGCGTCCGCCCCGAACGGCACACCGGCGAGGCTCAACGTCGCCGGGTCCAGGTCGGCCCGGGCCAGCACACCGAGGTCATCCAAGATCTCGATCACCGTCACTCCGCCGGCTGCGGAGTCGGCTGGAACGCGACGTCGGTCACGTCGGCGACCAGCTCGGTGAGATCGGTGCCGTAGGCGGCCGGCTCGACGACGCGCAAGACAACGGCGAACGGCCGGTCGGCGCCGAAGGTGCGGCCGAGCTCGGGGTGATGCGCGGCCAGGTAGCGGGCGGCGGCAAGGTTGGTGCCCGCGCTCAGACCACCGATGAAGAACACCGGGCGGCCACCGGCCGGCCCCCAGAACCGGGCAAGCAGGACGTAGCTGGTCTCCGGGCTGAGGACGTACGCGGTGCCGCCGACCGTGAATGACATCCGGCGCTCCTGGTCGTCGAAGACCTCGTACTTCACGCCCCGCAGAATCGCGCGCACATGCGTAGCGCTGCGTGGGCTGGCCCCGCCCGGGCCCCCGACGCAGAACTCGGTCAGCCGGCCGATCTCGCCGGTCGGCTGGTCCTCGCCGACCCGGTCGGCGTGCGCGCCACACTCCCGGGCGATGGTCGCCAACTCCACCAGCGCGGCGACGTCGCGGCGGTGCACGCTGGACTCCCGCGGCGACGACGCGTGCCGCGACACCACCAGCAAACAGCTCGACCCGGCGCTGAGGCCGAAGAAAGCACGTTCCCGGCTCAGCTTGCGCCGGCGCAGCAGGAACCCCGCAAGCCAGACGGCCGTACCGGCGATGACGCTCGCCAGCAGATTGATCAGAAGGTCGCCCACGCCTTGATGATGTCCGATGCCGTGAAGCCGCGAACCCTTGCCACGCCATAGCCAATCGTCGAATCGATGTCCGCCGGTGCAAAATCGCAGGCGGCGTCGATCTTGGATGGGCATACTGCTCCCATCAAAACTTGCCGAGGCTCTCGCGCTGCGCGCGGATGCGTCGCGTCGCACTGAACAGCTCCGTTCTCGCATCACCGGCAGCGCACGCTTCCAGGGCGCGGGGTTCGATTCCCTGACATACATCGCATGCTCAGCACGCAACACAGGTGACGGCGCACAGGGCACAGCACACAACCGGGTGCAGATCCACGACGGCGAGGGCGGGATCGGGGAACTCCGCGTCCTTGAACGACAGTCCACTAGACGACGGGCACCGGTGGGGCCTCGAGCAGGGTGCGGTCGCCGTCGGCGCCGTGGGTCAGGGCGGCGGCGACGTCCTCGTGCGGGGTGCCCAGGCGGACCGCGCTGACCTCGGCCAGGCGCCGGTAGTGCTCGTCGCCGAGTTGCAGGTCCAGGGCCTTCAGGTATTCCGCCAGCTGGGCCGGGGTGCGCGGGCCGACGATCGGGATCAGAGCCGTCGGGGCCAGGGCCGCCCGGTGGCGCAGCCAGGCCAGGGCGACCTGGACCGGGCCGGCGCCGAGTTCGCCGGCGGTCGCCAGCACGGCGTCGACGACGGCGGAGCGCTGGGTGGTGCCCTCGATGCCGGCGCCGCGGGCGCTGAGCCGGCCTTGCTCGCCGTGCCGGTACTTGCCGGTGAGCAGCCCGCCCGCCAGCGGTGAGTACAGCACCACGCCCAGGCCGTGGGCCTCCGCCATCGGCAGCAGCTCCCGCTCGGCGGAGCGTTCGGCCAGGCTGTACTCGGTCTGGATACCGGACAGCGGGGCCAGCCCGCGCAGGTCCGCCCGGATCGCGGCGCCGGCGATTCGCCAGGCCGGGAAGTTGGAGAGTCCGCCGTGCCGGATCTTGCCCGACCGGACCAGGTCGTCGAGGCCGGCTAGGATCTCCTCGATCGGGGTGATCCCGTCCGGGAAGTGCGGCATGAAGACGTCGACGTAGTCGGTTTTCAGCCGGCGCAGGCTCTCCTCCAGCGAGCGCACCATCGTCTTGCGGCTGTTCCCGGTCGTGCCCGGCCGGGGGTGGGTCTGCCGCGTCCCGCTGTACTTGGTGATCACCACGAAGTCGTCGCGCTCCCGCCCGAGCAGCTCGCCGAGCATGGTCTCGGCCTGCCCGTCCCGGTAGAGGTTGGACGTGTCGAACGTGGTGCCGCCGGCGGCGACGAAGGCCGAGAAGATCTCCCGCGACGCCTCGGGGCCGGCCCCGTCGCCGGCGGCGGTGCTGAAGTTCGCGGTCCCGAGCGCGAACTCCGACACGCGCAGTCCGGTCCGGCGGCCAAAGGTCTGATAGCGCATGGCGTCTCCTGAAGGGGTAGGCTCGCCACGGTAGCAAATAAACCGAGGGGTCACTCTTTATGCCGAGGGTCAGTCAGGCGCATCTCGATGCACGCCGCCAGCAGATCGTCGATGCCGCCCGCGCCCGGTTCGCCAGTCACGGCTTCGCGCGCACGTCGATGGCCGACATCGTGGCCGAGTCCGGGCTCTCCAACGGCGCGATCTACCGGTACTTCACGAGCAAGGACGAGATCGTCATCGCCGTCTGCGAGCAGGGGACGGAGGCCCTGCCGAAGGCGCTCACCGCGGAGGCCGTCGCCGGCTTCCTCGAGCATGTGCGCAGGCTGGCGCGGGACACCGACCACGCCCGCCTGGTCGCCCAGATCTACGCCGAGGCGGCTGTGTCACCGCCGCTCGCGGCCGTGGTGCGCCAGCAGCTGGCGGCCATGCGCGCGGCGGTCGCCGAGCTGGTGCCCGAGCATCGGCGCCCGGACGCCGCGCCGATCGCCGAGGCGTTCGTGGCCCTCAGCGCCAGCTACAGCCAGCAGCTGGCGATCCGCGGCGACCTCGACCCAGCCCCCTTCACCGCGGCGCTGATGGCCATCATCAACTAATTAAAGAGAGTGATCTCTCATTTAAGGGGAGGACCGATGCCGGCACCGACCGACCCGGTCCGGACCGCGCGACTCGTCCTGACCCCGATCGGGGCCGACGACATCCACGACCTGACGCTCCTGTACGCCGATCCGGAGGTCGCCTACTGGACCGGCCCCTGGACCGGCAGGACGGTGGCGGCCTGGACCGCGGCCATGACAGCCCGATGGGCGTCCGACGGAGTCGGCAAGTGGATGGCCCGCGACCGGGCGGACGGGTCGCTCGTCGGGCGCGGCGGCTTCACCCGCATCGACCTCGACGGCGAGGCGGTGCTGGAACTCGGCTGGGTGGTGCGCGACGCCCGCACCGGCCGCGGCTACGCGACCGAGCTCGGCCGGGCCGCGCTCACCTGGGCCGGCACGCACCACCCGGAGCTGCCGATCGTGGCGTTCACCGAGGTGCACAACCACGCGTCGCGGGCGGTCATGGAACGGCTCGGCATGCGACCGGCCGGCCGCATCCGGCGCGAGGGCCTTGTCGAGGGGCGCCCCGGCTTGCACCCGGACGCCCCTTTCGCGCTGTACCGAACGTGAGGCGATCAGGCCGGGAGGGTCCACTTCTGGTTGGCGGCGGCCGTGCAGTCCCAGATCTGCAGGCGGGTGCCGTCGGCCGAGCTCGGCCCGGTGGCGTCCAGGCACTTGCCGAGCGACCTCAGGGTGCCGTCGGAGCCGGCCGACCACTGCTGGGCGGCACTGCCGTTGCAGTCGTACAACTGAATCTTCGTGCCGTTGGCCGACGAGGCCGAGGTCACGTCGAGGCACTTGCCGAGGGCGCGGACGGTGCCGTCCGCGCCGACCGTCCAGGACTGGGCGGTGGTGCCGTTGCAGGTGTAGAGCTGGACCGCGGCGCCGTCGGCCGAGCTCGCGCCGGCGACGTCGACGCACTTGCCGCCGTAACCGACGACCTGGCCGGTGCGCGACGGACCCGCGCCCGCGTCGCCGGCGCCCGCCCACACGTACGTGCCGGTGGTCTTGGCCGGCAGGGTCGCGGTGAACTGGCGTGTTCCCGCCCGTACGGTGAAGGTCTGGCTTGCCGCAGTTTGGTTTACCGCCACCGTCACCAGGGAGTTGTCCGGGTTGACGAAGGCGACGTTCGTGACCGTGCCGGTCGAGCCGTAACCGCTGCTCACCCGCTTCGCGCCGGCCTGCACGAACTTCGAGAACTGGGCGACCATGTTGTAGTCCGGCAGCTTCCAGAACGTGTCCGGGCTCGACGCGCTCTGCACCAGCATGGTCGGATCGGGCGAACCGGACCAGCGCTCGGGCGAGCGGTTCTGGTCGAGCATCGACACCCAGCCCTCGTAGAGCGTGGCCTGGTTGCGGAAGTACTGCACGATCCGGTCAGCGCCGGCGGTCCCCCACACCGACCGCTCGGTCATCAGCACGTCCTTGTCGGGGTAGGTCGCCTTGACCGTCGCCATCACTGAGGGATCACCGGCGTAGTCGTGGAACGCGACCCCGTCGACCGAGGAGCGGGCGTCGGCGGTGAGCACCCCGGCGGCGTACGAGGCGCCCTCGGAGAAGTTGTGGTCGAACGCCCAGATCTTCGTCGCCGGCAGCTCGGCGCGGACCGCCTTGGCCAGCTGGCGTTCCTGATCGGCGGAGACGAGCATGCCCGGGTAGTCGGCCGGCGAGAACAACGGCTCGTTCTGCAGGGTCAGGGCAAAAATCGGGACACCCAGCGCCGCGTACGCCCGGACCGCCTTGCCGTAGTAAGAGGCCAGATGCGGGATGTACTGGCTGAGCAGCGAACCGCCGATGATGTTGTTGCTGGTCTTCATCCACGGCGGGGCGCTCCACGCGCTCGCGAAGATCTTCAGGTTCGGGTTGATCGCGAGAGCCTGCTGCAGCGTCGAGACGATGTGGTAATCGATGTCGCGCTGGATGGAGAAGCGGGACAACGACGGGTCGGCCGCCCCGTCGTCGTAGGTGTAGAAGTCGTGCGAGGTGAAGTCACTGGTGCCCAGGGTGATCCGGACGACGTTGAAGCCGGCCCCACTGACCGGGTCGACCAGCGCCCGCAGCGCGGCGTCCCGCCCGGCCGCGCTCATCCGGGACAGGTTGTAGATCGTGGACTCCTCGAGCGAGGAGCCGACGCCGAGCACGGTCTGATACTGCTGCGTCGTGTCGACGGTGATGGTCGCGGCGCCGCCGGCGGCCGCGGTGGCCAGGTCGGCCTGGCGGCTCAGCTGGTAGGGCGTGCCGGCCAGCCCGGTGGCCGGGTTGGTGTACCAATTGCCGTTCTTGGGCTCGTAGCCGGCGGTGCGCGACTCGGAGCTGAGGTAGACCTGCACGGTGGCGGCAGGGGCGGCGTAGGCAGGAACGCTGAGGCCGGCGGCAGCAAGGACCAGAGCGAGAACGACGGCTTGACGGGTACGGAACATGTCACCTCGACGCATTTATCAGGGCTTGAAGTAACGGCCCGGAAATCCTCCCGGCTCGATCGAGGCCAGTCAATGGTCCCTGGTTCCGGAACGCGAAAACCCTTGGCCCGCACCGCTGGATCGAGCGCAGAATGGCGGCGTGGACAAGTTCTCGGTGGTGGTCGGGGCCGGCACGCGCAGATCGGCGAAGGACGACGCGGTCCCGTTCCCGCACCGGTGGACCCCGGAGGGCGTCACGGTCGAGGCCGACTTCACCGGCGCCCACCTGCTGCACCTGGCCGCCGCCGGCTGTGTCCTCAACGACATCTACCGCGAGGCGGACGCCCTGGGCATCCGCGTCGACGGCGTCGAGGTGCGTGCCTCCGGCGACTTCGACGAGTCCACGTGGTCGTCGACCGGCATCGTCTACGCCGTGGCGGTCGACACGCCGGCGCCGCCGGAAGAGCTGACGAGGCTGCTCGACCGGGTCGACGAGGTGGCCGAGATCCCCCGGGCGATCCGGGCCGGGGCGACGGTGGAGCGCGCGTGATGGAGAAGCTCGTCCGGTCCGGCCCGCTGACCCTGTGGACCGAGCAGAGCGGCAACCCGGCCCACCCCGCCGTCCTGCTGATCATGGGCCAGGCCGCGCAGGCCGTCCACTGCCCCGACGCCCTGGTCGACCGCCTGGTCGAGCGCGGTTTCCAGACCATCCGCTTCGACCACCGCGACACCGGTCTCTCGAGCACGGTCAACTTCGATCAGCATCCGTACGTCATTGCCGACATGTCCCGGGACTGCCTGGCGATCCTCGACGCCTACGACCGGCCCGACGCGCACGTCGCCGGCGCCTCCCTCGGCGGCGTCATCGCCCAGTGGCTGGCCGTCCACGCGCCGGCCCGGGTGCGCACCCTGACCCTGCTGACCACCACCCCGATGCTGGCCGCCGACCCGGCTGACATCGCCCCGGTCACCCAGCGCTTCCGCGATCACGTCGCCCGCCCGCACGAACCGGGCCCCGAAGCCGACGTCGCCCTGTTCCGGGTCATGAACGGCGAGAGCCTCCCGTTCGACGAGCAGGCCGCCCGCGCCATGTCCGAGCGGGCGTGGTCACGAGCCGCCGACCCGGCCGCCGCGGCCAACCACAGCCGGGCTGCCTACGCGGACGACCCCACCCTGTCGGCCCCGCTGTCCACCATCACCGCACCGACCACCATCGTGCACGGCGACCAGGACCCGATCTTCCCGCTCCCCCACGCTGAGGCCCTGACCAAGGCGATCCCGCACGCCCGCCTCGAGCTGATCCCCGGCATGGGCCACACCTTCTTCACCCCCGGCCTCCCGGAACGGATAGCCGACCTGATCGCCAGATAGGGCGACGACACCGCGGGCCCGATCACCACCGCCATGCGCCAGGCCCTGGAACACCTCGACGATCCCTCCCTAGACGTGGACTGGCCAGCCACCGCGGCTTCGACCGCCGCTACCGCGCAACCGCCGGCTGCTCCCCACTGCAGTGGCTCCTGCACCAGCGAGTACTGCGCGCCCAGCAGATCCTCGCGACGACCACCCTGCCGATCGACACCGTCGCCCGAGCAAGCGGCTTCACGCCGCTTCGTAGGCGTCCCCCACAGTCCTACCGCACCACCTTCCGAACCACCGAGCCAGCCAAGAGCGCCCGGCAAATGGCGTCAATTATCCCGCGATAACTGATTTTGAATCCTCTCACCCGCCGCCAGAAAGCCCTATGCGAGCGGCCGGGCCGATCGCTGTTCGATTCGTCAAGCAATTCTCATGGCAGCCTTTGCGGGATTGGCATGGTCAATCATTGGCGGCGGCTCTCTGCGGTGCGGAAGAATGTATTCATGCGACAGCGGCAGCTCCAGTTATTCAACAACTCCGAACTCGCCGCTATGCGTGACCTAACGAAGGCTCGCAATTATTCGGTGGAGGCGGACGAATTTCGCCGCGAGCATGCGCGTCACCGGCGGTGGGGCCTTGCAAGGCGCCATGCCCGGAAACTGTGCCGGTCGCAGGGCTGCTCGGCCGAGTGCGGGGCGGTGGGCCTGCATGAGTACTGCGAACAGATTCCGCCGCTGATCTGGGACGACGAGACCACCGTAAGGCGACCACCGCAGCGCGCGCCGGGCGTCGAGGCCCGAGTCTTGCGGGATGTGCCGCCGCGCAGTGGGCAACAGGCCGGTCATGCGGGCCTCGCCGATGCGCCAGCGGTTGCCCGCCGGCCCGACCGGTCAGTCCAGGCCGGATTTACCGGCCAGTCAGAAGTCACCGGTCAGGCGCCGGCAGCCCGCCCCGCTCGAGCGATCGAGCACTCGCACGCCGCCGGTCAAACTCAAGCAACCGCCCAGACACAACCAGCTGGGCGGACACTCGCAGCCAGCCACACGCAAGCGATCCACCAGACGAAAGCGACCGACCGGGCGCACCCAGCCGAGCGAACGCCCGTGGCCGGTCAAATGCAAGCGAGAGACCGGGCGTCGGCGGCGGGCCAGGAGCGAGCCGCGGTCTTGGCGGGAGCGGCCGCCCATGCTGAGTCAACACATCGGCTCGAGTCGGGCGGCCGCCGTGGATATGCAGTGCGAAGCGGGACGGCGGCGACTGGCTGGGGCCGCCACGCGGCCGTCCACCGCTCGCGGCCCTCCTCTAAATCAGCAGCCATAAGCCGCGCACGTGAAGCCGCGATTGCGGCGCAACCCGATACGCGACGGTCGGTCGTCCGTTGCCGTCGGCGCGTCACGGTGCGAGTCGGAAACGCACCACTGGCTATGCCTAATCTCCCCACATCAAACAGGAAAGTCGCCCGGAAGTGCCATTCTGCCAGCCGGAATATCAATCGGCAAAATGCGCGACCACCGCCGGCGCCGCGGAGAACAAATTACCTTCTTGCAGACCTCCGGCGCAACTACGTACCCGTTCTCTGGACACCGTTAAGAACGCGCGGACGTTTTTTGCAGCATCGGCGCAGTCCAAACCTAGGGCCTGCTTCGTAGGGCGCGGATCCGTTGGGTTGGTGGCGGCGATGAACTCGAAGCGCGGCGTACCGGATCTCGTCCCCAACGGCTGCCGCGCGCCCTGAGCACAATGACCTACGGCACGCGATCGAGAGAGTCAGCGGGGGCAGCCACGGTCGTGGCGCCCGGCCGCAACGCCTGGCGGCGGTGCGGCTGCGCATGGTGGGCGTCTCGTTTGTGTCCTCCGTTGGTCAAGCCTGCGGCGGGCTGACATTCGCTCGGGACAGTCGGTACTCGTACGGGCCCAGCTCGTCGTCGCCGAGCTTTACCGGGGTGGGGTTGTGGTTGATCAGGGTGATCAGGCCGCTGCGTGCGCAGGCCTCGACGTTCGGTGGGAGGTCGGCCATCACCGGGGTGATGCCGCGGTGGGTGGCCAGGCGGGCGGCCAGTGACACGCGGTCGGCCTCGGTGGCCATCGTGGCCAGGTGCCAGGCCTCGCCCTGGCCGAACGGGTGGCGGGTCAGGGCGGGGGTGCCGTCGGTGAAGGTTTCCAGGACTTCGGCGCCGGAGAGGACGATCTCCTCGCGGAGGATCTCGCCGCGGAGGTTGGTCGCGTATGACGCCTCGGTGCCCTGGACGCCGGCAAAATCGGTCACGGTCAGGCCCAGGGCCTCGCCCAGGCGCTGGGTGAAGCCGCCCGGCAGGAAGCCGTCGTTCTCGTCGGCCACGTCGGTGTAGGCGGTGGTGAACAGGCAGCCGCCGGATGCTACGAACTGGACCAGCGGGGAAGCGTCGCTCATGAGGTAGAGGCTGGGCGCTACCACCACGTCGTACCCGTCGAATGGTCCGGTTGATCTGACGATGTCGACCTGGATGTTCAGCTCGTGGAAGGCGGCGTGCCAGCCCTGCACCTGGGCCAGGTAGTTGAAGCGGGCCGGGTGGTTGGGCTGGTCGAGGGCCCAGTGGCAGTTCCAGTCGAGGACGATGGCGACCGACGCGTCGCGGCCGGGTGCGGGCAGGTCGCCCAGCGTGCGCAGCGCGGCGCCCAGTTCGGCGACCTCGCGGTAGGTGCGGGTGGACGGGCCGGCGTGCGGCAGCATCGCGGAGTGGAACTTCTCGGAACCGCGGGCGGCCTGCCGCCACTGGAAGAACAGCACGCCGTCGGCGCCGCGGCCCACCGCCTGCATGCTCATCGCGGCCATCTGCCCGGGCGCCTTGACCGCGTTGTTGGGGCGCCAATTTACCTGGTTGGGGGCCTGTTCCATGAGGATCCACGGGGTGCCGGGCTTGAGTGAGCGCATCAGGTCCCGGCCGAACGCCGCCGTGCGGAAGGAGTGCGGGTCGCGCGGGTCGGGGTAGCTGTCGTCGGAGATGACGTCGAGCTCGTCGGCCCAGGACCAGTAGTCGGCGTTCGGGAACGCGCCCATCATGTTGGTGGTGATCGGCTGGGTGGCGCCGGCATCCCGGATGATCCGCTTCTCCATGCGCAGCAGTTCGAGGAGCATGTCGGAGCTGAACCGGCGGAAGTCGAGCTGCTGGGTCGGGTTGACCGCGGCCGGCGTCAGCCGGGGCGGCACGATCTGCTCGAAGCCGGTGTAGCGCTGCGACCAGAACGTGGTGCCCCAGGCGGCGTTCAACGAGCCGATGTCGCCGTAACGACGGACGAGCCAGGAACGGAAGGCGACGGCCGCCTGGTCCGAGTAGTCGTACGTGGTGTGACAGCCCAGCTCATTGTTGATGTGCCACATCACGACCGCGGGGTGGTCCTTATAACGGTCGACGAGCGCGGAGACCAGCTCAGAGGCGAGCCGCCGATAGTCCGGCGAGGTCGGCGCGTAGTGCTGCCGGCTTCCCGGCCACCGGATCGCGCCCTCCCGGGTGGTGGTGAGGATGTCCGGATATTTGTAGGTAGCCCACGGCGGGGTGGACGCGGTCGCAGTGGCCAAATCGACCGCCACTCCCCCGGCGTGCAGCAGGTCGAGAACCCGGTCCAGCCAGTCGAAGTCGAAAACTCCCTCTTCCGGCTGGATCCGGGCCCAGGAGAAGACCCCCACCGTGGCCAGGTTGACACCGGCCCGCCGCATCAGCTCGACATCCTCCGGCCACACCTCTTCGGGCCACTGCTCCGGGTTGTAGTCACCACCGTAGAAGATCGCCATCCCTACATACTGCAACGCTGATGGCACACCCCAACGCACGGAACCCCCCCAGATCTTGGGCCGCCCTGGCGTCCACGTCTTCCAGAGGCCCCAACGCACGGAACCGCCCCCAGATCTTGGGCCGCCCTGGTGTCTACGTTTTCCAGAGGCCCCGACTCACGGAACTACCTGCGATTGCCCCGTTGATGAGGAGGCAGTCGATTTTCTGTCGCCGCGGGGTGTGCGGTGCCAGAAAATCGGCTGCCTCCTCATCAACCTCCCAGGGGCAATCGCCCGCTGAGCGCAGCGAAGCCATTCAGCTCAGCAGCCGTGTGCACCCACCCCAGCCCCGCACCCCATGAGCACACCGCCCACCCCACCCTCGCACCCCGTGAGCACACCGCCCACCCCACCCCCGCACCCCGTGAGCACACCGCCCAGCTCAGTGACTGACCAAGCTGTAATTGTCGGTAGTCACCTCGCCCACCGCGTCGAGGGTGAGGCCAAAGCTGACCGCTCGGGTGCCAGAAGGCACCACAGGCGTGACCCAAGACGCCGTCGTGTAGGACGCGGCCGCCGCGAACGGTGGGCTCTGTGTCCACCACGACCAGTTACCGCTGGTGTCCTGCCGGTAGAGGGTGAAGTACGTCGGCTGCGTGCCGTGATAGGAAACGGACAGGCTGAGAGTCTTGCCGGGCGTGACGAGCGGCGCGCAGTTGCCGCTGTCCCACCCGGGAATCAGCTTGGCGTCGCCGTCGTCCCGGTCGGTGAGTTCGAGCTTCTGGGCGTAGGCGCCGTCCGCCGCGTCGGTCACCCGGGTCCACACCGGTGTGTTCGAACCGTAGCCCGCACCGGTCCAGCATGCCGGGTAACCATCCGCGCCGGGTGTTTCCAGGGATGGGTTGACCAGGGCGTTGACCCCGTCCGGCGCCGGTGACAGCGGATTGTCGGCGAACCCGAGGTCGTCGACCACGAGCGTGCCGACGCTGTCGATGGTGAGCCCGGAACTGGCCGCCACGGCGGTGGCCGGGGGCGCCGGCGTGTTCCACACCGCGTGCTGCCAGGTGGCCGACGGCGCGATGCGCGGGCTCTGGGTCCAGTAGCTCCACTGGCCGAGCGCATTGCGCTGGTAGAGCGTGAAGAACACCGGGACATCCGACTTGTACCAGGCGCTCGCCTGGTAGGTGCGGCCCGGCGCCACCTGCGACGAGCAGGCGCCCAGGTCGAACCGCGGGATCACCTTGGCGTCGCCGTCGGTCAGCGCGGTGACCTGGATCTGCGAGGCGAAGCCGCCGGTGTGCGCGTCGGTCACCCGGGTCTGCACGGCGGTGTTGTCGCCGTAGCCCGCGGACTGCCAGCAGTCGGGCAGGTTCGGGTCGAACGCGCTGACGTCCTCGAGCGACGGGTTGCGCACGGTGTTGACGCCGGGATCGCCGGGTGCCGGCGGAGCGGTCGCCGGGACCGCCGCGTGGACGGCGCCGCCGACCACCTGGTCGACCCGCTTGACCGTGGTGCCGACCGCGGTGCGCGGCGCGAGCCAGTCGAGGAACGCGTCCAAGGTGGCCGATGAGATCGATTCGGCCGGGCACCCGGTGTCGCAGAGGTGGTGCAGGTTGAACGGCAGCCAGCCGCCGGTGACCTCGGCCCGGGTGACCAGGTCCTGCAGCTCGGCCAGGGTGGTGGTCACCTCGACGTCGTCGGGGGTGCGGACGGCGTACGCGTCGGCCGGCGGCACCGTCTCGGCCGGTGGGCAGTCGTCGCAGTCGGTGGCGTCGTAGAGATCGCCGACCGCCCGGGCGCTGTTGTAGCCGCAGTGCTGGGCGGTCGCCTCGATGCCGGGGTCGAGGTTGGCGAACGGGTAGGCGAACGACGTCACGTCGAATCCCCAGGACAAAAGCGTGTTGCGGTCGGTGCAGATCTGCCGGTTCTGCTCGTCCGGAACGAGCGTCAGCAGATCTTGATGAGTTGCGGTGTGGCCGCCGATTTCGTGACCGTTCGCGGCCAGGTCGTCCAATTGTGAACGGGTCATGTATGACGGCATGCCGATCAGCGCGGAGTTGATGTAGAAGGTGCCGACCATTGCGTGATCTTGCAAGAGACTCTGCGCGGTCAGTTGATCGGCGACGCCATCGTCGAAGGTGAAGCTCACGGCGAGCGGATTGGTGATCGAGGCCCGCGCCGCACCGGGAACGATCAGGATGGCGGCGCCCGCCAACACCGTCGCGAACAGGTATTTTACCGCTTTTTTCATGGTCACGGCTCCTCGGCTGTGACTTGCGTTGCGGACCCTGCCAGGGTGCACGACCAGTCCCGGAAAACGGGATAGCAGATATCCGACAGGGGGTCGAAAGTGGACAGACAGTACGTGAATCAATGTTTCAGGTCGATTTCGTGATCATTTCGGAGAAGCGGCACATTGCCAAAACGAAAGAAGTGTCATTGACGTGCCTCTTTCCATGGTCCACTTCGGTCAGACCATTTTGAGATCGGCCGAATGGGCCAACGTCACTCCGTCGTACGGACCCTTCTCCCCCGGTCCGGGACGCCGAAATACTCAGCCCGGGCGCCCACCCGCCAGTGGACGCCGATTTTCCGAGGGGACGGAAAAAATAATGGGATCAGCTGAAGCGTCCAGTTCGGACACCAGCGACGATCGTCGGGGCGGTGGTGGGGTACCGCCCGTCCAACAGATCAACGTCGGCGTGCTGGGCGTCGGCTACTGGGGCTCCAAGCAGCTTCGGGTCATGCGAGCCACACCGGGGGTCGGCCGGGTCGTCGCCATCGACGCACGCCTGCCACTGCTCTCCGGGATGGCGCACCTGCTGGCCACCGGCGAGGGGTTCACCTCGCTCGAAGCGGCTCTGCCACACATCGACGCGGTGGTCATCGCGACCCCGCCGGCCTCGCACGTGCCGCTCGGGCTGGCGGCCATTCGCGCAGGCAAACACGTTCTCATCGAGAAGCCGCTGGCGACGAGCGCCGCCGGGGCCCAGGAGCTGATCCAGGCGGCCAAGGACGCCGGGGTCACGCTCATGGTCGGGCATACGTTCGAGTACAACGGCGCCGTCTGGATGCTGCGCGAGCTCGTGCAGAGCCAGGAGCTCGGCGATCTGTACTACCTGGACAGCTCCCGGCTCAACATGGGCCTCTACCAGAGCGACGTCAACGTCATCTCCGACCTGGCGCCGCACGACATCTCCATCGCCAACCACGTGCTCGGCGCGGCGCCCGCCTCGGTGCGGGCCTGGGGGCGCAGGCACGTCGACCCGGTCTTCGAGGACGTCGCACACCTCGAACTCGGTTACGACCACATCGGCGTGCAGGCGCACATCCACGTCAGCTGGCTCGACCCGCGCAAGGTCCGGCTGGTCACGGCGGTCGGCTCGAAGAAGATGGCGGTGTACGACGACACCAACACCGAGGAACGCATCCGCATCCACGACAAGTCGGTCTACCGCAGCGACGGACGAGTGCAGTACCACCACGGCGCGATCAGCTCGCCGGTCATCCGCTTCGACGAGCCGCTGGCCGTGCAGGCCCGGCACTTCGTCGACTGCATGACCACCGGCGCGGTGCCGCGCAGCGACGGGGCCAGCGGTCTCGCCGTCGTCCAGGTCATCGAGGCTGCTCAGCTCTCCCTGGCCCAGGACCGCAAGGTGCTGCTCAGCGAGGTCTCCGGCCTGCCGGAGACGCACACCGGCCTGATCCCGGTCCCGGCGCAGCGCGCCCCCGTGAGCGCCTGACTCCAAGCGCTCGATCCGGCGCGATCAAAAAGCGAGGTCCGGCGTGGACACAAAGCGAGGATTGTTGATGCTTCCTGCCATCGAAGTGCCGTTCACCGACCTGTCCGCCATGGCGCGGGAGGTCTGGCCCGACATAGAAACCACCTACACCGAGGCGCTGCTCGCCGCCCGGTACGTCGGCGGACCCGCCGTCGCCCGGTTCGAGGAGAACTTCGCCCGCTACTGCGACACCACTCATGCGGTCGGTGTCGCCAACGGGACCGACGCCCTGCAGCTGACCCTCCAGGCCCTGGGCATCGGCCCGGGCGACGAGGTGATCGTGCCGAGCAACACGTTCATCGCCACCGCCGCCGCGGTGGTGCGGGCCGGGGCGACCCCGGTCTTCACCGACGTCGACGCCGACACCCTGCTGATCACCCCGGCGATCCTGGCCGCGGCGATCACCCCGCGCACCAGCGCGGTCATCGCCGTCCACCTCTACGGCAACATGCCCGACATGGACGGCCTGGCCGCCGTCGCGGCGAAGGCCGGCATCGCGCTGGTCGAGGACGCCGCCCAGGCGCACGGGGCCGAGTGGCGCGACCGCCGGGCCGGATCCTTCGGCGCGGCCGGCTGCTTCAGCTTCTATCCCGGAAAGAATCTGGGCGCGTTCGGCGACGCCGGCGCGGTGGTCACCTCGGATGAAAACCTCGCCGAGCGGGTGCGCAGCCTCGCCAATCACGGCCGGGACGGCGGCGCCAACCACTACGAGCACATGTACGTCGGGACCAACAGCCGCCTCGACGCGCTGCAGGCCATCGTCCTCGACGCCAAACTGGCCCGCAACGAGGACTGGACCGAGGCGCGCATCGGTCTGGCCGACCGTTACCGCAAGGAGCTGGCCGGCTCCGGCGTCCGCCTCACCGAGGTCGATCCACTGGCCCGGCACGTCTATCACCTCATGGTGGTGCGGGTCGCCGACCGGGAGAGTGTGCAGGCCACGCTGAAGAAGGCCGGGATTCAGACCGGCGTGCACTACCCGGTGCCCTGCCACCTTCAGCCCCCGCTGCGAAAGTACGCGTCGGCGCCGCTGCCGGTCTGCGAGCGGGCCGCCACCGAGCAGTTCTCGCTGCCGCTGTTCCCGCACATGAGCCGGGCCCAGGTGGATCGGGTCTGCGAGGTCCTGGACGGGGTGACTCCGCGGTGAACGCGGACCACGGGGTGATCGTCGGCTATCCGGTGAGCCGCGCCGGGTCCCACGAGCTGGTGCTCGGCGAAGGGGCGCGGCTGCGCAGCGGCACCGTCCTCTACGACGGCAGCCGGATCGGGCCGGGTCTGCAGACGGGTCACGGGGTGGTGATCCGTGAGGAGAACGAGATCGGCGCGGACGTCAGCGTCTGGAGCAACACCGTCGTCGACTACGGCTGCCGGATCGGCGACCGCGTCAAGATCCACGCGAATTGCTACATCGCGCAGTTCACCGTGCTCGAGGACGACGTGTTCCTGGCGCCCGGCGTGACCATCGCCAACGATCTCTACCCGGGCGACGAGCGCTCGGCGAAGCTGATGAGCGGCCCGCACATCGAGGCCGGCGCGCAGATCGGGGTCAACGTCACGATCCTGCCGTTCGTCCGGATCGGCGCGGGCGCGATCATCGGATCCGGGTCGGTGGTCACCCGGGACGTCCCTCCCGGTTTTGTTGCGTACGGCAACCCGGCCGTCCCCCACCGCAAGGTGAGCGAACTCCCGGGCATCGAGGGACGAGTGGCCGCGCTGAGGGGCCAGTCATGAAGCGCACCCTCGACCTCGTCATCGCCGGCGTGGCCCTGCTGCTCATCTCGCCGTTCCTGGCCGCGATCTGGCTGGCCGTGCGGTTCACCTCGCCCGGCCCGGCGGTCTTCAAGCAGGAGCGGCTGGGGCTGCGCCGCACGCCCTTCACCATGTACAAGTTCCGCTCGATGACCACCGGCAACAGCGACGAGGCCCACCGGGCGTACGTGTCGAAGATGCTCACCTCCGACGGCAGCGACACCGAGCGGGTCAACGGACTGTATAAATTGGACGGTGATCCGCGGGTCACCCGGCTCGGGGCCTGGCTGCGCAAGACCAGCCTCGACGAGCTGCCGCAACTGTTCAACATCGTCAAGGGCGAGATGTCGCTGGTCGGCCCGCGCCCGGTGCTCGACTGGGAGGCGGAGCTGTTCAAGCCGGAGGCGATGGCCCGCTTCGACACCCGCCCCGGGCTGACCGGCCTGTGGCAGGTGAGCGGACGGAACCTGCTGACCATGCCTCAGGCGCTGGCTCTCGACGTCGAGTACGTCCGCCGGCAAAGCCTGTGGCTCGACCTGTCCATTCTCGCCCGAACGCTGCCGGCCCAGATGCGTCGCGGCGCGGCATGACCGTAACGCTCGAACGGCCGGCGGAATCGGAGTCGCCGGCGGATGCCGTCGGCGACTCCATGACCGTGGCCGTCTGGACCGCCATCAGCCGGGGCACCGGCGTGATCCGCGGGGTGGTGATCGCCGCGGTCCTCGGCGCCACCCTGTTCGCGAACACCTACCAGTTCACCAACTCACTGCCCAACCTGGTCTTCTACGGCTTCCTGGGCGGCTCGATGCTGTCCTCGCTGCTCATCCCCGCGCTGGTCCGGCACGTCGACGGCGCCGACCGGGCGGGCGCGGAACGGGTGGCCGGCGGTTTCCTCGGCATCGTCGCCCTGGGCGCCGCCGTCCTGACCCCGGTCGCCATCGTGGTGGCCCCGTTCGCCCTGCGCGGCGAGCAGGGCCGGGCCGCGACACTGCTGGTGATCATGCTGTTGCCGCAGATCCCGCTCTACGGCCTGGTCGCCACGGCCGGCGCCGCGATGAACTCGCACGGCCGCTTCGCGCTCGCCGCGGCCGCGCCCGCGCTGGAGAATGTCGGCACCGTCGCGGTCCTCGCCTCGATAGCTCTGCTCTATCCGGGCGACAAGACGTCGACCGGGGCGTTGTTGCTGCTCGGCCTGGGCACGACCGGGTCGGTCGCGCTGCACGCGGCGGCCCAGTGGTACGGCGCGCGCCGGGCCGGCGTGCGGCTGCGGCCACGCAAGGGGTGGCGCGACCCCGAGGTCCGCGTGGTCCTCAAGAGAGCGCTTCCGTCGCTCGCCCAGGCCGGCCTGTCCGCCCTGCAACTGCTGATCCTGCTGATCTTCGCGAACCGCGTCGCCGGTGGCGTGGTCGCGTTCCAGCTCGCCATGAACTTCTACTTCCTGCCGATCGCGCTCGGCGCCACCCCGGTCGCGCTGTCGCTCGCGCCGCGCCTCTCCCGGCTGCACGCGGCCGGCAACCGGGTGGCGTTCCGCGACACCCTGGTCAACGGGCTGATCTTCGCGCTGTTCGTCGCGGTGCCCGCGGCCGCCGGCTACCTCGCGCTCCGGGAGCCGATCGCCAGATCCATCGCCTACGGCGGATTCGGGACCGATGCCGGTACGACGTTGATCGCCACCGCCCTGGGCGCGCTCGCGCTCGGCGTGCTCGGCGAGACCGCGTTCCTGGTCGCGACGTACGCCTGTTACGCCCGCGAGGACACCCGCACGCCGATGTACGCCATGGTGGCCCAGCTCGCCGTCTGCCTGGCCGGGGCGTGCGTGGCCCCGGCGATGACCGGCCCGGCCGTACTCCTGGTGCTGGGTCTGTCGATGTCGGCCGGCACCCTGGTCGGCGCGGCCGTCCTGGTGCGGTCGCTGCTGCGCGGGCTCGGCCCCGGCACCGAGCCGCTCGCCCGCCCGGTGCTGCGCATCATCGGGGTGGCCGCGCTGATGGCCGCCCCCGCCTACCTGACCGGACGGCTGATATCCACAGTGGTCCCCGGGGGCGGCGGAGGGGTCCTCGCGGTGGTAGCGGCGTCGTCACTGGGCGTGGCAGTGTACGTCGGTGTGCAGGCCCGGCTCGGCGCACCGGAACTCGACTGGATCCTGACCTCCGTCCGCAAGAAGCTGCCCGTCCGGCGGCGCCCACCGCGCCGCAATGCCGGCCTGCTCACCAACCTCGCGCTGCTGTTCGCGGCGGCCGCGATCGGCGGGCTGGCCGGCTTCGATCCGGTCTACGCGGCCGCCCTGCTCGCCGCGATCGGCATCGGCGGCTGTGTGTACGTGTGGCCCGCCACCGCCGCGTTCCTGCTGGTCTTCCTGACGCCGCTGACCGCCGGCATCGACCGCGGCACCCTGATCCCGGTGCTGCGGCCGAACGAGGGCCTCGCCGCCCTGGTCGGCGTCGCGCTGGCCGCCCGCTGGCTGGGCACACTGCGGGTCGGCACGTTCCGGCTGCCCAAGCTCGACGCCATCGACTGGTCGCTGATCGGGCTGGCCGTCTTCACCTCGATCGTGCCGCTCGCCATGATGGCCGCCCGCGGCCGCGAGATCATCGCCGACGACCTGCAATACGCGATCGTGCTGTGGAAGTACCTGGCCGTCTACTTCATCATCCGGTTCAGCATCACCACCCGGAAACAGGCGCTGCACGCGGCGTACCTGTCGATCGCGTCCGCCTGCCTGGTCGCGATCATCGGGGTCCTGCAGTCGCTCGGCCTGTTCGGCGTACCGAAGCTGCTCGGTCTTCTTTATGCGCCGTTCGGCGCCGAGCGGGTCCTGTCGATCGGCCGTGGCAGCTCCACCCTCGCCCTCGCCGCCGCCGTCGCCGACCTGTGCATCATCAACCTCGCCCTGGCCATCGGCCTGCTGCTCCACACCACCCGGCACCGGGCGTGGCTGGCCGCGGCCGTGCCGATCTGCGTGTTCGGCGCGCTCGGCGCCGGCGAGTTCTCCACCGTCCTCGGCCTGCTGCTCGCGGTCGGCGTGGTGGTGCTGGTCTCCCGGGCTTACAAACTGGTGGGCTACGCGGTGCCGCTGCTGCTGCTCGGCGGCGTCGTGATGTGGCCGGTGATCGAGACGCGGCTGCTCGGTTTCCAGAGCGCCTCCGGGCTTCCGGACAGCTGGATCGTGCGGCTGCGCAACCTCAACACCTACTTCCTGCCCGACCTGAGCGCCGGCCACAACTGGATCCTCGGGGTGCGCCCGTCGTCCCGGGTGCCGGCCTCGCACGAGGAGTTCGGCTGGGTGTGGATCGAGAGCGGCTACATCTGGCTGCTCTGGGGTGGCGGTATCCCGCTGCTCACGGCGTACCTCTGCTGGGTCGTCATCTGCATGCGGCGAGGCATCGCCGCGGCACGCCGGGCGACCGGCATCGTGGCCGCGGTGGGTCTCGCGGTCGCCGCCTACGTGGCCGCCAACGCGCTGCTGATGCTCTTCG
Organism: Actinoplanes sp. NPDC026619; assembly: GCF_040638295.1. Classification (NCBI taxonomy): domain Bacteria; kingdom Bacillati; phylum Actinomycetota; class Actinomycetes; order Micromonosporales; family Micromonosporaceae; genus Actinoplanes; species Actinoplanes sp. NPDC026619. Next base: position 415,927 of record NZ_JBEZYA010000005.1, read on the forward strand.
ACCCGCACCTGACCTATCGCGGCGCGGCCGACTGCCTGCTCGTGCTGCTGGCCATCCTGCGCAACCTCGGCGTTAAGGACAAACCATGAGCAGACCTATCCGAGTCCTGCTGATAGTGGAGAACGTGCCGCTCGGGCGCGACCACCGGCTGCGCAAGCACGCGGCGGCGCTGGTCGCGGCGGGGATGCAGGTCACCGTCATCTGCCGCAAGGACCCGGCCAACCGGGAGAACCCGCAGGTCCGGGTGTTCGACTATCCGGCCAGCGACGGGGTGAGCAAGCTCGGCTTCATCCGGGAGTACGCCTGGTCGCTGTCCGCCGCCGCCGTGATGATCCTGCGCGCGATGCTGGCCGGCGGGCTGGACGTGGTGCAGATGTCCAGCACCCCGGACATCTACTTCGTCCTGGCCGCGCCGCTCAAGCTGTTCCGGCGCCGGGTGATCTTCGACTTCAAGGACCTGTCCCCGGAGATCTATGAGGCCCGCTACGGGCGCGCCGACGGGATCATGTACCGGCTGCTGCGCCGCTTCGAACGGGCCAGCCTGCGCACCGCCGACCACGTGGTGGCGGTCAACGCGTCGGTGCGGTCGGTGGCCCTCGATCGCGGCGGGCTCGGCGCCGACCGGGTCACCGTGGTCGGCAACGGGCCGTGGCTGGCCGACCTGGGCGCTCGAGCGGCCCGCCCGGAGCTGACCCGCGGCTTCCCGCACCTGTGCGTGCTCACCGGCATGATGGGCCCGCAGGACGGCATCGACCTGGCCCTGGCCGCGATCGACCACCTCGTCCACCAGATCGGGCGCACCGACACCGCGTTCACGTTTGCCGGCATCGGCGACTATGTGCCCATCGCCGAGTCGTTCGTCGCGGAACGCAGCCTCGGTGATTGGGTGACCTTTCCCGGCTGGGTCACCCGCGATCAGGTGTACGACATGCTGAGCACCGCCGACGTCGGGCTCGAACCCAACCTCGAGGAGTTCGTGACCCCGGTGAAGGCAATGGAGTACATGGCGTTCGGGCTCCCATTCGTCGCATTCGATGTGGCCGAGACCCGGATCATCGGCGCGGGCGCGGCCGAGCTGGTTCCGCGCGGCGACGTGGTCGCGTTCGCTGAACGGATCGACTCTCTGCTGCGTAACCCCGATAGACGGGCCGAGCTGGGCGCGGCCGGGGAACGGGCGGTCCGTCAGCGACTGTCCTGGGACCGGCAGCAGGTCCCGTACCTCGGGGTGATCGCGCGACTCGCCCAGGAAAAGTTGACGGCGGCAGGAGGCACGGCGGCATGAACACGAACGGGGGCCCGGCGCGGTTGATTCGCGTGTACGGGCTGTGGATCGCCCTGGTGACCGTGGTGGTGATGGCCGCGGGGTTCGGGGTGAGCATGCTGGCGCCCACCGCGTACCGCTCCGCGGCGATCGTCGTGGTCGAGGCGCTGGTGCGGGCCAACACCACCCCGGTCCCGCCGGAGATGGGCACCGAGAAGGAACTCGCCAAGTCCGGCCTGGTGGTGCGGCCGGCCGCGGCGTCGCTGGGCGTCGACCCGGGGAACCTGCAGGACGGGTTCTCGATCACGGTGGCGCCGGACGCGAACGTGCTCACGTTCATCTACCAGGCGGACAGCCCGGCGACCGCGCAACTGCGGGCGCAGGCACTCGCCGAGGCCTACGTCGACTTCCGCAACGAGGGCGAGAAGGCCAAGAGCGCCACCGCGAACGCGCACGCCACCCTGGTCACCCCGGCCTACCTGCCGGGCGAGCCGGTGGCCCGCCCGATCCTCGTCGACCTCGGCATCGGCCTGATCCTGGGCCTGCTGCTCGGCGTCGGCACCGCGGTGGTCCGCGACCGGATGAGCGACCGGATCCGCAGCCTGCGCGACTTCGAGAAGATCAGCGGCCGCACCGTTCTCGCCACGGTGCCGCGCACCGCCCGCCCGCGCGGGCCGGGCGCGGCGCTGCCGGTGCTGCTGCGCTCGCCCCAGTCGCCGGCCGCCGAGTCGTACCGCTACCTGCGCTCCCGGCTGCAGCCGCTGCTGGCCCGCGACGGCGCCACGTCGGTGCTGGTGGCCAGCGCCTACGACGGCGAGGGCCGCAGCACCACAGCCGCCAACCTGGCCACCGCTCTTGCCCTGGCCGGCCGGTCGGTGATCCTGGTCGACGCCGACCTGCCGCGCCCACAGCAGCACCGGATCTTCGACCTGCCGGACGAGCGGGGCCTGACCGACCTGCTCGCCGGCGACATCCGGCTCGAGGACGCCCTCCAGCAGGGTCCGGTGCCGCGGCTGCAGCTGATCACCAGCGGGCCGGGCGCCGACCGGGCCATCGACCTGCTCGAAGGCCCGCGCCTGGCGCAGGTGCTCAAGGATCTGGGCCGGCTCTGCGACGTCGTGGTGATCGACTCGCCAGCGATCCTCAGCGTGTCCGACGCGATCGGGCTCGCGGCCGTGGCCGACCACGTGCTGCTGGTCGGCGACTTCCGGCGCAGCACCCGGGCCGGCGTGGCCCGCGCCCTGGCCGAGCTGGCCGAGGTCGTCGACGGCAACGTCAGCGCGGTGCTGGTCAACGCGGTCAAGAGCGCGGGCGGCCTGGTGCCGCGCCCGCGCGACGCGGTGGCCGCCCGGCCACCGGCCCCGGCCCCGGAGGTGGAGCCGGAGTCCGGGCCGATCGTGGCCCACGGCCTCTCGCTGCTGGACTCGCTGACCGACCGCAGCGGCATCCCGGTGGTCGGCTCGGCAGCGGTGCCGAAGTCGATGACCCCGACGTCGCCCGCCCCCAGCTCGGCCGCCCCGATCTCACCCGCCACGGCCTCGACCATCTATCAGTCCGCGACGTCCCCGCCGGCCGGGCCGGTGAAGGCGCGCGCGAACGGCTCGACCGTGCCGGCGCCGCGCGATCCACCAGGCAAGCCCTAAGCGGCGGCGAGTCGACGTCTCAGCTCCTTACCCCACACGGGCGTCGGCTCGCCGCCCCAGTCCTGGACCAGTGACCAGCAGTCGCCCCAGGGGTTCCAGCTCCACGCCGTCCAGCTCACGTCGTGGTCGTCGAGCCAGTCGAGGGTGTCGCCGGCCCAGCCGCCGCGGCGCACCACGCCCGGCGGGCAGTCGTCGTCGAAGTCGGCCGACACCCCCTTCAGGGTGGGGCCGACCTCGCCGGCGAACAGCGGCACCTGCGCCAGGATCGGCTTGAAGTCCCGGTCGAAGCACTCGGTGGTCCCGCAGTACTCGTTGAACGAGTAGGCGTGCGCGGACGCGGCGAGCTGGCCGGCCGGGTCGTCGGGACGGTATTTGAGCCATTGGGTCATCGATTCGGCCCAGTGGATGCCGCCGGCCAGCACCACCGTCGTCGAGCCGGTGCCGCGGACGGCCGCGACCAGCTCGTTCAGGCCGGCCGCGGCGTAGGGGTTGCCGGTGTTGACCGAGGTGAGGGTGCACCCGTTGCGCCAGCAGTCCCAGGCCCGGCCGGTGTTGGTCTCGGCGTACGGGAAAGGCTCGTTGAACAGGTCGAACATCACCGCGCCGGTGCGGATCCCGGTGGCCACCGACCGCCAGAAATCAAGGCTGTGGTCGCGGTCGGGCATCTGCTCCTGTTCCTTCGGGACGCCGTCGCCGGGAGCGCTGCGATGAAGATCGAGAACGGCCACGAAGCCGTACGCGTTGAGCCGCCGGACAAAATCACGCACCGCGCCCCGGTATTTCTCCCCGGCGAAGGCCGCCGGCGCCGCCGGCAGGCCGAGCCAGCACTGCTCGTTCAGCGGCACCCGGACCGCGTCGGCCTGACCCCACTCGCGCATCGCCGCGATGACCCGGTCGCTCGGCGCCTGGCCGTCGGGGGTGTCGAAGATGCCCGCGCCCTCGATGCAGGCGTATTCGGCGCCGGCCAGGTTAAAGCCCCTGAGCCGGATGAGGGTGCCCGATTTGTCGACGAAATGGTTCTTGTCCACGGAGATGGAATCGATCGGGCCCGGTGGCGGCTCGGGGGCGGCTGCGGCGCATCCGACGAGCAACAGAACAGGGAGGAACCGCAGCCATCGCACCCGTCCAGAATGGACGGCCGGCAGCGGCAGCGGCATCGCTTGATCAGCCGATGCGAGCCTCATGTTAGGTTAGCCATACCTAAAGGGGAGGTATCGTTCGTGCTGCCGTGGCGCTTCTTCACGACCGAGGTGCGGGCCGTCCAGCGGCTCAGCCCCAACTTCGTCCGGGTCACCTTCACCGGTGACGACCTGGACAAGTTCGCCGACAACGGCTTCGACCAGCGGATCAAACTGATCCCACCGCTGGCCGGCCACGGCCACGACCACCTGCCCACCGGCGAGGACTGGTACGCGCAGTGGCGCGACCTGCCGGACGAGCACCGCAACCCGATCCGCACCTACACGGTCCGCGCCGTGCGCCCCGAGGCGCGCGAGGTCGACGTCGACATGGTGCTGCACGGCGTGCACGGTCCCGCCTCCCGCTGGGCCGACGAGGCCGGCCCCGGCTCGGTCATGTGCATCATGGGCCCGAACGCCGAGCACGACGGCGTGCATGGCGGCATCGACTTCCGCCCGCCCGCGCACACCGAGTGCCTGCTGCTGGGCGGCGACGAGACCGCGGTGCCGGCAATCTCCTCGATCCTGGCCTGCCTGCCGGCCGACGCCACCGGCGAGGCGCTGCTCGAGGTGCCCACCTCGGCGGACACCCCCGACCTGGCGGCCCCGGCCGGGGTGCGGGTCACCTGGCTGCCCCGCGACGGCGCCGCGCACGGCGAGAAGCTGGTGCCGGCCCTGCGCGCCTCGGTGCGCCGGCTGCTGGGCGACGTCGCTGCCGCGGCGGCCTCGCCGGCCGATCTTGAAGACGTCAACGTCGACGAGGACATGCTCTGGGAGGTGCCGGAGCCGGTCACCGACGTGAGCAAGTTCTACGCGTGGCTGGCCGGCGAGGCCGCCGTGATCAAGACGCTGCGCCGCCACCTGGTCGCCGAGTGCGGCGTCGACCGCGGCTCGGTCGCCTTCATGGGCTACTGGCGGCTGGGCCGCGCCGAGGCCAACTAGGGGTGTTTCGGCGAATGCCGACGAGGGCTCCCCTCCGCTCGATAGCGTGAGGTCTCGAGACCACGCCAGCGTGTGGCCCCATAGGAGGGGCGCGCCCACGGCCGTGGACCTCGGGCGAGGAGGGGCCATGTGGAACACGTCGACGACACGAACGGGGCCGGTGGTCCTGCTCGTCGAGGATGATGACGACCTGCGCGAGATGACCACGCAGATGCTGGAGATGCGCGGGTTCACCGCCCTGGTCGCCAACGACGCGGTCACCGCGATCACCACCTGCCGGGTCTACGACGGCGCCATCGACGTGCTGCTGACCGACCTGGGCCTGCCGGGCGTCTCCGGCGGCGAGCTGGCTCGCTCGGCGGCCGCGATCCGGCCGGCGATGGAGATCATCTACATCTCCGGGATCCCGCAGGACATCGCGATCAAGAAGGGTCTGATCAAGGCAGGATCGCCCTTCATATCGAAACCGTTCACCACCGATGTGCTCGCCGGAACGCTGCGCTCCGTGCTGGCCCGGCACAGCAACGCTCCAGCGCCCTGATAGCAGTCCGTTAGCAACCATATTCAAGCGAATGAGCCTCAAGCCCGGCTTCAGGAGCCCGATACCTAATGTCGCAGGCGGTCACCGAAAAGCGGTGACCGAGACACCAGGGGAGCTCCGAATGCCGAACATCAACGTGATCGCCGCTTACCTCCGCAGCCGCCTCAACAACGAGGAAGGCGCGACGGCCGTTGAGTACGGCCTGCTCGTGACGTTCATCGCCATCGTGATCATCGTTGGCGTCAGCGCGTTCGGCACCCACCTGAGCGACGTCTTCACGAACCTCACCAAGAAGTTCTGACGGAAGGGCGGTAGCCGCGCCGATGCGCTCGCGCCGACACCTCATTCGCCCCGGCTCAACGCCGCGCCGGGCTGACGAGGGTGCGGCCGCGGTGGAGCTGGCGCTGGTGCTACCGATTCTCCTTCTGCTGATCTTCGGCCTCGTCGACTTCGGCCGGGTGATGCAGCAGCAGATCCAGCTGACCGAGGCGGTGCGGGAAGGCGCTCGGGTGGGCGCGCTGAACGGCACCGTCTCGGACATGCAGACTCAAGTCTCCAGCACGGTCGGTAGCGGGATAGTCCTCACCTACCCCACGACCACGCCCTGCCCTGCAAGTGCCACCACCGCGAACGACGCGACCGTCACGGTGTCGCGGGCGTTCGACCCGATCACCCCTCTCTACGCCGTGCTCAAACTGTTCACGAGCACCGCACCCAGCGCCATCACCCTCTCCGCGACGGGCGTCATGGCATGCCTGGGTTAAGCACATCGTCGGATTCGCCCCCGTAGGCGCGCTTAGCTACCAGAATCGGTAGTAAGCCACGCGAAAGGGGGAAGCGGAATGCGCCGACGGATCGTGCTCCTACTGGTCGCCATCGTCCTGGCCGGCTTCAGTGCCACAGCGGTCATCGCCTACGGCAACGGCGCCGACGAGCGCGCCCTCAACGGCGCCCAGGGGACCTGGGTGCTGCTGGCGACCGCCAACATCCCCGCGGACACCACCGGCGCGGACATCCGCAGCCGCAAGCTGGTCCGCCAGGTCCAGATGCCGGCCCGGTCCGTCCCGTCCGGCGCGATCGGCAAGCTCGACGCCGCGTTCGACCAGCTCACGCTGAATGCCGAGCTGCAGCCGGACCAGATGCTGATGCAGGGGCAGTTCGAGCACCCGGCTCCCGCCACCGCCAGCCCGTCACCGACCTTCGTGCTGCCCTCCGGCAAGATCGCGATCAGCGTCGACCTGACCATCGCGCGGCAGGTGGCCGGCAACGTCGACACCGGCTCGCAGGTGACGATCTTCCTCACCCAGGCGGTCAGCGCCGACTCCCGCGACCAGCAGACCACCGTCGTGGTGCCGAAGACCACCGTGATCGGCGTCGGCGAACGCGCCCAGCCCACCAGCCCGGCGCCCACGCCGACCGGGTCGGCCTCGGCGAGCGCGTCGCCCACCACGAACACCACCGCCGACACCGGGCTGGACCGGTGGGTCGTCACCGTCGCGGTCACCCAGGCCGAGGCCGAGAAACTGGTCAACGGCTACAACGTCGGCGAGCTGCACCTCGGCCTGCTCGCCACGCCCACCACCTCGCCCACCCCGGGTGACGAGTCGTGAGCCTCTACGTCTATCTCGAGCCCGACCGGGACCGCCTCGCCCAGGTCGGCCCCCAGTTCCAGTCGATCGGCTGCGCCATCGTGCACAGCATCGCCGACCTGGAGGCGCACCTCCCGCGCTACCCGGAGACGCTGCTGGTGATCGTCGGCGCCACCGTGCCGCTCGACGAGGTGCTCATGTTCACCGCGTACCAGCGGTTGCAGCGGCCGTTGATCGGTGTGGTGCTCGTGCGACGGACCGTGGAACCGAACGACGTGCTGCGCTGCCTGCGCTCCGGCGTGCGCGAGGTCGTCGAGGAAGCGGACTGGGACGGCATCCGCAACGCCTGCTCCCGCTCGGTCGATCTCTCCAAGGCGCTCAGCACCACCCTGCGCACCAACAGCGAACAAGCCCCGTACGGCAGGGTCATCACCGTCTTCGCCGGCAAGGGCGGCTGCGGCCGCTCGGTGGTCGCGGTGAACCTCGCCGCCGCGCTCTCCGCCGGTGGCGTCCGCCGGGTCCTGCTGGTCGACCTCGACCTGCAGTTCGGCGACATCGCGATCATGTTGAAGCTGCCCCCGGACCGCAACATCGCCGGCGGGATCGCGATGGCCGGCCGACTCGACGAGCCGGGCCTGCGCTCGATCATCACCGGCTACAAGAACGGCATCGACGTGCTGCTCGCGCCGTCGTCGCCGGCCCAGGGCGAGCACGTACGCCGGGAACTGGTGGTGGAGATCCTCGACCTGGCCCGGCCCAACTACGACTTCATCGTGGTGGACACCCCGGCGCTGGTCACCGACCAGGTGCTCGCCGCCCTGGACATCTCCGACTGGCTGATCCCGATCGTCACCCCCGACCTGCCCACCCTCAAGAGCGTCCGGCTGACCGTGGAGATGTTCGACATGCTCGACTACGCCAAGGACCGCCGCCTGCTGGTCTTCAACCGGTCGAACTCCGAGGTGGGCCTGACGCCGGAGGACATCTCGGAGGCGATCGGCATGCCGTTCGCCGTGCACGTGCCCTCCAGCCGGGAGGTGACGATCTCGGTCAACCGGGCCGAACCGCTCTACATGACCAACCCGGTGCACCCGTTCAGCCGGGCGATCGCCCGCCTCGCCGAGCTGTGCTCGGGCATCACCCCCGAGGTCGCCCAGAAACGGCGGCTGTTCTCCCGGGCCGGGAAGGCCGCCCGATGAGTCTCTCCGCCCGCCTCGGCTACGACCCGATGCAGCAGCAGCCGGCGGCGGCCGAGCACGCGGAACCCGCCGCAACGGCCGCCGCCCACCGCTACCGCGCCGCCGGCCGGCAATCGGCCGACCCGGTCTACGAGGTGCGCCTGCGCATCCAGCGCCGCCTCGCCGACGAGCTCGGCCCCACCCTCTACACCAACCGCGCCCACGAGGAGGACCTCACCGCCCGGGTCCGGGAGGTGCTCAACGACCTGCTCGCCCGCGAGGAGACGCCGCTTTCCGGCGCCGACCGCGCCCGGATCACCAAGGAGGTGATCGACGAGGTCCTCGGCCACGGCCCGATCGAGCCGCTGCTGCGCGACCCGTCCATCACCGAGGTGATGTGCAACGGCCCGAAGAGCATCTACGCCGAGCGGTACGGGCGGCTCGAGCGCACCGAGGTCGAGTTCGACGACGAGGGGCACCTGCGCCGCATCATCGACCGGATCTGCGCCCGGGTGGGCCGCCGGGTCGACGAGGCGAGCCCGATGGTCGACGCCCGCCTGCCCGACGGCAGCCGGGTCAACGCGATCGTCCCGCCGATCGCCCTGGACGGGGCGTCGCTGACGATCCGCAAGTTCGCCGCCGTCCCGCTGACCGTCGGCGACCTCATCTCCTACGCCACCCTCAACCGCCAGGCCGCCGAGTTTCTCGAGGCCTGCGTGCGCGGCCGGCGCAACGTCGTGGTCAGCGGCGGCACCGGCTCCGGCAAGACGACCATCCTCAACGTGCTGTCCAGCTTCGTCCCGCACGACGAGCGCATCGTCACCATCGAGGACGCCGCCGAACTGCAACTCGTTCAGGACCATGTCGTACGGCTGGAATCGCGCCCGTCCAACTCGGAGGGACGCGGCACCGTGACCAGCCGGGACCTGGTGCGCAACGCGCTGCGGATGCGCCCCGACCGGATCGTCGTCGGTGAGGTCCGCGACGCCGCCGCCCTCGACATGCTGCAGGCCATGAACACCGGCCACGACGGGTCGCTGACCACCCTGCACGCCAACACGCCCCGCGACGCGCTGTCCCGCCTGGAGACCATGGTGCTGATGGCCGGCATGGACCTGCCGAGCCGGGCCATCCGCGACCAGATCGCCGCGGCCGTCGAACTGATCATCCAGGTCCAGCGGTTCAAGGACGGCAGCCGCAAGGTCACCCACATCACCGAGGTGGTCGGCATGGAGGGTGACGTCATCACCATGCAGGACCTGTTCGTGTTCGAGGTCAACGCCGACACCCCGATGCACATGGCCTCGCTGAAGCCCACCGGCGTCCGGCCGCGCTTCGTCGACACCCTGGCCATGTACGGGGTGACCCTGCCGCCCAACATGTTCCTCGGCGGCCGGATATGAGCGGCTGGGGCTGGGCCGCGGCCGTCAGCGGCGCCGCGGCCACCTTCCTGATCGTCTACGTCATCCTGGACGTGATCTTCGGGCGCACCCCGGAACAGCGGCGGATCGCCTCGCTCAAGGTCTTCACGCACGTCGAACGCAACTCCACCGATCCGATCGGCCGCCAGATCCTGGCCGCCCTCGGCCTGTTCGTCGAGGAGTCACCCGCGCTGGCCCGGTTCGCGGCCCGCAGCGAGCCCCTGCTCGACCAGCTCACCGGGGCGCCCAAACCGCACGAGTGGCTGTCGCTGCGGTTCCTCTCCTCGATCGGCACGTTCCTGCTGTTCGTGCTGGTGCTGCCGGCCTGGTTCGCGGTCCTGGTCGGCTTCGTCCTCGGCTTCCACCTGCCGCCGATCGTCCTGCGTTCCCGGATCCGGCGGCGCCGCAAGCGGTTCGCCGACGAACTGCCCAACATGCTGCAACTGGTCCTCAGCTCGCTGCGCTCCGGCTTCACCCTGCAGCAGTCGGTCGAGGCCGCCGTCCGCGACGACGAGGGCCCGGTCGCCGAGGAGTTGAGCCGGGCGCTGTCCGAGTCCCGGATCTCCGGCGAGTTCGAGGACGCCCTGCAACGGGTCGGCGAGCGCACCCAGTCCGGCGAGATGAACTGGCTGGTGATGGCGCTGCGCCTGCAACGGGAGGTCGGCGGCAGCCTGGCCGACGTCATGCAGACCACCGCCGACACCATGCGCGACCGCGCCTACCTGCGCCGCCAGGTGCAGACCCTGTCGGCCGAGGGGCGGATGTCGGCGTACGTGCTGATGGCCCTGCCGTTCTTCACCGGCATCGCGCTGACCGTCTCCCGGCCCGGCTACATCCGCCCGCTCTACACCGAGCCGCTCGGCATGGTGATGCTGGCCGGCGCCGCCCTGCTGATGACGATCGGCTTCGTCTGGCTGCGCGCCGCCGTGAAGATCGACGTGTAGCCCGATGTCCGCGCCCCTGCTCCTGGCCATCGCCGCCGTCTGCGCCGCCCTGGCCGTCTCCCTCGCCGCCACCGCGGTGGGCATCCCGCCCACCCAGCGCGAGCGCATGCTGAAGATCCTGTCCGAGTTCGGCGAGAACCGGATCACTGACACCCGCCCGCCCAAGCCCACCCTGTACAACCGGGTCCGGCCGGGCCTGCTCTGGTTCTTCCAGCACACCGGCGACCTGATCACCCCGCCCGCAATGAAGCTGCGGCTGGCCCGGCAGCTCGACTACGCCGGCAACCCGCCCGCGTGGCCGGTGGACCGGGTGGTCCAGGCCCGGATGTTCGGAGTGATCTTCTTCGCCGTGGTCGGCTACGTGATCTACCCGAAGCACGCCGCCCTCTCCGGCCTGGCCGGCATCGTCATCGGCCTGGTGCTGCCCGAGCTGCTGGTGCGCAACCTCGGCCAGAAGAGGCAGCAGGCGCTCGCCCGTTCCCTGCCCGACGTGCTCGACGCCCTGGTCATCGGCGTCGAGGCCGGCCTCGGCCTGGACGCGGCGCTGGCCCAGGTCGCGCAGATGCAACAGGGGCCGATGCCGGACGAGGTGCGTCGCCTGCTGCAGGAGATGCAGCTCGGCGTCTCCCGCACCGACGCGCTGCGGGCGCTCTCCGCCCGCACCACTTCGCTCGATCTGAAACGCATGATCACGGCGCTGGTGCAGGCCGGCGAGATGGGCATCTCGGTGGCCGGCATCCTCCGCGAACACGCCGCCGACCAGCGCCTGCGCCGCCGCCAGCGGGCCGAGGAGAGTGCCCAGAAGGTCGCCATCAAACTGCTGTTCCCCGTGCTCTTCTGCCTGTTCCCGGTGATCTTCGTGGTGGTGCTGGGGCCGGCGATCCTGACCGTGATGGCCAACTTCGGCTGAGAGCTGACCATGCCTACCAGTGTTCTCCAGCGTAACCGGAACGAGGGCGCCCGGCTCGCGGCCCTGCACGAGTACGAGCTGCTCGATGCCCCCGCCGACGACGAGCTCGAGGCGGTCGTCCGGGTCGCCGCCATGGTCGCCGAGGTGCCCAAGGCCACGCTCAACCTGCTCGACGACAAACGCCAGTGCCAGCTGACCACGGTCGGCTTCGAGGGCGGCGACACCCCGCGCAGCGAGTCGATGTGCGACATCGAGTTCCGCGCCGGCCAGTTCGTGCACGTGCCCGACGCCACCCGGAACCCGCTCTACTCCGACAACCTCTGGGTCAACGGCCAACTGGCTGACGTACGGTTCTACGCCTCCGCCCCGCTCATCACGCCCGACGGGTACGCCCTGGGCACGCTCTGCGTCTTCGACGAACAGGTCAAGACGCTGCGCCCGGAACAGATCAGCCGGCTGCTCGACCTGGCCGACATCGTGGTGGCCCTGTTCGAACGCCGCCGCCAGTCCCGGCTCAACGCGGCGCTCGCCCGGGACCGGGAACGGGCCAAGAGGTTCATCGAGACCGTCCTGGAGACCATCGACGTCGGCATCGCCGCCTGCGATCCGGCCGGCGAGTTGACCGTCTTCAACCGGGCCGCCCGCGAATGGCATGGGGTTCACGCCGGCGAGGGACTGCCGCCGGAGGACCTCTCCGACTACTACGGCCTGTTCGACGCGACCGGCACCCACCGGCTCGTGCCCGAGGAGATTCCGCTGATCCGGGCACTGCGCGAGGGCGAGGTCCACGAGGCCGAGATGATGATCAAACGGCTGGACGCCGCCGACGTCGATCTCATCTGCACGGCCCGCCGGCTCGCCGACGACGACGGCACGCCACTCGGCGCCGTCGTGGCCATGAACAACGTCACCGCCGACCGGGCCCAGCGGCGCGCCCTCGAAGCCGCGCACCGGGAGCTGATCGACCGCGGCGAGCAACTGGCGGCCGCGGTCACCGAACTGAGCCGGTCGAACGACGAACTCGAACAATTCGCCGGCGCGGTCAGCCACGACCTGGTGCGGCCGATGGCCGCGGCGCACGGCTATCTCGAGATGATGACCAGCGGGTACGCCGAGGACCTCGACCCGCGGGCCACCAAGTGGCTGGACGGGGCGATCCGTGCGGTCGAGCGCATGCAGGAGCTGGTTCAGGCGCTGCTGACGTACGCCCGGGCTGGTCACGCCCCGTTCTCACCGGAACCGGTGGCACTGGGCGAGGTGTTCGACGCCGTCCGGGCCGACCTGACCACGATCGCCGAGTCGAGCGGCGCCGAGGTGACGGTGAACGGCGAGCTGCCGACCGTGCAGGGCGACCGCACCCTCATCCGCCAGCTCCTGCAGAACCTGATCGACAACGCGATGAAATACCGTTCGCCTGACCGCGCCTGCCGGATCGCGCTCTCCGCCGAGAACAACGACTTCGGCTGGACGATCCTGGTCGCCGACAACGGCATCGGCATCCCACCCGACCAGCGGGAGCGGGTGTTCGAGATGTTCGCCCAGGTCGACCCGGCCTCCCGCAAGGGCCACGGCATCGGGCTGTCCACCTGTCACCGCATCATCGACCGGCACAACGGCGCGATCAGCATCGGCGACACCCCCGGTGGCGGCACCACCATTCGCATTCTGCTGCCGGCCTGAATGCTTCGGAAATGCAGAAAGGCCCACCCTCGCGGGTGGGCCTTTCTGTCACGTTGAGTCCGGCGGCGTCCTACTCTCCCACACCCTCCCGAGTGCAGTACCATCGGCGCTGGAGGGCTTAGCTTCCGGGTTCGGAATGAGACCGGGCGTTTCCCCTCCGCTATGACCACCGAAACAACCATCAGCGGAACTAACCAGCAACCCCATAATTTCTGGGGGTGGTTGTTCGTTTGCTGTGAATCACACAGTGGACGCGTCGAGCACAATGTTTAGGGTGGTTAAGCCCTCGGCCTATTAGTACCGGTCGACTGAACCAGTTACCTGGCTTACATCTCCGGCCTATCAACCCAGTCGTCTGGCTGGGAGCCTTAC